>JAGCUN010000011.1 GCA_017962845.1 Bacteroidales bacterium | reverse complement strand
CTCATGCCGCCAAATATCATCGGAGCGTTAAGGCCGACTGCATTCAGATGGCTGGCACCGCTAAGGTCAATCTCCATAAAAGTGTGACCGATACCATTCGTTGTGATGGTGGAAGCCCCAGAAAGATTGGTGAAAATCTTATAAGCATCCATTGATCCTGTGTATGTGGATGCACCGGAAAGATTAAGATGAACTTTTTCGGCGGAGATATTGCCGCTGTAGATAGAGGCTCCAGAAAGGTTAATGTCAAGTTGATCACCCTCGAGATTCCCGGTGAACGAAGACGCTCCACTTAGATTGAGTTCTAAAATCTTGTTTGCAGGGATGACGGCCGTTGCTGGCTCATCGTATCTCGTGTTCGGTTTGAATCCGATGTGCAGCTTGCCGTTCTTCACCTCCACCAAAACTCTTTCGTGGGCACGTTCGTTCACCGTAACAACCACATTATTCACTTGGTCGCTCATTGTCACTTGGAAAGCGTCGCTGACATCAAGGCCGTTGTATATGCCGTCAATGGGATAGTCGCGGGTTGTAGGGCGCCCCCAGTCTTTGGTGCATCCAACGAATAAAATGCATATAAATAGCATGATAAATATTCGTTTCATATCTGTGTCGTCTTTTTTTTTCGACTGCAAAAGTACTAAAAAATCATATATAAAATTATGATTTATAGTTATTTATAAAAATAACTTTTTAAAAAAGTTTAACAATGTTTAACAAAAAAAGTTTGGTCAGTCAATTTTTTCGGTATACCTTTGCAGTAGAAAGTTATTAAAAATCAAATTATTAAACTATTAAAGATTAAAGTTATGGAAGAAAACCAAAAAAGTATGCAAGAGCAAATTAAACGTAGACTACAAGAAGAAACAGTACATTTTCTTACAAATTGGAAAATAGTATGGAAAGGAATAGAAATTTTACCAAAGGAGATTGAGCTGTATTACTATGAGAAGTATGGAGAATTTAAGGATGATTCGGTTCATAAGAACGATTTACAAAAAAACAATAAAAATCATTTTTATGTTCATAGGTGGGGAACAAAACAAATTGATCCGTATAAAGGCGGAAACAGAGCAGGAATAGATTTAGTTGTTAGCGATGATGAAAATATTTATCATTCATATTTGATAAGAAGTGCTGTAATTAATGGCAAAATAATTGTAGGACCCAATAATGTGCTTAAAAAGATAATAGAGGTTTGCGGTTTTTCAAACGAGCATTTAGAGAATAATTATAAAGAATTGGAATGCGTACCAGTCACATTAAAATCGAATGTTATTTCTGCAGACGTTTTGTTTTCCAAAAGAATTAATCTTAGTACGGGATATGTTGATTATGAATTGAGAGCAGTATTATGTGATGAGCAGTTTAGAAATGCAAAATATCCTGGAAAGGAAAAAATGATTGTAGATTTTCTATCAGAAAAAGTACATAACCATAATATGACGAATGATGAGGCTATAGAATACGCAAAAGACAAATTAAACTATATTCCATCTAAAATAAAGTCATTATGCTAACCGACCACCTTACCAACACCGTTTTCCTCTCCGATTGGCTTTCAAAGGAGTGTCCTAAACTGTACCAGAGTCTTACGAAAGCATTTCGGGACAATGCCGTGGATTATCAGATCTTGGCCAACACCAACGATATCTGGTGTCGCGACTACATGCCCATACAAACGGATGAAAAGCGTTTTGTGTCTTACAAATACTATCCCAACTATCTGGTAGATAAATATCAAGAGCAATATATCACAAATTTTAAGGATGTGGAAAACGTGGATTTTCTTCGTCAGGCAGAAGTGGTGCCTTTGGACCTGGTGCTCGACGGCGGCAACATGGTGAAATGCGGCAACAAAATAGTGATGACGGAGAAAGTTTTTGTGGAAAACAAAGAGAGGTCGCACAACGAGGTGCAACGGCTTCTGGATGAGGCTTTCCAGTGCGAAATTGTTTTCCTTCCGTGGGACAAGCGGGAGAAATATGGACACAGTGACGGCATCATCCATTATTTGGGAGACAACCGCGTGCTGATGACCAATTACGGCGATTTCGATAAAAGCTTTGCACAAGATTTTCTCCGGATTTTGGAGAAACATTTCGATGTTAAAACACTGAAATACAACGTGGAGAAAGCAGACGAAAACAGTTGGGCGTACATCAACTATTTGCAGGTCGGCAATCTGGTGCTTGTCCCGCAACTGGGCATACCGGAGGATGATCAAGCCCTTCAACAGATTGCGGAGGCGATGCCGCAGTGCAAAGTGGTGGTAGTGCCGGCTTTGGAAGCCGTGCGCAAAGGCGGCGCATTGAATTGCATATCATGGGATATTAAATTGTAGAAGGATGGAAAGCAAAAAAACAAAGAACAACCTCTATTCGAAAATGACCATTAAAGAATTGAAAGTGCTGGCCGAACAAGGCGATGCAGAGGCACAATTCAAGCTTGGAAATCGTTATAAACAAGGTAAAGGTGTAGGAAAAAACTTTAGGAAAGCCGTGGAATGGCTCACTAAGGCAGCTGAGCAAGGACATTCAGGGGCTCAAAACAATCTTGGAGGATGATATTTGTGCGGAAAGGGAGTGAAAAAGGACTATGCCAAAGCTGTTGAATGGTACACCCAATCAGCGGAACAAGGTGAAATGTTCGCCCAATTTAATTTGGCTGCTTGTTATTATAAGGGAACCGGAGTTGAGCAAGACTATCAAAAAGCCTTGGAGTGGTATTTCAAAGCGGCTGAACAAAGCGATTCGTGGTCGCAAAACGATATCGGAATGTGCTATTTGAATGGATATGGAGTTGAAAAAGACCTCCGGAAAGGCATTGAATGGCTCACACTGTCTGCGAAACAAGGGTTTTCCACTGCACAATTCAACCTGGCTATTTGTTTTAAGAACGGTGATGGTGTGGAACAGGATATGAAGAAAGCGGTAGAATGGTATAAAAAAGCAGCGAAGCAAGGGAATATGTGGGCCCAACACAATTTAGGGTATTGCTACGAATATGGGGAAGGCGTTAGAAGGAACCACAAAAAGGCGGTGGAATGGTTCACGAAAGCAGCGGAACAGGGGAGCAAAAAGTCGAAAAGGATGCTTAAGGACTTTTACAAATAATACAACACCCCGAAAATGCAGTGGCACACCGTGAAAAATTGGAATTAAAATAGGAGTGAATTTTATGGAGGTTTAGTATGCTACTCTCCACTTTGTATTTTCTTCAAATCTTCTTCCAACTCTTTGATGCTTTCCCAATGCTCTACCTGACGTTGTGAAGACTTGAATTTTGTATACTCAATTTCCGCTTTTTCCAATGCCATCTGATGGGAGATTTTCCCGGCATCCTCCAAAATGGATTTGCGATTCATCGTGAGAACCATTTTCAAATGTTCCACCCAGTCTTTCATGTACATGGGCACATGCGAAACGGCTTGTGCTTCGGCAAAGGCAAGAAATTGTTCCACAATTAGTTTCAAGATTTTCATCTCGTCTTCACTCAGATAATTCTTTCCTACAACCGTATCCGATTTCAGTACCTTGCCTGTGTTTTCCGTTGAGGTCAACCCCATCATTGGCAGTGAAGCGTTGGCTCTGTAGTATACTAGTTCAGCGGCTGTTTTGCCACTTACCGCCCATAAGAGTTTGTTCTGCACCTCTTTGAAAAAATGAAGGGTCATTTCATCCGAAGGGTCGTAATCAATGCTGGTTTTGTAGATATCTTTGATTTGTTGGTAAAAGACCTTTTCAGCCAAGCGGATTTCTCGAATGCGTTCCAGTAAATCCTTGAAATAATTCATGGAATTTCCCCTTTTGAAACGCTCTTCGTTCAATGCCACCCCTTTGATAATATAATCGCGCAGTCGTTGTGTCGCCCAAATGCGGAATAGAGTGCCCTGTCGAGATCTTACTCGATACCCTACAGAAATGATGACATCAAGATTGTAATATCTCACATCTTTTGTTTGCGAAAGTCCTTCAATAGCACCGTGTTGGGTGGTATGTCGGAATTTCCGACACACCACCTCTTCCTGAAGTTCTCCCTCAGAAAAAATATGAGATATATGTTCCGATATTGTTGTCCTACCTTTGCCAAACAGCAGAGCCATGTGTTCTTGGGTAAGCCATACTGTCTCATCTTGAAACAGCACGTCAACTTTGATAGTACCGTCTTCTGACTGGTATATCAGGAATTCATCGTTGGAAGCCAATTGGAGATCGGTTGTGTTCATCATCGTAATTTTAATGCAGTTTTGTTAAGGGTATGTTTATTTTTGCAAAAGTACTACTTTTTTTTGAATAATCAATGGGGACGCAATAATAATCTCGGAGTTATTTATGTATTTAATATCAAGTGTTTACAAATAATTCACCACCCCGAAAATGCAGTGGCACACTGTAAAGCTGGCGGCTGACACCACGGCCGGCAGGTTCTTGCGGTCGATGGCAAAAAGGATGAATGCCAAACAGGGCGGAAGGGTCAGCAAAAGAATCACCCACAGAGCGGTGATGTCGGCATAGTACCGCGCCCACCCGATGTAGTACGCTGCTAAACAGGCAACAGTTGCAACCACCAACGGGGAGAAACGGAATTTGCTCCGCTCTTTGCAGATAACGAAGCAGAGGCACGCCACGGTCAACACTTGGAAAACGGAACCGATGATGTCCACCACCGGCGTGACGGACTCCGTCCGCAGAATGTCATCCGGCGCGGGGACAGCAAACCAGATGAAATTTGGGAGCATCACCAGCAGGAAGAGTAGAAGACCCCAAATGTCGAAGCCGAAACGGTAGCGAGATGTGCGTATGGTATTCATTTTCAAATAAATATCTGAGAAAACGATGCAAAATCCAGAAAATTATGCTACTAGAATTATTTTAGTAGCATAATTTTGTGGCTGTGGCAATAATTCTGAGTGACTATTTCCAGTAGCGGGTTTCGAGATAATCTAACAAATCGGCATATTTCTTTTCCCCTTTTTCATCTTTTAGAGAAGAAATGGGAGAGAGAAATTCTTGGGGGTCTATAATGTGGAAAAACTCCTTGCCACATGCAGAAAGTGATTCTTTAAATGCACTTGCATCTGCACGCATTTCTTTATTATCTATTGGGCAAACTACAATATGCTGGTAATAGTCAGCGGGGAATGGTTTATTGCTAATGATTTGCTCCATCAATAAAGATTGACGAGCCAGTTCGTAAAATGGGTCAAGATAATAACTCTTTTCCCAACCAGTGAGATGAGAACCATCAGTTGCAATTTTATTAAGATAACGTCTTTTTACTACATTCAAAACCTTCTTATATGTCTCTTTATCAATAGTTTTTGCATATGTTTCTGTATATTTCCATTCAATAGCAATAAGCACATGTTTACCTTCTTTATCCACGGCATAGACAAAAGCGTCAATAGAGGTGCAATCCTTGCCTCGTTTACAGGTTCTTTCTTTTAGTAAATCAACATTATTATATGTGAATTCAAATGAAATGAAACTTTTAATCTTATTTTTTGAGTCCTTTGAAAAATATTCATGATCATCTATGGGGGATGGCAATATTCTGACAATAGAAGGACAAATTTTCTGCACAATGCTCAAAACAGCATAAGGGTCTCTTCTCAATTTGAAAAGATGATTTAAACAATGAATTTGGGATGACAATAGGTTTCCTGTTGGAAAATATCTGTCTTCATCTTCCCGCCACCATGCAATATCATATTCTTTAAAATAAGACATAACATCCTTCTGCACAGGAGTATACAGGTTTTTTAGACTATCTTGGTGTTGGAGAATATGGGGATATTGTCGCCATTCTTTTTTCTTTAGCTTCTTAATTTCAACATACTTCCAACCATTGCCAGAAGCCCCATTGAATATTATTTGATTTAAGTGTTCATTTTGTAATAGTCTTAATTGTCGCTCACGTTCTCTGCAAGGAAATGGTTTGTCTGGATTGACTTGTTTTAGAATATATGTCATAGGATCAATTTTAATAAATTCACCAGAATAACCCTGTTCGCAACATTTTTTGACAAAAGGAGAAAATTCATCTTTATCTTCTACATCTGCATATGCAAACACAAATTTCGGTTCCTCATTATTTATGATTATAGATTTGTCAAGAATGCCCCAATTTTGTTTTTGTTTTAGCAACTCCTTCATTTCCTTAACGAACTCACCTGCATCATCTCTCCCAATCGTGTATTCATAACTATCAATGTGATCTGCTATTCCTGATTTTCTATCAAGAGCTTTTAGCCCCTTTTTCAATTCAATTACTATTAATTGTCCTTTATGGATAGCGATAATGTCAAAGCGAGGTCTTTTCTTGTCTTCAACAGAACCATTATACTTAAAACTAGAACTAGGGTCTGTACTTACCGCATATTCCAAATCCAAAACCACATAATCGGTGTTTTTTCGATTAGCGAGAGCTATTTGCTGCTGTTCCTGTTTCTCTGCATGAGAAATACCAAGTTGTTCATTAAGTGTCTTTTCCCAGTCCCGCATTATTTTTTTTGCCTTTTGAAAATATTCTGCTGCAACTGATTTATCAAGTTGGTGAGATTGCAGGGGGGACAACAAGCAATCTCTCTTGTCAACAAGTTCAGCAATGATACTTTTAGCTTTCACATTCCCGCTCTTAGCCTCTTCCTGTAATGGAGTTTTGCGTTTCTTTGCACAATCTTTGTAGAAATAAAATTCATCAAAATAGAAACTACGCGGATTAATTTTTAGAATATTTCCTCCCTGGTAATACACATTGATGTAGTTGTCTCTGATTTGCAAATCCAATTCAGAATCCGACAAAATGTAGTCTAATAATGGTTTCCACTCTCCTTGGAGTTTTTTCATGAAACTGTCTGACGATTTTCTCATAACTAATTATAATTTAATAATTTAACATCTTAATAATTCAACAATCCCCACCACCGGCCTGATGCAACCGATAGGGTTCTTCTGCCTCCAACAATCTCTCCTCCTCCAAAAAAGTGTTGATATCCGTATCGAAGGCGATCTCCTCCGGCAGGGAAGGCATCCTCCGGAAAATCTTGCTGCTTCCGGCAAAGAGCTCCTCATTGGTCAGAAAATCCTGCAATCTTTTTATCAGATGCAACTTGTTCTTCTCCACAAGCTCCAAAACCGCATCACTCAAAAAGTCGTGAAGCTCGTTTTTCAATTGCACCTGCTGTACTTCGCTGAATGCCACCTCGCTGGTTTCCAAATACCTTTCCCACTGCGGCATATCATAACACAATTCAACCATTCCTTTCATACTGTTCTTGTTTTTTCTGGATTTTCGGTTGCAAAGATACAGCAATACTATGCCATTTCGTGACATAGTGAATTTTTTTCGATTTTTACCCTTTCAAATAGATGGTTTGCTGCAGCCGTTCCAGAAACCGGGCTGCGTCGCCGCCGTCCATCTGCACGTGGTGGAACTGGAACGACACGGGCAGCGTGGCCTTGAACCACCTTTTGCGGTACTTGCCCCACATCACCATCGGGTTGAGGAACTTGTCGGTGTATTGGTTCACCACGCAGTCGAGCTCGGTCTGGATCATGGCGGAGGTGCCGACAATCATGTAGCCGTCGAGGAAGCTGCTCTGGCGCTCCTCCGCCACCCTGGTGGTCAGCTCCATGTAGTTGCGGTTGAACTGCTGGAGGTCGGCGGAATAGGGAATATCGCACGAGTTGATGCCGCCCTTGCGGTTGCGCACCATCACGTTGATGGCCATCTGGTCGTAGCGGAACAGCTTGCCGCCCTCGGGCAGCAGGTAGAGCTCCTCGGTTTCGGTGGCCGCCTTGCCGATACACCAGCACATCAGCGTGTTGAACTTGACGTGCTGCTTTTTGCTAATTTTTAGCAAGTGGCTGACATTCATCGTTTTCACCAATGTCACCATCGGCATCGGCGCATTCAGCCACATCTCGAAGGCGAATGCCCGGTTGGTCTCTTGCGGGTTGATTTCGTGTTTCATGTTTTTTTTGCAAAAATCGCAATTTTCTCTTTTATGGAAGAGGGTATGGGGAAAATAATTTTATCGTATGCAGAATTCATTCCGATAAAATTCCCAGGTATCGGTGTGACCGTCGAGATAAGTGTAGCTCCATACTAACTTTCGCTTCGTAAGTTTAGCAAGGTGGAATTTGACCTCTCGCGAGATGCCACTGCGCACATTCTGGATGATCGTGTTGACCAGCTCTTCGGCACGGTCGGGCTCTAAAGAGCACACCCCGGGATCCATCTCCACCACTTCCATACGGAAACTTTCCTCAATACCAGCAAAATAAAAATCCTCGCCGTCTAATCGCCAACGGCTCGGACTGATATAGTTGTACACACATGTCACCTTTCCACCATTGTTGAGAACAATCACATATTCCTGACGAGCGGAATCCAGTGCTGTGCCATCAGGGTAAAAATCCATGGTGCCAGTCTCGGATGCGGTGATGTGCCCCTCCTTGGTGTCGTAACTCCATCCGTGTTCGTAGGTGTAGTACCCCCACACCTGTTCGGGAGTGTTAAGCGTGGTGCGGCACGAGACCATCGCCAGCAGGAGCAGTGAGAAAGCAAGAAAACGCGTAATTTTACAACTTGACCCCATCATAAATTACATTGACTTTATCTGTTATTGAATACCGATGAAATGAGTTAGGCCTTTTAGGAGAATATTCCTTTTTCACCATTTGGGATCAAAAGTCGTTGATGTTGGGATATGGTACCGAGCGGCAGTAGAGTCATCCGCCACCACCCTGATTATATCATGTTTTACCGCCTGCACGCGGAAAGCGAGATAGTTACCATCTTCATTATAGACATACTCATCCACCCAAAAGGCATTGCCCTGCTCATCCTCATCTGTTTCGGCATCCCCCTTTTTCAAAAAAGCCCTACCTTCCAATGTGTATTCTTCCTCACCTTCTTTTCCCTCCAACTTCACCTCACGTAAATCAATGTAGTAATGAAAATTCAAAGTGTCGCGCACTACTTCTACTTCAAGCTGCTGACTAAGAGATGATCGTTTATCATACGCACAGTATCCGCCACTCCACAAGGAGCTGTCCATCGGATTCTGGCGCCTGTATTGCTCCCCATTGCTCAGATGATAGAACGTAGTGGTATGCCAACTATCCCCGTCAAATGTCCAGTCGGCCTCCTCGCGTATAAAATCGCGCCTCTCATCAAAATAATACTCTATTTTGTCTGGATCGGAGATTTCGCAACCTAATCTAAAGCATTGCTTTTCAATGATTCCCTTACGCTCGTACAAGACGAAGAAGCCCGGATCGATAAAAAAAGCGGGTTCATGATAAACCACATACTGGTCATTACTCCATATTCGAGCATCTTTACGCAAAAGTCCCACTGAGGCGAATCCACAGACAAAAAACAAAAGGCAGAAAATGGGGGCAAGAAGAATGAGAATCCGCAAGGCCCAATGCAGTTTCCTAACCGCATAGTACAACCAGAACATACCGTACACCACTACCGACACGAATGCGGCATAATAAATCCACACATCCATTTGGTAAATCAAATGTGAGCCGTCGCGTAGCAACACAACACACAGCAACGCTCCGAGCACAAACAAAGATGCTATGATAGCAAAAATCCTATGTTTCTTTCTGATTTCCATCTCTCAACTCACAATTTTCACTTTTCAATTTTCAATTTTCAGTTTCAATTGTACCTTCCCACAAACTCACGCACCAGACGGAAGATGGGCTCGTAAGTGTCGAACAGGGCGTTTTCGTAGGTGTCGTAAACCGTGTGATAGTACTTGAACGCATCGCCCTCCTCATTCTCGAAGAAGATGCACGGCACATGGCGGACAGCGAACGGATAGTGGTCGCTGTTGCCGGCCAACTCGCCACGGTTCAGCGACTTGAAATAGTGCTTTTCCCCATTGATTTTATCAAACAAAGCAAAACCGCGCATCCCTTCATCGCTCACCTCGCAGTATTGCACGGGATTGTTATCGCCAATCATGTCAATATTAAACAGATACTTGATCTGCGCCAACGGCACGATGGGGTGCTCGGCGTACCACTCCGAGCCGCGCAGGTTGGCGTCCTCACCCGAGAAAGCGATAAAGTACATGTCGTATTCGGGACGGTTTTGGACATAATAGGCGGCCAAGGTCACAATCGCTGCCGTGCCGGAGGCGTTGTCGTTGGCCCCAGCATAAAACACATCCTTGCCGAGATTGCCGAGGTGGTCGTAGTGAGCCGTGAAAACATAGCAGCTGTCGTGCCGGCGGCCTTCTACCTTGGCGATGACGTTGAAACATTCGTAGTCTTTCAAAAACTTGTTGTCGATGTTGACCGTGATGCTTTGGGCATCTTTGGGGAAGTCGGAGGTGGCCCAGATGACGGGCTTTCCTACCACCCGCTCGCCGTATGCCTTGTAGAACTTCAGCAGCGGCGGCCACGTCTGTATCATTCCGGCATTGCTACAGCTTGTTCCGCCCCACAGCTTCTGAAAATCCTGATAGTGACGATACGAGAACCAAAAGTCGCACACCACGAAGCAGTCCTTGTACTCAGGTTGGGCAAGGTCGCTGAACATCTTGTCAGCATCGTAGTTGTTGGTATCCACATAATAAAGTTTGTAGGTGCCGTGTACGCCCGGCGAATACTCGCGCATGGAGAAATCAACCCCGGGAGTCAACGTGCGGCCGTCCACCGACATCTCCATTTTCTTCGGGAAAGTGTTGATGCTCAACTTGAAGGGCTGACAAATCACCTCATCGGCACCTGTTTTCTCAAACTCTTTTTGCAGATACTTTCCCGCTTTGTTGGCCCCGTCGTACGCATACCCACGTCCTTGGTATTTTGCAGAGCTTAACTCCTTGACAATCTGTTTGTAATGGTTCAAATCCTGGGCCTGCAAAGATGTAGTATGAAACGCCGCCACCATAGCAACAGCCAGGAGAATAAGTAGAAGTTTTTTCATATTCATATTGTAATAATTTTTAGAAAAAAATTTTTTCGGGATTATTAAACGATATTGATAATGAGAATATTGTATTAAAAGAGAAACGCGTAATCAACAATTTTGTATCTTTGCAGCCTCATGAACCAGTCGGTAACTATTTTATATGCCAAAAGATAAAATCAACAAAACCAACGCCTGTCGCCTTCTTGACCAGAAGAAGGTGGCTTACGAGCTGATACCCTACGAGGTAGATGAGAACGACCTTGGCGCGCAGCATATCGCCGACCAGCTAGGGGAAGATATCAATCAGGTATTCAAAACTTTAGTGCTGAAAGGCGACAAGACTGGGCACTTTGTCTGCGTAATACCCGGCAACGACGAGGTGGATTTGAAGAAGACCGCCAAGGTGACGGGCAACAAAAGCTGTGACCTTATTCCGATGAAAGAGCTGCTCCCGCTCACAGGATATATAAGAGGTGGATGTTCGCCGGTAGGGATGAAGAAGCCCTTTCCCACTTTCATTCACGAAACGTGCCAGCTGTTCGACTACATCTATGTGAGTGCGGGCGTACGGGGGCTGCAGTTCAAACTCAACCCGCAACATCTGATTGACCTTGTAGGTATGACGGTTGCCGATTTGACGGTGTGATGCTGGCAGCGCATCCCCTCCCCTACACAAACAGCTGTTCGTAGTTGACGACGGGGTTGGCATAAATGCCGAGGAAAATCTCGCGCAGCTCGCTCGGATCACCGACCAGCGAGGACAGACCTTGCTCCATATACTCCACAAAATGGTCCATCTCCTCTTGCGTATATTGGTCTTTGTACTTGTAGGTCTGGTTCAGCAGCTCGTAGGCAATGTAGTTGGTGGGCCATAACTTGTAGTTGAGATATACCCGCTTGTCGATGATTCCTGCCAAGTGCTGGAACTTTTTGTTTCGCTCGAAACGGTCGCAGAAATTCAGGTCCTCGACTGTGATGGCGGGAGCGATAGCAAAATGGATATGTCCTTTGAATTGCTTGATACCATGGAGGATGCTGTTCAGATCCTCGCCAGGTTCCTTCTCGTATTTCTGATACCGCGAGATAAAAATCTCCTGCGTTTTCATAAAGTCGCAGGGCTCATATTCGTACGATACCACCATCGGGGTGATGTTAAGTTCCGACAAATTATCCACAAAATCTTTATCGCTGCTCAGGGCGAACATCTTGAGCACCGCCATATCAGTCCTATCATCACCATCCTTAGTACGGCCATTACGTTGTGCGATCCATACCGACTGTTGTTTCCCTACAATGGCATACCGCATATAGGAGGATACATGCATCGAGTTTTGGTAGAAGTCACGTATATGCCCCCCTCGCATGATGCGGAACATCTTGTTCATTTTCCCAATATCTACTACCAACTCTCCATTCATCAGGTTGCTGCCAAAGGTGATTTCGGAAGTATCCAACCCATGATCAACCAGGAGTGTCTGTAAAATGGCAGCATCCAACAAAATGTCACGATGATTGGAGATGAACATTCTTTTCCGATTGTCATGAAGAGACTCAAAACCGCTGGTAGAGAACCCGCTGGAGGTTTTCTCTATTATCGAACGGATGGCCGGATACATGACAATATCCTGAAAATCGTGGATACTGTGTAGATTCCTGAAAATCTGCTGAAACTCCCCCACTTCCCGTCCGGGAAATAGGTAGTTGACAATAGCTGGCAAGTATGGACTGTCGGCCACACGCTGCGCTGCCGCTGGAATCTCGGCATCAGTATAGGGACGGATTTCATCAAAATTCTGTTCCATGGCAGATTATTTGCGTTTGTCAATAAATTTGATGGGCTTTCTCTTCATCTCCGGAAATTGGATGGCCCGGATATGGTCAACACTGTCGTAGCGGATGTCGGGAGCCACGCGCAGGCGGGCGCGGAAGCGGTCTTTGAGGTCTTTGGTCATCTCCTCTTCATCGGTGCGGTTGCAGCCCACGATGACAGTCACGCTGTCGGTGCCAATCTCGTTGGAGTTCACCTCCACGATGTAATTCTCCACATATTCCACATTATCCAACACATCGAAAATGGTGGCCGGATAAAGGGTAGTACCTTTGAGTTTGATCATCTGGTTCTTCCGGCCGATGATAGGACTGATGCGCATGGTGGTGCGGCCGCATGAGCAAGGCTCATAATGGAACTGTGCGATGTCGCCGGTTTTGAAGCGAAGCAGTGGCATTCCTTCCACGCCGAGGGTAGTAACGGTCAGCTCGCCGATCTCTCCTTCGACTACAGGGTTATCGTTTTCATCCAGTAACTCACAGATTATCAGTTCGGGATGGTGGTGTCCGCCCTTGCCAGCTTCGCACTCGCAGAAGGTGGTACCCATCTCGGTGGAGGCGTAGGTGGAGTAGAGGTCGATGTCCCATTTCTCTTTGATACGCGCGCCCAGCAGGTTCAAAGAGAAGTCCTGATTGCGCAGGTTCTCACCGATACAAACCGCTTTTTTGATGGAACTGTTGCGGTAGTCGATGCCGTTTTTCTCCGCGTATTGGATGATTTTCAAGATAAAGGACGGTACGCAGATGATGGCGTCGGGTTTCATGCGGCGGATGGTGTCCCACTGGAGTTCGGGGATTCCGTTGCCGACACGAATCACGCTGGCACCCATCTTCACGATGCCGAGGAAGTAGGCAAGTCCGGCCATGAACCGCTTATCGATGGTGGTCATCAGCTGGTAGATTTCACCGGAATGGCCCTGCGCGCAGGTGAACGAGATAGCCTCGTTGTAGGCGAGCCTGTCAAGGTCGTGCTGCGTCATGGCAAAGGTGGTCGGGTCGCTCAACGTGCCGGAAGTGGTGATATAATCCGCTATCTTGCTCTTTTCCACGCAGAAAAAGTCCTCATTGTGCAGCTGCAAATCCTCTTTGGTGGTGACGGGGATATGCTGCAAATCTTCCAAAGTTTTAATTTTGGAGATGTCAATATGATTTTTAGAGAAAAGATTTTGGTAGAATTTGGAATGGGTTTTCAGGTATTGCAAATCCTCACGCAATTTCTCCTCTTGGAATGCCTTGATGACGTTTCGTGGCTGGAATTCTATTTCAGGTTTGAACATATTAATATGATGTAGGGACGCACCGCGTGCGTCCGAATGATTGTTTACGGCAAAATATTGATTTCGTGTAGCCACTCCACAAATTTGAAGCGCCACTGGGCGGCTTCGGGGGCCTTACTATCATCCATCCCATAGCCATGTCCGCCGGTATTGTACAGCAAAAACACATGCGGGATGTGCTGCGCGGTAAGGGCACGGTCAAGGTTGACGGAGTTCTGGTACATGACGACAGGGTCATCAATGGCCGTCACCAGGAAAGTGGGCGGCATGTCGGCAGGAATCTGCAACTCCATGGAGTACTGGTCCTGTTGCTCTTTGGTGTAATGGCGGGTGAGCAGGTTGCGGCGCGACCGCTGGTGGGCGATGCTGTCCTGCATGGAGACCACGGGATAGACCGGTACCACAAAGTCGGGACGGTTGCTGTACTCGCACACGAGGCCGAGGGGAGCGAGGAAGCAGGTATCGTGATAGACGCCAGCCATGGTCACGAGGTGACCACCAGCAGAGAAGCCCATCGCTCCTACCTTGTTGGGGTTGATGTGCCAGCCTTCAGCATTGACGCGCAGGAACTGGATGGCGTGCTGTATATCTTGAATCATAGCAGGATGATGATACCCCTTGTTGCCGGTACGGTAACGGAGCACGTAGGCGTTGATACCCTGCGTGTTGAGCCATTCGGCCACGCCAAAACCTTCGGTTTTAATACCCATCAGATGACTGTAGCTGCCGCCCGGACAGACAATCACCGCAACTCCCGTGTTGATGGAGTCAGGAGCAGGATAGCAATGCAGTTCGGTGGGCCACAGATGATGAGGTTTATGGTATTTCCACAACTTGATAACCTGATGCTGGGCTGCCAGCCATCCCATCGACAGCAAGCAGACGCATAAAAGGAGTATTTTTTTCATCATCATTCAGAAATGGTCAAAAAACGGGAAGAATTACAAAAGATTTTTGATTTCGTCCTGAGTCAACTGCTCGTACTGCAAATTGGTGGGCATTCCGTCTTGCAGGTCGAATTTTACACGGAACATCTCCTCATCATAAAACGACAATTTGGAATGCGTGTCAGGATTGCATTCGATATAAGTTATTTTATTGATATCCAATTTTTTAGCATCACAAACTTGCTTAATCAACGAACCGCCGGTGTACGTGATGGAACTGCCAGGATTATCCTGATACAGTTCGGTGGTGAGGATAATGGTAGTGTCGCCTCGCTGAATCAGTTTCAATCCGCATTTGGAAGGCATATCCCACTGACCAGCAAAATCAAAAATCTCATCATAATATTTCGGAGGAACTTTCATGGTAATATTTTGATTTTAAGATTATTAACGAAGGTTAACTTTGGAAGCGGAACGATCCACATCTTTACCGAAAGTCTTGTTGGCCAACTTGCGGTTACGCGGACGATAGGTGCCGTCTTCCATCTCACGAAGTACCACGTTGGTGAACAGCTTGAACATCTTTTCTTCCTGAGTCTCATCCTGATAGAACGATTTCCAAGCATACTCATACAGCTCCTGCAATCTCTCCGGCGACATGTGCTTGGGCTGATACACCACCTGACCGGCATTGTAATGGTCCCAGTCGTGGTCGAAAATACGGCCTTGTCGCATCAGGTCATCGTAGGCCTTGGTGTGCGGGAAAGGAGCCAAAACGGTGAACTCGGCCAAGTCCAGATCAATCTTCAAAAGGAAGTCTATCAGACGGAGGATGTCGTCTTCGGTCTGGTTGTCAAGACCTAAAAGGATGGTTCCTTCCACGCCGATACCATAGTCGTGGTAGCGTTTCACACGCTCTTTGATATAGTCGGAGGTGTCGTAAACCGCCTGATACACATACCAGGCGCCTGCCTGTGCGGCGAGGTCCAGCACTTCGGGCTTGTCTTCAATGGTATGGCTGATCCATTTCTTCTTCAGCGGGATCATCTCGCGGAAGAGGTCCATTTCCCATTCTGTACACTGTGCCAGTGAGTTATCTACGATGAAGAGACGGTTATTGTCGATGGTCTCGAGTTCTTCGATGGCTTTTTCCACTGGACGGGGGCGGAAGCAGCGGCCTCCGAGGTAAGAGACGGCACAGGGGTAGCAACTGAACTTACAGCCACGGGAGGCATGGAACAAGTCCACCATCTGCACGCCTTTATGGTTGTACAGCTCCCGTTTGTAAAGGTCGCGGCGGGCAGGACCTACCAATTCAATGGGGGGCTGTTTGCCCATAAAGTTATAGACCTTCTTCAGCTGGCCTTTTCTCAAATCGTCAAAAACCTGCTCCTGTCTTCCTTCGGCTTCGCCCAAGAAGATGCTGTCGGCATGGAGCAGCGTCTCCTCCGCATGAAGCATGGTGGAGATACCACCGAACATCACCTTTTTGCCTCTGCGTCGGTACTCATCGGCGATAGCCCATCCGCGCTTCACCTGCGTAGAGAGCATCATGGAGATGGCCACCGCATCGCATTCTTCATCAAAATCCAAATCTTCCACGTTCTCATCGGTGAAAGAAACGTCCACATACTCGGGCAGGGTGGCGGCATAAACCACGGGGCCATGAGGAGGTAATGTAAAGGTGGTCTGACCAGGTAGTTTTTTCCACTTGGGGTATATCAATTTGAGTTTCATATCTCAATAATTATTAAATGAATAGAAAATAAAACACAACTTTAAGCTTCCAAAATCTCCAGGATCTTGATGGCACATTCGCTGATAATGCTGCCAGGACCGAAAATGGCGGCGGCACCAGCTTTATAGAGGAAGTCGTAGTCCTGCGGCGGAATCACACCACCCACCACCACGATGATATCCTCGCGGCCAAGCTTCTTAAGTTCCTCAATCACCTGCGGTACCAGTGTCTTGTGACCAGCGGCCAGAGAGGAGACCCCCATCACATGAACGTCATTCTCCACTGCCTGCTTGGCAGCTTCCGCCGGGGTCTGGAACAACGGACCCATATCCACATCAAAACCGATGTCGGCATAACCGGTGGCTACCACCTTGGCACCACGGTCGTGACCGTCCTGACCCATCTTGGCCACCATGATACGGGGACGACGTCCCTCTTTCTTTGCAAAAGCGTCGGCCATGGCGCACGCTTTCTTGTAAGTGTCGTTGTTTTCTTGCTGTGAACTGTACACGCCTGTAATCAAATTTATTTTCGCTTTATAACGTCCGAATACTTTTTCCATTGCGAAGGAGATCTCGCCGAGGGTGGCGCGCTTCTGGGCGGCGTCGATGGAGAGCGCCAGCAGGTTGCCCTTGCCGCTCTTCGCACACTCGGTGATGGCCTCGAGTGCGGCCTGCACCTCTTCGTTGTTACGGTTGGCACGCAGCTCCTGCAAACGCTTGATCTGCGCCTCGCGCACCACGGTGTTGTCCACCTCGAGAGTTTCTATCGGATCTTCCTTCTCCAAACGGTATTTGTTGACACCGATGATGCTTTCGGTACCCGAGTCGATACGGGCCTGCTTGCGGGCTGCGGCCTCCTCGATACGCATCTTCGGGATGCCAGTCTCGATAGCCTTGGCCATACCGCCGAGCGATTCCACCTCCTGGATGTGCTTCCAAGCACGGTGCGCCAGCTCGTTGGTCAGCGTCTCCACATAGTAGGAACCAGCCCACGGGTCCACCACACGGCACACGTTGGTCTCTTCCTGAATGTAAATCTGCGTGTTACGCGCGATACGGGCGCTGAAGTCGGTCGGCAGAGCGATAGCCTCGTCCAAGGCGTTGGTATGCAGCGACTGGGTGTGACCCAGGGCAGCTCCCATAGCCTCGATGCAGGTACGAGCCACATTGTTGAACGGGTCTTGCTCGGTGAGCGACCAGCCTGATGTCTGCGTATGGGTACGCAAAGCCAATGATTTCGGATTCTTGGGATTGAAAGTACTCACAATCTTGGCCCAGAGCATACGGGCGGCGCGCATCTTGGCAATCTCCATGAAATGGTTCATTCCCGAGCACCAGAAGAAGGAGAGACGCGGTGCGAAGGCATCAATGTCCAAACCGGCCTTCACACCCGTACGGAGGTAGTCCCAACCGTCGGCCAGCGTGTAGGCCATCTCAATATCGGAGGTAGCACCTGCCTCCTGCATATGGTAGCCGGAGATGGAGATGCTGTTGAATTTCGGCATATTCTGAGAGGTGAACTCAAAGATGTCGGCGATAATCCGCATGGAGTGCTCCGGCGGATAAATGTAGGTGTTGCGCACCATGAACTCCTTCAAGATGTCGTTCTGGATGGTCCCCTGCAACTCCTCAAACTTGGCCCCTTGCTCCAAGGCGGCCACAATGTAGAAAGCCAGGATGGGCATCACGGCACCGTTCATCGTCATAGACACGGACATCTTGTTCAACGGAATCTGGTTGAAAAGCACCTTCATGTCTTCCACTGAGCAGATACTCACACCAGCCTTACCCACATCTCCCAAAACGCGCTCGTGATCAGCATCATAGCCGCGGTGTGTGGCCAAGTCGAAGGCAACGGACAGACCTTTCTGACCGGCGGCGATGTTGCGACGGTAGAAGGCGTTGGACTCTTCTGCGGTAGAAAAACCGGCGTATTGACGGATAGTCCACGGACGCATCACGTACATGGTGGAGTAGGGTCCGCGTAAGAAGGGGGCGATACCTGCAGCATAGTTCAGATGCTCCATACCTTCTAAATCTTCTTTCCCATAAACTGGCTTACAAGGAATCTGTTCCGCCGTAAGCCGATTAAAATCAATGTGATTCACTTTCGACCACTCCTGAAAACTCTCTTTGTTTTTCGGGGCGGTTCTGTGAGTGACTTTACTAAAATCAGGACGCATAATATTATTTTGATTTGATATTGATTATCTTTTAAATGAAGCGACAAAAATACAAAAATGTTAGGAGTTATGGCAGATGTTTTTTCATTTTTTTAAAGACTGTCGCGTATGGCTATCAATTTTTCTCTAATTTCACGCAAAGTAGCCACTGCCTGCGCCTGCGAAGCATGCTTGCCGTAGGCCCGTTTCAACTCATCTTTCGCCCCTTGCAAAGTGTAGCCTTGTATCTTCGTCAAATTATAAATGATTTGTATGATTTCGATGTCTTTCGGGGTAAAATAACGGTCTCCCTTTTTGTTCTTGAATGGCTTGATCTGTGTGAACTCCTTCTCCCAATACCTTAGTAATGAGGTATTCACGTTGAACATCTGGGCCGTTTCAGAAATGCTGTAATAGGGTTTGTCGAGTTGCATAGCTCTATTTTTTTGTGATTACTGCCTCTTTTCCATCAAAATTCACCCAATACGTGCCTTTGGGAAGGTCTGTCACACTGACCTTTTTCGCCGTTCCACGCTTCAGGAACGTGCCGTTAGCATCGTACAGTTCGTAATGTGTAACTTCCGTAAACTCAATAAATTCCTTCACCTTGTCGGTCAGGAGTAAGATCTTGCGATTGGGGCACTTCAACTTCACCACCGGCGACGACAGCTCCTGCCCACCCTCATCGGTCTGCACAATCCTAAACAGGTTCATCCCACTGAGCTGCACGGGCAGAAAATTCTCCGCCAACATATCAGTAGGCTTCCCTAATTTCTTCACTACCACCCATTTTCCATACAACATCTGCTCCAACCGATAACTGCACGCGGCATCCATCTCCGCAGCCTTCCATTCCAACAATTTGCTCTTCTTATTATAAACGAAAGAAGGTAACGAGAATTCCGACTCTTTTATCAGACTTTCTTCATTGATAATCAAAGGTTTGATTTGAGGAAGATGAACGATTTTCACATATACGAAACTGTTCAGCTCATGCCCCTCCAACGGAATTTCAAACGCATTCGACTCTTGGCAAAACTCCAATGCTTTCCCATCCACATAAACCTCTTTTACACTGAAAGTTCCATTTTCTGAAGGATTCAGCACATAGAGATTTTCACCCGAATATTTCCCCCAAACCGACAACTCATCGTAAGCATTCACCTCCTCCTGCCCATAAAGGGTGATGGTCAACATCGTCAGAATGAGTGAGAATATTTTCTTCATGATGAATTAATTACACGATTGTAGATGAAGGGTTTGCATAAATTCGGCAAAATCAGGGTTCTGATGCTGCAGCTCCTGAATTTTGTCTTTTTCGTCCAAAATATACTTTTTCAGCTCGGTCTTGTCGTCAATCGACACCTCCACATCGTTGATGTTGGGGTCGAAATGATTGCGAAGATATTGCAGGACAGCGACTTTCTTGATAGAGAAATCATCCACCTGCATGCTGTTCCGCAATTTCAGATACACCACATTGTTTTTCACCTCCAGTGGGTAGTTCTTCAGCGGCGTCAGAAGGGTAGGCACCTTGCTGAAGACATTGTCCACCATCGCATCCCATTGTTCCTTGAATTTCTCAAAATAATTTTCGGGATTTTCCACGGGGGATGATGCGGGTTGCTGTGGGGTTTCGACATCCTGTATGGGGGTATCGTTTTGTTGTTGTTGTAGAGACGTGCCCTGGCGCGTCTCTACGATTGTGGGTTCGGTTTCGGCCGGCGTTGGTTCGGTATTTTGTTGTAGAGACGTGCCCTGGCGCGTCTCTACGATTGCGGATTCGGTTACGGTCGGCGTTGGTTCCGGCGTAACAATTGCGGGTTCTGTTGCGGCCGGTGTCGGTATGGTTGTCGGTGCCGGCGCAACATTCTTCGGGGCGGGGTCGTGTACCAGGTTCCGGATGGACGGACTGGGGCTGACGATGGCGTCAGGTGAGACAAATCCCATCGAGGATTTCACTGGGGTCCGCGTATCCACGATACCTTGTATCGGTGCGGACAGACTTGGATTTTCAGCACTCCCGTGGTTGCCTCGCGAATGCTACCTGTGCGCCTTTCTTCTTTAACCAAATGTAGTTGGCATTGATTTGCATCAGACAAATCTCCACCAACAGTCGTTTGTTGGTCGCAGCCTTATAGTTGAAATCGCACTTGCTGGTCATCTCCAAAGCTCTCATCAACAATGCTTTATCAGCGTTTTGAGCTTGTGCAATGAATTTCTGCTTGATGGTGTCAGCCACCTCCATCAGCTTGACCGTCTGACTGTTTTGTGCCACCAAAAGGTTGCGGAAGTGGGAGGCAAGTCCGGCGATAAAGTTCTGGCCATCAAATCCTTTTTCCAAAATCTCATCAAAAAGCAGCAGCGGCTTGGTGGTGTCTTCGTCAAACAGGGCATCCACCATCTTGAAGTAGTTGTCCACATCCAGCACGTTGAGGTTGGTCACAGCCGCCTCGTAGGTGATGTTGCTGCCCGAGAAGCTCACCAGCTGGTCGAAGATGGAGAGGGCGTCACGCAGAGCGCCATCGGCCTTGGTAGCCACCACACGCAGCGCTTCTTCTTCCGCTTTAACACCTTCTTTTTCAGCTACATATTGCAAGTGCTTCATAATATCCGTCTCCTTGATGCGCCTAAAATCATAGACTTGGCAGCGCGAGAGGATGGTCGGGATAATCTTGTGCTTTTCAGTAGTGGCCATGATGAACTTGGCGTACGCGGGCGGTTCCTCCAAGGTCTTGAGGAAGGCGTTGAAGGCCGACTGCGACAGCATGTGAACCTCATCGATGATATACACCTTGTATTTGGCGCCCACTGGGGCCAGGCGCACCTGCTCGACCAGGGCGCGGATGTCCTCCACAGAATTGTTGGAGGCCGCGTCGAGCTCATACACGTTGAACGAAGCCGATGCGTTGAAGGCCTTGCACGACTCGCACTCGTTGCACGGCTCGAAGTCGGGTGTGGGGTTGTCGCAGTTGAGGGCCTTGGCGAAGATACGCGCACAGGTGGTTTTGCCCACCCCCCTCGGTCCACAGAACAGGAAAGTCTGCGCCACCTGATGGGTTTTGATGGCATTCTTCAGCGTCGAGGTGATATGCTCCTGACCCACCACCGAGTTGAAGGTGGTCGGACGGTACTTTCGGGCTGATACGATGAAATTATCCATATAGTTTTCGATTTTTTTGTTTTGGATGATGTTTGAAGGGGTTAGTCGCCGAAGGAGATGCCCACACCACGGGCGGTGCGGACCAAATCGCTGGTGGCGGGTTTCACAAAGTTGGGGGTCTCCAAGGCCTTTTCGAGCGAGACATAGGAGATTTTGGGATGGTTGTAAACCACCATGTTGCCATATTTCTCTTCCTTGATGAGTTCCACGGCCTTCACGCCGAATTCGGTGGCCAGCACGCGGTCGTAGGCGATGGGAGTGCCACCGCGCTGCAGGTGTCCCAGCACGGTCACGCGGATGTCGTGCTCGATGCCGATGGCCTCCAGTTCTGCTTTCAGCTTCTCGCCCACGCCGCCCAGTTTGATGTGGCGGTCGCCGACAGCGGTGGGAGCCACGCCAGTCACCTTGCCGTCCAGCGATTTGGCACCTTCTGCGATGACGATGTTGCAGAAGCCGTAGTTGTTCTGGTAGCGCGAGGCAATCTTATTGGCGATGATACGCGGGTCGTAGGGGATTTCGGGGATGATGCACACCTCGGCACCGCCTGCGATGGCGGTGTTCAGCGCAATCCATCCCGCGTCGCGCCCCATCACCTCCATGATGAACACTCGGTTGTGACTCGAAGCGGTGGTCACCAACTTGTCGAAAGCCTCCGTGGCAATCTCCACTGCGGTCTGGAAACCGAAGGTGAAGTCGGTACACGACAGGTCGTTGTCGATGGTTTTCGGCACACCCACCACATTGAAGCCCATCTTGGCCAATTGCAGGGAGATACGCTGTGAGCCGTCGCCGCCGATGTTGATGATGGCATCAAAGCCCATCTCTTCAAAGCGTTGTTTCATCAGCTGTGAGCGGTCTTCTATCACCCATGAGCCGTCAGGTTGGCGAACGGGGAAATGGAATGGGCCGCCCTTGTTGGTGGTCTTGATGATGGTACCGCCCTGCACGTGAATGCCAGCCACATCACTCTCGGTCAACCGGCGAATATCTACCGTGTCGCGCAAAATGCCATTGAACGACTCCACACAGCCATATACTTTCATATCAGGCTCTTGCGCCGCACGTTTCACGATGCCGCGAATCACCGCGTTGAGTCCCGGACAGTCACCACCGCCGGTGGCTACTAAAATTTTCTTCCCCATAGTTATTTGTTGTTAATGTGAACCGTCATCTGACTGAACGGTATCTCGATGTTATTCTTTCCCAATGTCTCGTAAGTGTCTTGCTGCAAGGCGGCCAAGATGGAGAGATAATCTTCCGATTTCACCCATGCCCGCACCTGCAAATCAACGGAACTGTTGCCCAACCCCATCACTACAACGCTGGGCTCGTTGCCTTCGTCCTGCATGATGAGCGGGTATTTTTTCGTCATCTCCACCAACACCTCGCGTGCCTTGTTCACATCCTCGCCATAGGCAATGCCCACGTTCACCTCCACACGGCGCTTACCGCTACGCGTGTAGTTGGTCACCGTGTTAGTGGCCAATTGTGTGTTAGGTACAATCACAATTTTGTTGTCTAAAGTTCGCAGGATGGTATTGAAAATCTGGATTTCCTGAACCGTGCCGGACAGACCGCCCTGCTCAATAAAATCCCCCACTTTGAAAGGCTTCAGTATCAAGATGATAACCCCACCGGCAAAATTCTGCAAAGTGCCTTGCAGCGCCATACCGACCGCCAAGCCAGCCGCTCCCAAGATGGCAATGAAGGAAGTCATCTGGATGCCCAACATCTCCGCAACAGCGATAATGAGCAAGGTTTTCAGCACAATGTCGATGACAGAATGGAGAAAAGATTGAAGCGATTTATCGAATTTCTTTTTGACAAAAATTTTGTGCAAAAAACCCGTAAACCACTTTATCAGTTTCCAGCCAATAAACAGAAAAAGCAGTGAGTAGAGCAACTTAGGAACGTACTGGAACAGCACTCCCGTGCAAAATTCTCTCAAACCTTCAAACAGTTGTAATCCTTCTTCTTTCATTTTCTAATCCTAACCTATTGATTTTTAGAGTAATTTATTTTTTACGAAAGTATGCAAAAATACACTATTTTTTTGGATTTTCCATGACCTTTCTGAAATTTTATTGAGAGAGTTCTTTTTTCAATAAAAACACGTACCTTTGCAACCGATTTTTTTACAAGATGAGAAAGATTGTACTGATTACTGCATTGCTTTTGGCGTTCACCACCTTCAGCGTTCACGCCCAGCGAGGTTCTGATGTTGAGTTGCGCGCTGGAGAGGTGGATTCTACCACCCATTTCATTTGGGTCAGCCCCAGTTTTGCCTATCAATGGCCTTTCGGATCCTTGAAAGAGACTTTCAAATCCAACATGAATTTCGGTGTTGATCTCACCTACAAGACCAACAAAAACTGGACTATCAGCTTGGATTTCAACTACCTTTTCGGTTCCAAATTGCGCAATCAAGCCGCCGTTGTGGGTCCCGACATGCTCACCTCCAATGGCGACCTCATCGATGGCAACGGCCTCAAAGCCACCATCTACTTCGAAGGGCGCTACTGGAACATCAGTGCCGGTGTGGGTAAAATCATCCCCGTAAGCCGTTGGCGCAACTCGGGTATCTGGCTGAAACTCAACGCAGGATACTTTGAGCACAAAATCCGAATCAACGATCCTGACGACCAGATTCCACAGCTGGCAGACCCCTACAGAAAATGCTACGACCAACGCTGCAATGGCTTCTGCCTCACACAGTTCGTGGGTTATCTCTTCATGCAGAAAAGACGCGTGTGCAGCTTCTACGCTGGCTTTGAAGTCTCCGAAATCTGGAGCAAAAGCAGCCGCGACTTCAATATCGTGTTGGGCGGGAAAGATGAGACAAAGAAGTTCAGTGTGCTCATCGGTCCCAAAGTTGGTTGGGTGATACCACTTTACGAAAAACGCAAAATCCAAACCCTCTACCGCTATTAAGCTGCGACATGAGACTTCTCTACACCTTTTCCATCCATCTCTACAATGCGGCTATCGCGATGGCGTCACTTTTCAATGAAAAAGCAAGACTTCTGCACCGCGGCCGGAAATCCACATTCCCCCTGCTGAAAGAAAAGTGTGCCGGAAAGTCTGTGATCTGGTTGCATGCCGCTTCTTTGGGTGAGTATGAGCAGGGCAAACCACTGATACAGAAGCTGAAACAACGCTATCCCAACGCTACTTTTCTTGTTACCTTCTTCTCCCCTTCAGGCTACGAGGTAAAGAAAAATGATGCTGATATTGACATTGCCTGCTATCTGCCGGGCGACACCCCAAAACGAGTACGACAGTTCCTCGACATTGTACAGCCACAGATGGCCTTCTTTGTCAAGTACGAATATTGGTATAATTTTATGAAGGGACTGACTGACAGAAAGATACCTTTTTACTATCTCTCCGCCATCTTCCGCCCATCACAATACTTTTTCAAGCCTTACGGGAAGTGGTTCGCCCGACAACTTCACGACTGCACCCACTTTTTTGTTCAGAATGAAGAATCCCAGCATCTTCTACAAAATATTGGAATAGAAAATGTTACTTTAACAGGCGACACCCGCTTCGACCGAGTTTATGCCATTGCTCAACAGAACGAAAAACTCGATTTTATTGAGCAGTTTAAAGGCGACAAAAAACTATTAGTCGTGGGGAGCAGCTGGCAACCCGACGAAAAGGTAGTACATCAAATCTATGACTTCATCAAAAATGACTATAAAATCGTTTTTGCACCGCATGTCATTAGTAAAGAACATGTTAATGGTATAAAATCTCTTTTTCAAGAAGAAAAAATTGTCTGTTTTTCAGAGAGAAGTGACCAAAATTTAGCAGAGTATAACCTCTTTATCATCGACACTATAGGCCTGTTGAGCCGCATTTATAAATATGCGGATGTGGCGATGGTTGGAGGCGGTTTTGAGACAGGACTGCACAACACGTTGGAGGCGGCTGTTTTTGGCATCCCGGTGTTTTTTGGCCCCCAATATGCCAAATTCAACGAGGCAGTTGAACTAGTGCGTCGCCAAGGCGGTTTTTCAATACATAATGCCGATGAGATGCGCCATGTCATGGAACGATTCAACTCTGAACCAGACTTTTATCAGAAAACCTGCCAGATTTGTTCCGATTTTGTGAAGGAAAACCTCGGTTCCTGTGACAAGATTCTTGCAGAGATCAACTTCTAACCCTCAAAAATGGAAACGCTTTTTGCCGACATTCTTCTTCCCCTTCCCCTGAAAGGCACATTCACCTACCGAATTCCGCAAGCAATGGTGGATAGAGTGAAGTTTGGCGTGCGGGTGGTGGTGCCGTTCGGCAAAAACAAACTCTATTCGGGACTGGTGCTTAAAGTTCATCATATTGTACCACAAACCATTAACATCAAATATATTTCGGATGTCATCGACGAGATGCCCGTCATCTCTGAACAGCAGCTACAGCTATGGCAATGGATGGCCGACTACTACCTTTGCACACTCGGCGAAGTGATGGCCTGCGCCCTGCCGTCAGCACTGAAACTGGCGGGCGAAACCCACGTTCAGCTACATCCCGATTTCGACGGAGACCTGTCGGAACTCAACGAACATGAAGTTCATATCGTGGAAACAGTGGCACACTACAAGACGAACACTATCAGCGAATTGTCTAAAAATCTGCAACTTCCGAAAATCCATCCCTATATCAAGTCGCTGGTAGAGAAACAAATTCTTCTTACCGACGAAGAGATCCACGACCCCTATCGGCCTAAGCGCGAAACATACATTTCATTGGCTGAACCTTACGCCCACGATGAAGAAAAACTCTATGCACTACTCAACGAACTGGAGGCTTCTAAAAAGACGGCCAAACAGGCGGAAGTGTTGTTGGCTTTTCTGAGCACTCTGCAAAAAAATGGCATATTCAATGACTTTTCTCAAAGTATCATAAAAAAGGAATTAACAGATAATCAGCGTGTTTCATCATCTTCTTTACAAAAATTAATTGAGAAGAATGTGATGGTGATGAAAGAGGTCATCATCAGTCGTTTGCAGACTTTCGATGCGCAGGAGTCGGCGGAGAGCATCCAGTTCTCGGAGGCACAGACCACTGCTTTGTCGCAAATTCGACAACAGATGGGGCATTTTTCCTGTGTGTTGCTGCACGGCGTGACGGGAAGCGGCAAGACGGAGATGTATATCAAGTTGATTGATGAGATGTTGAAGAGTGGGAAGCAGGTGTTGTATTTGTTGCCAGAGATTGCCCTTACCTCACAGATTGTCAATCGGTTAAGAAAATATTTCGGGGATAAAGTCGGAGTGTATCACTCGCGGTTCAACGAGTACGAACGGGTGGAGATTTGGGAGCGCGTGCTGAACAGCGAGCACGCTTCAGGCGACAAATACCAGCTGGTGCTGGGCGCACGGTCGGCTTTGTTGTTACCATTCAGCAATTTAGGCCTTATCGTGGTGGATGAGGAGCACGACCAGTCGTACAAGCAGCTGGATCCGGCGCCACGCTACCATGCCCGAGATTGTGCGGTGGTGTTGGCGCAGTTGCATCACGCCAAAGTGTTGTTGGGAACGGCCACGCCTTCCTTGGAGACTTTCTACAATGTTCAGCAGAAAAAGTACGGATATGTACCTCTGATGCAACGATTTGCCAAAAGCGTTCTGCCGGAGGTTTGGGTGGTAAATATGGTGGAGAGTGCGCGACAAAAGAAAGTGACGGGCATTTTTTCACATTTTTTAATAGACAAAATTGCGGCGGCATTAGAAAAGAAGGAGCAGGTGATCCTGTTTCAAAACCGGCGGGGATACTCGCTGCGGATGATTTGCAACACCTGCCAGACCTCACCCACCTGCAAATATTGCGATGTGACGCTAACTTACCACAAACGCAGCAACTTACTGAAATGCCACTATTGCGGTTACGCCATCGATGTGCCCAAGGAGTGTCCTACCTGCCACAGCACCGATGTTGAGATGCGGGGGTTCGGCACCGAAAAAATTGAGGATGAACTGGCAGCATTGTTTCCCCATGCGGTGGTACAGCGCATGGACATGGACACCACCCGTTCGAAAAACGGCCACCAAAGAATCATCTCCGATTTTGAGCAGCACAAGACAGATATTCTTGTTGGAACACAGATGGTTACGAAAGGCTTGGATTTCGACCGCGTGTCGGTGGTGGGAGTGCTGAGTGCTGACAACCTCATCAGCTTCCCAGATTTTCGGGCGTTTGAAAGAGCCTTTCAGATCATGTCGCAAGTGAGCGGACGTGCGGGACGGAAAGAGGTGCCCGGAACAGTGGTGATCCAGAGCTATCAACCCGACCATCCGGCCCTCAAGTATGTGGTTAGCAATGATTTTGCCTCGATGTATCGCTCACAAATTGCTGAACGAAAGCAGTTTGGTTATCCTCCTATTTGTAGGTTGATCAAACTCACGTTGAAGCACACCGATGAGGCGTTGCTGAACGAGGCTGCCGATGTGCTGGTTCATAGTCTGCGTTCGGATTTTCCTGGACAGGTGTTGGGGCCCGAGTTTCCGCTTGTAGCCAAGATACAGTTGCAATATTTGAAAGATATTTGGATCAAATTCCCAAAAGATCAGCAGCTGAATAACAGAAAGTTACATTTAGAAGAGTTGCTTCAGCAGTTCCGTACACACGCCCGCTTTAAAGCAGTGCGTGTGGTGGTGAATGTGGATGCTTGATACTTTCCGAAAAATTGTGTATTTTTGCATTCTCAAAATCAACCAACCGCAATGATTTTTCCACCCTACCTGCACCCCGGAGACTGTATTGGTATTGTAGCCCCAGCCCGTAAAATTTCGCCCAAGGAGGTGAAAGCTGCCATCGACTTTTTGGAGATGCATCATTTTCGCGTGGCAGTTGGTAAAAACCTGTTTGCCAAACAGTTTCAGTTTGCAGGAAGCGACGAGGAGCGCGCTGCGGACTTCCAATCCTTCCTTGATGATCCCGACATCAAGGCGATTTGGTGCGCACGAGGCGGTTACGGTTCGGTTCGCATCATCGACCGGCTCGATTTTTCCCATTTTATCCAGCATCCCAAATGGGTTTGCGGCTACAGCGACATCACGGTCTTCCACTCGCACCTCCACCAGATGGGGTATGCCACCCTGCATTGCACCATGCCCATCAATATTCAACCTTCTGATTTTGACAACATCAACAACAGGACCATGGTACAAGCACTTACAGGTGGTGTACTAGCCTACACTGTGCCAAATTTTGGCATAAACAAGGCCGGAACAGCGCAAGGAGAAGTGGTTGGAGGCAATCTGTCGATTCTTTACTCGCTGTTGGGTTCCTCGTCGGATGTGGACACAACGGGAAAGATTCTTTTCATTGAGGATTTGGATGAGCATTTGTATCATGTGGACCGCATGATGCAGGCGCTGAAACGTGCTGGAAAATTGTCGCATTTGGCTGGGTTAGTGGTTGGTACGATGAGCGACATGCACAACAACGACCCGTCCAATCCTTTTGGCCAGGAGGCAGAGGAGATTGTGGCGGCCTGCTGTCAGGAATATTCGTATCCTATTTGCTACCAATTTCCTGTAGGACATGCGGGCAGCAATGTGGCGCTCAAACTGGGGGCGAAAGCCACGCTGTCGGTAATGGGAAGTGGTGGCACTCTGATTTTCAACGAATAAACTTTTAACCTTCAGGTACTGCGATATGAGAAAATTCAATGCTTTCATTCTCAAACTATTAGGCTACAAAATCGACTGTGTGAACATTCCGCCAGAAATCAAGAAATGCGTGCTTTTGTTTGCACCTCACACCAGTTATTATGATTTTTTAATTGGCACGATGGCCATCAATGTGATGGGGTTCAAGGCTTCTTTGCTCATCAAGAAGGAGGCCTTTTTCTGGCCGTTGGCTCCATTGTTGCGTAAGTGTGGGGGTATTCCCATCGACCGCGCTAATGTGAAGAAGTTTCCAGTTTTTGCTGCTGAGTTTATCAAGAAGCAGGATGAGATTGCCTTTCTGCTGTCGCCGGAAGGCACCCGCAAGCTGAATCGCAACTGGAAGCGCGGTTTTTACTTCATCGCGCAGGAAGCTGGGGTACCGATTGTGCCAGGCTACCTCGATTTTCGCACCAAGCGGGGGGGGGTTCTTCCCGCCTTTTATCCCACAGGCGATTATGAGAAAGACTTGGCAGAGTTGGAGAAAAACTACTACGGGATGCGCGGGTTCCGCAAGGGAAAATTCAACCTGGAAGACAAGCCGTACGCTTTTCCAGAATGGTTGGAGGAGAAGGGGAAGAAAGGGAAGAAGGAGTAGGGACGAGAGGATTAGATGAAGGGAGGAAAAGATGAAGGGAGGAAGGGATGGTGAGATGAGGAGATGAGGAGATGAGGATGGGAGGATGGGAGGATGGGAGGATTAAGAGATTAAGAGATGAAGAGATGAAGAGATGAAAAGATGAAAAGATGAAAAGATGAGGGAATCTGAGGATATGAGTATTGGATGAAGAGATGAAGGAGGCATTAGCGTTGCCTCCTTCACTCTTTAAGGATTTTCTCCACGGCTATCATTTCCCCGTTGCGCCAGAGTTGCAGGATGTAAAATCCCGAAGACCAATCTTTTGTACTAATCTCTCCACTCATTCCATCGAAATTTTTCTCCATGATGAGTTTGCCACACAGGTCATAAATGCGCACCTCTGCATCCTCTGCTATTCCTCTTTCAGAATGATTGTACTTGTCGCCCGTTAGCACACCCGTTTTTTCCACCAAAGAGGATTCTGAAAGCGTGAGGGCAAAACCATCTTTGAAGGGATTGGGAGCGATGGTGACCTGTGGAAGGGAACAATTTCTTTGAGCAGTGCGGCTTGTCCGACTGTAAGGCTGGTAAACAAACCCGTCAGACCGTAATGGAAGTGAGTACACTCCTGCCCCATTGAGAGCCCGAACTTGGGTATAATAACGTTCTCCATCCCTCATTTTCAACCTTTCTACAAAATGGTTATCTGTGGTAAAGCCCACTTTTAACGGTGTCGTGGTAGAGTTAGTGGCCCCTATCACATATTCGTAACCCACTATCCCTGAGTTGTAGTCGGTAGCGGCCTGCCAGTTGGCCGACACCTGATTGGTGCGCATCACATCCACATCCTGCTGGTCGCCATCGTTTACGGTACCCGTCATCGTTGGCCGTGTAAAGTCCACCAGCAGTTCCTTTTGTACCAGTGGTGAGAATTGCAGGGCATTGTCCACCACCACCGACTTGATTTTGGCCAGTGGCTGGTTGTTGGCCGCCTGCCAGGGCAGGTCGTTATGGGCACCGGAGCCGACAAGCACTTGCACCCGGTCCGTACGAGAGCGATATACTCGCCAGTTGTCGAAAGTAGCGGAGAGTTCTTCTGTTCGGAATTGCACATACCGTCCGGGAATAGCCAGCGGCACAGGGTCCTGCCATTGAAGAAGCAGGGATGAGCCTCGGAACAGTGCGATTTTGCCAAGTTCTCTGTCGTACAAAATGCGATAGAAATAGTTGTTGCCCTCTGTAGTATAGATTCCCTGTACACTGTCCATTGTCACGATGTCGCCGTTCACCCATCGCCTTATTTTCACTTCATGTTGCCGTGGATAAATCGCCACCGAGTAGGCCGTGCCTGCTGTGGTGACATTGGGGCGGTCGGCGTTGAACACGATTTCCAGTTTGCCATCCGATTGGCAGTTGCTGACGGAGGTATAAACATCATACAGGTGGACATTGCTTAGGCCTTGATGCAGTGGGGCGGTGATTTGCGAGGAGGCAGTGCTGGTTTGTGTCAGTTGGTGGTTTGAGACGTTCCAGGTACCACTCCCCACCGTCCAAAGAGCAGTATTGAAATCATCAAAGTTGTCGCAGGCGAAGCCCCGGTCGGTCTGTGCTCGCCATGCCGTTCCGTCATATCCCATTATTTGATAGAAGCGGTATGCCAAACCGTGGTCATCTTGGTCGTCAAAACCCACATCAATATTGCTGGTCACCCAACCCTCTTCGTTGTGCAGGATGTTTGTGGTAGGGGGATTGTCTTGGGCGGCAGGCAGTATGGCGTTCCAAGTGGCCGTCCAGCCCGGGGCGGTGGTGGCGCAATCGGAGCGGAACTCGAGTGTGATAGCATTACCGGAGGATCGTACCATGCCGGGTGAAATGGTGTTGCTACGCACGATGAGGGGAGAAAAGACAGATGCACCATCGTAAATCCACAGGAAGTCGTAGTTGGCTTCCAACTCAAATTGCGAGAAGACAAGTTCTATCGCTTCTGCATTGTCCACCTGGATGGTGACAACCTGGCGTTCGTCGTTCCCGTAGTTGCCATCCGGCCCGCCCGAGTCATACAGCGTTCCCGTGGCGGCATGGCACTGATTAACAGGCGTATCGAAGTTGACCAATTTGTAATAGCGGTTCCAGTTCCAATAGGGACCGGGGTCGGTGTGCGACTGGTCGGGGAAGTGCTGGTGGCCTTTGATTTTGATACAGGAGGTCTCACCACCCAGACTGTGGAGCCCGTAGTTGAGCACGGTGCCATCGTCCAGCGTGTCGCGATAGAACATACGTAGTGGAGAGATCCCATTGCGGTCGCAGATATTGCGGGTGAGCAGGGCGGAACTCTCATACATGGCGGTTGTGAAATAACTTGCGATGTCGCCGTAAGCCTCATGTTCGATGCCGACCGTGTAAGAGTTGCAGTTTCCGACATGCCATGCCTTGTCGGACTCCCGCACCATCTGCGTGACTTGTCCATCAATGGAGCGCAGCACGTAGTGGGCGGAGACACGCGACCCTACCCCATTGTGGGTGCAGTTCTGGAACCATGCGATAGCTCCGGCGTAGGTGCCTTGCGTGTAATGGATAGTTACCGCCGATATTTCATGGCCATTTCGACTTGAATAGTTGCACGAACCTGCCGGACACCAGATTGCTCCTGGATAATCAACATTGTCAACTTCTACATTTTTTTGATTTTGAAAATTTTCATCTGTAATATTTTCTTTATCAAATTGTTGATTGTATTTAATAACATTCGAATTAGATTGTAAAAGTGACGCATCTATGCCAAAAACCAGCAGAATGTCCACTTTGGGAATCTCTATGTGACAGGCTTGTCGGTAGAGTGGATGATTGATGAAAAGGGCGTAGGCATAGTGCTGGTTGGTAAGTGCCCATTTCAGTCCGGCAGTAGTCGGTACGGGAAGTTCCGACAGCGAGTCCAATATGGGGAAGTGGTCGGCCAGGTCAGAGGTGGTGATGCCATATTGTTGCATCAGTTTATGGTAGGCGGCGGCGTATGCCAATATGTTGTCGCGTGGTGACTGAATGATTTTATCCACGGGTACACCCGACAGCAGAGACACTTTCTCCAAATTGTTTTGGAAAAATCCCTCCCCGTCTAAAGTGAGGCCCATCATGCCGTAAGTAGCGGGGATTTGCCCCTTTTCATGAGGGAACATGTCGGGGCGGAGGTGATGAAAACGGGAGTAGGTGAAGGAAACGGCTTCGAGAACGCCTCGTGGGAGGGAGGGGTAGAGCCTGTACGCCTCTTGAAAATAGGGTTCTACCTGCCGGTATTGTTGAATGATAAGACTGTCGGAGGGTTCAATTACAGTTTCATTAGACAGATGTTCATCAACTTGAGCGTGGAGTTGCGGAGTAGTGGTGAGCAGGGTGCAGAGCAGGGTGAGCAGGAAAATGGCAGTTTTCATAGCTTTAGAAGTTTGGTGAGTAAAATTTGAACGCTGCAAAGGTACTATGGCGGGCAAGTCATTTTCAAGTGTTTTTAAAATATTTAACATTTGTTAACATTATGTGTAAGAAATCGAAAAAAGTCTTACTTTTGCACCATGAAAAAATTCATTCTGCTTCTTGCAATAATTATATATGGTGGGATTGGAACGGTGTGTGCGCAGAATGCCGACACGCTACCCATTCCCGAAAGGGTGGAGTATATCATCTCGCAACTTACTTTGGATGAGAAACTTTCGCTGATGGAGCACCACAACCCCGCCATTGAGCGGCTCGGGCTGCAAGAGTACAGCTGGTGGAACGAGGCGCTGCACGGGGTGGGACGCAATGGTCTGGCTACCGTATGGCCGATGCCCATCGCCCTCGCTGCCACCTTCAATCCCGAGTTGGTAAGGCGTGTTTTCGATGACATCTCAATGGATGCTCGAGTCAAATACCGTAAGGCACAAGCCGCCGGCAATTACGGCGACTATGCCGGTCTCACCTTCTTCACCCCTAATATCAACATTTTCCGTGACCCGCGCTGGGGCCGCGGCATGGAAACCTACGGCGAAGACCCGTTCCTCACCGCACAGATGGGCCTGGCCTGCGTCAACGGCCTGCAACACGCCGCCTACGGCTACCGTGCGGAACGGGTTGATACGCTGCCCCTTTACACTGCTGCCTGCCTCAAGCACCTCGCTGTGCATAGTGGTCCGGAGGGTACAAGGCACCAGTTTGATGCCACCGTCTCGCCCCGCGACCTCTGGACCACCTACCTCCCTGCCTTCGAGTACATCATCAAGAATAGCGATGTGCAGCAGGTAATGTGCGCCTACAACCGTCTGAACGGTGAGCCATGCTGTACCAATAAAGAATTGTTAGTAAATATCTTACGAAACAAATGGCACTACAACGGGCTGTTGGTCACCGACTGCTGGGCGTTAAACGACTGCTGGGAGCGCGACCCCAAAACACCCCGTCATGAAACCCATGCCACGGCCGCCCACGCCGCTGCCGACGCTTTCGGTAGCGAGGTGGATTTGGAATGCGGCAGCGGCCTCCCCGCCCTCCGCGCCGCCGTGGATTCCGGCTGGATCTCTGAAAGCCAAATCGATGAGCATGTGCGCCGCATCCTCACCTGCCGATTGCGCATCAGCGAAGAAAAGAGACCCTTCCGCTCCTCATCCACATGGCCCATCGTGGCGGCCTCCTCTTCCTTAGTGCTACTGAAAAACGATGGCGTGCTCCCACTACAAAACAAATCCACTTGTATCTTCCTCACAGGTCCCAACGCTGCCGATTCGCTGATGCCGCTCGGCAACTACAACGGCATACCCGAACATACCGTCACCATTGAGGAGGGGCTGCGAAAAGACAATCGTCTCACCACGCTCAAAGCTGCGGATGTCATCGTGTATGCTGGCGGTCTCAACCCGCAGTTGGAGGGTGAAGAGCTGCCCGTGGACACCCCCGGCTTCTACAAAGGTGACCGTACTTGGATAGAACTTCCTGAAAATCAGATACAAGAGCTGAAGAGACTGAAAGCGACTGGCAAACCGATTGTGCTGTTGCTCTGTACGGGCAGTGCCATCGCCTTGGAGGAGGTGGAGCCGTTGGTGGATGCCATTATGGTATGCTGGTACGGCGGTCAGGAGATGGGATCGGCTATCTCCTTGGCGTTGAATGGACATGATGATGATTTCGGCAGATTGCCAGTTACTTTTTACCGCTCCACCCAACAACTGCCCGACTTCGAGAGTTACGACATGCGTGGACGCACCTATCGCTACATGGAGGAGGAACCGATGTATCCCTTTGGCTACGGACTTTCCTATTCAGAATTTTCCCTTACCGATGTCTCCTTCGATCGCAGTACTTTAACTGTTACAGCCAATGTAAAAGATAAAAAATCTTTGATAGATAATTGGATGAAGGGCGATATTGGTATCCTAAACACTACCGTAGTACAAGTCTATTTATCCACCCCGGATAGGGCAGGAAGTCCGAAGAAGTCGTTGGTGGCCTTTCAAAAAATCGGACTGTTTGAGGGCGAAACCGACGAGTTCCAAATCCCGATAGATCCCTTCTGGCTGCAGGTGTTCGACGAGGAGCGGCAGGAGATGGTGGAGCCGCCCGCCGGCACGCGCTTCGTGTTGGAGGTGGGCTTCAACAGTGCCGACCCCGAGGCGAAAAAGATAGAGTGGAGGTGGTAGCGGTGCGGATTCCCTAAAATGTTTCGAGACTTATGTTACGTCAATTGACCACTATCCTCTTCAAAATCTGCTGGTACCTGACCGCCGCTGCGCTGGCTGGGGCCACTTTTGTGGAGCAGATGTGGGGAAAAGCCTTTATCCATCAGCATTTTTACGGGCATTGGGTCTTTTGGACTGCACTGAGTCTGTTCGTGGTTTTGGGCACTCTTCTTTCATTTTTATCCTCCCAAAATAAAGTCGTGAAATGCCTTCACCTCACTCCGCTTTTTCTGCTGGTGGGAAGTTTTGTTTCCTTATGGCAGACTTGGGGAAAAGCGATTGTGTTTGTCGGATATGCCTGGTTTGCTGTGTTTTATATTCTATTGATGGCTAAAAAGGAGGGTGAGTTTCGGGCTCTGCTGAAGAAATTGTCGATAATGGCGCTGCCCATTCTCCTCTTTCCAATAGAAATGTCGGCGCAGAAAACCATCAGCCGAGAAGTCGCTCGTGAGATGGAGGATGTGGTGGTGGAATATGAGGGTAGGGAAGCCCCATTAGTGGCCTTGTGTGATGATTATCTGTTTGATATTTATGGAGATACCAAGTATGGGGATTTCAGTAGTGTGGAGGTGGTGATGGGGTGGGTACTGTTTCCCGAAGAGTGGATTTCGGAGCCGATTGTGAAAATTTCTGGCAGAGTCACCCGACAAAAACTGCATTGCGGGAAATATGCCAGCCCTTTGCAATTGTTAGGAACAGGCCATTCTTCAGATATAGAAAATATTGATATTCAAGATGATAAAAATCTTCAAAAAGTAGTGCTGAAGCTGCGGCAGTTGCAATACCTGCGGTCGGGATTGGCTTTCAAGATCTTTCCCACGCAGCATCGATGGATTTCCGCTGCCGATGATCTTTCTTCCCTGCCATCAGAAGAAACAGTTTTTATCCATCATTTTTTCAAAATATTATATATCAATACATTAAATAATCATTCTTCTCAAAATATTGTCTTAGTAAAACAATTGAAGGAGAAACAGCGGGCACAGATTCAACGGCCTCGTGCCATCCAAAGCGAAGTGTGCTATCACCATGCCAAAAAATGGTTAAGTCACTGGCTGCCCTGCCTGATCGTTCTTCTCCTTTTGGCATTTCGTCATCTTTTTTTTAGTGGAAAAGAGGCAAGGATGATGGATTTGAGTTTCAGAATATTAGCTTTCATCCTCCTCTTGATGGCCATCATCCATTGGATTTGGCGTTGGACCTTGTGCGGACACATTCCCCTCAGCAGCAGCTACGACACATTACTGTTTTTATCTATCATTATTTTATTGATTACTAATATTTTATGGAAAAAGAATCCATTGCTTCCAATAGGTGGACTTTTTCTTTCAATGATGGTTTTTGTGGTGATGGGAATGTCGTTCAACAGTCCGAAAATCAGCCTGTTGCCTCCTGTTTTGGATTCGCCCTGGCTCAGTATCCATGTGCTGTTGATGATGGTGTCGTACGCCCTGTTGGCATTTACTTTTATTGTTCCTATCATTTTATTGATTATCAAAATTCTAAATAAATTTTCTTTAGAAATTGAAGAAAAACTGACCGCCTTTTCGCGCCTGCTGTTATGGCCTGGAATCGGATTGTTGGTTCTGGGCATTATGACCGGCTCGATATGGGGCGACACGGCGTGGGGGAACTATTGGAACTGGGACCCGAAGGAGGTGTGGGCGTTGGTGACGCTGATGCTTTATGCGCCGGCGCTTCAGACGCGCCTTTTCCTCCGTTTTCAACGGCCACTTTTTTACCATATATATATGATAGCCGCATTTTTGGGTCTGTTGATGACCTATTTTGGAGTGAATTTTTGGCTGGGCGGTCTTCACGCATACGCTTAAGTTGAAGTTGGGAAAAGAAGTGAAATTTTTTTCGCGACCAAACAAATAATATTGTATCTTTGCACCGCCAATGGCAAATCCTGATTTTGCTATCATCAAAATATTATCAACATTAAAAATATCATCAGATGAAAAACTTTGATCCTGCAACCCAAATTCAAGCTATTGATCAAAAAGACCTGAACCGTGGTGTGAACCCGGCGATTTGCGACAGCGCAACCTTTATGTTCGAACAGGCCAAAACCATGACCGACACTTTCCATGGTGAGACGGAAGGTTACTATCTTTATTCCCGTCACTGGAATCCCAGCACCTTTGCACTTTGCCGCGCATTGGCCGCAATGGAAGGCACCGAGATGGCATGGGCTACTGGTTCCGGCATGGCCGCCATTACCGTTGCGTTGCTGCACGAAGTGAAGGCTGGCGACCACATCCTCTCCAGCATGACCACCTACGGCGGTACTTTCGCTTTCTTGAACAACTACATCAAGAAATTTGGTGTGGAGGTGGATTTTGTCAATATGCAAGATCTGGATGCCGTGAAAAAGGCTGTCAAACCCAACACCAAGGTGATCTATACGGAGACCATGAACAACCCGTTGCTCCGCATCGCCAACATTCCCGAGCTCTCAAAGATTGCTCATGCTGCTGGTGCCAAGCTGTTGGTTGACAACACCTTCACTCCGATGATTTTCTCACCCTACCGCTTGGGTGCCGACGTGGTGATTTACAGTATGACCAAATATGTGAATGGTATGAACGACTGTGTAGCAGGTGCCATCTGTGGTACGGCCGACTACATCAACTCGCTCATCAATGTGAACGACGGTACCGCCATGTTGCTGGGTCCCGTGCTTGATCCGATGCGTTCATCCAGCATACAGAAGAACCTGCACACCTTGCACATCCGCATGAAAAAACACAGCGAGAATGCTATGTATCTGGCCAAGAGATTCAAAGAAACCGGTATCAAATACAACTATCCCGGTCTTCCCGAGCATGTGGATCACGAGCTGTTCAAATCCATGATGAACGAGGAATACGGCTTTGGCGGTATGATCTCCATCGATATGGGTACGGCTGAGAGAGCCAGCGCCATCATGGAAGAGATGCAGCGTCTGGGCGTGGGCTACCTCGCAGTGAGCCTCGGCTACTTCAAGACTTTGTTCAGCAACTCTGGCAAGTCCACCTCATCCGAAGTTCCAGAAGATATTCAGAAAGAGATGGGCATGAGCGAAGGCCTCATCCGTTTCTCGGTCGGTTTGGACAACGATGCTGAGAGAACCTTCCAGTTGATCAAGCAAGCCATCGAGGCCACGAAATAAACAGTAGTGGCATCAATAAAAAAAGCGTGGGAAAACCCACGCTTTTTTTGTGTCCAGTGACAGGCATTACTTGTTAATCGACGCCATGTCGGGGATTTCCTTGTCGTAGTCGCCTTTGGCGAGGCGGGCTTTGATGTCGCGGAAGGCCTCGAGGGTGCGGTCCACATCTTCGATGGAGTGGGCGGCAGTGGGGATGATGAGAAAGATGAGCATTCCGGGAGGAATGACGGGGTAGGTGACGATGGAGCAGAAGATGTTGTAGTTTTCGCGGAGGTCAACGGCGATGTTGGCGGCTTGGTTGATGCCGCACTTGAGGATGACGGGCGTGACGCAGGCTTCGGCGGGTCCGATTTCGTAGCCGAGGTCGCGGAAGCCCTTCTGCAGGCGGCGGGTCACCTCCCACAGTTTGGCACGGAGGGCGTCGCCTTCGGCACTGCGGATGATTTCCAAACGCTTGAGGCAGCCCACCACGATCGGCATCGGGAGTGCCTTGGCGTACATCTGCGAGCGCATGTTGTATTTGAGGAAGTCGATAATCGGTTTTTCGGTGGCGACGAAACCGCCGATGGTGGCCATCGACTTGGCGTAGGCGCCGATGTAGATGTCGATGTCGTCCATCACGCCGAAATGTTCGGAGGTGCCGCGGCCATGGGGGCCCATCACGCCGAAACCGTGGGCGTCGTCGATGAGGATGCGGAAGTTGTATTTCTTCTTGAGAGCTGCGATCTGGTCAAGGATGCCGAGAGCGCCGGTCATGCCGAACACGCCTTCGGTGATGAGCAGCACGCCACCGCCCTGACGTTCAGCCTGTTCGCAGGCCTTGGCCAGCACTTTTTCGCAATCTACGATGTCGTTGTGTTTGAATTTGACGCGGGTGCCGATGTGGAGGCGCATACCGTCGAGGAGGCAGGCGTGGGCTTCAGCGTCGTAAACGATGACATCGTGGCGGGCGACGAGCGAGTCGATGGTGGAGAAGATGCCCTGATAGCCGAAGTTGAATTCGAAGGCAGCCTCTTTTTTCTCAAAATCAGCCAGTTCGCGTTCCAGTTGTTCGTGGAGGGCGGTGTGGCCGGTGAGCATACGGCTTCCCATCGGGTAGGCCATACCCCACTGGGCGGCGCCTTCCGCGTCGGCTTTGCGAACCTCGGGGTGGTTGGCCAGGCCGAGGTAGTTGTTCAAGCTCCAGCAAAGTACCTCTTTGCCTCTGAAGCGCATGTGGGGACCGAGTTCGCCTTCCAACTTGGGGAAGATGAAGTAGCCTTCGCTGGTTTTGCGATACTGGCCGATCGGGCCGCCGGTGGACTGTTTGATTCTTTCAAAAATGTCTTTCATATACGTATATTTTATGGTAAAACAAAGGGATTATTGCATCACAAGGGCATCAGCCACCACTTCGGCCACCGACTTGATTTCAACGCCGAGTTTGTAGTGGTGGTCGATTTGCATGAGCTGATCGACGCAGTTGTGGCAGGGGGTGATGACCACGTCGGCACCAGTTTTGCGAATCTGGTTGGCCTTGATTTCGCCGATTTTGAGACGGCGCTCGTTGAACTCGCTCATGGCAAGCATGCCGCCGCCACCGCCGCAGCAGAAGTTCTCGTTGCCGTACGGATCCATCTCAATCAGTTCGGGCACGGCGCTCTTCACCACGAAACGCAGGGTGTTGAACAGTCCGCCGTTGCGGGTGATGTTGCAGGGGTCGTGGAGCGTGTATTTCTTGGTATTCAGCGACTTGTCGAGTTTGATGCGCCCCGAACGGATATACTGCTCGATGAGTTCCACGAGGGTAATCATCTGAAAGTCGGGGTGTTGTTTCATATAGTTGGGCGATTCCCAGCGGAGGGCGCGCGAACCGTGACCGCACTCGCCGAGAATCAACTTCTTACAGTTCAGGTTCTTGACCTCATCATACATATGTTGAGCGATAAGGGTGGCTTCTGCGTCGTTGCCGGAGAAGTATCCGTAGTTGGTCACATCGTACATTTTGGTGGAGAGGGTCCAGCTTTCGCCGGCGGCATGGAAAATCTTGGCGGCGGCGGAGATGGAGAGCGGGAAGAACTTGGGTTCGCGGGGGTTGAGGGTGTAGAGCATCTCCTTGTCGGGCTGGTTGAGCGGGATTTCGGCAGTTTCGAAGCCCTCTTCATCCTGCATCTCCTCTTCCATCCACTGGATGGTATCCACAAACTCGTCTTCGGGAATGCCCATGTTGTTGCCGGTGTTCACGGCGGCATCCACGGTGGCTTGCAGCGACTGGGGTACCATGCCCATGGTGGCGAGCATCCGACGGCCGGTGCGCACCACGAAAGGAATATCAACGCCGATGGAGCAGTGGGCCACGCAGCGGCCGCACATGGTACAGGCACCGTAGAGCGAGTCCACCATCTCGGCGATCATCTCATCGTCGAGGTCGCGGGCATGAGTCAGCTTGGGGGCCACCTTGCCCATGGTGGTGCAGTAGCGGCGGTACAGAGAGGCCACCAAGTCCACCTTCTTGCCAGGGATGTATTTCGGGTCGTCGAAAGACTTGTAGAAGAGACAGCTGGTGCCACACAACCCGCAGTGTACGCAGGAGTTGAGGTGGGTGATGAGCTTGCTGTCGGCAGGGTGACGAAGAATGTCCAGTGCTTTTTCGGTTAATTCAGGATTCATTATGTTGATGCGTTGATTTGTTTATTTGTTGAAGGTTTCGGCGAGGCGGTGCATGGCGGTTTCAACGGTGCTGCGGGGACAGGCGAGGTTGATGCGCATGAAGTTGTCGCCGGCGGTGCCGAAGGCTTTGCCGTCGTTGAGTCCGAGGCGGGCTTCCTTGATCAGCTTTTCGGAGAGCTGCTCGTGGGTGAGCCCTAACCCTTTGAAGTTGACCCACAGGAGGTAGGTGGCCTCATGGCGATAGGTTCTGAGTTGCGGGAGGTTATCGGCGATAAACTGCTGGCAGTAGGCCACATTGCCGGTGAGGTAGCGGCACAGCTGGTCGAGCCAGTCGGCGCCGTAGGTGTAGGCGGCTTGTGAGGCGACGCTGCCAAACACATTGCCGTAGATATGCACCGTGTCGTTCATGAAGTTCTTGAAGCGGGTGCGGAGTTCGGGGTTGGGGATGATGATTTCGGAGGTGAACATGGCCGCGAGGTTGAAGGTCTTGCTCGGCGCCATGCAGGTGATGGTGTTCTGGGCGATGGCTTCCGACAGGGTGGCCACCGGCGTGTGCTTATAGCCGGTCATCATCAGGTCGGAATGGATTTCGTCGCTGATTAACAGACAGTTGTATTTGAGGCACAACTCTGCCACGGGCTTCAGCTCGGCGGGAGTCCAGCAGCGACCCACCGGATTGTGCGGGTTGCTGATGATCATCAGTTTGGGATGTTTTTTCAGTTTCTCCTCCAAATCGTTAAGGTCCATCTCATATACGTTGCCGTTGACCACGAGCGGATTGGTGATGATTTCACGTCCATTCTTTTCAACTACCTCATAAAAAGGAGGATAGACAGGCGTTTGGATGAGAACTTTATCATTCTTTTCAGTAAAAATCTGCACTAAAAAAGAAAGACCGGCGACCACACCCGGCGAGAAGCAGATCCACTTGGAGGAGATATTCCACTGGTGGCGTTTCTGCATCCATGCCACGATGGCTTGGTAGTAAGCCTCGGGGTGGAAGAAATAGCCCATCACGGGATGCTCGAGGCGCTCTTTCAGCGCATTCAGCACGAAATCGGGGGTGCGGAAATCCATGTCGGCAATCCACATCGGAAGAATATCCTCGCTTCCAAAAAAGTCGCCTATCTTGTCGTATTTCAAACAGTTACTTCCTTTTCTGGGAATAATTTCGTCGAAGTTGTATTCCATGATTTCCGTACGTGATATTTTGCGTGCAAAGGTACGGCATTTTTTTTGATTTTTTAAAAATAAAAACGCACTTCTGTCAAGCGATAACTCAAAAAGAATGTTTATTTTTGCAGTTCTTACCGAAATATGAATAAAAGAATACAACTACTTGTTTTATTGACACTTGCGATATTTTCGTGGGGGTGTTCTTCTGATAAGAAGGAAGGAGAGAATGCGCAGAATAGCGTGGTGATGAAGGGAACTGTGAAGAATAGTGAGGGAAAATCGCTGTATCTTCACTTGATGTTGGTGGACACTACCGGCGTGGGTGGGGTGGAATATGACGGTTTGAGCAACAGCACGGTCACAGATGGGGCATTCAGCCTCCAATATCAGCCCGACAATGCGGAGCCGCAGTTCTACCGTATCGGTTTCGGCGGACAGAACACCATCACCACGATTGCCCGACGCGGCGAGCAGCTCACCTTCACCTTCAACAATGCTGACACATTGTGTCGCAACTACAAGGTAAAAGGCGGAGAAGATGCCCAGCTGATGTGGGAACTCGACCAGCGGCTGTCGCGTTTCATCGACTCGGCCGAGCACCTCACCCTGTGGTATGAATATACCGATGATGACAGTTCGCACATGCTCATCAACAATGCTTATACACTCATCAAAGGGCATCATCGGGATTACCTTACACATTTCATCACCACCCATCCGGCTTCTCTGGCTACCATTACGGCTTTCTACCAGAAATATCAGATGGGTACTTTCTTCGATGAGGCGGAAGATCTTGATTTTTTAGAGAAAATATATGAGAATTTGAAGAAAAAGCACCCGCACAACCGCAATGTGATTTGGCTGTCCAAGCGCATTGATTTTATTCATAAAAATATTGATAATCAAAATAATAAAGAAAGTAATTCATAAATATTTTATCAACTTAAACATCAAAAAAATGAAAAAAATCCTTACCCTTTTTGTCCTTGCGCTGATGACGGTTTTCACCCTCAGTGCGCAGAATGACCCGATTTTCTCGGAAAACTTCTCTTCGGTAACGGGCAGCGGTACACAGCAGTGTGATGCCAGTAGTTCCGCATTTAACAACAACACGTTGGCTGACGTGCTCCCCGGCTGGAGTTCCTACAAAGCCTATCCTGCCAATGGAAAGGTGAAAGTAGGTACTGGCTCCGAGAATGGCTGGATTGAGACCCCCGCCCTCGACCTGAGCGGCGTGGGCAGCATCCGCATCGTGTTCGACGCCCGCGCATGGAATACCAACAATGCTAACGATGGCAGCACCATGACGGTAACGGTCAACAGCACAGCTTACACCGTGGAAGGTCTTGCTAATAGCGGTCAGACCAGCGATGTGCAGTGCGACCTCACCACTTTCGAGCTTATCGCTGCCGGCGGCGGTGCCACTACCATCCGCTTCGAGGGTTCTCCCAGAGCATTCATCGACAATATTTATATCTATGCCGCTACCGACCCGACCATGAGCGTTCAGGGCACCACCAGCTTCAACAACGTGTCGGTCAACCAGGCTTGCACCTCCACGCTTACGGCCCATGGTTACAACCTGACCGCCGGCGGCACCACTACCGTATCCATCAGTGGTGATACTCAGTTTGCTACCACCGCCACCACCGTCGCCAACGACGACCTGATGACCGACAACGGTGTGTCCATCCCGATCAGCTTCAGCGCTGCCGCTGCCGGCAACTACACCGCCACACTCACCCTCACCAACAGCGACTATACCGCCACTGTGGAGCTCACCGCTCACGTCATCGAGATTACCGATGTTCCTACTATCGCTGCCCTCCGCGCCCTCATCGACAACAGCGATGTGAACGCCAACGTGACCGACACCTCCGCCTTCTACAGATATACCGGACAAGGTTATGTGACCCAGGTCTTCAAGACCGGCAGCTACACCAAATGGATCCAGGACGAGACCGGCGCTATCCAGCTCTACGACCCCGATGCTCATCTTACCAATGTGTCTGTTGACCAAGAGATTACCAACGTGATTGGTCATGTCAGCAACTATTTCGGTTACACCGAATTCAAGGTGATGGCAGGTATTGCCAACGCCGACATCAACGCCTTCCCCTCCGCAACTCCCGCCCCCATCGTGGTGACTTTGGCCCAGCTGCAGGATCAGGAGTACATGGATGGCATTCAGGGACAGCTCATCAAGCTTGAGAATGTCACTTTCAACGAGACCGGTACTTTCACCAAGCAGATTCGCTACACGGTTACCCAGAACGGTGTTACCGACACGGCCGTATATTTCACGGGCCAGTACGACACGCAGGTGGGTGCTAACATCCCGACCACCGCTTGCAACATTATAGGTGTGAACATGCGTACTGCCGCCTACTCCAACGGTTACGGTTCTCCCCGCGTAGAATCCCGCTACTACATCCTGCCCAAGACCCTCGATGATGGTACGCTGGTGAACGAGAATCCGGCTCTCCAGACTGTGGCTTATCCGAACCCGACCCCGGGCAATATCACCCTCGAAATCAATGGTGAGGCCACCCACGCAGCCATCTACAACATGATGGGCGAGCTGGTCGACAGCCAGGCCATCAACAATGGTGCTAACACCATCAAGATGAGCCAGCTTTCACAGGGCGTTTATTTCATCTGCATCTTCAACGGCAACGAAATGGTGGGTAAGACCAAAGTTGTGAGACAATAATCTTTCCAAAGAACCTCAAACGGGCACATGAAAATGTGCCCGTTTTTTTAGAAACATAAAATTTATGGCTCGAATCTTATTTTTCATCCTTTTTATGGCCTTCATCATCGTGATGTTGGCATTGGACTTGGGCGTTTTTCATAAAAAAGACCATGCTATCAGCAACAAGGAGGCGGCCACGTGGACGTTGGTATGGGTGCTTTTGGCCATGGGTTTTGCCGCCCTGTTGTGGTTCAAGGCCGAGTGGATTCATGGCATCGGCAACATGGAGGATTTGCTGGCCTTTGTGGGCAACAGCGACCTCTCGAAGCTGATTCATGAGGGGATGGACTATGAGAGCAGTTTACAAATCTATCGCAAGGAGATTTTCACCCAATACTTGGCTGGCTACTTCTTGGAAGAGTCGCTTTCCATTGACAATATCTTCGTGATGATTATGATTTTTGTGAGCTTTGGCATCGACAAAAAGTACTATCATCGGATATTGTTTTGGGGAATTTTGGGGGCCATCATCCTGCGTTTCGCCTTCATTTTTGCATTAGGAGCCATGGTGCAGAAATTCTCGTGGGTGCTGGCCATTTTTGGTGCCATCTTGATTTATAGTGGTATCAAAATGTTTGTCAGCAAGAGCGATGAGAAGGTGGATACCGCCAACCATCCCATTGTGAAGTTTGCCGCCAAGCACTTCCGCACCACGCCGGAGGTGCATGGCCACGATTTCTTCACCAAGATTGACGGCAAAAATTTCATGACCCCCCTGTTTTTGGTGCTGCTGGTCATCGAGTTCAGCGACATCATTTTTGCGGTGGACTCCATCCCGGCGGTCTTTTCCGTCACCACCGACCCCTTCATTGTATTTTTCTCTAACATATTTGCTATCATGGGGTTACGTTCGCTATTTTTCCTGCTTAGCAATGTCACCTCGCTATTCTGGCTGCTCAAATACGGTTTGGGCGTGCTGCTGACCTTTATTGGGGTGAAGATGATCGGGCATGAATTTTTCCACTTGGAGATTTCCACCCTGCTCTCCCTGTTGATCATTTTGGGGATTTTGGTGATGTCGATTGTGGGATCATTGATTTTCCCGCACAAAAAAGCGACAGAGTAGCCGATGACTTTTGTAGAAGCCGTTGTTTTAGGACTTGCCCTCTGTGTGGATACGTTAGTCGTATCGACCACTTGCGGTCTGAAGTCGAAGTTCAGTTACTCGCGGGGGGTGCTGATGGCGGTTACTTTCGCACTGTTTCAGGGCGGATTCCCGCTGTTGGGTGCGCTCATCGGCAATGTGTGCCAGCGGTTGATCGAGAGCGTGGATCATTGGATTGCTTTCGGGTTGTTGGCCGCGGTGGGAGTCAAGATGATCGTGGACGGCATCCGCAGCGATGAAGGCAAAGGCAATTTCGACGTGTCGCGTTTTTGGGTGATCTGCACGTTGGCGGTGGCCACCAGCATTGACGCCTTCGTGGTGGGCATTGGGTTAGGGGTGGACAACACCATTCCGCAGATTCTGATGACAGTGCTGGTGATTGCCGTCGTCACCTTCCTGTCGGCCATGTTAGGTGTGTTTCTGGGAAAGCGGAAGTTTCCCATCCCGACGAAGTGGGCCTCCATCACGGCAGGCGTGGTGCTGATAGGCCTTGGCGTACACACCTTGTACGAGCATGGCGTTTTCTCTTTTATAAATTTGTAAATAAAATAGTGGTATTAAAATCTGGCCATCACCACAAAAGATGCCGTGAGAAATATCAGCAAAACTTCGGTAGAAATGGCAAAATTCTTTACAGGAATGAACGCAATGACTGCGACTGTTACCGGAATTAACACATAATGAAGAGAGTATGGATAGACCACATTGGTGGTAAGCAACATGAGGATGTTGAAACCGAAAAAAACACAGAGGAAAAGAAATCTTCGGCGAACAACTATTAATTTATTATTATACAGAACTTTAATTCTAATCAAAACATAAATAGTTAATAGGAGTCCCAGCCCTAATGCTATAAATGTAAAAAGTGTAAAATGGCTTTGGGTGAAAAGGGGAAACTGAAGTCTGATTTGGGAAAAAGAGTGCAAATACTCAAGCAATGAACCCGCAAGATAATGGTACACAAAGAGATAGCAATATGGGAGAAGGATACCACATATCATAGCCATAAAGTCGCGTAGCTTGTCAATCTGATTGATAAGAATATGCAGAATGAAAAAAAGTATAAGCAATAATGCAGTCAAATCAAACAAGGTAGCCACTCCCAGCACAATACCAGCAAACAACAGAAAAGTCTTGCTGTGAGAAGTGTTGTTGGCATAGTTGCTAAGATTCAACACAGCCAAAGCCGCCGTGTTGGTGAACCAAGCGGGCGACAAAGGGAGAAAAATGCCCATGCCCAATGAAATTGCACAGAAAAATAGAATCGAAAGTACATTTTCTTCGTCCAAAAAATCGCTCTTCCTGACATAATGGAACAGGAGTCCCACCTGTAACAAGAACAAAATGAATACAAAAAAATGCGCTCCAACAGGATGCACCATCAGCCATTGAACAAGGAGGGTCGCACAAGGAAGAGAACCACAGAACAAACTGGTATCCAGAGGTTTAATAAAAATCTCCACCCCGCAAAACAACAGGACTGACAAACCAACAAACAATTGCAAAAGATGCGCTTTTCTGAGCAGATAGAACATGTTAGAAATTTTGAAGTGCAAACATACATGAATTTTTTTTATAAAAACGCGAAAATGTGCTGGCATAATCTGAATTTTTAGTATTTTTGCCGTCAGTTTTTTTCAGATTAAGAATCCAATAAAATCAACGAAATACTATGAAAAGTAAAGTGGCTTTGACTGTCTTTTTAGGACTTGTAGTAGCAGTTCTTATCTTTTTCAACTTGCGAGCTATCCTCCGTCCTGCCAAGTATGAAGCGGTGTACAATGAACGTTGCGAGCTGAATACCAACCGTCTCACCTCCATTCTGCTGTTGCAGGAACTTTATCATGAACGCTACCATTGCTATGCCTCTCACATCGACACCTTGATTGACTTTTATGAGAATGGCGTTCTGATTTCTATCAACTCAAGAGAAAATCCTCCCAAAGACAGCCTCACTGATGAAAAATTCATGGAAAAATTCATGAACATGACCATGAAACAGCGAGAGGAACATGGTTATGTGGTTTTCGATACTACCGAGACTTCCGTTAAGATGAGAATGGAGAGCGAATTAGCCGAGAAGAATGCTAAAAAAGACGGCAATTTGATCACCATGGATGAGTTTTACTACATCCCTTACACCAAAACCAAATACAAAATTGAAACTTCCGCTGCCGACAGCGTCATCACCAAATTTGCTGTGTATGTGCCCATCGAAAATCTGATGGCTAACTTTAACGAGTCTCTGCCGAAATCCTTCCTGACGAAAGGCTTCTACAATCACATGGACGACGTTTACAATCCGGAAGTCAAGAAGAAAAGCCTCAAGGATTTGCGTGAAATCCGTAACTTCACAGGGTTGCAGTTAGGCGACACCACCGTCAACTCACTTGAAATCACCGCCTATGGCGCCGCGCACTAAGCCTGTTCATCACGCCATCCATTTTTCTCCCGTAGGATTCTCACTACTTAAAAGCCAACCTTCGGGACCCTTTATTGTTGAAACTTACAAAAGCACCACACTCTCCACGATGCAACGGGAGTGTGGCTCTTTTTTCACCCCTCCCGCCGAACAGACCCTGGTGTCGCTCAACTTCACGCCTCCGTTCCTCGTGCCCAAGGCATTATACCAAACTCCCGCCTCACAATACTTGAAGATGCAGCAGGAGGTGTCGGACAGCGACGAGGTGTTTGAGGATGATTTGGGAGAATATGTGGCTATATACGCCCTGCCGTTGAGCAAGACTTTGCCCATGCGCACCACGCTTCAGAATCCGAAATTCCATCACACCTATACGCTGCTCTACCAATATCTGGCACAGTGCCCGTCGGAATTTCCCAACCAACTGTTGCTCCATTTCTGCGGCAATAGGATGGGGTTTATTTTGATGAAAAATGGTAAATTGTTCATCATCAGCGAATTGACCTATACCACAAAAGAGGATGCCTTCTATTATGTGTTGCACCTCCTTCAGCAGCAGGAGGCCCGCCGCGATGAAACCGACCTGGTGATCACGGGCGACGCGCCAGAGTTCAAAGGCTTTGTGCAGCTGATCAAACGCCATCTTCCTCACCTACGGAATGTGGAAAAAGGAGTGAGTGTGACAGATGTGAAGGGGCAGAAAGAATCCGCAGCTACATATCTACAACTTATCGGAATTCAGTAAACTATGCGTATTATCGCCGGAAAAAATAAGGGAAGGAAGATTGTGGCACCCACCACGCTTCCCGTCAGGCCCACCACCGACTTGGGCAAGGAGAGCCTGTTCAACATTCTCAACAACTACTTTTTCTTCGACGCCATCACCGTCATCGACCTCTTTGCCGGCACGGGCAACGTGAGTCTGGAGTTTGCCTCGCGTGGGGCCATCTCCGTCACCTCCGTCGATTCATACGCGGGGTGCGTGGATTTCATCAAGAAGACCGCCGCCCAGCTGCAATACCTGAATGTGACCGCCATCAAGGCCGATGCGTTCCAGTATGTGGAGCGGTTGCGCCAGCCGGTGGATATCATCTTCGCCGACCCGCCCTACGACCTGGAAGGGGTGGAGCGCCTGCCGCAGATTGTGTTCGAGCGCAACCTTTTGAAACCCGACGGCTGGCTCATTATTGAGCATGGTAAAGACCGTGACTTTTCACAACATCCTAATTTTTACCAACTTAGAAAATATGGAAAATTGCATTTTTCTTTTTTGGTGAATATGACGGAGTAGATTTTTTGACTAATCATCTTAAATATATATAGTATGAAAAAATTGGTGGTACTATCGGGTGCGGGGGTCAGTGCCGAAAGTGGCATCAAGACCTTCCGCGATAGCGACGGACTGTGGGAAAATTATAACGTGGAGGAGGTGGCCACCATTGAGGGGTGGTATAAAAACCCCGCGCTTATGGTGCAGTTTTACAACGAACGCCGCCGCCAGCTGAAGACCGCCCAGCCCAACGAGGCACACAAGATCATCGGTGAGCTGGAGCAATATTTCGACGTGACAGTGGCCACCCAGAATGTGGACAATCTGCACGAGCGGGGCGGCTCCACCCATGTCATCCACCTGCACGGTGAATTGACGAAAGTGTGCAGCGATAGAGGAAAGAAGTGTGTGGAAGATATTGGTTATGAGGAATTTGAATACGGCAGGAAGTGTGCCGATGGCGGCATGATGCGGCCGTTTATCGTATGGTTTGGCGAGGATGTGCCGCTGCTGGCCGATGCCGCTGACGCGGTGGAGAAGGCCGACATTCTCATCATTATCGGCACCTCGCTCAACGTATATCCGGCGGCGGGACTCATCTACTACGCCCGTCCCGACTGCAAGATTTATCTGATTGACCCGAAGGAAGTGCAGACGCACTCTTCTCGCGTGGAGTTCATCCAGGAGAAGGCCACCGTAGGTATGCGTATCTTGAAAGAAAAGTTGCTGCAATGTTTGTAAGACTCTTGGGTACAGGAACTTCGCAGGGTATTCCCATCATTGGATGCCACTGTCCGATTTGCACCAGCACCGATGAGCGAGACCACCGGTTGCGCACCTCCGCGCTGGTGGAGGTGGACGGGGTAAACATCCTGATCGATGCGGGTCCCGACCTGCGGCAGCAGCTGTTGCGCTGCGGCGTCACCCGTCTTGATGCGTTGTTGCTGACCCACGAGCACAAAGACCATACCGGCGGCATCGATGACGTGCGCCCCATCAACTTCCTGATGAAAACGCCCCTCAACATCTACGGACAGCCCCGTGTGATGAAGGCCATCCGCAACGACTACTCCTACGCTTTTGGTCCCGACCAGTACCCGGGGGTGCCGCAGCTGGTACTGAATCCCTTGCAGCCCGAGCCTTTCGAGGTGAAGGGGGTGGAGGTAATTCCCGTGAAGGTGCGCCACATGACACTTCCGATTTTTGGCTATCGCATCCGCAATTTCGGTTACATCACCGATGCGAGTTTCATATCCGAAACCGAGAAGAAGAAACTGATGGGTGTAAAAGTTTTGGTTATCAATGCGTTGAGAAGAGAGCAGCACTATTCACACTTCAATCTGGAGCAGGCGTTGGCCATCATTGAGGAGATCAAGCCCGAGCGCGCCTACCTCACTCATGTCAGTCACCGTCTTGGCAAGTATGTGGACGTGTCGCAGGAGCTACCGCAGAATGTTTTTTTAGGGATAGACAATCAGCTGATTGAGGTGTGATTAAGCTACCGTTTTTTATCGTATCTTTGCAGCCGAAAAAACTCACTGTCGAGTTTTCATGATTTTTTAGATATTCTTGGTATGATCAAATCAATGACTGGCTTCGGCAATGCGAATATCAACGCTTCTGCCAAAAGTATTGTTGTGGAAATCAGAACATTAAACAGCAAACAGCTGGACCTGAACACCCGCATCGCTCCCCTCTTCCGCGACAAAGAACATGAAATCCGCTCGCTCATCGCGCAAAAGTTAGAACGTGGAAAAATCGACTTTTCACTCTACGTGGAGAAAAACGACACCCCTACCATCAGCATCAACACTGAACTGGCCCGCGCTTACTACAACGAACTGGTCAAGTTGTCGTTCAACTTGCAGAACCCCGTAGAGAGCGACATCTTCGTGCAAATGCTGCGCCTGCCTGATGTCATCACCACCCCGAAAGAGGAACTGAGCGACGAGCTCTGGCAGCAAGTATCGGAGGCCATCGCCGCGGCCTGCGACCACTGCGACGACTTCCGCACCCAAGAGGGTAAGGTGCTGGCCGTCGACTTCGACAAGCGCGTACGCCTTATCGATGCCATGATTGATGAGATTACGCCTTTTGAAACGCAACGCATTGTCAATCAGAGAGAAAAATTTAACAAAGGATTGGAAGATCTCAAACAAAAAGGCCAGTACGACCCTAACCGCCTCGAGCAAGAGATGATTTTCTACATCGAAAAACTCGACATCACCGAAGAAAAAGTGCGCCTGCGCAAACACTGCAACTACTTCCTGCAAACCATGAACGAGCCCAACTCACAGGGCAAAAAACTCGGTTTCATCGTGCAGGAGATGGGCCGCGAGGTGAACACCATCGGCTCCAAGGCCTGCGACTTCAATATCCAACAGATTGTGGTGCGGATGAAAGACGAGGTGGAAAAATTGAAAGAACAACTGGCCAACGTACTGTAAAACAATATTGTAGAGACGTAGCGCGCGACGTCTCTACATAAACCGGTAACCAACAAGGTAGAGGCGCGATGCATCACGTCTCTACGTGAAAACCTGAAAATTGAAACCAACATGAGCAATATATTATCCCTGGTCGGACGACCGAATGTCGGCAAATCAACCCTTTTCAACCGCCTCACCCAGAGCCGCGAGGCCATCGTGGACAGCATTGCCGGTGTGACCCGCGACCGCAACTACGGCAAGTCCGACTGGAACGGCTACGAGTTTTCGGTCATCGACACTGGCGGCTACGTGGTGGGTTCCTCCGACATTTTCGAGGCAGAGATCCGCAAGCAGGCCGCTTTGGCCATCGACGAGTCGGATGTGATTGTGCTGGTGGTGGACGGCCGCGAAGGCCTCTCGCCGTTGGACGAGGAGATCGCCTCCATCCTGCGCCGCTCCAAGAAGCCTTTCTATCTGGCCGTCAACAAAATCGACAGTCCCTCCAACTTTTTCGACTATACCGAATTTTACGCCCTCGGCGTGGATGAGATCTTCCCCATCTCCGCCGTGTCGGGCAGCGGCACCGGCGATTTGCTTGATGCCGTGGTGAAACACTTCACCCACGAAGAGGACCACATCATCGACGAGCTGCCGAAGATTACCGTGGTGGGCAAGCCCAACGTGGGTAAATCCTCCATTATCAACACTTTCCTCGGCGAAGACCGCCACATTGTAACCCCTCTCGCCGGCACCACCCGCGACTCCATCTTCACCCGCTACTCCGGCTTCGGCTTCGACTTCTACTTGGTGGACACCGCCGGTCTGCGCAAAAAGAAAAAGGTAGAGGAAAATCTCGAGTTCTACTCCGTGATGCGCGCCATCCGCGCCATCGAAAGCAGCGACGTGTGCATCCTCATGTGCGACGCTTCCACCGGCTTCGACGCACAAGACCTCAACATCTTCAGTCTCTGTGCCCGCAACAAAAAAGGCATCGTGGTGGTGATGAACAAGTGGGACCTCATCGAAAAAGACAATCACACCCATAAAGAATACGAAGAGCTGGTGCGCAAACGTATCGAACCGTTCGACGATGTGCCCATCATTTTCACCTCGGTTATCAACAAACAGCGCATTTACAAGGTGTTAGAGACCGCCGTGGAGGTGCATAAAAACCGCCAGCGTCGCATCCCCACCTCCGAACTTAACGACTACCTGCTACCCATCATCCAGAAAACTCCGCCGCCCATCAACCGCGACAAGATGATCCGCATCAAGTTTGTGACACAGCTCCCCACCGCCGTTCCCTCGTTCGCCTTCTTCTGCAACCTGCCCCAATACGTGCGCGAATCATACAAACGCTACCTCGAAAACCGCATCCGCGAACAGTGGGATTTCCACGGCGTTCCCATCGAAATCTATTTCCGCCAAAAATAAAACACCATGCCCAACTTTCCCATCCACGCACAAGACTACATTCCGCAAAGACCGCCTATCGTAATGATAGACAATATATTAAACAGTGAAGACAATGTCTTTGTCACCGACTTGCTGATCCGTCCCGACAACGTTTTCGTGGAGAACGGACGGCTTCGCGAGACCGGACTGATGGAGAATATCGCGCAGACCAGTGCCGCCCGCGTAGGATTTTGCGCTGGAGGAGTCAACGTGCCCATCGGAGTCATCGGCGGCATCAACCAATTCCAGCTTCACGTACTGCCCAAGGTGGGACAAACTCTTGTCACCACTATCCACGTAGTGGCCGGCGTTGCCAATGCCTTGGTGGTGGACGCTACAGTGACTTGCGAAGAGCAACTGGTGGCCACATGCAGCATGAAAGTATTTATTACACAATAAGATATGAAAGAACCCCTGCTTTCTGCCGAAAAAATCATCGACATCCGCTTCTCGGAAGTGGATTCCATGTCCATCGTGTGGCACGGCTCCTACGTGCAGTATTTCGAGGATGCTCGCGAAGAGTTTGGCAGGAAGTACCATCTGGAATATTTGCGGATTTACGACTACGGCTACTATGCCCCGCTGGTGGAGTTGAAACTCAACTACAAACAGCCTCTCCAGTACCAGCATCAGGCACGTGTGGTCATCACTTTCCGTCCGACCGACGCCTCCAAGATTGTATTCGACTACGAAGTTTTTGATCTGGAAACCAATCAGTTGGCGGCAACTGGGCACTCGGTGCAGGTCTTCATCGACCACGACCGCAACCTGGTGCTCCAGACTCCCGATTTTTTCCAAAAGTGGAAGGAAGAAAATGGGGTGAAATAAATTTTCATTTCGATACAATTTCAGATATTACGTTTCGTTTTCATTTTAAATTTAAAACTTTAATCCCATGTCAAACACACACAAAATCATCATCGCGTGCATCGTCGGCCTCTGTTTTGTAGGCGGAGCACTTGCAGTGGGCCTCTCTTTCTTCAAGGCAAAAGCCCCTGTTCGCACCATTTCTGTCGTCGGCCTCGCCGAAAAAGACTTTGAGTCTGACCTGATGGTTCAGAGTTTCTCCTTCTCCATTATCAATAAAGATATGAAAGAAGGTTATGCTAACATCAAAAAAGAATCTGAAATCGTAAAGAACTTCCTGACTTCCAATGGCATCAACTTGAAGGATGTGGAGTTCAAGACTGTTTCCACCGATCGTGAAGAAGAGTACGTTTACGACCGCGTCGCACAGCGCAGCTACTATGAATTCAAGGGCTACCGCTTCACCCAAGAGGTGCGCATCGAGAGCAAGGACATTGCCACGCTCGAAAAACTGAATCTCGCTGAACTGATGAATGAAGATATCAACATCAACATCTACGACCCGAGCTACTATTATACCAAACTGGCTGACCTGAAAATCAAGATGCTGGAAGATGCCACCAAGGATGCCAAAAACCGCGCTGAAACCATCGTAGAAGCTGCTGGCGGAAAACTCAACGGTTTGAAATCCAGCAATATGGGTGTTTTCCAAATCACCTCCCCCAACTCCAACAATGAAGACTATTCATGGGGCGGTGCCTACAACACCTGGTCAAAGAGCAAGCGCGTCAGCATCACCATGCGTTTGACCTACTACGTGAAATAATCATTTTTCTTGTGCATAAAAAAAGGCGCTCTGAACAGAGTGCCTTTTTTGTTTTTATCTATTTGGAATACCCTTCAACTTTCCATTCTCAGTTTTCAATTTTCAGTTTTCAACTTCCCTTACCATTTCAGTCTCACGCCGCCCATGAAGTTGATGCCGGCTTGCGGGAAATAACCATCATCGCGACACTCCTCGCCACCATAATAGTAGCGATACAACCATGCGTTGCTTTCGTATTTCGCATTGAAGATGTTGTTGACCTGGAAGAAGAGTCCGATTTCAGGAATCGGCTTCGTGTTGATGGTATAGCTCAGCTGCAAATTGTTCACGCAGTAAGGATCTATCGAGTACTCCTTGCGGGCAGAGTTGTCGATGTACTGGCGGCTGACGAATTTGGTGATGAAAGAGATGTCGAAATTCTTCACCGGCGTGAATACAAACTCGTTGTTGGCCACGATGCTGGGCGAGAATGAGATGGTGGTAGTGCCCAGGTGGTTGACAATCTGTCCACCATTATCCCAATCGTCCACATACTCGGTATAGTCCAAAATCTTGTTCAGCGAGAAGGTACCGTTGATTTCCCATGCAAACCATTTTACAGGACGGTAGGAGGACACCAGCTCAATACCTGTACGGTAGCTGCGGTCGGCATTGGTCATAATGGCAGCGCCCACCGCGTTGATTTCGCCAGTCAGCACCAGCTGGTCGATATAGTACATGAAATAGGCGTTGGCAGAAAAGTCGTATTTCGGCCCGTGCAGCAGGTAACCCAACTCAAAGTCGTACATGGTCTCCGGTTTGGGGCGCTGAACCTTGTCGGCATCGGTGAGGTCGGCACGGGTGGGCTCGCGGTTGGCGGTAGAAAAGGCGAAATAGAGGTCATGGTTCCATTTGGACTCTCTCTTATTCCAATTGAAATCCGCACCCACCTTAGGATTGACGAATATCCATTTATGATTCTGGGTTATATCCATCAGGTCGGAGTTGATGCCGGTGATGTCGTAGCGGATGCCCCGCACCTGCAGGTCGGCATAGGTGTTAAGGCCGCCCAAAATCTTCTCCGTGTCGAAACCCAAATTATAGATGAACTTGCCATAGAGATTGTACTGCTGTTTGCTGCCGGTACCATCGTACCAGTGCCATGATTTATCCACTCCATAGTTATACTGCATCCATTCGAGAGAGCCGTAATGCTTTCCGTCGTAGCGGTTGGCGGCACCACCGACCATCCAAGTGTAAGTGTGACGTTTGGTTGCAGTAGCACCTCCCCGTATGGTGTGTTTCAAGTTGAAGGCACCTCCATAGAAGTAGTTGTCGAGCCATTTGCGGGTCACGAAATCTGAAACATAGTTGGCGGTAGAGTCTCCTAAAATAGATTGGAGATTATATTTCTTGAACTTCTTATCTTCTTTATACTCTTCATAATAGCCGATACCGCGAGTAAGGTGGAGGGATGCTTTGAAATCGATAAAACCGCGTGAGCCAGCGGCGCGGTTCAGCATATAATGAAGCTGGTAGTGGGTTTGCTGGTAGTTGTCGGTCTCGTTGTCGTAATGCTGGACATTGCCATTATCATCGGTATAAAGGCCGCAGCTGTTGTAGCGCCGGTCGGTGGCAAGCATGTCAGAGGGCACACCATTCCACGCCAGCCCCGTTTTCTCGTTGCCGTACAGCAAGTTGAACTGGAGACGACCATAATCCTTGTTTTTCTTTTCATTCAAAAGAATATAGTTGGCGGTGAAGAATAGCGAGTGGAGACGGGCTGAGGCGTTCTCGATGTAGCCGCGGCTCATCACGTTCGAGTAGGCCACGTCGGCGGAGAAGCGTTTTTTGATAAGTCCCGTACCGACGCTGATGGAGTTGCGGAAGGTGTAGAACGAGCCTGCCGAACTGCTGATTTCAGCGTATGGTTTGGTGGAGGGGAAGAGGGTGTAGAAGTTCATGCTGGCTCCGAAAGCGGCGGCACCGTTGTTGGAGGTTCCCGCTCCGCGCTGCACATCCAAATGCTGCACCTTCGAACCAAAGTCGGGCAAGTTGACAAACCATGAGCCCTGCGACTCGGCATCGTTGAGTGCCACCCCGTTCACGGTGACGTTGATACGGGTCTGGTCGATACCACGGATACGCATGTAGTTGTAACCGATACCGGTACCGGCGTCGGAGGTGGTGATCATCGATGGGATACGGTCGAAAATGTTGTTGACACTACCATTGCCGATGTGGGTTTTAATCTCTTCTTTGTTGATGGAAGAGACGGAAAAGGCAGCCTCCTTTTGTTCGGGCTGCACCCACCACAAAATCTGCACACCCGGCAGCACCGTGGGCGTGGTGTCGGCAGATACATCCTGTGCGAAGAGCCGGAGGCCCGTCATCATCAGTAAAGACATCAGAATCAGTGTCTTGCTTTTCAAATTCATTTTTTTCATCCTTCTCAATATTATTTTGGTTAAACAATAAATATTGAAAGGGGGAAACGAAAATCGCGCTAAATCTCCCTACGTCGGCATTATCCGAATCAGGTTCATTGGGTGTGATCTCAGCCTTGCGGCACCCCTTTCTTTTGCGGCTGCAAAATTACAAAAAAATCAAATGATAATATTCCTCAAAATATGATTAATGCCTGACAACTAACATTTTTTATATATGTGCTATAATTCAACAATTTAATTGTATCTTTGCACCCCGAAAAACAATCTAATTCTTTTAATATTCATCAAAATAAAAAGTATGAAAACAAGAAAATTGTTAGTGTTTGCAACCATGATCTCATTATTTTTTGCTGGTTGTAAAAAAGACGAACCCATTGAAAAACCCGAGCCCACCCCCGACCCAACACCCACTGAGGCCGAAGCCAACACTTTAATCATCAATGGAACCACCTACCATTTGCAAAGCAAACTCGGCATTGACCAAAACGGACGAGGCTATGCAGATGCACAGACCACCGAACTCGATGCAGAAGAAAATCCCCTCTATTCCATCATTGCCGATGTGGAGAGCAGCAGTATGAACGGAACCTACGACCTTACCGAGTTCACCTTCGATTACTATTTCAATGTCCACAACTATGATGACACCTACGGCGTGGGGCAAGACTATCACCACGACACGGGTGTCAGCGGTTGGATTGGCGATGAGGAATACCCGTCGGGAATTTTCACCAGCGGAACACTCACCATTACCAAAACCGAAGATCTCTTCACCTACAAACTGAACGGAACATTAGCCAACGGACAGACCCTCAGCTTCCACATCAGCGTTCCTGCTGCTGAATGGGAATATTTGGAATGGTAATCTTTACCCCCATAACAATACCCGAAACCATTGTAGAGACGTGCCATGGCGCGTCTCTACAATTTTTAATCAACGATTCTACAATGAAAAAATCCATCGCATTTCTAACGGCAATTTGCATTGGCCTCTCCTGTTTTGCCCAAACCCTCAAGACCATCAGCTGGGAGGATACCACCCGCCAGTATCTGGAATACGTGCCGGAAACCTACGATGCCAGCACGCCGACACCGGTGGTCTTTATCTTTCACGGATTGGGCGGTAACATGTACGAGGTTTTGTACAACGCTGACTTCAACCGCATAGCCGCCGAACAGGGATGGATCACCGTCACCCCGCAGGCGCTGCCCGACACCTTCACCGCGATGGACACCACCATCACCATGAACGCTTGGCACTCGGGGGTGAGCGCCGTTGTGGATGGAGATACGATTGTGGCCAGCGAAGGACGGGACGACACCGGCCTGATGATGGCCATCCTCGACAGTCTCATCGCCCATTACAACATCGACCAGAGCAATGTGTTCTGTACGGGTGTTTCGATGGGCGGCTTCATGTCGCACCGGATGGCGATTGAACATGGCGACCGCATCAAGGCCATCGCACCTGTTTGCGGCACCATCGGCAACGAGATCACCTCCTACACGCCCGTCGGCCACGTGAGCGTGATGCACCTCCACGGCACCGCCGACAGCATCGTGACCTACGACAGCGGAAGTTTCCAGTACATCGTCAATGTGAATGTCGGACTCGGCGTGGATTCCACCATCGCGTTCTGGCGCCGCTACAACCAGTGCTCCGACACCGCCATCCACACCATCTTCCCCGACATCTGCGACGACGGCCGGCTGTTCGAGAAATTCTACTACGGCGACGGCACCTTCGGCACGAAGACCGTCCTCATCAAGGTGAACGGCGGCGAGCACGAGTGGTGCCACGGTCCGTATCGGGATGTGGATTTCACCGATGAGATCTACAACTTCTTCGCTTCCTGCCTGGGCAATGTCCCCACCGTTGTGGCCACCTCCACCGACATTGCCGTCACTACCGCCACTTTCAGCGGAGAGGTTACGGCCGAAGGAAGCGCGGCAGTGACCGCCCGCGGCGTTTGTTGGAGCAGCACCCCGCACCCGACCATCGCCAACCTGCACACCACCGACTCCCTCGGCATGGGTGCCTTCACCAGCATCATCCCCGACCTCACGCCCAACACCACCTACTACGCCCGCGCCTACGCCACCAACGAGGTGGGCACGGCCTACAGCGATGAAATCTGTTTCACCACCCTCTGCGACTATTCCGCACTGAACGATACTATCGAACTCACCCTCTGCGAGCACGACCTGCCGTACCATTACGTGAACGGCGACATCGACACCACCTTCGAGGTCGGCACCCCTACCTCCCAACTTTTGACTTTTAACTTTCAACTTTTAACTCAACACGGATGCGACAGCACCGTGACGCTGACACTCACCATCGAGCCCTGCGACACCAACAGCATTCCCGTTTACGCTGACGGCCTCCTCACCCTCTACCCGAACCCCACCAACGGGATTGTCAATGTACAATGTACAATGGACAATGGACAATGGGAGGATGCGGAATTGCGGGTGTTTGATGTGTACGGACGGTTGTTGCATACCGTAGAGACGTTGCGCGCAACGTCTCTACAAATTGACCTGTCATCCTACCCCGCCGGCGTTTACCTCATCCAATGGGTGAACAACGGAAATGTGATGGCGGTACAGAAGATGGTGAGGGAATAACCGCTGGGGCGAGGTGCTGGATGGCATTACTCCCGCTTCCCATCCATCTTGTCAATCAGTTTGTTATAAACCAACCGATAGGCCTCCTGTGGATTGAATGCCACATCAGGGTGTAGTAAGGGTGCCACGTCTGTTAGAAATTCAATGTCTTTCATCTTTTCCTGCATATTCAGCACATATTCCTTGTAAGAGGGGACTCGTTCGACCACGAACTCCATATACTTTTGGTAACATTCCAGAATCTTTCCCCTATCACATTCTCGGAAGGTCAGTCCCTTGTATATATCGAAGAGGTCGCGACCTTTCTTGCGCTGATACAATGCCCGCAACTTCGTCCCCATCAGTTCTTCAAACTGATAAGTCGTTAGTTCCGTCTCGCCAGAAAACCAACTGTTGGTTACTTTGAACGGCACTTTCACCAACCCCAATACATTGAAATGTTCAAAACAATTGATTTCTATTTTTAAACGAAGTTGTTGGATAGGAGGGATTTCCGAATCAAAACGGAAGAGCATCTTGTTGCTGTGTTTCTTCTGTGCCGTACTCCTATTCGGCAACCAGTCCAGAACTTCTCCCAAACGGAACATAATAGGTTTGATAGGGCCAGGTGTAATCTGCACAAGGTCAATGTCCTCACTATATCTGGGTTGCGGATGCAAGTACAATTTGTGAAGGGCAGTGCCGCCCCTGAAGGAAAGTTGTGAAGCGAGAAACTCGTCACTGAAGATGCTGACCAGAGCACGACAAATAATCAGGTCTTGTTCAACCATCGCATCCGTGTTCCACGGCACTTGCTCGGACCACTCTTGAATGGAGTATTGGGGGATCATAGTTCGTCAATTTCAATTTTGTAGTTCTCAATAATGTTCCAGCGCCTGTTCTTCGGCATATCGTTGGTGAAAGGTGCTGATTGCTTCAGTGGCACCCTGCGCATTCGCTTTTCTGAACGCTTCATCAGGGCATATAGGTCATTAGCGAGGTCTTGGTTCTCTATCTGTTCCAAAAGATAACCCAACCGCTGGATAGTTGGACTGCTGAAATACTTCAATAGAGCCAACTTGTCGTCACCCAACGAGATTGTCTCGCTTAATTCTATCAGGAGTTCTGCCACTCGTCCCAAACCTCCAACCTTTTCTTCTTCTGCTACAATGTCAAAGGCAGTAAGTTCTGCCCCCGCCACGTTCATATACCCCATTTGCGTTTTCACCTGTTTGGTGAACTTGAGTGGAAGATTCTGACAGAGAGTAAACTCCAGCATGGTTCCGTTCTTCACCCCAGAACGAACAGGTCTCCCATCTACCATCACCTGAAACACCATTGGACTTTGGTGTGTGGCACTGTTCAATGCCGCTGCCGATAACAATGAAACGTAATAGTCGCGGCCAAGAAAGTGCATCAGTCTGTCTATATAGAACGAGGGCGGCACGACACCCTTCAACTTATATTCTGTGGGAATCGCCACATAAAAATTCTTCCACGGGGACATGATGATGCCGCGCCGAGTAAGGCGGTTCAGACTGTTCTGTAGGGCATTCCTTGTGATAGGCAGATGCAATGCCAGTACATCCTCTTTTGTAAAGATGTACCGCCCCCTCATCATCTCGCTTTCAACCCAATCCTGCAAATTTGTGACCATCGCCATTGTATCTTTTTGCAATTTCAAATGCGGAAATCATCACTTAATGATTATTTCTGCAAGTCGGATGCAAAAATACAACAATTATTTCAATAAAAGCAAATTTGTGAAAATTTTCTAATTTTTATTGAAATTCACCCTATAGTCCAGTAAAAGATGGGCGCATCTCTGCCGCGGCTGATGGCGAGCATGAGGGTCAAATGTTCTCCATCCCCAAGCAGGGATGGAGAACATCAAAATTTTAGAAACAAGACCTTTCGTTAATGTTCAACAATCACTGTTTCCGTACCTTGATACAGTATGTTCCAATTCCCATTCTGTAATTCAGCGTGTAACACACGATCTTCTTCACCCGCTTTCGAAACAACTATATCCACGACACCATTATCGAAAGTGTTGACATTACCAACCTTCTGCTGCATGGGAGTAGAAAGGGTGTAAAGCATGGTTACGGGACTTTGTACAAAGTTCCCATTATTGAAGGCGCTGCCGGAAAAAACGAGCGTACCTCCACCAGATAGTGTAAAGGGTTTTGAAAAGAGACTTACAGGCACTTCATCCCCTGGCACGGAAAGGGTCAGATAGGAAGTGCTGCCTAAGCAGGTGAGGCTATCCAAAGCCACCGACCATTCGTTGTTACCCAAACTGCGAATGTTGAGACGCGTATGTCCCTGGGAAGAGAAGAATTCGGGACGTACATCAAAGAAAGTCTGATAATATTCATACCGAGTAACTAACCAGTCGGCATCAGCGGCATCAATGGTTTTTCCACCCGTATTGATGAGCATAACCAATTGCGTGCCGTTGTAGATTCCGTAGTCGTTACCGCCTTCATGACGGATACGTGAGGTGGGGAAATAATTGTCCTCAATAACTCTGCGCACACTGTCGTTGCCGTTAATCCAAGCATTGCTAAGGAATGCCACATTCACAGTTTCCTCCAGAATGCCTTTTGTGGAATATTCCCATGAATTCAAAATCTGCTCGCTCTTACTCCATGTTATGGTGTCTTTCCAACATCCACTGCAAACAATGGCACAAAGGGTGAGTATTAAAGCAATTCTTTTCATATCTATTTACATTATTGACGGTTAATCGATATTATTCGCTTTCTTCTCCTTTTTCATAAACTTGTAACCAAAGCCGGCCTTGACAAATCCTTGTACACCAAACCCGACTTCCGCAAAGCCGTACCAGTTCTTGCCACCCTGAATACCCACGGCAGTCAGTTGTCCAGCAAAATCTAATGTCACATAATGATACGGGTGATCTGCTAACGTAGAACCAACTTGCTCATACGCCTCACTAAACCCCATAATCAATCCTGCAGAAAGACCTGAATAAAGAGTGATGTATTTTGTGTTGAGCCATGAAAAACGCACAGAAGGCATAATGCTAATATAGTGGTCGGTAGTTTTCGACAACAACTCGTGCGTTATGCGATCCTCGCGACGATCAAAAAGGGCGGTATAGGAGACAGCTCCACCAAACCAAAACCACTTGGCAAAGCGATAGCGATACTCGAAATTGATGGTGGGAATGGCAACGGTCTTCCTGCGAACATCGTTATAGAACCAGTCATCAGCACTAAAAGTTGTTGGTGGGGTATAACGATAATTCAGCCAAAAGGGCAAAGTAAAATCTACCTTGCCGCTAGCAGCAAAAATGATAGCAGGGTCGCCGAACCCCAATTGAATGTCGTGTCTTGGCAGAGTCTGTTTCCACGATAGTTCCTCTTGGGCATTCAAGGCAACCGTTAAGCCCATCATTACCAAAAAGAAAAAGACTTTTTTCATATTGTTCTTGTTTAAGTTTAAAAGAAAAACAATGCTAAAACGAAGAGAGTAAATAATTATTACATTTTCAATTATAACAATAGTAAGTATTAAAGTTGTTATAGCAAATTATAGAGTATTTTTATTGTGAGATTGAAAAATTAGTGTATTTTTGCACTTAATTTATAGTCCGAAGTGTTCCCAATCTTCCGAAAGCTGACAACAAACAATTGAAAAAACGCAATTCCCATCCCATTATGAAACAATTCCTCCTCTGCACCCTCGTTCTGGCCCTGTCGCTGCCCACCCTGCGGGCACAGTCGGTCACCCCCGAAGAGGCCGCCAGCGTCGCCGCCGCCTTCCTGCAAAGCCAAGGCCGCCAACTGGCACGTGCCGCCCACACCACCTCCCGCGACGGCCATAACCTGCTCTATATCTTCAACTCTACCGACAGCTATGTCGTGGTTTCCGGCGACAAACGCACCCCGCCCGTCCTCGCCTTCTCCGACCAACAGCCCTACCTCGACAGCGAGGTCTGCCCGCCCGCCCAGATGTGGCTCGACAGCTACGCCGACCAGATCGAAGAACTGCAACAGTCGCCCACCGGCACCGAACACCCCGCATGGAACCACATCCTCAGCCAGCGCGCCCTGCCCCGCAACGGCGAGGCCATCACCCCCCTCACCCACTCGCACTGGAGCCAGGAAGAGTTCTACAACTACTACTGCCCCCGCGACTACGCCGGACCCAACAACCGCTGCGTCACCGGCTGCGTGGCCACCGCCATGGGTCAGCTCATGTACTACTTCCGCTGGCCCCATACCGGCACCGGCTCCTACAGTTACACCGACGAGAACTACGGCACCCAGTCGGCCGACTTCGGCAACTCCACATACGACTACTCCGCCATGTGCGACGACCCCACCGCCATCAACACCGAAATCTCAAAACTGATCTACCACTGCGGCGTGGGCGTGGATATGCACTACGGGGTCAACGGCTCCGGCATGTACAACCACAGCGCCGCCTACGTGCTCCGCACCTACTTCAAATATTCGCCCGAAACCCAATACGTGTTCCGCGATTCCACCACACTCGATTGGGACAGCCTGATTATCAGCCATCTGGAACGGAACATCCCGCTTTACTATGCCGGCTGGAGCGTGCCCGACATCAACGGCCACGGCTTCATCTGCGACGGATATAAAATAGTGGATAGCGCCTACTACTACCACTTTAACTTCGGATGGGGCGGCAGCCACGACGGCTACTTCATCACCACCCACCTCAACACCGCCGGCACCCACTTCAACCTCGCCCAGGAACTCATCATCAACGCCTACCCCGACACCATCCAATATACCTATCCGGCACTGCAAACCGCTATGGGCGATACCACGCTGACCTCCCACTCCGGCTCCTTCCTCAACGCCTATGTCCCCTCCGATTACACATGGCACATCCAACCCGATGTGCCCAACCTCGAAGGCATCCAACTTGCTGTACGTTTCAACCTCTCTGCCAACGATACCCTCTACATCAACCCCGACAACTGCTGGCAGCCCATAATCATGCTGTACGACACAACAGGCACCCTGTCAGTCGATTGGGACTGTGCTGAAATCATGGTTCATTACCACGGCTCCGGTGCCGGTCAGCGCTTTTTTGCGAGCTATAGCGCCCAACAGCCCCAGTACTGCGTCAGCTATCTCAACCAAGGCGCCCTCTCAGGAACGTTCGACGACGGCAGCGGCGATGATGACTATCTGCCTCTCACCGCCTGCCAGTACAAAATTACCATCCTCAGCCGTCCCTTTATCAACCTGCATTTCACCAAGTTCGACCTCGAAGAGGACCACGACTTCCTCTATATTTTCTACCAAACTCCTTCAGAAGAGAACCTGCTGGCTACCTACACCGGCTCTATGCCCGATACTATCATTTCGTTCGATAAACGCCGCCTCGTTCTCGTTTTCGAGAGCGATGAACTTAACCAAGGCGATGGTTTTGAAATCGAATACGAAGGAAGCATTACGGGTGTGCAAGATATTATCAATCAGTCTTTTTCAGTTTTCCCAAATCCTGCTCACGACGTGCTGAATGTGGAATCTGAGCAACCCATTGTGGTGCTCTCTCTCTTCAACGCCATGGGGCAAAATCTCCAAAATTGGATGCCTTCCGATAACACTGTCCAGCTTAATCTCTCCGACCTCCCATCTGGCGTTTATTTCCTGAAAATCAATACTCTGGAATCTTCTCTCTCCTGCAAGTTTATAAAACTGTAGGTCGCAAGCTTCCACCTTTCGGACCATTAAAACCGCCTTTATTTTAATCTTTTTTAGGGCGGCCCGGCTCCCTGCGGTCGCCGTCGGGCTATCCGCATTACTCGCTACGCTCGTGTCTGCTCCTATCCCTGCCGCACCATCTTCACTACCCCCCACAACTTCAACCCTCCCTTCCGAATTCTATATTCGAAATCTCAAATCTTCAAATCTCTCAAATCACACGAATCCTCAACTTTCAATTCCCCCTCACCTTTCCCCACACACGGCTCACCAGCCGCTTCGGCAGCGCATTCACCGCAGGCGCAAACAGCAAGTTGAACCACCCCGGCGTAACACAACGACGACGGCGAAACATCGCCTTCAACGCCTTCCGCACCAACTTCTCAGGCGAATATACCAAACCGAACTTTCCCGCCACCTTGAGGATCTTCACCAATACAGGCAGCACACTGTATAGCCCCGTTGACACCGCGCCCGGACATACCGCCGTAACCGATACCCCGTAAGGCTTCATCTCATAATACCAAGATTTAGAAAAACTGCGCAGATACGACTTCGTTGCACTATACATCACCAAGCCGGGCGCGTACATCCCCGCCGCCACCGACGACACATTCAAAATGTAGCCCCTGCCCCGCTGCTTCATCCCCCCCGCAAAACGCTCACACAACCTCGTCGGCGTGATGACGTGCAAGAACAACATCTTGTCGCCCACCTCACAAACCTCATCTTTCAACTCCTTGAAGAAAAACATCCCAGCATTATTGATGAGAATGTCGATTTGCAGCCCCTTTTCTTGGCAAATAGCGAACAACTCGTCCGCAGACTCATTCCGAGCCAAGTCGCAATAAACAGGCCAAATTTTGGCAGAATATGCGGTTTTCAGTTCGGCGGCACATTGCTCCAACTCCTGCTGCTGGTTGCTCACCATCACCACGCCACATCCCGAAGCCGCCAACTGACGGGCATACTCCAAACCCATCCCCGAACTCGCCCCCGTGACCAACGCCGTACACCCCGGCCATAAATATTTCTTGAACATTTTTCCCATCACTTTTTAATGTATCATCGTGCAAAATTACTCTTTTTTCTTTTACCTCTGTAAAAACCAATAAAAAAAGAGGGTCCCTTGCGAAACCCTCTTTTTGTTACGTATCGTCAGCAGATTATCTCTGCGAGATGCTGACCTTGTAGTTGCGAACTGCATCAGCAGTGATCACTCTCACTACGTACATGCCGTTGGCAGCATTCACGTTGATAACGGTCGGGTTGTCCTGGGCCTTGCCGTTGTAGATGATGCGGCCGTTGAGGTCATACACCTGAACGTTGTTGATGATCACATTGCTGTTGTTCACCACATAGATGTCGTTGCCATAGCTGTAAACCTTCACATTGTCAAGGCTGTAGTTAGCAACTCCAGTGGTGTCGATAGTACCTTCGGTGCGGAACTGCTGCTGTGAGCTCCAGTTGCTTTCAGCAGTGTCAGCGATGCAAACCGACTTCACATTCCAAACATACACCATATTGTCATCCAAACCGCTCAGCTCGTAGCTGGTTTCGGTGATGCCAGTAACCTCGGTGTAAACAGTGTCCTCAGCACTCTTGTAACGGATGGTGTAGGAAGCAACTTCCATATCGGTCCAGTTCAAGGTAGCGGAGTTGTCAGTAATGTCGGTGGTCCAAGCATAGGTCGGAACCGGGCATTCAGCCGGTACGAAGGTAACGTCGATGGTGTGGTTAGCCGTCACATTTACGAAGGTGTAGGAAGCAACCGGGTTAGCCAGCGGCACGCTGTCAATCAGAACCTCACCGATGGTGTAGTTCTCGTCGGGCACAATCACGAAGGACTGGCTTGCACCATAGTTCACGGTCACATCGCCGGCAGGCGTGATGGTACCATTAGCACCAGCAGTAGCAGTGATGGTGTAGGTAGAATCAGCGATAGCGGAGAAGGTGACATGGATGGTAGCATCGGCGGTCACAGAATCGAAGAGGTAGCTGCTGATAGCACCCTGGTCGGCACCGTCAACCTCAACGCTTTCAATCACGTAACCAACAGCAGGCGTGATGGTGAAGAACTGAGAAGCACCGCAGTTCACGATCACCTCGCCAGCAGGACTGATGTTACCACCTTCAGTAGCCGTAGCCGTGATGGTGTAAGTCTTGATAGCAGACTCAACGGTGATGACGTGGTTAGCAGTGATGCTGTCCACATCAACAGTAGTCACAGCACCGAGGTCCTCGCCATCGAGCATAACGCTTACGATTTCGTAGCAGTCGTCAGCGGTGAGCGTGTAGGAAACGCTTTCGCCGTACTCAACGGTGGTGTCACCCTCAGGAGTGATTTCAACGCCAGCGGCTCCGTATGCGGAAACCGTGTAGGTGTACTTGGCGAAGGTAGCATCGATGGTGTGGTCAGCATGGAGAGCGCTGAAGGTGTAGCTGTCGATAGCACCCTGCTCAACGCTGTCAACCATGACGCTCACAATGTAATAACCCTCGTTCGGGGTGATTTCATAAACCGGAGTTTCACCGCAGTTGAAGGTGTCGGTAGGAGTAATCGTACCAGCAGCGTCATCATTCACGTTAGCCGTGATGGTGTAGGTGTTCATGGTGAACGTGGCGGTGATGGTGTGGTTGGTGTCGATTGCGTTGAAGACGATCACCGTGTCAGTGAGTTCGCAGGTGATATCCTCGCCGTCCACCGTGATGGTGGTCAGCGTGTAGCAATCGTTAGCAACGATGTTGTAAGTAACATCGGTACCGCAGTTGTAAACACCCGTCTCGGTGATCACACCGCCTTCAGCCTGAGTGGCTTCAACCGTGTAGGTCATCACTTGGAAGTAAGCCTGGATGGTCATGTCGCGCTGGATGTTGTCCAAGGTGAGGGTCGTACCATCGAAGTTAGCGCTGTCGAGGTAAGAAACACCATTGACCAACAGTTCAGAAACGGTCTGGCAATCATTCGGGGTAAGGGTGTAGGTCATTGAACCGTTGTAAGCCACCACAGTGTCACCAACAGGATCAATCGTACCATTGTTGTAAGCAACAGAGGTCAGCGTGTAGGTAATGTCGGCGAAGGTGACGTCGATGGTGTAATCAGCGGAGATGCCGTTGATTACGTATGAGGTCACAGAACCGATGTTGTTACCGTTCACTACCACGCTCTCCACTTCAACACCGTCGTTGTCAGGAGTGAAGGTGAAGGAGATGGTGTCGCCGCAGTTGTAAGTACCGCTGGTCGGGGCAGCCGTGCCGTTGCCGGTCACGTTGACGGTCACCTCGTAGGTAGTGGTTTCGAACTGAGCCACCACAGTGTGGTTGCTGTCGATATTGCTCATGGTGTATTCAGCGGTGGGAACACCAGCCACGAAGTTGGTGTCAGCCTCGCCGTCAACCAAGATGGCGCTGATGTTGTAGCAAGGATCTGCAGTGATGGAGAAGGTCACGCTGCCACCGAAGACCACTTCGTTGTCGCCTTCGAGCAGGATCGTACCATGATCCTCAGCCGTAGCATTGATGACATACACATTGGGTTCGAACACAACGTTCAGAGTGTGGTTAGCATCGATGTTGCTGAAGGTGTAATCGTAAGTGTCAGCATTAGCAGGAACGTTCTCAGCAACGCCGTCAACGGTTACGCTGGCGATGTGGTGACCGAAGTCAGCGGTGATGGTATAGTCAACCGTAGCTTCGTACTCAACAGTGGTGTCACCAGGAGTGGTGGTGCCGTTGCCGTTCACCGTCACGTCGATGGTGTAGTTGTTACGAGCGAAGATAACCTCCAAAGTGGTATCCTGCGTAGCAGCAGTCACATTTCTGAGAGCCTGAACGTCGCTGTTGTGGTTCAGCGTGTAGGTTACGCCACCCAAAGTGTGGCTTTCGATATGCCAACCAGTGTCAGCCGTGATGGTGTACTGATAAGCAGCATCGCAATCCACCGTGTCGGTGGTGACGGTACCATTACCGGTATGGGTCTCGCCCATGAAGTATCTGTAGATTTCGAAGCTGGCCTCGATTACAGTGGTATCTTCGATGGAAGCGATAGCAAAGGTCTCGCCTTCGATGTTATCGATGGTCTGAGCTTCACCATTCACGAGAATCTCGCTGATGTAGTAGCAATGGTCAGGAGTGATTTCGTAAGAAACGCCAGTACCATGTTCAACACTGGTAGTACCAGCCACCACAATCGAACCATGTTCGTTGGCGATAGCGGTCACAGGATAGTAATTTCTTGCGAAGTAAACATCCAAGTTGTGATGTTCGTGGATGTCAGTAACTGTGATGGAATCCTCAGTGGGCTGACCATCATAGTTGGTGGTCGTACCATCGAGAACCACATGGTCAATATGCCATCCGTAGTTAGCGTTGATGACGTAGGTGTAATCGTCACCGCAGTTCACAACAGCGGAGGTCACAGTTCCCATCGTATCTTCGTAAGCGATGGAGGTCATGTTGTACTCAAACATGGTGAACTCAGCATTGATGGTGTGTTCAACCACAGCCTGGTCGAAGTCAGCAGCGGTGAAGGTGTAGGTGTACGGGCTGATAGAATCGGTATAGCCAGTCCAAACGCTTTCGCCATCCACATCAAGAGCAGAGATGTAGTAGCACGGCTGATCAGCGGTGATGGTGTAGGTAAGGGTTTCACCGTAGAAGATGGTGTCGGTTCCTTCAGGATCAATAGTACCATTAGCACCAGCAGTAGCGGTGATGTGGAACTCGTTGAGAGCGAAGACTGCGCAAACCTCGATATCCTGATCAACATTGTCGATGTTGTAAACCACCTCAACGTCGGTGTTGTTGCCGTAAGCCACATAACCGCCGCGGTTGTCAGAAACCTCAACGATGTGGTAACCATTCAGCGTGTCAGCAACGATTGTAGCGGTGGTGCTCATGTTGGAGTCAACCTCAACAGGATCGTTGATGGTAATCGTACCGTTCACAGCGGCGCAAGCGCTCACGGTGTAGTGGTCAATTTCGAAGACTACGGTCAGCATCGTATCCTGACGAACAGGATTGATGGTGATGATAGTGTCATTGAAGTCGTTCGGCTCAACCATCGTGTTGTTGATGGTGTTGCCACCGAATTCGATGCTTGCGATGTGCCAGCCCATATCAGCGGTGATGGTGTAGGTGTATTCGTCGCCGCAGTTGATGTCATCGGCGGTGGTAACCGTACCATTACCGGTGTGGGTCTCGGTCATGTCATAAGTGTAGATTTCGAAGTTAGCCTCGATGGTGTGAGCTTCGGAAACGTTAGCGAAGGTGTAGGTCATGCCTTCGGGAACGATCATAGAAGCCTGATCCTCACCGTCAACGATGAGTTCGCTGATGTAGTAGCAATCATCCGGAGTGATGGTGAAGGTAACATCCTGACCATGCTCCAGAACGGTGTCGCCAGGAACGATAGTACCGTTTGCACCAGCGGTCACATCCATCAAATAATGGTTGATCTCGAAGGTAGCCACGATGTTGTGGTCAGCGTGGATGTCAGTAATAGAGGAAGCGAAGGTGGAGCTGTCGGCAATGGTCTCAGCAACACCATCAACCTCAACAGAAGCGATGTGGTAACCGAATTCCGGAGTAACTTCATAGTCGAATGCGCTGCCGCAATCCACAGAGTCGGTAGCGGTAATCGTACCCATGGTAACATCGTTAACAGAGGTGGTCACCTCATAACGATAGATATCGAAGTTAGCCACAATGGTGTGGTTGTTGTCGATAGCAGCGAAGGTATAGTCGAATGCTACGCTGTCGTTCACGTCAATCACAGTGGTATCGTCCACCACCACGGTGCTGATATAGTGGCAGTCGTTGGTCGGACGGATGGTGTAAGTGACATTGTCACCATAACGCACTGCGGAATCACCTTCCGGAACGATCTCACCATTGTCAGGATCAGAAACTGAAGCAACAATGTTGTAGTTGTTCAGTTCGAAGGTAACATCAATACAGGTGTCGCTCACCACGTTGGCCAACGTGTAGGTCACATTCGTATGGTCGTTCTCGCCATAGGTCTGAACATTGGCTTCATCGCTGAAGATGGTCTGTACGTGATAACCAGGAGTGGTAACCTCTACAGTCACCTCAACGGTGCTGTCATGAGCAACCACTGTCGGGTTGATGGTAGCAGTACCTTCCGTCAGCGGGTTGCAAAGCGTCACATTGTAAGTATTGATAGCGAAGGTGACATTCAAGACATAGTCTTTGTCAGCCGTCACATCCACGGTGGTGGCATTGTCGGCATTGGTGGTGGGCAGGGTCATCTGCTCCACATCGGTAACGCCGTCAGAGAGGATGCAGGATTCGATGTGCCATCCCTCTTCTGCCTGGACTTCGTAGGTGTAAGTCTCACCACAGTTGACAGTAGAGTCGAAGCTGACCGTACCGTTGCCGGTGTGAGTTTCAGCCATGATGTAACGGATGCTGTCGTAAGTAACCACCATGATAGCATCTTCGGTAGCTGTCCAAGTGTAAGCCAAGGAAGAGAGGCTGTCGATGTACTCAACATCATTGATGGTGAAGGAGACGAGCTCGTTGCAAGCGTTCGGAGCGAAGGTGAAGTCAAGGGTGGTGTTATAAACAGCCGTGGTATCACCGTCGATGTTGGTAACGCCTTCACCAATGGTGGTGACGTTAACAGCATACTCATCGATAGCAGTGTAAACAATCACGTTGTGGTCGCCATGAACGTCTTCCACAGTGTAAGTGTAGGTGTCTTCCTGATTGGTGAAGACGGTATCCAGAACATAGTCAACAAAGATCATAGCCAGATGCTGACCTTCTGCAGCTTCCATCACGAAATCCCAATTCTGACCGCAGTTGGCCTCGCCCGTGGTAACGGTAGCGGAGCTGGCCGGATCAATGGTGGCGGTCATCTGGTAAACAACGGTATCGAAGCCCACCGTGATGGAGTGCTCGTCAACCACATTCATAAAGGTGTAGGTGTCACCCGTAATGGTGTAGTCGGTACCGGCAGTCAGTGTAGCGCCGTCAACAGTGATTTCGCTGATGACATAGCATTCGCTGGAGGGAGTGATGACGAACGGAACATCCTCGCCCCAAGTCCAGCTGGAGTCAACTGAAGGAACGATTGTACCGATTTCAGGATTCTGGTTCACAACGGTAATCGGATAGAGGTTGTGAGCGAAGGTGGCGCAAACCTCGATATCCTGCTGAACATCACCCAGACCGTACATCACGTTGGTGTCGGTATTCTGACCGAGCGGAAGTGAACCACCAACGTTATCGGTAATCTCAACGATATGATAACCATTAGCCACGTCGGCCACCACCTGTACGTATGCGGAGTCGCCATGGTTCACAGTAGCGGTCATCACCGTCAGCGTACCATTGGTACCCGTGCAAGCGGTGATGTTGTAAGTATTGATAGCGAAAGCAACATCAACGGTATCGTTGCGAGTAGAATTCACTGCAATAGTAACCTGAGTGTCATCATTGGTGTTCAAAGTGGTGGTAACACCATTCACTACATAGTAGTCAATGTGATAACCCTCACCAGCGGTCATGGTAACATTAACATCGCTACCACAATCGAAGGTGGTGGTCGGAGTGATTTCGCCAGTACCTGCGATTACGCTGGTAACCACTTCAAACTGCTGCTGTGAGAAGGTAGCCACAACATTGGTGGGACCTTCAATCGGGGTAACCGTCAAAGTGGAGATAGCCGGTGAACCAGTGGTAACCTTCACATTGTCCAAGAAGAAGCGTGAACGGTTGTTCTGGAAGGATTCGATAGAAATAACGGTGTTAGCAGTACCATTGGTGAAATCGTAGGAGAAGGTCTGCATATTATTATCACCTCTCAACAGACCATCTACCTCGGTCTCAACGCCATTGACAGTCAGGATAAGGGTAGTCTGCTCGCTGGAGTTGTTATAAGCAGCAGCGTCAAATTCAATATGGAAAGTACCAACAGAAAGATCCAAGGCAGGAAGTGTGATGGAACCACCCAGTGAAGCGGTACCGAACTTCAACATTCCTTCGTTCGGATAAGCCTTAGTGCCGGTCCAGCCAGGTAAGATATCACCCACCGTAATTTCCTGATTGGCATTGCCAACGGCGGTGGCGAAGTTTTCATTCAGAACCACCACATAGTCGGAAGCAGTGGTAGTGACATCACTCATCGCATCCACACCATTAACCGTAACGGCGGTGAGCTCGTAGCACTCATCGGGGGTCATGGTGAAGGTCTGTGAACCGCCATGAGCAACGGTGCTGGTAGCGGGAGCAATCGTACCGTTCGTTGCGGTAGCGGTCACTTCATATTCGTTGATAGCGAAGAAAACGTCAATCTGAGTGTCGGCCGTCACATTGGAGATGAAGCAAGAAGCGGTAGCGGGCTGGTTAGTGTAAGTAGCTATCACAGTGCCAGCTCTCTCGATGTGATCCACATGATAACCTTCATTTGCGGTCACCAAGTATTCAAAGGTAGAACCACAGGCAGCAATGCCGCCGGTCACTTCACCCATTGCAGGATCATTCACGGTGGCGGTCATGGCGAAGCTGTCAATAGCGAAGGTGACAGCCAGCGTGTGGTTGGCGGAAACATTCATGAAATCGTAGGAAGCCGGAACCGGATCGATAGCAACACCATCAACCAGAACTTCCTCTACATGATAGCAAGCATCGGGAGTGAAGGTGAAGGTGGTGTCGGTACCATGCTCAACCGTAATGCTTTCAGCCGGCTCAATGGTGCCGTTAGTAGCGGCCTCAACAGTAATGTTGTAAGTGTTGATGGCGAAGAAGGCCTCCACCAAAGTATCGGAAGTCACGCTCTGAACCGTGTAGGTGGTGTCAGTATCGGTGTTGTTGCCGAAGATAGCGGTATCTGCTCCGCAAACCACTTTCTCTATATGATAAGCCGGGGTCTCAGCCAAAATGCTGATCACAGCGCTGTGACCATAGTCGATGGTAGAAGTGGTGGGATCAACAATACCCATCGTATTGTCGTTCTCGGTAGCCGTAACCGTAAACTGATCAAGGGTGAATTCAACATCGATATTCGTGTTGCTAGCGCCCACAGTCATGGGGATGTTGATGGTCCATTCAGTAATATGACCACCCATCACAATCGGATAGTTGTTCCAGACAACGGTGGTGATATAGGAACCGGGAGCGGCCTTAACCTCATAACCCTGTACCATGTCACCGCAAAGAGCAGTGGCGAAGACACCTTCAACAGAGTCGTTCACAGTACCGTCACCATTGCCGATGTTGGTCCAGGTCAGTTCGTAGTTGATCAACTGGAAGGTAACCTCAACGGTGGTGTTCTCTTCAATGGGTTCGAGGGTATAATTGTTAGTCGGATTGTCAACAGCCACGCCATTCACGGTCAACGTTGCAATCTCGTAGCAAGCGTCAGGAGTGATGGTGTAAGCAGGAGTAGCATGGTAATCGACGGTCTGAGCACCAGCAGGGCTGATCGTACCGTGATCGCCAGCGCTAGCAGTCACTACAAATTCGCATTCGGTCTGCTCTCTCATGGTGAGGGTCAGCGTCACAACACTGTCGCAAGTGGCGGCGGTGGTGCCGTGGAACACGTGGGTGTAGGTCTGACCGGCGAGGGTAGTACCTACTTCAAACGTGGTGTCGTTCCAAGTGTAGGGCAGCTCGATGGGGCAGAGGGTAATCTCTTCGGTAGTGTTGTAGGTGGGGTTCACCACAACGGTCATCGTCAGGGTGCTGTCGCAGCCGTTGACGGCGGTCAGTACCACATCCTGCGTACCGGCGGCATCGAAGGTAACACCATTGACCGTGTAAGGAAGTTCGCTGTCGCAGATGGTGTAGGTAATCTCTGCGGTCTGGGTCGGCAGCACATTCAGGGTCATGTTCACCGTGCTGTCTTCGCCGTGTGAACCAGCACCCGTGAGGGTGGCAGCCTCGTTGCCAGCAGCGGAGAACTCAACACCATTCCAAGTAAGAGGAAGCATGTTGGAGCAGATGGTGCTGTCAACATTTACCGTAATATTCGGATAATAGTCGAACACCAAAGTGATGGCGCTGTCGCAACCATTGGCGTTCTGAATATGCGGATAGTAAGTGCCAGGAGTGGAGTAGAACTCACCGTTGAATTCGTAGGGAAGTTCATTCTCCAAAACGGTCACCTCGATGGTCTCTTCAGTGTTGGCGTTAATAGTCAGGGTCAGGGTCACCACGCTGTCGCAACCGGCAACGGTGTGTCCGTTATAGATATAGGTGTAAGTACCAGGAGTTGTTTCGGTACCAAAGGTGGTATCGTTCCAAGTGTAGGGGAGGTCAGCGGGGCAGATGGTGTATTCCTCGGAGCCGGTGGCGGTCGGGTTGACCGTCAGGGTCATCGTCACCACGCTGTCGCAACCGGCGACGGTCTGCAAAGTGGTGGTCTGAGTACCAGCCTCGGTGAATTCAACACCGTTCCAAGTGTAGGGCAGTTCGTTGTCGCAAACAGCCATCTCATCGGTGACGTTGTATTCAGAATTCACCACAAGGGTCATGTTCACGGTGCTGTCCACGCCGTGAGCTCCCTGACCAGCCAGGAGTGCGCTCTGAGTACCGGCAGCGGTGAACTCGACATCGTTCCAGGTGTAGGGCAGCTGACTCTCGCAGATTTCCTTGGTCTCATCGCCCGTCACGTTCATGTAAACGGTGAGGTTCAAAGTGATGGTGCTGTCGCAGCCATTAGCGTTCTGCAAAAGCTGGGTGTAAGTACCGGTGGTGGTGTATTCCGTACCGTTCAATTCATACGGCAGGTTGTTTTCCACAATCTCATCGGTGATTTCGCTGACGGTGTTGGGATTGACGTTCAAGGTCATGTTCACCACACTGTCGCAACCCAGTACAGTCTGCAGGGTTGTGCTCTGCGTGCCAGCGGCGGTGAACTCCACTCCGTTCCAAGTGAACGGGAGGGCGTTCTCGCAGATGGTAGAATCGACATCCACCTCGTAAATCTCACCGATGGTGAGATGCAAGGTCACCACACTGTCGCAACCTGCTGCGGTGGTGAAGGTGTAGTGCAACGGAATCGGCATCTCCAAAGCCTGGCTTCCAGCGGGGAAGTTGAAGGGACCGAAGTTGAACGGAAGGTCGGTCTCGCAAATGGAGATGATCGTATCGATGTTGTAGTTGTGACTGATGGTCAGATTCACAACATGGATACTGTCCAAACCGCCCACTGCAGCGCCCGGCAAAGTATCATAATATATATTTGTTTCTGTACATATAATTTCTGTGTTATCGAATTTCTGGAGCGTGTAGCTTTCGCAAGCAGAAATATCTTCCTGATGGACATTCTGCGGGGGCAGCACCTCGAGCACCAAGGTGACGGTGCTGTCGCAGCCATACACATCCGTCATGGGGATGGTGTAGGTGTTGGCCTCGGTGTAGTCGTTTCCGGCAAACGGATAGGTCTGACCCTCATAGATGGTAGCGTTCACCGTGTTATCGGTGTACACCGTACAACCCGTGGTGAAGTCGGTCTGCACGAAGTCGGTCTGGCAAGCGGCTTTCACTTTGAACGTGTAGTTGGTGTTGGGGGTGAGACCGGTGAGGTCGCAAGTCCAATTGTTACCATTCTGGGTGAAGTTGGTGACCGGTGTGCCGTTCAACTCTGCGACGAAATCCGTAGCTTGGCTGCTCCAAGCGGCCTGGGCGGAGGTGATATCCGGCGTAGCCGTCACACTTTCCACATCAGCGCAAGTCCACTTGTAGAAGCAGATGGGCTGCTGACCTGAACCATAAGCGGAGAAGATGGAGTTACTATTGTTATAACGCAAGATGTTGCGGGTGTTGGTGCCTTGAGCTACCACGCTCACATCCCCACCATTGTCAGTGATCAGCCAAGAACCATTAGCATCATTCGTCGTCTGAGTTCTCAGATAGTTACTTCCACTAGAAGCGGCATAGAGGTAACCGGTTCCTACATTGAATGCGAAAGTACCAGCAACGGTACCGGCTTCCAATACAATCTTTTGAACATTTGTTGTCCACGTAGCCTCATTATTGCTCGTCTTCGTGATGGCGGCTTGACCACGGTTGTTGCCGTTTTGAGTGGTGCTCAACGCATAATTGTAATCCTTGGCGGCGATGATCACCGTATCGCCAACAGCTAAATCGGAAGCACTCGACACAAGGCGGAAAACCTGCGCATCTACATTACCTAAAGCCATCAACATGATGAATGCGACGGCAATAAAACCCTTCATCTTGTCAAAGATTCGGAAATTTTTAGGCTCAAAAGTGTAAAACCTTTTCATAAAATTGGATTTTAATTTGTTATTGTTTCTTTTCTTTATTTTCTATTTTGTTTATTTTCAATAAGTTTAGAGTGGACAATTGCCGATTATCAACAACTTTTCCACAATGATATAAAATCTGACAAAAATAAGAATATTTTTCGGAATAGCACCACTTTTCAAAGGATTTTCGCATTTTTTTTTAACAGGCAAATGTGAAAGAACAAAGCCCTCTTTTCGAGGGCGGAAAAATGGAACCAAAACTTAAATTTCTTGATAAAAACAGGGCGTGAAAAAGCCACCTTTTTCTATCGACGCGAAGGCTTCACCACCAGCTTCAGGGTCTCCACCGTGCGGTCGGTGACCACCCGTACAAAATAACAGCCATCCGACAAGCCCGACAAGTCCAGCCGACACTTACGTCCTCCCTCCCCTTTCATCATCAGCATTACTCTACCAGAAAAGTCTAAGACTTCTACCTTTCTGATTTCCAAATAATTGCTTTCAACCCAACAACTCTCCCCAGCTGGATTGGGATACAACTGGCACTCCTGATATTGTGCCAGATGATACTGGTCGATCTCCACACCCGACCAATCCACACATGTGGGATACCACGGCTCGTTTTGCCGCGCCCCAAACAGGTAGTCCACCAGCTCAGGACAGTCGATAAAGGGATTCCGATTATGTTGGTATGTATTGAAAATCACTTGGTTGCGATTGACCTCCTTCTCACTTACAGGGTCGGCGTTGTGCCATTCCACCAGCATATTTTGGGCCCATCCCACCAACTGCGACCCGCTGAACATCGACTCGGGATCCTGTCCCAAATCTTTGTTCATATAACACACGGTCATATAGAAATAGCTGCGCGCCAAATCGCCCTTGTAGGCATCAATCGGCTCGAACACCGTACCCGAACAGCCCGGATAGCTGCACGGTCCCAACTTGGAACCGTTGGTGCTGGTCCACGTGGGCGCATTCACCTCACCGTATGCATGGTTGGAACGCTTGTTGTTCACCCAGCCATCGGTGGGATAGAGGTGGAAAAGGTCGGTTTTCATGGGAAGGGCATCATTGAACCAGCTCTGCGGAACGGTGTGCTCGCGGTTGTAGCAAGAGCCCTCCTGCGTATAGTTGCCGCACTGGTTGGTGCCGAAAGTATAGTAATATGCAGCTGTGCCGCCCGGCTGGTCGGAATAGATGTCCCACACCTTCCCCGACGGCATCTTGTCGGTCTGGTAATAGGCGCTCCACAAATCCCCATAATCCAACTGTGTATGGGTTTTGATAATGTTGAACAACGCCGTTCGCAGTTCCTCGCCGCTCTTTCCGACGGCCGCATTGTAGTAGCCAGCAGGCACTTGCGCGCCTGTATACCCTATCCACAAGACAGCGACCAAAAGCACCCAAAATCTGCGCATTCTCATCATCATTTACAATTTGACATTTGATACATTTTGAAGACCTTCACAGCCTCCACCGCCTCCCGTACGTCGTGTACACGCAGGATGGAAGCCCCCTGCTGCAAAGCCAGCGTGTTCAGCACCACCGTACCCGTAAGCGCCTCATCGGGAGAGGTTTCCAAAAATTTATAAATCATTGATTTTCTTGAAATTCCTACCAAAATCGGACATTCAAAAATCCTAAAAGCGGAGAGATTCTTCATCAGAAAATAATTCTGCTCCAGCGTTTTGCCAAAACCAAAACCCGGATCCAGAATCAGGTCCACACAACCCGCCTCCTTGAAAATGGCCAGCTGGCGGGCAAAAAACTGCATCATGGTCAGCAGCATATCCTCGCCGAGCGGCTGCTGCTGCATCTTGTCGGGCTTCGCGGTGGTGTGCATCAGCACGTAGGGCACCTGCAAACGGCCCACCACCTCCGCCATCCGCTCGTCGAACGTGCCGCCCGACACATCGTTGATGATGGCGGCACCCGCCTCCACCGAACGCTGCGCAATGTCGGCACGCCACGTGTCCACCGACACCACGGCATCTGGGAAGTTCTTGGCTATCAACTCTAAAGGCTTCTCCAAGCGTTTCCATTCCTCCTCCACCGAAATGTCAGCGGCACCAGGTTTGGTGGAAACTGCCCCCACATCGATGATGGCGGCGCCCTCGCTCAGAATCTGCTCGGCGCGTCGCAACACAGCGGCATCATTGGTGTACCGGCCTCCATCATAGAAGGAGTCGTCGGTAACATTCAAAATCCCCATCACCAGGGCAGGCGATGGGGATAATAAACGTGATTTTACTTTTATACTATTGTGCGCCAACATTTTTGATATTATTTCCGCAATCGTCCACAATCATCTTATACCACTTCTCGGGATATTCAGGATGTTCGGGACTTTCGCACTGCGGGATGGCGGTGTTGGTTTTGAGGAACTTGCCGTTGGTCTCTTTCTTCACATTACCATCGTTGTACTTGACCAACAGATAGATATAAAGCTGATCCCATGCCTCACAAACCTTGCGAGCGGCATTCTGCGAATACTTCGTCAGCTCGGCCTGCGCCTGAGCGGGATTATTCTGATACATCTTCACATATTTGTCGCCCATCGCCTTGATTTCAGACACAAAGCCCGACTCCAGGGAGCTTTGAAGCTCTTTCACATGCACCATCATATCGCTATAGCGGGTATAGACGAGCTGGCTCACCTTGGTGAAACGCCAATAAGCAGCGGTAGGGGAGTAATCGACCATGGAGCCGTTGCCCTCTTTGAGCTCGTCCGGCACGCTGGAGATTCCGCAGAACATAGGCATGTAGCAGGAAGAGGCGGCATCGTCAACGCCGAACCAGAGGATTCCGCCGAAGCCGTCGGGCATGTTGGGACGGCACTGGGCCACGAAGGAGAAACCGGTCTGCTGGGTAGCGGTGGCGCGCTCGTGGATATAGGCCTTGCCCTGATACTCCCACGTCATCGGACGCCAGCGGTAGGGGCAAGCGTAAGGACCTGCACCGAGGTCTTTGGTCATATCCATAGAAGAGCCTTCGTAGTGGTCGCGCATCAGCTGCATCACATCCTGCACCTCCAATTTCTTGTCGGGTTTGATCCAGAGGGGGAAGCGGTTGTTGAGGTTATCGCCACGGGCATAATCCTCATACTGAGCCATTTGACCAGGACTGCAACGATAGAAAGCCATCCACACGCGAGCCTCGCAGAAGCGGGCAGCCTCGAAGTCAACAGGAGCGTAAGCGTCGCAGAAGCTGAACTGATCGTCGGCACCATCTTTCGGATAATAGCCTTTCAGCTTGGCGAAGGAGATGACATCATGGGCATACACCGTGCTGATGTCGGGCAGGAAAATCTTATCAATTTCTTTGTTGGTGATAGAAGTCTTGCCGTCGCGGAGCGGGAAGGTGGTGATACGGGCCTGGTTGGCATGGCCAGAGATGTAGCCGTCGGGAATGCGACGGGCCACCCACACGGCACCGTTGGACCAGCCCTTCACGGTCTTACCCTTGGCATCCTTCATTTCCTCGCCCTTTCCGATGAGCTCGAAAATCCATGCCTCGTTGGGGTCGGCGATAGAGAAAGATTCACCCTCACTGCAATAGCCGTAAGCATCCAGCAGCTCGCTGATGACCTTGATGGCCTCGCGGGCGGTCTTGGCACGCTGAAGGGTGATATAAATCAGTGAACCGTAATCAATTAAGCCGGGAGTTTTCCACAATTCGGAGCGTCCCCCGTAGGTAGTTTCACCAATGACAAGCTGATGCTCGTTCATGTTGCCGATGACGGAATAGGTGTGGGCCACTTCCGGAATCTGGCCGAGGCGCTTGCCGGAGTCCCATTCGATGACCTCGCGGAACGAGCCAGCGGGATGGTCGGCGGCAGGCTGGAAATAGAGTTCGCCATAAAGGGTGTGCGAGTCGGCGGCGTAAGTCACCATACAACTGCCGGTGCTGCTTGCCCCCTTGGTGATGATAAAATTGGTGCAAGCATACAGCCGAGGCGACAGCATAACGCAGCACACGAGTATTACTGTGAGAAATACTTTTTTCATAATTTATTGATAATTAAATAGATATTAGGCAATGGGAGAATGCATCACATTGGGGATGACCAGCAGCGGCATGGGAGCTTGGTTCATCAGCTGGCGGGTAGTGCTGCCCAGCCAGAAGGAGGTGATATCGTCCTCGTCCTCACGCATGATAACAATCAGGTTCACATCCTCTTTCTTGGCCCAATCCACAACGGCGGTAGGTATATCACCATTCACTTCGAGAGTGGCGGCATCGTAACGCACGTTAGCCACATCGCACATGCCGGCGGCGTGGTTCAACTGCACGCCAATGGTGTGTCTTTCATCGGGATACTTGGGGTCACAGAGTCCGAGCAAGGAAATCTTGGCAGAAAAGAGGGTAGCGAAATTTGCGGCCGGTTTAATCTTTTGGAGCGTCTCGAAACTCATGTCAATAGGCACCAGAATCTTGGTGAGGTCGCGTTTCACGTTAACCTGATGGCCAATAATGAGCACCGGAACTTTGGTCACACCCACCACCTTCATGGTGTTGCTACCGATAAACATCTCTTCGAAGCCAGAAGCACCGTGCGACCCGACCACCAGAATACCTTCGGGCAGGTTGGCAGCATACTGGGTGAGTTTCACGTAAGCTTTACCTTCCAAAATCACAGGCTGAATTTGAGCCTTGGGAGCCTCAGCGCGAGCCCATTTCACCATCTCATTGAGTCTTTCATTGGCCTTTTGCATCATCTCATCTTCATTGGAAACATCCAACTTAGTGGATGCGGTAGGGGTTTTCACCCACACCACATGAACGATGGCATTCGATTTCAAAGCAAGGGCGACTGCGTGACGCAGCGCATTTTCTGAATTTTGGGAGAAGTCAATTCCCACTACAATGTTTTTCATGATATTACGTGTTTAAATTTGTCCAATTTTTCGTGTGCAAATATACAATAATTCGTGGGATTCCACAAATTTTAGAAAAATTTTCAAAAAAGATGTTGGTCAGACTGAAATTCAAGAAAATAATCCTACCTTTGCAGGTTGGAATGTGAGGATGTGAGGAAAAGATGAAAAGATGAAAAGATGAAAAGATGAAGGGAGGAAAGATGAAAGGAGGAAAGATGAAAGGATGAAAAGATGAAAGGAGGAAAAGATGAAAGGAGGAAAGATGAAAGGATGAAAAGATGAAAAGATTAAGAGATTAACGATACCAACACCCCTTCACTTCTTAACTCCTTAACTCAAAACCCACCTTCACTTCAAAACCTCATAATTTCACAACTTCATAATTTAATAATTTAATAATCAACACCCCAACCATGAAAACAAGAAAATTATCCCAATCGCTACTTTTCTTCATGCTGTTAACAATGGCGGGCGGCTTCAGCGCGAAGGCGCAGGAAGACAGTTGTGCCGTCAACGTGATTCACACCTACATGAACGGAAGGCTTGTTCCATGAGACAGCGTAGAAGTACGGGTGTGTAGGCCGCCGTGCGAGGGCTATGCGTATCAATACCAAACTTTTAAGTTGTACTGGCCCGACACTATCCTGGCTAATTGTGCAACGCGGATTGACGAGTATGTGGCGGCTGACAAGCTGGAGTTGTCGCAGAACTATCCCAACCCCTGTATGGGTGAGAGCAGCGTGAAGCTGACCACCCGCACGGCAGGGAGTGTGCGCCTGCAGGTGACGGATGTGCAGGGACGGCTTTGCTGCCAGCGCATGGAGACACTGCCGGCGGGCGAGCATACCCTTGCGCTTACCTTTCCCCGCAGCGGCCTCTACTTCGTGACGGCCGCGACCGCCGACGGCCGCGAGACCTGCAAGGTGCTTTGTCCTGAAGGGAAAGGAAGTACTTTCAATGTCCGTTTGACCTCCACCTCACCTCAGCTGGTGGAGAAGTCCGAGAGAGGAGGGGAAGGGATGTTCGGGATGACCGACCGCATGCACATCACTGCATATATCACCTATAATGGTGAAGTGAGAAGCAATGGTTGGCTTGTGAACTACACGGAAGAAGTAGACGGAGAAGTTCTTAGTTCATGGCTATACAATCAGGGTTCAGTAAATATCCATTTCACTCAAAGGGAAGCGTGTGATGATTTCTCTTTTGCAAACCGATCTGCTCATGTGATTGTTTCTTCAAGTATGTGTCTTCCGTGTATGGATTATCCTGTCGGATGTCAAGTAACATTTTATGATTCAACATTTTATTCCGTTCCTGATTTGTGCTTTCAGAGCCTCTCCTCTGCGTGGCAATTCGATGGCTGGTATAAATATCGCTATTATTCTTCATTACAAAAAATATGTGTGTGTGGAATGGAGGAGATACTTCCCCCAGATGTGCCATCCCCTACATCTTCACAAATGTCACATTGCTCTATTCGAATTGTTGATATTATTGATTGTGAGGCAATTAAGATAGCGAATACGGGTCAAGTAGGTTTCTTTGGAGGTAGTCCTAATGAGTATGTGATTTTCAACCAATAATATTCGAAGGATATATGAAGAACGACTTATCAAGCATTGCCGACTATTACATGCTGCCAGACAGTTCATATTGCTTCACTGTGAATTCTGGCTATGAAATGCAGTTCAAGACGAAAGTCTATGCAAATAGTTATGTGGGTTCCAATGTCATCCGAGCGTGGAAACGGGACGGTTTGTGAAAAATTGAAAATTGAAAATTGAAAACTGAAAATTGGAAGGTGGTGAATTTTCTTGGATTTTCACTATCTTTGCACGCGCTAACCAAAGAGAAAAATATTGATAATTTTTATTACTAATTAACAATAAACCAAATAGTTACACAATGAAAAAAACTTTACTGCAGCGGTTTTCCAGTTACATGGCCATTGCCACCACATCAGATGAAAACTCCACCACCTATCCGAGCACCCCAAACCAGCTTGTCTTCGGCGATTTTCTGGTAGAAGAGCTGAAACGCATCGGTCTTTCGGAGGTGAAGAAAGACCAATACGGCTACGTGACGGCCACCCTGCCCGCCAACTGCGACCTGGAGTTGCCGGTGGTCGGTTTCATCTCGCACTTCGACACGGCCCACGACATGCCCGGGGCCAAAGAGCCGCGCATCATTGAGAACTACGACGGAAAAGACATCCTGCTGGATGCCGAAACCCATACCGAGCTCGCCCTCACCGACTTCCCCGAACTCGCCGACTACAAAGGGCAGACCTTGCTGGTAACCGACGGCAAGACCTTGCTGGGTGCCGACGACAAGGCCGGCATCGCCGAAATCGTGACAGCCATGGAATTTTTGCTGGCCCATCCCGAAATCAAGCACGGCAAAATCCGCGTGGGCTTCACCCCTGATGAAGAGATCGGACAAGGGGTCAAGTATTTCGATGTCAAAGGCTTCGGCTGCGATTTCGCCTATACTATGGACGGTGGTGCCATCGGCGAACTGGAGTATGAAAACTTCAACGCCGCCAGCGCCAACATCAAGATTCAGGGCAGAAACATTCATCCCGGCTACGCAAAGAACAAGATGGTGAACGCCCAGCTGATTGCCATGGAGTTCAACAGCATGCTACCAGAAGCCCAGAAGCCCCAATACACCCAAGATTACGAAGGCTTCTACCTGCTCGTTCACATGGAAGGTACTGTGGAAAACGCATCCCTCACCTACATCATCCGCGACCACGACCGTGCCAAATTTGAGGAGAAAAAACAGTTCATGCAGAACATCACCCGCTACCTGAATGAAAAATACGGCGAACGCATCACCTGCGAGCTCAAAGACCAATATTATAATATGCGCGAAAAGGTGGAGCCCGTCTTCCACGTGGTGACCTTGGCCGAGAAGGCTATGGAGGCCGTGGGCGTGAAACCTGTAGTACAGCCCATTCGTGGCGGCACCGACGGAGCCAACCTTTCGTTCAAGGGTCTCCCCTGCCCCAACATCTTCGCGGGCGGCCACAACTTCCACGGCAAATACGAGTATGTGCCGCTGGAATCCATGGTCAAAGCCACGGAAGTCATCGTTAAAATGATAGAGATTTTGGGAAGCGGTAAAAAGTGGTAACACGCCACTTGCTCTTTCCAGTCGGACACTTCCGGCATCTCTTTTTAATCTCATAACCCACTAAAAATCACTACTTATGTCCGAATTGTATTATCGTTTGGCCCTGCAATTTCTGCCCAATCTCGGGCCGACCACCATCAAAAAACTGTTGCAACATTATGGCAGTGCAACGCAGATTTTCACTGCGAGAGATATCCGTATGCTCTTGGGCAACCGTGCGCCGGTGCCGAAGTTGACCGACGCTATCCGCCGGCAGGTGGAGCAGGAGTTGGGTTGGATGGAGCGCAACGGCATCCAGCTCTGCTTCTGGGGCGAACCCTATTTCCCGAAAAGGCTGACCTCCTGCACCGACACGCCCTACATGTTTTATTATAAGGGGACGCCTGTCTTCAACGAGACAAAGATGGTGGCGGTGGTGGGCACTCGCAACATTTCGCCTTACGGCAAGGAGGTGACGCGCAAAATCATTGAAGAGCTGGCGCAGTACGAGGTGTGCGTGGTAAGCGGCCTCGCGCGGGGGGTGGACACCGTGGCCCACGAGCAGGCGTTGGAGAGCGGTCTGAAGACGGTGGCGGTGCTGGGCAGCGGTCTCGGCATCATCTATCCAGACTGTAACGAGCGGCTCTCACAACGGATTGTGGAGAAGGGCAGCGCGCTCGTCTCGGAGTTCACCTTCCGCACCAAGCCCGACCGGCAGAACTTCCCGCAGCGCAACCGCATCATCGCCGGCCTGGCTGATGCCACCATCGTGATGGAGACCGCCGAGAAGGGCGGGAGCATCATCACAGCCCACATCGCCAACTCGTACAACCGTGATGTCTTTGCCGTGCCGGGCAGCATCCTCTCCCCCACCCAGAGCGGCTGCCATGCCCTCATCCGCAAGAATGTAGCCGCCCTCGTGACCTCCGGTGCCGACGTGGCCGAACTGATGGGCTGGGACATGGATGCACCCAAGTCTGTGCAGCGCAGTCTGTTTGTGGAACTCTCCCCTGAGGAGCAGGAGGTGAGCGACCTTATCGCCAACCAATCCAACATCGTGATTGACGACCTGTCGGCGGCCCTGCCACAACACACACCCTCCAAATTGGCATCGCTGCTTCTGCAGTTAGAGTTGAAAGGCGTCATCGTGTGCGAACCGGGCAAAAAATACCATCTTTTGGGTTGAAAAGAATAATACACAAATTTTATTGAAAAGGCTTCGCCAAGTGGCAACAATTTTGTAATTTTGCGGCGTGAAACCAATTTAGCATTACAATATGAATATTATTCTGCAACAAAAAAATCTTCTCGGCATCAACGGTGCCGGACGTATTGGAAAATTAACCTTATGGCATCACCTGCTGTCGCGCAAGTTCGACGGCATCGTGCTCAATGTGGGGCGCGAGGTGGGCAAAGATCTGGAAGACCTCGTACAGTCGCTCACCACCGACTCCACGTACGGGAACTTGAGTTTCTTTCTGTACGGTCGCGCCGGCAAGCGTTGCAAGATTGAAATCGTTGACAGAGACCAGCACATCGTGGAGATTGACGGTCTGCCGGTGAAGGTTTTGATGACCGAGCGCAACCCTCACAACATCAACTGGAAGGCTGAAGGCGTGCGGGTGGTTGTAGATTGCACAGGCAAGTTCCTCGACCCCTCTCTGCCGGACAACGACGGCAAGGGCAGCATCGTAGGCCACCTGGCTGGCGGTGCTGAGCATGTGATTGCCAGTGCTCCCTTCAAAATCAAGCAGACCGACTTCGACGCCACCGACACCCCGACGCTGATTTACGGCATCAACCACACCAACTTCGACCCCTCGAAGCACAAGGTGATTTCGGCGGCCAGCTGCACCACCACCGGTTTGGCACACATGATCAAACCGTTGTTGGAAGACCCCGAGACCTGCCATGTGCTGACGGCCTCGTTGTCCACCGTGCATGCGGCCACCAACACGCAGAGCGTACTCGACGCAGTGCCGACCGCTGGCGCTTCCGACCTCCGCAAGAATCGTTCAGTATTCAATAATATAATATTGTCATCCACGGGTGCCGCGAAGACCTTGGAGAAGGTGCTGCCTGAAATCGTGCATTTCGGTTTCATGGCCGACTCCATCCGAATCCCCACGCCGTCGGTGTCGCTCATCACGCTCAACATCACCTTCAGCTCGCGCATGAACCCGCAGGGGGTGCCGTACATCTCAGGCGACTACATCCGCGACATTTACCGCCGTGCCGCTGCTGGTGAACAGAAAGATCTGCTCAACTTCTCAATGAAGCAGAATGTGCCGATGGACCTGCTCGGTATGCCTGCTGCCATCACCATTGAAGGCAAGGAGATCCACACCCGCACCGGTTTTCTCAAGATTTCCACCGAGATTTTGGAATCCCTGCACCTCGCCAATATGCCTGAAATCAACATACCGGTCACCCATGCCAAAATACTGGGTTGGTACGACAACGAATTTGGCAGTTATGTGACCTGTTTGGGAAAATTGACCGAGTATATTTCCAATAGTTTGGACTAATCACTGAAGCGAGACAGCGTGGCTGCGGAAGGGCTGTCTAAATAATTATTTCATTTCCAATATTTTAAAAGACAAAATCGAAATAAATAAAAAAAATAATAGCGGGGGGTGAGATAAAAAATTTTTTTGTAATTTAGCCGCCGCAAAAATTGCAGCCCGGAGAGATGGCCGAGTGGTCGAAGGCGCACGCCTGGAAAGTGTGTAAACGCCGAAAGCGTTTCTAGGGTTCGAATCCCTATCTCTCCGCTCTTTTTATTGATAAAAAAACAAAAGGAAAAATAAAAATTATTAATCAAATTAGAACAGTATTATGAAAAAACTGATTGCACTATTCACGGTTTTTAGCATCATGGCTTTCGGCATGACCTCAATGTCTTGGGCTCAAAAAGCCAATACAACCAAAGGTGCCAAAGAAGAGACCAAAGTAGAAGAGCAGGCTCCCGCTGAAGAAACTCCTGCGGAAACGACGGCAGAGGTGAAGCAGGTTGAGAATCCTAGCATTGAAGACAACAGCACCGCCGCTGGTACTTCACTGCACTCCACCTTGAAGACCAAATTCGCTGAAGGTGGTCCTCTGTGGATGACCTGCGTTTTGATCAGTTTGCTCTTAGGTATAGCATTCTCTATCGAACGTATTTTCTACCTCAACCTTTCCAATGTCAACGCCAGCAAGCTGTTAGCCAAGTTGGATGCTGCTCTTAACGAGGGTGGTGTTGCCAAGGCAAAAGACGTTTGCAAGGATGTGAGAGGTCCGGTTGCCACCGTATTCCTCCAGGGTCTTTCCCACTACGATGAGGGTATGGAATCTGTTGAGAAGGCAGTGGTTGCTCATGGCGGTGTGGCCGTCGGCAAATTGGAGAAGAACCTCACCTGGATCGGCCTTTTCATGGCATGGGGCCCGTCACTCGGTTTTATGGGTACTGTGCTCGGTATGGTGCAGGCATTCGATGATATTGAGAAACAAGGTGATATCAGCCCGACCGTTGTGGCTGGTGGTATGAAGGTTGCTCTTTTGACCACTGTGTTCGGTTTGATTACCGCTATCATCCTTCAGTTGTTCTACAACTACATTCTTTCTCGTATTGACGCCATCGTCAACAACATGGAGACGGCCACGATCGAATTCATGGACATGATGACCAAATACAACAAGAAATAATTGAGCTTCAACGGATAGTGAAACAATAATCATTCCTTGAATCTTAAAAGAAGAAATATTATGACTAGAAAAATCATCAACATAATCATCTTTGCTGCCGCTGGCGTAGCCATTCTTCTGGCATTCTTCTTTGTGGGTCTCTGGGGTTCTTCCGTTGAGAACGAATCCTCCGACGTTGAGAAGACGAATGTTGCGAGCTACAAGGCCATTGGAACATTGCAAAGCTTCGATGAAGGCAAGGATCTCTTGGACAAGTTCCTCGCCGCCAACATCGATGACATCGGCTCCAATGCCAAACCCGGCAAGTTGTATAATGAGATCAACCAGTACGTAGAGAAGAACCAAGTGGTTTGCGAAACCGAAGAGGCACAGGCCAGAGACTTCTTCTGCTACATGAACATCCTCAAATCCTTGAAAGAAAAGGATTTCCCGGAATTCAAGAAAAACTTCCCCCACAACATGACCAGTCTGACAGTCAATGGTGAGGGTAACGAATTCACCTTCGGCAAAGAGTATGTCGCTGCCTTCAAGAAAGTGAACAACTATGAGGATCTGAATGTCTACATCACTGAAGATCTGACCAATGAGTACACTCAATTCAAGAGCTCACAGTTGGACAAAGAGAATCAGCTGAAGGCTGTCAAGTCGCTCCAGTCGGCAACCGACAGTATCTTTAAGATCAGCGCATTCGACAAAGAAAGCAAGAAGAACGCACTCACCAAATTCCAGAACAACTTCACCACCTATAAGACCAGCGAATCCCTTCTCTCCTACTCTTTCACTCTGATTTACATCCTGTTCGCCATTGCTGGTTTGGGGGTTGTCTTCTTCATCATCTTTGGTGTCTGCACCGACTTCAAGAACTCTTACACCATCCTGATTATCTTGGGAGGCCTTGCCATCATCGGACTGATATGCTTCCTGATAGCCCAACCCGATGTCAACAACATCGTCTTCGCCAAATTGTCTATTTCTCCAACTCTCGGGAAATTCATTGAGGCGGCTGCCTATATGACATACGTCATGCTGGCCTTGGCTATTCTGGGTATGATTTGCACCCCGATTATCGGCACCATCATCAAAAACAAAAAACTTAAATAAACATCATGGCTCGTAAAGTTCCATCGATTAATACAAGTTCATCGGCAGACATCTCCTTCCTGCTGTTGACCTTCTTCCTGCTGACCTCCAATATTTCCAGCGACCAGGGTATTATGCGCCAGTTGCCGAAATATTCGAAGGATATCACGCAGGTGGATGTGGAAATCAACACGAGGAACCTGCTCCGCGTCAAGGTCACCAACAAGAACATTGTCATGGTGGAAGGCGCGAAATGGACGGAAAACAACTGGATCATGTTGTCGGACAACAGAACGGACGTGAACAGCACCAATGCTGCCAACTACGGCGGTGAAATCAGCAAGTTGCATGAGATTGCATACGAATTTTTCGCCAACGCCCGTCACGAACCCGACCTGCCAGACACCAAAAGCACTCCGATCAGCGAGGCTGACTTTGGCGACTATCCTGTCACCCAAGGTGTGATTTCGCTGGAGTGTCAGAACTACGCCACCTACGAAACCTATATCAAAGTACACAACGAATTGTCAAGAGCCGTCAACAAGCTCCGCGATGAGTTGTCGAAAGAAAAATACGGCAAATCGTTCAAAGTATTGGAGGATAGTTCGGAAGAGTCTGACAAAGAGAAGGTAAAAGCCATCAAGAAGGCCATCCCGATGAACATCTCAGAATCAAGTTCTAATTAAACCAAACTGTCAACTATGGCACGATTCAAAAAAAGCGGCAAAAAGGAGACTCCGGAAATCAACACCGGTTCCATGTCCGATATTATCTTCATGTTCCTCTTCTTCTTCATGGTGATTACCACCATGCGTGAGAGCGAGGCAAAGGTAAAATTCATCCCGCCGACCGCTACGGAATATCAGAAGTTGGACAAAAAGAACTCCTATACAGTCTATATGGGAGAACCTACCGTTCAGGGTGCTGCCCTCCTCGACAACTCGGTGTCCATCCAGTTCAACGACAAGCTGGCCACCTCCACCACCGATGAGGGTTTGAAGTTGGCCGTTGACGAGTTCGTTCAGAGTTCCCGCGACGCCAGTTTGCTGAAAGACCAAGATCCTGACAAAATCACCTACTACCTTAAGATTGACAACAAAACGCGTATGACGGCTGTGAACCAGCTCAAACTTGCCCTTCGTAAGAAGAACGCTCTGAAGATCCAGTACGCTACCAACAAGGATGTCAAAAAGAAATAACACAGACCTTTTATAAGATTTCAAAAGAGACTGTTCCTACAGTCTCTTTTTTTTGTACTTTTGCAGCAAATTTTGAACGATGAATAACCAACCTACACGTATTGCCGTCATCGGTCTAGGGTATGTGGGACTTCCCCTTGCCCGCCTGTTCTCCACCCGCTATCCCACCATCGGTTTTGACCAGAACCGACACCGTGTGGAAGAGCTGATGGGCGGTCACGACTCCACCCGCGAAGTGGATGACGACCTGCTGAAAAAAGCCCTTGATAACGGCTTCCAATGCACAGACAATCTGGAAGATATACGCAACTGCAACGTGTATATCGTAGCAGTTCCCACGCCGGTGGACCACAACAACCATCCCGACCTGTCGCCACTCATCGGGGCGAGTACAACCGTCGGAAAGGTGATTTCCAAAGGAGATGTCGTGATTTACGAATCGACTGTGTATCCGGGTGTGACGGAAGAGGAGTGCCTGCCGGTAGTGGAAAAAGTTTCCGGCCTCACCTTCAACCGCGACTTCTACGCCGGCTACTCGCCCGAAAGAATCAACCCAGGCGATAAGGAGCATACCGTAGAGAAAATCCGGAAAGTAACCTCCGGCTCGACACCAGAGATCGCCGATTTTGTGGACGGGCTGTACAACAGCGTGCTGGTGAACGGCACCCACAAGGCCAGCTCCATCCGGGTGGCAGAGGCCTCCAAGATCATCGAGAACTCGCAGCGCGACGTCAACATCGCCTTCATGAACGAGCTGGCCAAGATCTTCAACGCGATGGGCATCGACACCCACGACGTGATTGAGGCTGCCGCTTCAAAATGGAACTTCATCAAACTCTCGCCCGGCCTAGTAGGCGGACACTGCATCAGCGTGGATCCCTACTACCTGATACAAAAGGCCCAGGTGTATGGCGTACTGCCCCGCGTGATGTCAGCAGCCCGCCGCCTCAACGACGGCATGGGCGACTACGTGGCCAACTGCGCCATCAAGCTGATGAACAAAAAAGGCGTGATGGTGAAAGATGCCAAAATCCTTATCCTCGGATTCACCTTCAAGGAAAACTGTCCCGACATCCGTAACACCCGCGTAGTAGATATCTACTCCACCCTGACGGAATACACCCCCAACATTACCATTTACGACCCGTGGGCTGACGCTGAAAAGTCCCGCAGAGAGTACGGTATCGAAATTACCAGCGGCGATACGAAAACGCTGGAAAAACAGTTCGACACCGTCATCCTTGCAGTCGCCCATCAGCAGTTCCGCCAACTCGACATCCGGCAGTTCCTGCGCTGCGAAAACGGCGTGGTGTATGATGTGAAAGGCATCCTGCCCAAAGAGATGATAGATGGACGGCTGTAATCCACCCTCTCATTGGGAAAAAATGTGTATTTTTGCCAACTTAATCAAGAATCATTTCATCAAAAATAAAATGAAAAAACACCTTCTCGCCCTCATCCTCTGCCTTGCAGGCTTTTTTACAGCTTTCGCCCAAAATAGCGACAAGCCTGTCACATGGAAATACACGGTCACCCAGACATCCGCCACAGAGGCCACGCTGAAATTCACAGCGACCATTGCCAAAGACTGGCACCTGTTTGCTATCAAGCACGGCGACGGTTTTGAAATTCCCACCACGATAGAGTTTGACCCGTCACCCAAATACAAGCTGAAAGGCAAAACGCAGGAGCCCACTCCCAAAACGGGTGTGGATGAAACAATGGGGACGACCTACTACTGTTTTTATAACAAAGCGACTTTTACTCAAAAGATTACGATAAACGACACCACCAAGGCATTTACCATTACCGGTACCATCAAAGGGCAGACCTGCTCCACACAGTGCCAGCTGATAGAGGAGAACTTCAAGTTCACCATACAGCCCTTCAAAGGGAAAGTGACACAGATGGAGGGAACGGTAATGACAGAAGAGGAGGTGGAGAAAAAGAATGAGAAAACGCTCAACAATGCGGAAAAGGAGGTAAGCCAGCAGAAGAAAGCCACTGCCTATAAGGTACAAGTGGAGGAGAAAGCTGAGGAAGAGCAGCCCCTTTGGTTATTCTTCCTTGCTTCGCTGCTTTCGGGCTTTATTGGCTTGCTGATGCCCTGTGTGTTCCCGATGATACCCATGACGGTGTCGTACTTCACCAAACAAGGTGGTAAGGGAAAGGGCCTTGCCCTCATCTATGGGCTTTCCATCGTATTGATTTTTGTCGTCATTGGCATTGTCTTTTCGGCCATCTTTGGTCCGGGCATGGCCAACGAGTTGGGGACCGGCTGGGTGCTCAACATCATCTTCGCCATCATCTTCATCATCTTTGCCATCTCGATGCTAGGATATTTTGAGATTACGCTGCCGAGCAAGTGGGTGAACAAATCGGCGAAGAGCGAGAACAAGGGCGGCATTATCGGGGTGTTTTTCATGGCGCTGACATTAGTGTTGGTCTCTTTCTCCTGCACGCTGCCGATTGCCGGTGCCGTGGCCTTGAACGCGGCCGGTGGCTCATTTTTCAAGCCCATTATCGGCATGTTGGGCTTCTCGTTGGGTATTGCAGTGCCCTTCACTCTTTTCGCCTTATTTCCGGGTTTGTTGAAGAAAACCCCGAAGTCAGGCGGGTGGATGAACACGCTGAAGGTGATTTTAGCCTTCATCGAGTTGGCCTTTGCATTGAAATTCATCAACGTGCCTGATCAGACCTACCACTGGGGCATTTTAGACCGTGAAATCTATTTGGCATTCTGGATTGTGTTGTTCTCACTGTTAGGACTTTACCTGTTGGGCAAGATCCGCTTCCCCGCCGACCAGGAGATGCCGGTACAAAAGAGCTGGGTACGGTTCACCACCGCCATCTTCGTCTTCACCTTTGTGGTGTATATGATTCCTGGCATGTTTGGCGCGCCCCTCAACGCTATTTCCGGATGGCTGCCGCCCGTGGAGACGCACGATTTCGACCTGCACAAAGTGGTGCGCGAGGAGGCCAAGTTTGCCATCATCGAGTTGGAGAACAACGAGAAGATGGAGGAACCCCACTATGCTGACAAGCTGCATCTGCCGCACGGGCTGAAGGGCTACTTCGACTACGACCAAGCCCTACGAGTGGCCCAGAAGGTGCATAAACCCATCTTCATTGACTTTACGGGACACGGATGCACCAACTGCCGCCAAGTGGAGTCGAAGGTGTGGCGTGACGAAGAAATCCGCGCCAAGTTCTCCACCGATTTCATCATGCTGGCCATGTACGTGGATGACAAGAACATTGAGCTGCTTCCCGAAGACCGTATCACGGATGACAAAGGCAAAGAGATTACTTTGTTGGGGAAAAAGAACATGTATATCAGTCAGAAGGTTTACCGCGAGAACTCCCAGCCCTGCTACTTCATTCTCGATGAAGACGGTTCGGTGTTGGCGGGTCCCACCCATTACGAACTGGATGTGGAGAAGTACAAGCAGTTCCTTGATCAAGGAATCGCGGCCTACAACAAAAAACACGGGAACGCTTCCAAATAAACCCCCTTTTCAACCATGAAGAAAGCTATCATTCTATGGATTTGCCTTGTGCCGGTGTTGCTTTTCGGACAGTCGGTGCAATACGATGTGGAAGAGAGTGTTTCGTTGACGGAGCAGAAGTACAAAGAGACCTGCCGTCGTGTGGGGAAAGTGGACGTGTATGTGATTCAGGTGGTGGCGTTGTCGGGAGAGGAATCGGGCAGCAAGGCGCAGGAGGTGGTGAAAAGCCTCAATGCTTTTCTGACTAGCAATGACATCCATGCCGAGGCCTATACGGTGTTTTCAGAGCCCAATCACAAGGTAAAAATTGGGAATTTCACGACCCGCCATGCCGCATACGGGGTGCTGATGAAAGTCATCGGTAACTATCCGGGAGCTTTTGTCACCCGTGATTCACGGAAAATCACCTCTTTTATTGAAGAATAATGCTTAGTTCTGCTGAGGAGTTTCGGCAGCGGGCTGTGAAGTTTCAGAAGTTGCTTCTTCGGAAGCGGGTTCTTCTTTCTTCTTTTCGTCCTTAAAGAACTGCTTATAGAAGATGATCATGGCGAAGATGCCCACCGTAACGCATGCATCGGCGAAGTTGAAGATGGCGGGGAAGAAGTACTCGCCGCCGAAACCGGGGAACCATTCGGGGAGCATAAACAGCCTGACATAGATCATATCGACCACGCTGCCGTACATGAAGCGCGGGTCTCCAATACCGAGAGCCATGCCATAGAAGGCCGAGTCGATGATATTGCCGATAGCGCCGGCCACAATCAGCGAAAGGGTAATGACGGGCCAGATGCCGATGGTGTTGGTCTTGATTTTTTTCCAAAGATAATAAATCAGGTAGCCGACCACACCGATACGGAGGAGCGAGAGGGCCAATTTGCCAAAATTATCGCCCCAGCTCACGCCGAAGGCCATGCCTTTGTTCTGCACATAATGCAAGTTGAACCATTCTCCGAGGAGGGGGCGCAATTCGCCCAATTGCATATTGCGTACCACCCATAGTTTCAGCAGCTGGTCAAGCAGCACGCACACAACAACGATCGCAATGGTGGTGATTGCGAGTTTCCAACTTTTCTTCACGACAGAGACTATTTTTTAGAGTCCAGTTTGGCTTCGATACACATGGTGGCATGGGGCACGCTAAGCAGTCGTTCCTTGGGGATGAGTTTGCCTGTGACGCGGCAGATGCCGTACGTTTTGTTCTCGATGCGCATGAGGGCGGCCTCCAGGTTCTTGATGTACTTGAAGAGGCGGGCGGCCTGCTGGGCGTTTTCTTCCTTGGCCAGCACCTGGCTGCCTTCTTCGAGCACTTTGAAGGTCGGGGAGGTGTCCATGGTATCGTTGCCAGCGTTATTGCAGGCCTCCATATAAACCTCAAGACCCTCGCGGGCTTCCTTTAACTTCTTTTCTATCAAAGCTTTGAACTCTGCCAATTCCTCATCGGAATATCTTACGGGTTGTTTTTCTTCCATAACTTCAGTTTTTTGAGTTGCAAAGATACTTAAAATTGTAATACGGCGATGTATTTTTCAAAAAAAACTATTGCGCCAGTTTGCGCGCCTCGGCAACGGGGATTTTCTTGCCGTCTTGGAAGCTGATGATGAAGGCGTCGGGGAACTTGGCTTTAGCGGCTTTCAGCAGTTCCTGTGCCGCTGCGTAGGTGGTGGCATTGCCGGAGGTATATTTCCACATCGAATTTTCGAAATAGCAGTCCACCTGTTCGAGGCCTGAGAAACGGGTGTCGGTGACGGCAATCTTGTCGGGTGTGGCGAAGAGCTGCACCTTGAAGCGGATGCCGCTGTTGTTGTCGGCGGGTTTGGGGTCGCTGTTAGTGGATGTCGCGGCGGTATTGCCAGCCGGCGAGACCGACTCATTCTTTTTCTTTCCATCATCCGCTTTATCCTTATCTCCCGCTTTATTCTGGTCTTTCTCAGTATTTTTGTTGTCCTTATCCTTGTCTTTGTTTTCGGTGACAGCTTGTGTTTTGCCTTCTATCTCGTTCTTATATTCTTGGAAGGCGCTGGCGACGGCCTCTGCCATCTTGAGTTGCATAGCGGCATCCATCAGCTGGGCCTCTTCGGTGGGGTTGGAGATGAAGCCGAACTCGATGAGGATGCTGGGCATGGCAACGGAATGGAGTACCCAGAAGGAGCCCTGCTGCACCTTTCGATCGGGGAAGGAAGTGACCGACACCAGGTTGCGCTGCACCTTGGCGGCGAATTTGGTAGAGCGGTCGAGGTAGGCGTTGGCGAACATTGAGAGGATGACGTACGACTCGGGGGAGTTGGGGTCAAAATCACCATAGGAGGACTTGTAGTCGTCTTCGAGCAAGATGGAGGCATTTTCGCGGCGGGCCACCTCGAAGCTATGGTCTGAAACGCCAAGTCCCATCACCCACGTTTCAACACCTCTGGCGGTCTTATTTTCAGCGGCATTGCAATGGATAGAGATGAAGAGGTCGGCATGTTTGTTGTTGGCAAAAGTGGCCCTGCCCTTTACTGTGGGGTAAACATCTGTGGTTCTGGTATATAAAACTTCCACATCGGAACATTTTTCCTTAATTCTTTTTCCAATTTCAAGAGCCAGTGCAAGGGTAATATCCTTTTCTTTGCTTTTGGCACCCAACGCACCAGGGTCTGTTCCACCATGTCCGGCATCAATCACAATCTTTTTGATCTCGTTTTTAGCCTGAGGAAAAGCAGGGGAGATACAAAAAGAGAGAGTCATGAATAATAAAAAGCAAATTTTTTTGTTCATAATGGGCAAAATTTGTGTAATTTTGGTGCTTTTTTCAAAGTTACAAAGATATTATAAAAATACAACTCGGAAAGTCACTGATGCCATTAATAATCAACGGTCGATTGTTATTTATATTGCGGTTTTTTATCGCAATGATTGTCAGTGCTTTACCCTGTCTTTTATCCGCACAGGAAACCCTTTCTGAGCCGTCTGACAGCACTTTGAGTGTACTGGTTGACACTGACAGTCTCGCATTTTCCGAGCCTTCAGACTCGGCTGTTTTGCGCGATTCCGACACCGTTTATAAGAAAATTTCACGCGATGCCATCGAAAAAAGAGTCACTTACGAGGCGCAAGACTCCATCGTAGTGGATCTGAAAAACCGCGTTACCTACCTTTTTGGGAATGCTGTGGTGTACTATGACGACATCGAGTTGCGGGCCGACTTCATTCAGATGGGTTTTGAAGACCAGGAATTGTATGCCACTGGCATAGCCGATTCGGCGGGCAACATGCACGGCTATCCTACCTTCAAGCAGGGGGAGACCTTTTTCAAGGCCCATGAAATCAAATATAACTTTCAGACCACCAAGGGCATCATCAGTCATGTCATCACGGTGGAAGGGGAGGGTTATATTCATGGTGAAAAAATCAAGAAGTTGGATGACAACACCTCGTTCATCCGCAGGGGCAAATACACCACTTGCGAGTTGGACCATCCGCATTTCGAGATTGCCTTCACCAAGGCGAAAGTGATTCCTGACGACAAGATAGTGACGGGGCCGGCCTACTTGAGTTTCGGCGGTGTGCCGACCTTCATCGCCATCCCATTCGGCTACTTCCCCATCAAAAAAGGGCGGCGCTCCGGCATCCTCATGCCCACCATTGGCGAGACTTCCAACCGTGGATTCTATTTGGAGAATTTCGGCTACTATTTCGGCATTAGCGACAACATCGACCTGGTGCTGGCCGGTGACATCTACACCAACGGCAGCTGGGCGGTGAAACTGCGCTCCAACTACGTGGTGCGATACAAGTGCGCTGGCAACATCAACCTCAGTTTTGCCCAAAACTACTTTGGCGAGAAGCTCGACAACTCCCGATACAGAACCAACGACTTCAAAATTTTCTGGCAACACAAACAGGATGCCAAGTCACACCCCACCACCCGATTTTCGGCTCATGTTGATATTGTGAGCAGCACTTTCAACAAATACAACCTCTCCAGTGTAGAAGACTATCTTTCCAACCAATACACCTCCAAACTCAACCTCTCGACCAGTGCCAAGGGAGTGTTTTTTGTGGATATGACCGCCTCTTATACCCAAAGCACCAAAACCGGTCAGGTGAACCTCGCCCTCCCCGATGTGAGCATGTCGGTCAACCAGTTCTACCCTTTCCGCAAGAAAAACAAGTCGAAATTGAAATGGTATGACAACATTTCGATGAAATGGACTTCACAGTTCACCAACCAGCTCAACACACAGGACTCACTGATATTAAGACCTGAAACGTGGGAGAAATTGCAATTGGGCATGCGGCACTCCATCCCCATCACTATCCCTATCAAAATTGCGAAGCTCATCAACTGGAACACCACCATCAACTTCACAGAGAAATGGTACCTCCAGCGTGAAATCCAGCAGTTCGATTCCATTGTACAAGAGGATGTGTCCACCTATTATGTCAACCGAGTGATGGAGCGCAATTTCTACGCGCTGCACGACATCAGCGTGTCCACCTCCCTCACCACCAAAATCTATTTCTTGTACCAGTCGAAAAAGGAGAAAGGCCCTGCGTTGCGACATGTAATGTCGCCCGTTTTAAGTTTCACCTACTCGCCTAACCTAAGTGGCAACACCTTTGGCAAATATTTCGATCCGTTGACGGGAGAGTATGTATCATATTCCTACTTTTCCAACTCATTATTTGGTGGGGTGAGCAACCACACATCTGCCATCGCAAGCCTCAACATCGCCAACAATGTGGAGATGAAGGTTCGTTCGCGCAAGGACACCATTACCGGGATGAAAAAAGTCGTGTTGCTTGATAATCTGACGGTTGGATGCTACTACAACTTCGCTGCTGACTCGTTGCGGTGGTCGCCGCTCACCATTTCGGGGCGTACCACCCTGTTCAAGCAGCTTTATATCACCTTCAGCGTAGCTTTCGACCCTTACTGCTACAACGAACGGGGTATCCGCATCAACCGCACAGAATGGAAAGAGAACCATCGGCTGATGCGATTCTCCAACTCCGACCTCAGCCTCAGCTTGAACTGGACCATCAACAACGACTACTTCAAAGGGAAAAAGGAGAAGAAAAAAGAAGAGGAAGCCCCTGAACAGGAGCAGCTTTTCACCGAAAACACGCTGGGAATGCCTTCCAAACGGCCCGACTTCAACAACCCATGGTCCATCACACTCAGCTACACCTTCGCTTATACTGTCAAAGACAATGTTTACCACTACATGAACCCGACTTTTTACTCGCTATACAACATAACGGAAGAAGATGCGCTGAAGGCTCATACGGGCAGAATTGTTCAGACGTTGAACATCAGCGGGGACTTCAACGTTACCAAAAAATGGAAAGTGGGCTTCACCACCGGCTACGACTTTCAGCAGAAAAAATTCTCCTACACCTCCATTGACATCTACCGCGACCTGCACTGCTGGGAGATGCGGTTCAACTGGATTCCCTTCGGCTACAGACGAGGTTTCAGCTTCACCCTCAACGTGAAAGCATCTGTCCTGCAAGATCTTAAGATACCTTTGAAACGCGACTTTAGAGAAAATTTATAAAAAATCATCATCACCACCCAAGACTTTCAAGATAACTTCCGTTTTAAATCATGTCGAAACACTCCACAGAAGACCAGCTCAAAGCAGTGATTGCTGGATGCAAAGCCGGGAAAAGAAGGGCACAGCACCAGTTTTTCAAACTGTTTTTTGGCACGGCGATGTCCATCTGCATGCGATATGCCAAGGACAGAGAAGAGGCGGAAGACATGTTGAATGAAGGGTTTCTGAAGGTCTTCACACAGATTGGGAAATATGAGGAAAGCGGGTCTTTCGACGCCTGGTTTAAGAAAGTCATCATCAACACTGCCATCGACTACCAACGCAAATACAAGACACTCACTCCCTCGACCTCCCTCGACGAACTGCCCGAGAACTTCCAACCCTCGCCGACCGAAAACGAAGCGCTAGCGAAAATCGGCACTGACGAACTCCTCGAACTCATCCAGCAGCTGCCCCCTACTTCCAGAAACGTGTTCAACCTGTACGTCTTCGAAGAGTACCCCCACGCTGAAATCGCCAAAATGCTCAACATGAAAGAAGGAACCTCACATTGGCATCTCAATTTTGCCCGCAATAAATTAAAAGAACTCATCACCGAAAGAAACCACTAAAATGTCTGATTTCGACCAACTTATCAAAGAAAAAGTCAACTCCAAAGAGTACTCATATTCTGCTAAAAACTGGCAGAGTTTCACCCAAAAAGCGGGGTGGAAGAGCGGTTTTGCGCTCAAGCACGGCCTGCTTATTGGGGCGGCCGTAATAGTGGTAGCGGTCGGCGTTTATGTGGCGGTGAGATTGTCGGGCGGTGAGCTGCAGCAGTCCACAACGCCTTCGCAGGACAAACCTGATACAGAAATTGTTATGGGGCAGGACAGTCTGCTTGAAGCCGACCAACTCGTTGCAGAAGAGGTGAAGGAAATGCAGACAGAAAACACTTCCACTCAGACCATCAACCACAATGGTGGTGCAACACCGAAAGCTGAGGCCACGTCAGAGGGAATGCCCTCATCCGACACGGTATCGAAGAAGCCAAAACCCACCCAAAAGCCCGTGAGAAGAGAGCGCATCACCCGCATTTTTGAAATCAACACCGACACCATTTCTTCAAACGAATTTTAGGGCTACGATTAAATAAAAAAAGTTGTATCTTTGCACCCGAAATTAGGGAGCATAGTATGACCGATAAGTTCGATTCCATCCGACATTTCAATCAGCAGGAACTTCCCGCTGCCATCCAAGAAATTTTCAGCGACGAGCGAGTGGTTCGTGTCATCCATCAATATGGTTTCGGACTTTCCGTAGAAGACCTTAAAAAACAGAGCTTCAAAACGTTGTACGACTTTCAGAAAGGGGCATTGGGACAGTTTTTGAAGAATTTTTCTGATCGCACCACCACGAAAGTGGTTTTCAGCGGACTGGAAAACATCGACCCTAAACAATCCTACCTATACATTGCCAATCACCGTGATATCATCATGGATTCGGCCTACTTGCAGCTTTATTTCTTTCAAAACAAAGTCAACTCATCGAAGATTGCCATCGGTGACAACCTTGTGCCCGAACCTCTTTTCCTCACGATTGCCAAGGCCAACAAGATGTTTCTGGTAAAAAGGAGTGGGGCTTCACTGCGCGAAAAGCTGCTCAACTCAAAAGAGCTGTCGGAGTACATCCATCAGGGCATGACGGTGGAGAAGGAGTCGGTATGGATTGCGCAACGGAACGGCAGAACCAAAAACGGTATCGACCTTACGCAGCAGGGGCTGCTCAAGATGCTGGCCTATTACGACGAAAATCGTGACGTATTGGATATTCTGCAGGAGATGAACCTCACTCCGCTTACCGTTTCCTACGAATATGAACCCTGTGACCAACTGAAAGCCAGAGAGCTGGCCCTTTCTGAGAAAGAAAAGTATGTCAAGAAACCGGGAGAGGACTTCAACAGTATCTGCCAGGGTATTTTCGGATTCAAAGGGGAAGTCCACTTGGTCATCGGGCAGCCCATCAACGATGAAATTGCCCAAATTGACCGCAGCATGCGCAAAAACGACAAGCTGACGGCTGTAGCGCGGATCATTGACCAACAAATCTACTCTAACTACCACCTGTATGCCACCAACTACATTGCCTACGACTGCCTTGAACAATGCAACAAATTTGCAGAGTATTACACTGAAAAACAGAAAGAAGAGTTCCTGCAATATATCCACAAACAATCTATCATTGAAGATGTTAGTGCAGAAAAAATGGAGAATTATCTGCTCAACATCTATGCCAATCCTGTCAAGACTAAAATTGGCGGGAACATCATTCCTATTGAAGAAAACGATTGGTAATATGAACGATCAACAACCTCCGTCGCCCCAAAAAATCCTCATTATCCGATTCAGTTCTATTGGAGACATTGTGCTCACCACACCGGTAGTCCGTGCCATAAAGCAGCAGATTCCGGGTGTATCTGTACATTTCTTAGTGAGAAAGGGGAATGAGATTTTGGTGAACAACAATCCGTATATCGACCAAGTTCACCTCTATGAGAAGGGAGGTTCCACTTTGTTGGAATCACTTAAAAATGAACAGTTTGACTTTGTGGTAGATTTGCAGAAAAGTCATCGTTCGAGGAAGATTGCCCGTCAGTTGCATTGTCCGCACAGCTCGTTTCCGAAATGCAACATCAAGAAGGCGTTTTATGTGCGCACGAAAATCAACTTCCTGCCCGCCGTTCACATTGTGGACCGGTATTTTAATGCAGTAGAGCGCCTTGGAGTGGTTAACGACGGGAAAGGGTTAGACTATTTCATTCCCGAGAGCGACCGATTTGACGTGCAGGATCTGCCGGCGGGTTTTGAAGACGGCTACATTGCCGTGGCCATCGGTGCGAAACACGCCACCAAGAAGATTCCCGTGACCAAAATCATAGAGATTGGCAATCTGCTGTTCAAGCCGATGGTGCTGTTGGGTGACAAGCAGGATCGTGCCTTAGGGGATGAAATCGCCGGGCAGATGAACGGTAAGGCGCTGAATCTCTGCGGGGAGTACAACCTCAACACCTCCGCTTCCATCATCGAGCAGAGCGACTGTGTGCTGACCGGCGACACGGGGCTGATGCACATCGCCGCTGCCTTACACAAGCCCATCACCTCGCTGTGGGGCAACACTGTACCCGAATTAGGCATGTACCCCTATACTGCTCCCGGAGCGCCCGAATGCCGGATTTTTGAAATCCCCTATCTGAAATGCCGGCCCTGCTCCAAACTCGGATTCAACAAATGTCCACACAAACATTTCAAGTGCATGAACCTCATCTCCTCGTATGAGGTGGCCGATTGGATTAACCAGTTCTGATTTGAAAACACTGCGACTGATATTGCTCTCCCCTATCGGCGCCATTTATGGTGCTATAGCCTTATTACGCAGAAAGTTATACAATAAAAAGAAACTGCGGTTCACCCCTACAAATGTGCCAATTATTAGCATCGGCAACCTCGCGGTAGGCGGTACCGGAAAAACGCCGCACACCGAATATCTGATCAGGATGCTGCAAGATTCTTTCCGAGTTGCGACCTTGAGCAGAGGGTATAAAAGGAAGAGCATTGGCTATATTTTGGCAGATTCGTCCAGCACAGCGGAATTGATTGGTGACGAGCCGATGCAGATGCACCAGAAGTATCCGGAGGTGAAAGTGGCGGTTTGCGAATCGCGCAAAGAGGGCATTGAACGCCTGCTACAGGAAGCCACCCCGCCGGAGGTGATTCTGCTGGACGACGCCTACCAACACCTTGCGGTGAAAGCCCACCTGCAGTTGCTGCTCACCGACTACGCCGCCCCCTACCCTGCCGACTTCCCCCTGCCGGCTGGCAACCTGCGAGAGTTCAGTTGTGCGGCGAAAGAGGCCGACAGCATCATCGTGACCAAGTGTCCCCCCACCTTGAGCACAAAAAAAGCAGAAAGTATCCGAAACAGACTACACTTGCAGCCGCACCAGCACTGCTATTTCAGTACCTTGCAGTACGATTCTCCCCTTCCCTTGACGGAATCTGCCCGCCAGATGGAGCTGGATGCCAAAAGTCACATCCTTCTCTTTACCGGAATTGCTCATCCCGAAACGCTCATTCGCCATTTAACCTCACAATATACTGATGTAAAAAGCATTACATTTAGCGACCATCATCGGTTTTGTGAAAAAGAAATCGTTAGACTCTGCCAAAAATTAGCATCTTCTACCCCAAAAACTGCATTTTTCACCACAGAAAAAGATGCCGCCCGGCTCTATGGGACGTCCTTGTGGGATTTGGTGGCAGGAATGCCGTTGTTTGCGCTGCCGGTACGGGTAAAACTGTTGTGGGATGAGGAGCTGCTGGAGCAACAGGTGTTGGCGGCGATGAAGCTAAACAGAGGATAGCTCAGACTTTTTCGGTTTCTCTCCGCACGATGCGGGTGAGCAGCGGCGTTTTGATATCGTTGGGGGTGAGTTTAGAGAAAATGACACTCAGCGGATTGACGAGGATTTCCTTTCTCCCCTTTAGGGTTTGACGCACGGCCTTCCGCGCTACCTTTTCGGGGGCGACGAGGGTGAGCCTGCCGAAGAAACCTTGTTGTTCGATGCGCGCCGTGATGGAGGGACTTGTCGCCATCGCACCCGGACAAACCACTGAAACAGAGAGGGGTGTACTCCGGAATTCCTCCCTCAACGAGAGCGAAAAACTATAAACGAAGGCTTTGCTGGCAGGATAAGCCAATTTATAGCCGATGGGAGACAGAGCCGCCATGCTGGCAACATTGAGAACATAGCTCTTCTGCTGTCTCAACAAATTATTTATCAATAATTTCGTCAACACCGCCGTGGCCCTCACATTCAAATCGAGTATCTTCTCATAATAGGCGATATCGGCTTCCGCAAACCTCTGTGAGCCGCCCAATCCGGCATTATTGACTAAAAAGAAAACCTCATACTTTTCGTTCAACTCTTCAGCGACCTTCAGCAGACTATCATGGTTGGTTAAATCGGCAATGATATACTGACAATCAACGTGATACTGATTTTTAATGGATTGACACTGTGCTAAAATTTGGTCATTGGTGCTGATCAAAACCAGATTAAAGCCGCATTTTGCCAGCTCTTCAGCAAAGGCTTTGCCGAGCCCGCGGGAGGCGCCTGTTACCACTGCATAACCCTTCTCACTCATGATTGCCGGGGGGTAAAATCTCTTTTTTATAGCACCTTCTTCTACAGAAAGGCTCTGATTCATAATATTTTGTCCAGATATGGTTCGCAGGATTATCTTCTAACTGTTGAGAGGTGAAAGCATATTCGTAGCCATTATGGAGGAAGGCCTCATTGAGTTGTTTATGGTAGAGAATGTGCACGCCGCTATTGGCATATTCGGGGAGAACGCCAGTAAGATACATATCCACGTTTTTGTTGTGGTGCAGGTCGTGAACGACATGCATCCAGCCGAAAGGAAACAGGTGTCCATTGGCCTTTTGGAAGGCGCGACTGAGCGAGGGGAGGCAGAACGAGATGCCGACCAGCTTTCCTGTTTCATCTTCCAGCACCGAGACAAGGTTAGGCAGCGCAATACCGAAATTGCCATCCACCACCCAGCGTATCTCCTTGTCTGTTAAAGGAATAAAGTTAAAAATATTCTGGTAGCTTTCGTTCAGTACACGGAAGAACTCCTCGCCTATCATTTTAAGTTTCACTTTGGAGGAATATTGGCGGACTTTCACTTTGCTTTTATGGCTGATGACGGTGGCCAGCCGCTCGATGGCTTCGGGCACTTCTTTCACCTTCACCTTATATTGGATATAGTCCACCTCTTTTTCGAAACCAAGGTTCGCCACAAAACGCGGATAGTATTCGAAATTGTAATCGGCTTCGATAGAAGCGGTGTGTTGAAAGCCATCCACCAGCATAGCTTGTCGCTGCATGTTGGAAAAGCGGGAGGGGCCGGCGATGGTGTCGAGGCCGTTTTCGCGTCCCCACTGTTCGACTGTAGCCAGCAGTTGGGCAGCGACTTCCTGATTGTCAATCACATCGAACCAGCCGAAGCGGATCCTTTTCTGCTGTTTGAGTTCATTATAGCGGTGGTTGATGATGCCTGCAATCCTTCCGACCGTTTGTCCGTTGATTTTGGCAAGCCAGAGCCGGCGGGTGCAGAAGTCAAGGGCGGGATGTTGTGTAAGTTCCTTAATTTCAAGAGCATCAATGGGCGGAACATAATATGGGCAGTCGCGGTACAATCTTCGTGGGAAGCGTACAAACTCTCTCAAATCACTGTTGTTTTTCACTTCGATAATTTGCATAGCGATACCTCCACTAGTATTGGTAATCCATTTGGCAAAATTAGTAATAAAAACTTAAATAGCGGACATTGCTAAAATAAAAAAGGCAAAATTGTCAGTAGAATGGAAAAAAATCGTATTTTTGCAGCCTGAAAAGCGGTAATAGCTCAGTTGGTAGAGCGGCAGCTTCCCAAGCTGCAGGTCGCGGGTTCGAGACCCGTTTACCGCTCAAAATAGGCAAAACGCCCGGTTTTACGACTGGGCGTTTTTATTTTACATCATTGAAAATCAGCAATATAGTTTTAGGCATTTTCTGCCTGCATTTCCCGTTTTTCTCAAAAAGCGTTCAAAAATCCGTTCAAGGGGTCTCCTAATCCAACGCATCAACGATCTAACTGTATCACCATCTCTATCGGGTAGTGGTCGGAGATGTAGGGAACGCCATAGTTGCCGTCAAGCGTGCGGAACTGCTTCACCTTCACATCACGGACGAAAAAGTGGTCGATCAGGGCACTCTTTTCCTTGCCGTAAGCGTTGTAGGTGTCCACGTGACTGGTGCGCTTCGTCAGCTCGCGGGCGGCTTTCAAGTTCACATCGAAGAAACTCTGGAAAATCTTGTCCTCGATGGTGGAGTTCATATCGCCGCCCACAATAACGGGGATATTATCAGCTATTGAACTCTCTTTCAATGAACTAACAATCAGTTTCACCCCTTCGGCGCGGGCAGTTTGGCCCACGTGGTCGAGGTGCGTGTTGAGGTACTGGAACTCTTTCCCGCTCTGTCGGTCACGGAAAAGGGCGATGGTAACCGTGCGGTAGCAGGCGGCATCCCAGCCTTTGGTTGGCTCGTCAGGCGCCTCGCTGAGCCAGCGCGTGCGATGGGAGAGCAGTTCGAGGCGGGTGGTGTCGTAGTAGATGGCCATGAACTCACCGGCCTCCTTGCCGTCGTCGCGCCCTACCCCGATGCGGCGGTAGCAGGTCAGGACAGTGTCGAGATACTGCAACTGGTCAATCAGCGCCTCCTGCAACCCGATGGCGGCGGGCTGTTCCTCCAAAATCATCTTCGCCACAGCACCCTTACGGTTCGGCCAGCCGTTCTCACCATCAATATTCTCCCACGAATTGTAGCGGATATTGAACGAGATGATTTTCAAATCCTGTGCCTGCGAACCCAAACAAAATCCACACAACACAGCGAATAACAGTGTTTTGTATAGATGTTTCATACTTGATGTGATTGATTTTGACACATTTTTTATATGCGGCAAAATTAATCAAAAATTGTTTACTTTTGCACCCTCTTTTGACCATCATCAATATGAAACAAACCTATTCCAAATCGTGCAGCATCGCGCTGATTGCGGCCATCTATCTCCTTAGCATAGCCGCTGGTATCTTTCTGTTTTTCAGACTCACTGCCGTCGCTGTCCCGCCACTGTGGGCATTGTTCTGCGCCGATGTGCTCGCCACGGTCGTCATCTGGCTGTTCGGACTGTTGTATGAAAACGTGTCGGTTTACGACCCTTATTGGAGCGTGTTCCCGCCCGTGGCGTTCCTGCTGTGGGCATTTTACACCCACACATGGTCGCTGCCGGTTGTCCTCGTGCTGGTGGCCTCGTGGTACTGGGGCTGGCGGCTCACCCGCAACTGGGCCATCACCTTCAAAGGCATCGCCCACGAAGACTGGCGCTATACCCAATACCGCAGCAAGCACCCTGCCATCTTCCACATTATCAACTTCTTCGGTCTGAATATGATGCCGACATTGGTGGTGTTTTTGGCCATGCTGCCTGCACTTCTGCTGTACAACCAAGGTCTTTCCGCCAACCTCCTCACTGGGTTGGGCTTCTTGGTGTGCCTTACCGCCCCTACTATCCAACTCATTGCCGACAAACAGATTCATGACTTCCGTGCCGCCCATCCGGGGCAATATTGCAATGTGGGACTTTGGAAACGCGGCCGCCACCCCAACTACTTCGGCGAGATTCTGTTCTGGTGGGGAATGTGGGTGATGTACGCCTCACTCTTCGGCTTAAACTGGCTGATACTGGGCCCAATAGCCATGACGGCCCTGTTCCTCGGCATCAGCATCCCGTTGATGGAGAAGCGCCAATTGAAAAACAAACCCGGCTATGCCGAGTACCGGAAGCAGACGAGGATACTCATTTAAGCATCCCTACTTCTTCCTTTTCGCCGCCTTCACGTAATCTTCCCACTGGTCGCAGTGACGCGACAGCCAGCGGCCTGTTTCGGTATCGGGATACAATTCCGCCACCTTCCATACCATTGCGAGCTTGCTGTATTCCATCGCGGCCTGTTCGGGGTCGGTGAAAAGAGGAAATGCGGCTTGTATCAAACTGTCGGCCTGATTCCAAACCTGCGTTCTGTATTTCGCCTCAGCGGGAGCATACATTTCAAAGTACTTTTTGTACTCCTCTTCCTCCTCCCCATCAATCCATAGCCATTGATAACTGGTTTTGCTGTAGTAAGTTAAAGCCCAACACCAGTTCATCGAGTTTTTCATGCCTAACGCATAGAGAATCATGCTTCTCGCGCGCACATTCGGGTCGGAGGAGTGGTTCATTTTTTGCTCTAATCCTGCCATATCCTGGGCAAATGTGAGCTTATAATCGCGATTGTCGTCAATGGGCTGAAGGTTGTATTTGGGATTGTAGTGGAAAGGATTGCGCCACATACAATTGTCGCGATATACATTCGTACGATACTGATAGTCAGACGAAACCTTCGACAGATACGTCACGGCCAGCGGGTAGTTCAGTTCCCGAAGGGCGTGGGTGCCGATGATATCCTGCCAATAATCGGCATCAAGGTAGCTGCATTGGGTCCAATATCGCTCGGCAGGAGTATGCGGAGATTGCACCGCCTCCCAATATCGAATGATAGTACTAGTCTGGAGCGAGTCCACCAAATTGAACATCTGGTTGCTGTAATCATGGTAGTTGTAGTGTATCTGGATATTCTTTTCTACCATCTCCGCCCATTGTTCGTCCGTGCGAGGTCCCGCCAGATAGGGAGCTACCTCCTCTATCGGACTCATTTGAGGATGATGGATTTCTTCATCGTTCAATAAATTCACAAACAAATTTTCAGCAGCATTGGCATAACTGATGGCCAAAGTGGTATCGCCAGCTGCCAGGGCATTAGGGATGGCACATTCCAAAAGGATTCTACGCCATGCATTGCTGAAGAAGTATTGGGAAGAGGAAAAATGATAATATTTTAACCGCTGGCTTGTGTCGGACAACAGGGGTGCCATTTCCGATTTCAATTGCTGATCAATCCATTTCATATCTGTCAAAAAGCGATCAGGTTCGGCAGTATTATACCGCGTGGTTTTAGTTTGCAAGTAGATGCGAAAAACTCTGGCAGAGTTGTTCAGAAAATCGTTGGAACTGACATGGTGGAGATTCTGCTGTAAAATGGTCAAACCATCTTCACTTTTTCCGAGAAAATCATAGGTGCAGGAAGCCACATAAGCCCACATCAGCGGGTCGTTCACCCTCGGATCGGCGGCCGCCTTCAGCGCCACCTGGTTCAGCCACGTGGCTTGCTTCTCATATTTATCCCCATCAGCACCATAGGCTTCAGCATACCAAAAATGGTACTCGTAGCTATCGATAAAAGTCTGTAACATATCGGGGAAGTAGCTGGAATTGGGATTTTTCTCAAAAAGAAGTTCAAAAGCCGCTTGATAGTTATAGCCTAGCATTTGGATCGAGGGTACATCCCCGTTGCGAGTGAAGATGTCCAATGCCTTTTCTTTGTTGCCCTGCCGAAAATAGGCACCACCGACGTAGTTTTCAATCTGTCCGTACAGCACATCCTGCGACAATGTGGGACCGACACTCTCCCACAACTGCACGCATTGGTCAAACTGCTTCAGCGAAAACAACGTCCGCATGGCCTGCAAAGCATACCGGCTTTTGAAACGACTTCCCTGGTATGCCTCGCACTGGCGAACCACCTCCCGCAAAGTGGCATGTTCGGCATCCTGCTCGTATGGATAGTACCATGGGTCGCGCATCGCTGCCCGCGTTTCCTCCACCCGCTTGGCCAACAACAAAAAATCGAGTGCCTCTGTGTCATTTTTTAGCACAATGTATTTTACGAAAGCATTGTTACCCATCAATTTGCGCACAGTATCGGTGGTGAAAATGTCACTTTTCCCAATTAGATAATTCTCCACCCATTTCCATTGCTGGTATGAATATTGGTAAACCGCACTCTTCACATGCTCCAATGGAATATCTGATGAAGTCTGCTGCTGCCACAACTGACAGTTGGACTGGGTCTCATCCCCATTATAATCAATGGGGGTGTCGTATGGAAAAATACGGTACAGCCATAGTTCACGAGTAGAAAAGCCTGGGTGCCAACAAGCCTCTGCCACAGGAAGGGCAAATAGTAGGCAAAACAACAGACCACTAATGGCGGTAAATATTCTTAATTTCATCCTGACTAAATTTTGACAAATTGTTGAAATCCAAGTGATAAAGTATAACAGAATAGCGACTTCCTTTCAGAGAAGGATATGATTCAATAGCATTCTTCACCTTCATCACCTCCTCATATTCACTCACCTCCCAACGAATGATGTCGCCTTTTTCCAACTGTCGTCCCTCCACTTTATGGTCCTTCAAAACCTCATAGCAGCCATCTTGCTTCCATTGGTATAACGCACTATTGGTGATGTCCACCTTGTGCAAAATCCCATTAAAATCTTGCCAGCTATTGAACCAGATACCCCACGAATAGGTTGGGTAAGCAAAATCCAAGTCTAAAACACACTCCTTGGGAACTCTTGAAAGATATTGTTTTACAGCATTATATGAAAGAATGGAGTTGCTCACACTATAGTTTTTCAAGTTGGAGGTGTTGTACAGCATCAGCACTCCTCGGTCGGCTGGGATATTCTTCAGCATACCGAGCTGGTGCAAGCGGATGGTCACGCTAAGGTCAATTCCCAACATGTGCAAAGTGTCGCGGGCGAACGTACAGGTTTGAAAGAAGTCATCTTCCGTGCTGGCGGTCCAGTCGCAGTCGAACTGCACCTCCTTGACCACTATATTCTGCACCTGCGCCATTTTCAATAGTCGGGTCACAATTTTATTCGCAAGATCATGGTTTCTACATTCTCTTGCAGAATCTGAAATCCAATAATACCAAAAAGGCTCAAGTGTGATAAAAGTGGTGGGAATGATTTCAATGTCTTGGGGAAGATTCTGCTTGAAAATGGTAGTGGCCACTGGTTCTGCCGGATCATTATCCACATCAAAAAAGCGCACGTACATCCGCTTTACCGCATTGTCATTCAAGAATTTCCACTCCTCTTTCGAAGGATTAAAGGTAGTTTTCCAATGGTAAATGGCATTCACCGCCTCCTTCTCTTCCCGACCCTGCGAATAAGCATTCACTATGCCAAAAAATAGCAGAATCAGGCATAAAAACGGGCCCTGATATCTTTTCATAAAAGAGATTTTAATTGTCAGCAATCAGCTTGAGCAGATACTCGCCGTAGCCGCTCTTGCGCAACGGTTCCGCAATTTTGCGTAGCTGCTCAGCATCGATGAAGCCCTGTCTGTAGGCGATTTCTTCGATACATCCCACCATCTGTCCTTGGCGTTCTTCCACCACTTGCACAAACTGGGTAGCCTCAATCAGCGAGCGGAAAGTCCCCGTGTCGAGCCACGCGGTACCTCTATCTATTTTACAGACTTTCAGCTTTTTATGCTCAAGATAATATTTGTTGACATCCGTAATTTCATATTCGCCACGGGCGCTGGGTTTGATGTTGGCGGCCACCTCCACCACGGAGTTGTCGTAGAAGTAGAGTCCCGGCACCGCATAGTTGGACTTCGGCTGCTTGGGTTTTTCTTCAATGGAGACGGCATTCATGTTCTCATCAAACTCCACCACACCATAGCGCTCGGGGTCGGACACGTGATAGGCGAAAACAATGCCACCGTCGGGGTCGTTATTCTTATAGAGATTATGCTCGAACGCACTGCCGTAGAAGATGTTATCGCCCAGCACCAGCGAGACCTTGTCGTTGCCGATGAACTCGCGACCCAGCACGAAGGCCTGGGCCAGTCCGTTGGGCACCTCCTGCACCTTGTATTCGAAGCGGCATCCGATGCGGCTGCCATCACCCAACAACCGCTCGAAATGCGGCAGGTCGGTGGGGGTGGAGATGATCAAAATCTCGCGAATCCCCGCAGAAAGCAGAGTAGAGAGCGGATAGTAAATCATCGGTTTGTTATAAATGGGCATCAGCTGTTTGCTCATGGCCAGCGTAATGGGATGCAATCTCGTGCCAGCACCGCCTGCTAAAATGATTCCTTTCATACGAATTTATAGTTAATAATTAATAGTTAATAGTCAATAGTTGTGAGGTGATTAAAACGACTTTATTTCTTTTTTAAAATTAGAAGATTGATTTCGGGCGTTGCCCCTAACCTAAACGGCATCGCACCACCTATTCCGGTAGAAACAAACAGCTTCTGCCCGTTCTCCTCGTACAGTCCACCCCATTCGTCGTACATCCACTTTACCGGCGAGAAGTCACCGATGCGGAACTGCATGGCATGGGTATGCCCCGAAAGGGTAAGCGGGATGTCGGTCTGCGGCAACACCTCCATGCGCCAGTGCGACGGATCATGGCTGAGCAAAATGCAGAAGGTGCTGCTGTCGAGCGAAGCAGTAGCCTTCTTCAAATCGCCAAGCGGCTTGAACGGGGGCTTCCCGATGTCGCCAACACCCACCACAGCAATATGGTCCTTCCCATGCTGGATAATTACATTACTATCAATCAGTAAGTTCCATCCCAATCCGCGTTCTATCTTGATCAGCCGCTGACACTCCTCAGCCGAGCGAATGCTGTCGTGATAGTAGGCATATGTGCCATAGTCGTGGTTGCCCAAAATCGACAACACCCCATCTTTGGCCTTTAGTGAGGAAAGCACCTCTACAAACGGCTGCACCTCCTCGGACTTGATATTCACCAAATCGCCCGTGAATACAATCAAATCGGGCTTCAGGGCATTCGCCGAATCCACCACCCGCTGCACGTAGTCGCTGCCCGCGTTGTACGAACCGATATGGAGGTCGGAGATCTGCACGATACGGTAGCCATCAAAATCCGCCGGCAGGTTCTCAAAAGCCAACTCCTGCTCTTTCACCTCCAGTTTTTTCACCCCCGCTGTACAGGAATATACGGCTGCCGAGAACACCACTACCGCCAACACGATGCTGATGCCCATCCCTATCTTTCTGCCCTTCTTCGACCAATGGCCCACCACTTGCGAAAGGATGTCGCCCACGGTAAAGGTCGCCTTCGGCAGCGAGAGACAGAGCAAAACATAGAAAAGGATACGGCTCAGCAGCGGTGTGTTTTTGCCTAAAAACATCAGCGCGGCGACCATCAGCGTATAGATGAGCGGAAGGAAGAACAGCAGCACCCATCCTATCTTTTTTTTGCGCAGGAAAAAGTACCAGATGTAGAGGTCTGGTATCAGCAGCAGCGAGGCAAAGATAATGATGAGCGACAGTCTCATAGGTCGTTACCGTTTTTCAAGTTCCTCAATTTCCTTTTCGAGTTTTTTCGGCAGGTGGTCCACACAGTGGTGACATTTCATCTCCAAGGTGTACATACGGCCGATGCAGTAGTTGGAGTGCTTGCAGCCGCTACGTTCTTCGCCGGCAGCGAGTTTGTTCACGAAGTCGGTGTCGTGTACCAACGCGCGGGCCATCTGCAGCCCGTCGAAACCGGCATCCAGCACCTCCTCCATCTTGCTTTTGGAGACGAGGCCGCCCACATACACCAGCGGGAGCTTCAGCGCGGCACGGAACTTCTTGGCATCCTCCAAGAAATAGGCCTCTTTGAACGGTACTTCGGGAATCAGGATGTTGCCGAACATGCGGACACCCATCTTCAGCCACCAAAACTTCCAAGGATTCATATAGTGGGCAAGGGTCTTGTAGGGCATGCAGCCGCGCATCACGGCCATCGGGGCCTTGCTGACAAAGCCGGCGGTGAGCACCAACGCGTGAGCGCCCAGCCGTTCGAGTTCTTTGGCCACCTCGAGGCATTCGTCAATGCCCAAGCCGCCCTTGAAACCATCGTACATGTTGGTTTTCACGAAAACGGCCATATCATCGCCTGCTGCCTGCATCACCTCCTTCATCACCATGCGCATGAAGGTCATGCGGTTGTCGAGCGAGCCGCCGAACTTGTCTTTGCGGCGGTTGGTATAAGGAGAAAGAAACTGGCTGATAAGGTAACCATGTCCGGCATGAATCTCCACCGCATCGAAGCCGGCCTCGCGGGCGAGGTTCACCGACCTTCCGAAGTCTTTTACCAAACCCTCAATCTCGGACTCGGAGAGTTTGCGGTGGAAGGTGGGCGAGTAGAAGTTGAAGCCGCCGGAGGCACCCACCGGCAGTTGTCCACAGGTGCTGCGGTGCGTCATGTTGCCGCAATGCCCCAACTGGATGGAGGCTTTTGCCCCCGCCGCATGAATGGCGTCGGTGAGCTTGCGCAGGTCGGGAATGATCTCCTCGCGCATCCACAGCTGACCGTCGAACGACACGCCACTACGGTTCACCGCCGCATAGGCGATCGTGGTCATGCCAATGCCGCCTTTGGCCACGGCCGTATGATAGTTGAACAAATCCTCTGAAGGCTTATTGCCGTAACACATGTTTTCGAATGCGGCAGAACGAATCGTGCGGTTCCGCAAAGTGAGCGGACCAAAAGTCACAGGAGTGAAAATTTTAGAATCTGACATGAATCGTAATTATTTATGCTATATTATGCTAAAAATTGGCAGAGTGTAACTAATAAATGAAAGGAATCACTCGCTTCAGCTTCTTCCCTTCCATCTCCTCCTTGAAGTCGTGTTGATATTTATGATAGAGTGTGTTAGCACGGGGTACCAAGTTGGCGAAAGTCCAGATGAAGAACACCAGACCGGCCATCGACCATGTGAGGATGGCGAAGCCCAACCACTCCATCAGTTCGCCACAGTAGTTGGCAGAGGTAACATAGTTGAACATGCTACCTTTTGGCAGATAGTGGTTGTGATCGTCGGGACTTTTGCGGAGGTGTCGGATGATGTAGTCGGAACGCAAATTGACAAAAAAGCCAATAAAAAACAGCATGGTGCCAAGGATGAAATGCGGCGAGTAGAGCCACTGCACATCGGTATAGTGCAAGCCAAAGACACTGTAATTCACGTTATAAGATTCATAGAAAATCCAATAACCCTGCATAATAGCGTTGAGGCAGTTGAAGCCAACACCCATCAGCATGATGCCGATAGGCATCTTGCTTTTCCCTTTCATCAAAAAAGGAAAAACAAAAACTCGCTGGAAGTAGTGGAGCTCGAAAATCAGGAAGAAGACCAACGGCACGAGGTCGAGGCGGTGGGGCGAGAGAGCCCACAGCACCATCATCGCGACAAACACTGGCACTTCCATAAAGAACCACGCCACCTTGTTGTTGATGAGTTTGCCCCAACGGGCAGAGACCAGCATTCCATAGCCGGCCTCCACAAAATAGAGCGATACGAACACAATGACAGCAATGACTGTCATCACAACGAGAAAAATATTAAATACTGACATCTTTATTCAATAATAATTTCCATAGGCATACGGGCCTGAACCCCTTTCAAATGGCGCATCTGGCGCAAAGCTGCGAAAGCGGGATAAAGCTCGCCGAGTTCCTCACGGTATTTAGCTTCAATCTGATTATCGGCATCGGGGGTTTCGGTAAACATCTCCAAGAAAGACTTTTTCTTCGGATAATATACCACCTCATATTTGTCGATACCGGCTTTCTTGGCAGCCAGCTCGATGGCATCCTGCAGGTTCCCCAGCTGGTTCACCAACCCAATCTCGAGCGCATCTTTACCGGTCCACACGCGGCCCATACCGATGCTGTCCACATCTTCCACTTTCATCTTGCGGCCTTTGGCCACGCGGCTGAGGAAAGTGGCGTAGGTCTCATCCACGCTGTTCTGCATAAATTCAGCCTCTTTCTCGTCCATCACGCGGTAGCCTCTCAAGGCGTCGGCATGGGCGTTGGTGGCCACACCGTCAACGGTAACGCCCAGTTTGTTGGCGAGGAAGTTGCCGAAGCTCGGAATCATGCCGAACACACCGATGGAGCCCGTGATGGTGGTCGGCTCGGCCACGATGGCATCGGAGTTGCAGGAGATGTAGTAGCCTCCTGAAGCGGCGTAGTCGCCCATGGAGGTCACCACTACCTTACCAGCTGCCTTGGCCTGCTCGATCTCGTTCCAAATCACCTCCGAGGCGAGGGCGCTACCGCCAGGCGAATTCACTCTCAGCACAATAGCCTGCACCTTCTCGTCCTGCGCGGCACGGCGGATCTCGCGGCACAGCGACGTGGAACCAATGACGGTCTCACTGCCTTCGCCATCAATAATCTCACCTACTGCATAAATCACAGCCACCTTTTTGCTGCGTGCCTTCACCGACTTCTCATCCCAAGCCAGCTTGTAATCATCGAGACCGACCATAGTGATCTTAGTACTTTCGCTCACTTCCGACTTGGCTCGGAGTGCCTTCACATACTCGGTTCGGTAGTTCAGCTCATCCACCAGCTTGTACTGGAGGGCATCGGCAGCGCGGCGTATCAACATGCTGTCGGCAATCATATTAAGATCATCGGTGCTGATGTTGCGTGATTTCGCGATGGCCTCTGTGAAAGTACCCCAGATGGAGGTGGCGAGGGCAAGCGACTGCTCACGGCTGGCCTCGCTCATATCGCTGCGGAAATAAGGCTCCACGGCGCTTTTGTAACGGCCATGTTTCACAATGTCCACATCAATCTCCAACTTGTCGATAAGTCCCTTGTAGAACAAGGTCTGCAAACACATGCCACGGAAGTCGATAGAGCCCTGCGGGTTCAGATAAACCTTGTCGGCCACAGAAGCGATATAGTAAGCACCCTGAGTGTAGGAATCGCTATAAGCATAGACAAATTTGCCCGATTTCTTGAATTCACCCAATGCTCTACGGATCTCTTCCATGCTGGCCGGACTGGCAGATACAGAAGTGAGATTCAAGGAGATACCTTTAACCTTATTGTCTTTTTCGGCTTCTTTAATCGCACGCAAAACATCCTCAAGACCGATGGATTTCTGCTGTCCCAACAACGAATACGACATCTCGTTGGTAGAGCGTTCGGCAATCGGGGCATCTAACGTCAACTCAAGGATGGAGTTGCTGGGAATAGAGAAGTTGATGCTGCTGACAACTGAGAAAAGGAAATAGATGCCCAGCACAATCATGATGACGTTGGCCAAGAAAAAGCCCAGACAGGAGCCCAGCACTGTGCGCCAGAATTTTCTTGCGCGGGTGTCTGGCTTAGGTTCTCTTTTCCGCCGCTGTCTCGGTTGCGGCTGCGGCTGCGGATTCATGGGCTGCTGATAACCAGCGGGATTCTGTCCCTGCTGCTCCGGATAAATGTTCTGTGTATCCATAAGATTCATTATTAATTGATAAAATTTCGCCTTTTACAAAAAAACGTGCAAAATTACACTTTTTTATAAAAGGAAACCTTTGTTTCGCAAAAAATTAGAGTCTTTTCAAAATAAATAAAAAGATTGTAAGATTTCAATTATCTTTGCACCCTGAAAGGGAAAGTGATTTTTTATTTAGTGTAATGTGATGAAAGATTATTTGAAAGAATTAAAAAATCCTATATATCAAACAGTTGGAGAAGCTGCCGAAGAGATGGGCGTGGTGGCATACGCCGTGGGTGGTGTGGTGCGCGACATTTTCCTGAACCGCAATTCCAACGACATCGACATTGTGGTGGTAGGCTCCGGCATCGAGCTGGCCCAGGCCACCGCAGCCAAGATCTCGCCCCACCTCAGCGTGAACGTCTATCGCAACTTCGGCACCGCCCAGTTCACCCACAACGGCACGATGGTGGAATTTGTGGGCGCCCGCAAAGAGTCCTACTCCCACGACTCGCGCAAGCCTATCGTCGAAGACGGCACCCTGCAGGACGATCAGAACCGCCGCGACTTCACTATCAACGCCTTGGCCATCGCCCTCAACGGGCCCGACAAGGGCTGCATCATCGACTCCTTCCATGGTATTGACGACATACACAACAAACTGATACGCACACCCTTAGACCCCGACATCACCTTCTCCGACGACCCCCTCCGTATGCTCCGCGCCATCCGCTTCGCCTCGCAACTCAACTTCACCATCGTGCCCGAAACCTACGACGCCATCGTGCGCAACGCCCCCCGCCTCGAAATCATCTCACAGGAACGCATCGCCGAAGAGATGAACAAGATCCTCCTCTCCCACAAACCCTCCATCGGACTCTCGCTGCTCGAAAAAACCGGACTGCTCTCCCTATTCCTCCCCGAACTCGTCGCCCTGAAGGGTGTGGAAACCATCAACGGACTGAAACACAAGGACAACTTCCTGCACACCTTGGAGGTGGTGGACAAGATCGCCCTCGTCAGCAACAACCTCTACCTGATATGGGCGGCGCTGCTGCACGACATCGCCAAGCCCAAAACCAAACGCTTCGACGAGAAAATCGGCTGGACGTTCCACGGCCACGAGGTGGTAGGTGCCCGCATGGTACCCAACATCTTCAAGCGGCTGAAACTGCCCTGCAACGAGAAGATGAAGTATGTACAAAAACTGGTGGGACTGCACCTCCGCCCGCAAGCCCTTGTAGATGACACCATTACCGACTCGGCCGTGCGCCGCCTGCTGTTCGAGGCCGGCGACGATGTCGATGACCTGATGCTGCTCTGCGAAGCCGACATCACCTCGAAAAACATGAACAAGGTGAAGCAGTACCTGCAAAACTTCGCCATCGTGCGGCAGAAGTTCGTGGAGATTGAGGAAAAGGACAAAATCCGCAACTGGCGGCCGCCCATCGACGGGGAGATCATCATGAAGACCTTCCAACTCAAACCCTCACGTGAGGTCGGCACCATCAAAGATGCTGTGTGCAATGCCATCCTCGACGGACTCATCGAAAACACCTACGAAGCCGCCTACGCCTACATGGTGGAGGTGGGGAAAGGATTAGGACTGGAGGTGAGAATTGAAAACTGAGAATTGAAAATTGAAAACTGAAAAGTGAGAAAAGGGATTAATGTTCTTTTCTCTATACAAGTTTCCAATGCTTCGTTACGGCGTAACGAGGATGTAGATCATCGCTGCTATAAGGGCAAGTCCCACCCCGATTAAAATAAGGTTGAAGGTCATGCCATGACGGCTTTTTTTCTTGCGCCCTGACTCTAAAGAACGGTGCAGACGCTGGGCAAATTCTTCACTATTGTACTGGTTCTGTGGCTCGCTCATATTCTTCGTTCAATTGATCCATTTTCATTCTTACAATCTCATACTCCTCCCCTAACTTCTCTTTCATCTGCTCATCATCGCCAAACTCGCCTCTGAAGGCGAGGATGGCCAACGAGTCGATACGGCGTGAGAAAATCCCGCCAATCTCGCCCTGGTAAATCGTGTCGCACCGACCGGTGGAGTCGCGATAGATGCGGTAGGAAGGCTGCTCCGCCTCCGTGAACTCGGTCTTCGGCCTGTTGCCAAAAATCTCAAACAACCGCGTGAAACTCTTCGAACCGATGAACAGCACAATCAGCAGCGTCACGCCCGCGATCATCACGATGGAGAACATCGAGCGGCGCTTCTGCGTGGCCGACCGGCCAAACTTCCACGACTGCTCCAGCTTGCGCTCCAGCTTCTCGCGGTCGGTAGGCTCCTTGCCATCTTTGCCAGGCTCCTCCTCCGGCTTGTAATAGCGCGGCTCGTAATGGAACTGCCGGGGCTTCGGCGGATTGAAGAAAGAGAAGAACCCCATATTTTACAGTGTTGCTTTTTCTTCGTACTCTTCGTAACCCTCGATAATGTCGCCGACCTTGATGTCGTTGTAGTTCTCGATGTTCAAACCGCAATCTTGTCCGGAAACCACCTCCTTCACGTCGTCTTTGAAACGGCGCAGTGAGCCAAGCTTGCCAGTGTAGATGACTATACCGTCGCGGATCAGGCGCACCTTGGTGTTGCGCTGCAACTTGCCGTCGAGTACCATACATCCGGCCACATTGCCCACCTTACCAATCTTGAACACCTCTTTGATTTCGAGGTTGGCCACCACCTTCTCACGAATCTGCGGCGCCAACATACTCTCCATAGCGGCCTTGATTTCCTCAATGGCATCGTAAATGATGGAGTAGGTGCGGATATCAATCTGCTCTTTTTCAGCCTCTTTGCGTGCACCGATAGAGGGACGCACCTGGAAGGCCACAATCACAGCGTCGGATGCCGATGCCAACATGACATCGCTCTCCGTCACCTGACCCACCGACTTGTGGATCACGTTGACCTGAATCTTGTCGGTGGAGAGTTTCATCAACGAGTCGGACAAGGCCTCCACGGAGCCGTCCACGTCACCTTTCACAATGACATTCAACTCCTTGAAGTCGCCGATAGCGATACGGCGGCCAATCTCGTCGAGGGTGATATGCTTCTGGGTTCTCAGACCCTGCTCGCGCAACAAGCGGGCGCGCTTGGTAGCAGTGGAACGGGCCTCCTGCTCCGACTCGCACACCTTGAAGGTATCGCCAGCCTGCGGAGCGCCGTCCAAACCGAGCAGCAGCACCGGTGAGGCAGGCCCCACCGACTTCACCGGCTGGTTACGCTCGTTGAAGAGCGCCTTCACCTTGCCATAGCAACTGCCCGCCAGAATCGGGTCGCCAATCTTCAGCGTACCGTTCTGCACCAACAGTTTCGCCACGTAACCCTTGCCCTTGTCGAGCGAGGATTCGATGACCGTACCCACACCCGGACGGTTGGGGTTGGCCTTCAGGTCGAGCATCTCGGCCTCCAACAGCACCTTCTCCAACAGCTCATTCACGTTGGTACCGTGCTTAGCATCAATCTCTTGGCACTGGTATTTTCCACCCCACTCTTCTACCAAAATATTCATGTTGGCCAAACCTTCCCGAATCTTGTCGGGAGCGGCGTGCGGCTTGTCAATCTTGGTGATGGCGAACACCATCGGCACACCAGCGGCCTGGGCGTGGTTGATGGCCTCCACCGTCTGCGGCATGATCGAGTCATCGGCAGCAATGACGATGATACACAAGTCGGTAATTCTGGCACCACGGGCACGCATAGCGGTAAATGCCTCGTGACCAGGAGTATCCAAGAAGGTAATCTTACGACCATCAGCCAGTGTCACCTCGTAAGCACCGATGTGCTGCGTGATACCACCGGCCTCACCGGCGATCACGTTCGACTTACGGATGTAGTCGAGCAAAGAGGTCTTACCATGGTCCACATGTCCCATGACGGTGATGATAGGATGGCGGGGCTGCAAGTCTTCCGGCTTGTCGGCATCGGCCTCCTCTTTATTGTTTTCGTTGTCGTCAACGCCCACAAATTCAACCTCATAGCCAAACTCTTCGGCCAGCAGCGAGATGGTCTCCGCGCTGAGTCGCTGGTTGATGGAGACGAAGAGTCCGACGCTCATACAGGTGGAGATGATCTGGGTAACGGGGATGTTCATCAGCGTGGAGAGCTCGTTGGCGGTGATGAACTCCGTCACCTTCAGCACTTTCTGCTGTGCCAATTCGGCCTGCTCGGCCTGCATCATCTCTTCGTGGCGCTCCTGACGTTTCTCTCTTCTGCGCTTCGAGGATTTGGTTTTTCCCTGCGGCTCGAGACGTTTCAGTGTCTCTTTGATCTGGCGGTCGATGTCCTCCTGCGAAACCTCCGGCTTCACCTCCACCTTCTTGGCGGCTTTGGGGGCCTGCTGCTTCGGTGCCGACTGGATGCGTTTGCGCTTGCGTTTCGGCGGGGTGGGCTCCATCGGTCCGCGCTTGGTGTCCTTGATGGTGGAAAGGTCGATCTTGCCGATGATGTTCGGTCCGTTGAGCTTCTCGACCTTCAGCTCCACCTTTTCGGGAACGGGTTTCGTGGGAGCGGCCGGTTTCTCTTCTACCGCCGGTTCGGGTTCGGGCTCCTGTTCGGGTTGCGGTTCCACCACCGGCTCTGGCTCGGGGGCAGCCTCCTTCTCAGCCTTGGCGGGAGCGGCTTCCTTAGCAGGTTTCTTGCCCACCTCATCCACATCAATCTTGCCCACCACTTTCGGCTTGTACTCATTGATGTCGATGCCGATATGCTCAGGTTCCTGATGCGGCTCCTCGACCGGCTTCTGCGGCTCTTCCTGTACGGGAGCTTTCACCTCCTCCTTTTCGGGCTCGGGCTTGCTGGCCGGCTTTTTCTTCGGCTCGAGGTCAATCTTGCCCACCACTTTGGGCTTGTTGATTTCAACCTTGATGGTCTCCTTCACCAAAGTGTTGTCTTTGATCAGGAGCTGCTCGGGTTCCTCTTCCACCGCAGCGGGCTTGTTTTCGGGCTCAGTTTTGTTGGCACCGGGCTTGTTGTACGAGAAGTCCATGTCCAATTTCTGAGAATCCTCCTTCACCTTCTTTTCTCCACTCAGCTTTTTGACCAGCAGCTCGTACATCTCGGCCGTCAGTTTCACGTTACGGTTGTCCTCGATTTCCATCCCTGCCTTATTCAGCAGTTCTACAATCGTGCCCGTAGATACGTTAAACTCTTTGGCGGCGGCGCCTAATCTCGGTAATTTCTTTTCTTCAGCCATATATTGTTTTCAGTTTTTTTAGTTGTGAATTTGCCCCTCGTTCCATCGCCACTTCAGGGAAATTTATTCGGCCTTGGGAGCCTCCTCCTGTGCGGCCGGTGCCTCCTGCTGCGGAGCGTTGTCATCAATTTCCAACTCCTCTTTCACAGCGGCAATCACCTCATCCACAGTCTCTTCCTCAAGGTCGGTACGCTGAATAAGCTCCTCGCGGGTCAGCTTCAGCACACTCTTCGCAGTGTCGCAACCAATCTTCTTGAAAGCATCGATCACCCACTGGTCGAACACATCGTTGAACTCCTGCAGATCCACATCGTCCTCCTCGGTGATGTCGTCGCGGAACACGTCGATCTCGTAACCCGAAAGTCTGCCGGCGAGTTTGATGTTGTAACCGCCCTTACCGATGGCTAATGAAACCTGGTCGGGCTTCATATACACATTGGCCATCTTGTTCTGCTCATCGATGTCGATAGAGGTAATCTTGGCAGGACTTAAAGCTCTGGTAATTAAAAGCTTCGGATTAGAAGTATAGTTGATGATGTCGATATTTTCGTTGCGCAATTCATGGATGATGCCATGGATACGGCTACCTTTCAGACCGACGCAAGCGCCCACGGGATCGATACGGTCGTCGTAGGATTCCACCAGCACTTTGGCTCTTTCACCAGGAGAACGCACCACATTCTTGATGGTGATGAGACCGTCGTAAACTTCGGGAATTTCATTCTCCATCAGGCGCTCCAAGAATCTCGGGGAGGTACGCGAGATGGTGATTCTGGGAGAGGAGGAGATGATCTCCACGCGCTCCACAACAGCGTTCAGGGTATCGCCTTTCTTGTAGTGGTCGGCCGGAATCTGCTCGCTCTTGGGGAGCACCAGTTCCACACCTTCTTCGTCGGCCACAAGGATCTCCTTGCGCCACACCTGCGTCACTTCGCCGCTGACCAACTCGCCGATACGGCCTTCGTATTTCTTGTAAATCAGGTCTTTCTCATATTCCATGATTTTGGAGATGAGGTTCTGACGGAGGGCCAGAATCTCACGACGCTGGAAATCTTCCAGACGGATGTTCTCCATCACCTCCTCACCGACCTCAAAGTCGGGCTCGATCTTCACAGCCTCCGAGAGGGCGATCTGCGTGTATTCATTCTCGACCTCGCCATCCTCCACGATCTCACGGTAACGCTGGATTTCCAAATCTCCGCGGTCCACATTCACGATGATGTCGAAGTTGGCATCGGCGCCGTACTTCTTCGTCAGCACCGAGCGGAAAATATCCTCCAAGATACGCATCAACGTCTCTCTTTCAATATTTTTGAAATCCTTGAATTCTGCAAAGGTCTCAATCAAATTTAAACGTTCTTCCATTTTTTGTTGCTTTAATATTTTGTTTTTATTCGTTCAAAAATAGAAAACTCCCACTAAATGAGTAGTGAGAGTTTCGTGAAGTTGTCCAACCTGGATTCGAACCAAGACAGACAGTACCAAAAACTGTAGTGCTACCGTTACACCATTGGACAGTTCGAGGGTGCAAAGATACAAGAATTTTTTATATCTCTTTAATTTTGATTTTGTCTTTTTAGAATTTTTAAATCTTCTTCATAATTATCTGAATAATAATGTTTTATGAATTTTAATAAAAGAAGATAAAAGCAAAAATTTTCGTCTAATGGTATGAAATAGAATTGAGTAGGCACAGATTTTGGGAAAAATGGAAGGAAGAAAGCCGCCACTTGAATACGGTTTCGCTCGCTGAAAATGCCCTGACATCTGTGATGGTGTAACCCACATCACGCTGTTAGTAATAATTGAAGAAAATTCCCCTTTTTGTCAATAATAATTGTACCTTTGCGTGTTTAAAATTTATGTATGATGAGAAAATTTGCTCTGCTGACCGTATTCATCCTCTTCACCCTCATAGGCCGAAGCGAAACCCTCCAGAATTACCTTATTCCAACCCCACAACGAGTTGATATTCAAAATAATGAAGCGCTTGTTTGGGACGAATACCAATTCTCCCAACTGAGCAACTATTTGGCACAGTTCAACCTCTCCAATTGGGAAACTCAGTCGTTTTTTGCAGGGATGGGAGGCCCCGTCATCAAGTTGTCGATGCAGCAGGATCCGAAATACCCCAGCCAGGAGTACCGCCTGCTGGTGAAAAACCAGTCGGTGACGATTATTGGCGGCAGTCAGGAGGCCATTTTCTACGGCGTGCAGACCATGCGCCAGATTTTAGCCTACGGCCTCGCCGAAAAACACGCCATCCCCGAGCTGCTCGTCTCCGACTATCCCGACCTCGCCCGCCGTGGCATGATGCTCGACATCAGTCGCGACAAAGTGCCCACCATGCAGACGCTCTATCAGATTGTGGACTTTCTCGTCACATTGAAAGTCAATGAATTACAACTTTACACCGAACACACCTACGCCTATACGCAGCACGAAATCGTATGGAAGGACTACTCCCCGATGACGCCGGAAGAGATTGCCGACCTGCAAAAATATTGCAACGACCGCTTCATCGACCTCGTGCCGAACCAGAACTCGTTCGGCCATTTCGAAAACTGGCTGAAATATGACAAATACCTGCCGCTCGCCGACTGTGTGGAGGACTGCAAAACCATCTGGGGACCCTACAAACTCTCCTCGCTCGACCCCTCCAACCCGGGTTCTTTCGAACTGGTGAAGGGCCTCTATGCCGAATTTCTGCCGAACTTCAACAGCGCCTACTTCAATATCGGCTGCGACGAGACCGTGGAGTTAGGCCTCGGCCGCTCGAAGGCCGCCTGCGACAGTCTCGGCGTGGGGCGCGTCTATCTCAACTACCTGCTCAAACTCAACGATGAGGTGCGAAAATATGGCAAAGTGGCGCAGTTCTGGGGCGACATCATCCTCAACCACGAAGAGCTGATTCCTGAAATTCCGCAGGATATGATTCCGATGGTGTGGGGATATGAAAGCAACTTCCGCTTCGACACCATTCTGCCAAAATTCAGAAAAGCCGGCCTCGATTTTTACGTCTGTCCCGGCACGGCCACCTGGCGCTCCATCATCGGCAAGAACAACATTGCCTTCGCCAACCTCTACAACGCCGCCACCAACGCCACGGCCAACGGTGCCCGCGGTATGCTCGTCACCAACTGGGGCGACCACGGCCACTGGCAACCCCTCTCGGTATGCTACGCCCCGCTCATGGTGGGCTGCAGCTACGCCTGGAAGTGCGACACCTCCGTGGTTTCACGCCTCTGCTTCCTCCTCAACGAATACATCTTCCAAGACCCGACCCAGAACACCGGCATCGCAGTTTTGAAACTCGGTAATGCCTACGAAAAGGCTAAAATTCCCGAAGGAAATGCCAACGTTTTTCATCTTCTCCTGCACCGCCATGCCTGGAAGATGAAAGGCAATTACCAAACCAAGGAGATCACCCTCGCCAATCTGCGCAAAACCGAAGCCGAAATCGATGATGCCCTCGCCATCCTCCATCATGCCAAACCGCAATGTGCCGATGCGGAGGTGGTGATCGAAGAGCTGCACCAGGCCGCCAACCTCGCCAAACATAGTCTGCACCTCGGCATCGACCGGATGCAGGTCAAAAGTTACCAAACCCTCGACATTCCGCTTGAAAAGCGCAAAAAACTGGCCCACGAACTCCAAAAACTCATCGACAACCACAAGCGCATCTGGGTCATCCGCAACCGTCCCGGCGGACTGCAAGACTCTGCCGGAAGATTGCAAGAAATTCACGATTATTATTTAAGCAAATAAAGTAAAACACTATGCTATTCACCCCTAACATGAAATTAGCCGACATGGTCGCTTCGAACCATAGTCTTGTGCTGATTCTCCAACGTTTCAACATCCAACTCGGCTTCGGCGAGAAAAGCATCCGCGAAGTGTGCAAGCAGTACGGCATTCCCGACAGCTTCTTCCTGCTGATTTGCAACGTATATACCCACCCGGAATACCTGCCCACACAGGAGGAAATCGCCGGCACCGACATGTCACCCCTCATCCCCTACCTCATCGCCTCCCACAACTATTACCTTGATGAACGCATCCCCCATATCGAAAACCACCTCCGCAGAATTGCCGACGCCTGCCTGCCTGTACACCGCGACACGCTGCAAAAATTTTTCATAGACTACAAAGAAGAGGTGGTGAAACACTTTCAATATGAAGAGGTTACAGTTTTTCCTTATATTGAGAAGTTGAATAACGGTGAAAAGTCGAAAGGCTACTCCATCCACCAGTTTGAGAAAAACCATAGCAACATCGAAGACAAGCTCGGCGACCTCACCAACATCATCCTCAAGTACCTCCCCGGCGACATCATGCCCAAAGAACGTATCTCTTTGCTCTTCGACATCTTCCAGCTCTCCTCCGACCTCAACACCCATGCCGTTATTGAAGACAAAATCCTCATCCCATTTGTAGAAACATTAGAAAAATTGTAACACAATGAAAAAGAGGATATTACTAATAGAAAAATCGCCCATCGTAGCGACTGGATTTGCCACCATCTTGCAGAAACAGGCCACTTTTGAAGTCTCCTCTGTTACCGACAACCTGAGCCGTATCTCCGAACGTATCGTGGTGGATCACCCCGACCTCATCGTGCTCAACCCCGCCTTGGTGGACTACTCCAAACGCAACACCTTCCGTTCCTTAATACCTGATGCACAAAACATTCCCATCGTGGCACTGGTCTATCACTACTTCGACCAACAATGGCTCAGGAGTTTCAACGGAGTGATTGAAATCAACGAGGATGCGGAGAAAATCAACAACCAGCTCACCGATGCGCTCAACTCGTTCACCGAACCTGCCGAATCGAGCGAGTTATACGAACTCTCCGACCGCGAAAGAGAGGTGCTGGTCGAACTTTCGAAAGGACTTTCGAATAAGGAAATCGCTGATAAACTGCACATTTCAGTTCACACGGTCATCACGCACAGAAAAAACATCATCAAAAAAACGGGCATCAAATCCGTGGCCGGTCTTACGGTGTACGCTATGCTCAACAACTTGATGGAATAATATGCAATTTTAGAGGCAGAGTTGCGTTTAAAATCCTGTTATTAAACTAAAATAAATATCTATAGTCATAAAACCGTTTTAGAAAACCATAAAAAAATCGATAATCATGAAAAAAGTATTCATTTTGTGCGCCTCCCTTTTGCTCTCAGTGGCAGCGATGGCGCAGAACGACATTGACGCTTTCCGTTTTTCACAGGTCAACTGGTCGGGTACGGCCCGTTTCATGGGTGCCGGCGGTGCTTTCGGCTCCATCGGCGGCGATTTCTCCGCTCTGGCCACCAACCCCGCCGCTATCGGTCTTTACAAGAAAGACGAGATCACCTTTACCCCAGTGGTCATCAACGCCATCGGCAGCAAGGCCATTTACAACGGCGAGGAGGTGGATGACGGCAGCGTGCGCTACAGTCTCACCAACTTCGGCGCCGTCTTTTCCTGGCGTTTGAACCCCGACCCCGAAAATCCCGTCACCAAGTGGCGGATGATGCAGTTCGGCGTGGGCTACAACCGCATCAACGACTTCAACAACCGCATCTCCTCCACCGGTTTGAGCAACGGCAGCAGCTGGACCAACAACGTGGTGAACATGTCGAACGGCATCCATTACAACAACCTGACCCACGATGGGCTCGCCGCTTGGAACACATGGCTGCTGGATACCCTTCCGGGTTCTGAAGACGAATATGTGAGCTACCTCACTGGACACAACCTGCGTCAGGAGTGCTACACCAAAACCAAAGGCGGCATCGACGAGATGAGCTTCTCGCTCGGCGGCAACTACAACGACCAGCTGTACCTCGGCTTCACACTGGGGGTTCCCTTCCTCGACTATGAGAGCGAAACCGAATACAGCGAGGCGGATGAAAAGGACGAGATTGGAGGCTTTAACTCCTTCACTACCATTGAGAAACTGCGCACCACGGGCGTAGGTGTCAACGCCAAGTTGGGTGTCATCTACAAACCCGTTGACTTCTTCCGTTTCGGCGTATCCATCCACACCCCCACTTACTATGCCAACTTGAAAGAGAATTATGAGAGAAAAATCAACTCCTATTTTGAGGACAACAACTATGAGGATTCCTACGAAAACATCTCCAAATACAAACTGGCCACCCCGTTGCGCGTGATGGGTAGCGTGGGATTCACCATCGCCAAGAGAGCGTTCATCAGCGCGGAATATGAGTTCGCCGATTACTCCATGGCCAACCTTTTCTCCTCTGAGAGCACGATGTATCGTTACAACTTCAAGGATGAGAATCAGGCCATTAAGGACAAATATGGTGCCTGCCACACCGTGCGCGTGGGCGCTGAACTGGCGGTCACCAATGTCTTCCACATCCGTACCGGCTACGCTTACAGCAGCTCCCCGTTCAAAAACAACATCAACACGGGCGACTCTCACAACATCTGCGCCGGCATCGGTTTGTACGGCAAAGTGTTCTTCTGCGACTTCGCATACGTGTGCCGCATCGCCCGCGAGAGCTCATGGTACTACAACGACACGAACCTCAACCCCGTGGAAGTCAACAATGTAAATCACAAATTCGCCGCCACTTTCGGCATAAGATTCTAACCTATTTCAATACAGACTATGGCAAAAATTATCGGTATCGGGAATGCTTTGGTGGATGTGATTGTGAACATTCCCGAAGAGTCGCTCCTCCAAGAATTTGGTCTTCCCAAAGGAGGAATGGAGATGATCAATGTTGAAAAAAAACGGCAGATTCATGAGCGAATCAGCACGATGAAGCAGGTGCGCGCCACTGGCGGATCTACCTCCAATACCATCCACGGCATCGCCCATTTAGGCGGCGAAACCGGTTATATCGGCAAGGTGGGGAATGATGAAGTGGGCCGTTTTTTTGAGGAGGATATGAAGAAAAATGGCATTTGCCCCCACCTGATTCACACCTCCGACATCGACACTGGCATCGCCACCACGCTGATGACTGAGGATGCCGAACGCACCTTCGCCACCTACCTCGGGGCTGCCGCCTCCATGACGGCCGACGAGGTGGATGTGGAGATTTTGAAAGCCTACGACTGCATCCATGTGGAGGGCTATCTCATTTTCAATCACAACCTTATCTTACGTGCCTGTCAGTTGGCCAAAGAAAACGGACTGAAAATTTCGATGGACATGGCCTCCTATAATCTCGTGCAGGCGGAGAAAGCGTTTGTGGGAGAGTTGCTGAGCAATTATGTCGATATTATTTTTGCGAATGAAGAAGAGGCTGAGGCCTTTACGGGCAAAAAGGGCGAGCAGGCTTTGGAAGAGCTGTCACGCTACTGCGAGGTGGCGGTCGTGAAGTTAGGCGCGAAAGGCTCGATCGCCAACATCCGAGGCACGCACGTTTCGGCCGGCACCAACGGCAAGAAGCCCGTGGATACCAACGGCGCGGGCGATGCTTACGCCGCCGGTTTCCTCTATGGTCTGATGCACGGACTTGCGCCCGAAAAGACCATCCAGCTGGCCGCCATCGTAGGCGATGAGGCTGTGGCAACGGTGGGTGCGAAACTCTCTGACCAACAGTGGGATAACATTAAATCACAAAAAAGCCTGTTTTGATTAGCTCTGCCAATTTTAAGGTTAATCTGGGCTTATATGTAACAGAAAAAAGGCCAGATGGTTTCCATAACCTGGAAACCATCTTTGTTCCTGTTGATACGGTCACGGACACCCTCACCATTGTACCAAAATCTGGCACAGTGGAGTTCAAAATGACGGGAGGTGATTTTGTGGTAGATGCGGAGAAAAATCTGTGTGTCAAAGCCTTCCGGTTGTTGCAACAGGAGTTTGACTTGCCGGGAGCGGTCATCCATTTGGAGAAAAACATCCCTTCAGGCGCGGGGCTGGGGGGCGGCTCTTCTGATGCCGCCTGCGTGCTTCGTATGGCCAACGAGCTGTTCGAGCTGCACCTTACCGACCAGGAGCTATGCAACTATGCGGCACGGCTCGGCAGTGACGTGCCGTTTTTCATTCACAACCGGCCGCAATATGCCACCGGACGGGGTGAAATCCTACAGGACGTCACCCTCGACCTGTCGCAATGGACCATCAGCGTGTTCAAACCCGATTTTTCTATCTCTACCGCAGAGGCTTATGCCCACATCCGTCCCATCTCAGGCCGTGCCCACCTCCACCAACTATTAGGAGAACCGACAGAAAAGTGGCACAGTCTCTTCCCCAACGATTTCGAGTCTGCCCTCTTCCCACTCTACCCGATTTTGGCAGAGATGAAGGCCAAATTCTACGAGCTGGGCGCAGTATATGCCGCCTTGTCGGGCAGCGGTTCCGCCCTATTTGCCATCGCACAACATCCCATCAACCTCGAACCCTTTTTCAAAGGAAAAACCCTAAAGCCATGAGTATATCCTTCCCCCTTCCCACCATCAAAAACGAAACCACCACTTACACCTTTTCGTTCCCCGCGCTGTGTGGTGAGATCCATTCCGCAAGCATCATCGGAACGGGAAATGTGGCGCATTGGTTCGTGTATGCCTTCCAAAAGGCGGGCATCAAAATCCATCAAATCTATGGAAGAGACCTTACAAAATGCCAAAAATTGGCAGAGACTTGTGGGGCAGAAGCCATTCAAGATTTATCTAAATTAAAGAAAAACAGCGATTTATATCTTTTCTCTGTAAAAGATGATAGTTACGAAGAGGTTGTATCGCAAATTCCTTTTGAGTTGCCCTTGGCGGCACTGACTTCCGGCACGGTTTCGGCGAGGGTTTTAGCGCCGGTGGCCCCACGTTTTGGCACGATATACCCCTGTCAGACCCTCAACAGCGGGATGGATTTTTCCACTGTGGAGGTGCCACTTTGCGTAGAGGGTGGCGACGGAGATACCGAAGCGTTGCTGTTGCAGCTGGCCACCCAACTGAGCGAAAAGACCCTCATTTTACAGGAGGAAGAGCGGCGACAGTTGCACCTGGCGGCCGTATTTGCCTGCAACTTCACGAATGCACTTTACGGCGTTGCCTTTGACCTCTTAAAAAATGCAAAAATCGAGCCCCACGTTCTGCTTCCTCTTTTACAAAATTCCTTAAAAAAGCTCAATACCATGACTCCGGAAGAGGCGCAGACAGGTCCGGCGGTTCGGAATGATAACAAAGTAATAAACAAACATTTAGATATGCTGCAGGACACTCCATATCGCGAAATTTACGAAATTCTCACCCAAGAAATCCACCGTCAGCATTTTAATAAATGATAATTTATGGAGAAAATCAAAGAAAAATTATCCCAAATTACTACGTTCATTTTTGATTTTGACGGCGTGTTGTCGGATGGAAAGATTTACGTTTTCCCCGATGGCGACCAGATTCGTGCCACCAGTGTGAAAGACGGCTACGCCATCCAGTACGCGCTGAAGAAAGGGTACCATGTGGCCATCATCTCGGGTGGTTTTTCCGACACCATGCGGCTGCGCTACAAGACCTTCCCCGGCATGGACATCTTCCTCTCTGTTCCCGACAAGGTGGCGAAGCTCAATGAATATATGAAAGAGAAGGGGCTTTCGCGCGAGCAGGTGCTGATCATGGGCGATGATATTCCCGACTACGACATGATGCAGTTGGCGGGAGTAAAATGCAGTCCGGCCGATGGAGCCACTGAAATTCAAGCTATTGCAGACTATGTTTCGCCCAAGGGGGGCGGCTGCGGCTGCGTACGCGATGTCATCGAGCAGACTCTCAAAGTACAGGGCAAGTGGTTCGGCGAAGGAGCTTGTATCTGGTAAATACAACATTAAATATTGTGACAGGCGTGACAATTTGTCACGCTTTTTTTGTTTTATTTTTAAAATATTGTCAGAAAAGAGGAAAATTTACCCATTTTCAATTTTGGCACGATGGTTGCATAATGTTGGGTTGCTTTGAAAAAAAAAGATCAAAGTCTAACTGAATTAAAAACAATTAAAATTATACAATTATGGGTAAAATTATTGGAATCGACTTAGGAACCACCAATTCATGTGTAGCTGTCATGGAAGGCAGCGAACCTGTTGTGATCCCGAATTCTGAAGGCAAGCGCACCACTCCTTCTGTAGTGGCTTTCGTGGGCAACAACGAGCGTAAGGTCGGCGATCCGGCCAAGCGTCAGGCCATCACCAATCCTACCAAGACCATCTACTCCATCAAGCGTTTCATGGGTGAGACCATGGACTTGGTGACCAACGAGGTGAACCGTATGCCTTACAAGGTGGCCAACAGCAACAATCTTCCGAAAATCATGATCGACGACCGCGGATACACCCCGCAGGAGATCTCGGCTATGATTCTTCAGAAGATGAAGAAAACGGCTGAAGACTACCTCGGCACTGAGGTTACGGAAGCCGTCATCACCGTG
>JAGCUN010000010.1 GCA_017962845.1 Bacteroidales bacterium | reverse complement strand
GAAAAAAATCTGTACCTTTGCAGCGTCGTATTTTCAGATTCTGTCAATGTACTGGCAAGGTCTAGAAAAGCGGCGAAACAGAATAAAAAAGCCATTTTTCACCATCATGCTCATTACCACTATCCAAAACGGCGAGATCCTCCGCCTCAACTGCTCGAAAAGCATCCTGATTCGTCAGTTGGTGCTGGAGGCTCTTTATGGCGAGGTTTTGCCGATGCCCAATGCCGACGATTCGGAGGATGTGTGGGTGGTGTATCGAGCGTTAACTATCATCAAGCAAAACTATAATAAATCTTTTCATAATATTGATAATGATTTTATTAAGATTGATGTAAAAGATTGTGGTGCCGGTTATCGTTTCCTGATGGCGGTGGCGGCGGTCACCCCCGGCAGGTGGCTGCTCACCGGCACGAAGCGACTGCTGGAAAGGCCGATTCTTCCGTTAGTGGATACCCTGAAAAGTGCAGACGCCGACATCGAGCCTTGCGCCGAGGGGTGGAAAATCCGTGGCAAGGAGCTGCACGCCCGCGCCCTCACCATCGACTGTTCGCAGAGCAGCCAGTTGGCCAGCGCCCTGCTGCTGGCGGGCGACCGTCTCAGGCTGCAGGAGCTGACCGTGGTGCCCACTCCCCCGCCCTCCGCACCCTACTGGGAGCTGACGCGCCGGATGGTGGAAGCGCGCCGGCAGGGCCTTCCCGTCAGGCGCGAAGCCGACTGGAGCACCGCCGCCTTCTGGTACGCTTTCCTGGCCGCCGACATCACTATCGACACGCTGACACTCAAAGATTTGCACCTTGACTCCCTTCAAGGGGATGCCGTAGTGGCGGAGTGGTTCCGAGGCTTTGGCATCCGCTCTGAACAAACCACAGAAGGGGTAACCATCTGTCGCGACAAAACGAATTGTAACCCTGTAGAAAACAACACCTTCCACCTATACAACCATCCTGACCTTGCTCCTGTAATGGCAGTGACCGCCCTGCTCGGTCAAAGAACGGTCACCCTGACCGGCTTGGGCAACCTCAACCGGAAGGAGTCGCGCCGTATGGACTTGCTGTGCGAGCTGCTCTCCCATTTCTGTTCTCTTCAACGGCAGGACGATGAAACGCTGACGGTTGACGGAACGTCATTCACAACCAATTCAGAATCAATCATTTTCAACCCGCAAAACGACCATCGGATGGCGATGGCGGCGGCGTTGCTGTCACTCCATTTCCCTATTGTGGTGACCGACATTGATTGTGTGAAAAAATCCTATCCGCAGTTTCAAAAATATTTCATTTCTGACCCCAAAAATCAAAAATAAAATTGTAATTTTGCGCTCTGTTTTTTAAGCCATTAACTCTTTTTACAAAAAGTGATTGAGAAGAAGCGCATTGCAATTTTGGGTTCGACTGGTTCCATCGGAACGCAGGCGTTAGAGGTTGTGTCGCAATTTCCGGAAATGCTTCAGGTTGAGGTGCTTTCTGCCTATTCGCAGGCCGACTTGCTCATCCAGCAGGCCAAGCAGTTCCAGCCCAACGTGGTGGTCATCGGTCAGGAGGAGCAGCTGGAGCATGTGAAAAGTGCCTTGTGGGACGATGACATCAAGGTGTATGCCGGCGAGAAGGCGCTGTGCGATGTGGTGCAGATGGATTGTGTGGACATGGTTCTGTCGGCGATTGTCGGCGTGGCGGGACTGGCCCCCATCTACAAAGCCATCGAGAGCGGCAAGCGGATTGCGTTGGCCAACAAGGAGACCTTGGTGGTGGCCGGCGAGCTGATGACGCGCACCGCCTGTGAAAACGGTGTCAACATCTATCCGGTTGATTCTGAGCATTCTGCCATTTTCCAATCCTTGGCTGGCGAGTTCCACAATCCCATCTCCCGTCTCATCATCACCGCATCGGGCGGCCCGTTCCGGGGCAAGAAGAGAGCAGAATTACAGCACGTTACGCGCGAGCAGGCGCTCCAGCACCCGAACTGGAAGATGGGCGACAAGATCACCATCGACAGTGCCACGCTGATGAACAAAGGCTTGGAGGTGATTGAGGCGAAATGGCTGTTCGGCGTGCCGCTCGACAAAATCGAGGTGGTGGTGCACCCGCAGTCGATTATCCACTCGCTGGTGGAGTTTGAGGACGGCTCGGTGAAGGCGCAGCTGGGGCTTCCCGACATGAAGCTGCCCATCCAGTATGCCCTCACCTACCCCGACCGCAAGCCCAGCAACTTCCCGCGCCTCGACTTTCTCCATCACTCCACCCTTACCTTCGAGGAGCCCGACGGCGATACCTTCCCGTGTCTGCCGCTCGCATACGCGGCCTCCAAGCAGGGCGGCTGCATGCCGTGTGTGCTCAACGCCGCCAACGAAGCCGCCGTCAGGATGTTCCTGCACGACCGCATCGGCTTTTACGACATCCCCAAGATCATCGAAGCATCGCTCGCTCACGCCACCTTCTGTACGCCCTCTTCCGTTGAGGAGTACCTTACTATTGACAAAGAAACCAAAGAATATATTTCACACACCTTTAGACAATAACATTTTATGGGAGTACTCATTCAGATTTTAGGACTTATTGCCTGCATCAGTTTTCTGGTCATCACTCATGAGCTGGGACACTACACGTTTGCTCGCATCTTCCACACCCGCGTGGACAAATTCTACATGTTCTTCAATCCCTACTTCTCTATTTTCAAATGCAAGAAGTTCAATGGGAAATGGCATTTCAAATTTTTTGCGCGCAACCTTGACGATATGGAGGAAGAGTTGGATGCGGAGGGCAAGCCTGTTTTGGACGAGAAGGGCAAAAAGAAGATGGTGCGCATCGACACCGACAAGTTGGCGGATGACGACTGGCGCAAATACCCCGAAAATACGGAATGGGGCATCGGCTGGCTGCCGTTGGGCGGCTATTGCAGCATCAACGGCATGGTGGATGAGAACACCAAGGCCTCTGAACTCTCATCAGAGCCGCAGCCGTGGGAGTTCCGTTCGAAGCCCGCTTGGCAGCGTTTCTTCATCATCCTCGGTGGCGTGCTGGTTAACTTCATCACCGCTTTGATTCTGTACGTAGTCATTCTCTTCACGTGGGGCGAGGATTATATTCCGGTGGAGAATGCCCGTTATGGGATGCATTTTTCAGAGGTGGCGCTGCAGGCAGGATTCCAGAATGGCGACAAGATTATCACGGTAGATGGTGTGAAGCCCGAACGGCAAGGCGACCTCGTTGGCGCGGTACTCATCAATGGTGCCCAGCGCGTGGTGGTCGAACGCCCGGTGGACTCCATCGCCATCAATGAAGACAGCACCTACAGCGTTGTAAAAACCATCTACGAAAAGACCACCGTTTATCTCAATCAAGATTTTGCAAAGACGCTGCTCGGCGCTGATAAATCGGAGCAGTACTTCTGCCAGTTTGAGATGCCTTTCATCCTCGATTCTGTGCCATCGGATTCGCCAGCGGCAAGTGCCGATCTCCAAAAGGGCGACAGTCTTGTAGCGGTGGACGGCAAACGTATGTTCTCTTTCTATAGCTATCAGAAATACTTCAACAACCACCCCTCATCATTGGTGAGCATCGTCTATTCGCGGAATGGGGAAAAAGACACCACAGTTGTGAAGTTGAATGAAGATGGCAAGATGATGGTTTTCCCAAAAGCGCCTGCTGAACTGTTAGGCCACAAGCACGTGGACTATGGCTTCTGGCAGTCGATACCGGCGGGTATCTCAAAGGGTTTCAGCACATTGGGCGACTATGTGAAGCAGTTCAAACTCATCTTCACCAAGGAGGGTGCCACGCAGATTGGCGGCTTCGGCACCATTGGCAGCATCTTCCCCAAAGCGTGGAATTGGCAGGCTTTCTGGAGTGTGACAGCCTTTATCGCGGTCATCCTTGCCTTCATGAACTTCCTGCCCATCCCGATGCTCGACGGCGGCTATATCCTCTTTATTTTGGTGGAGATGATCACACGGCGCAAACCGAGCGACAAGTTCATCGGCTATGCCAACACAGTGGGGTTCATACTGCTCATCGCCCTGCTCATCTACGCCAACGGACTCGACATTTTAAGATTTTTCAAATAATTCAATCCTGAAATAAATTAAACAATATACTCTATCATGAAGAAACAAGTCAAATTCTGCCTCGTCTATCGTGACATGTGGCAATCATCCGGAAAATACCAGCCCCGCGTTGACCAGCTGGTAAGAGTCGCTCCCGCCATCGTGGACTGCGGCTGTTTCGCCCGCGTGGAGACCAACGGCGGCGCTTTCGAGCAAGTGAACCTCCTCTATGGTGAGAACCCCAACAAGGCCGTCCGCGCATGGACCAAGCCTTTGCGTGAGGCCGGCATCCAGTGCCAGATGCTGGAGCGTGCCCTCAACGGTCTGCGTATGGACCCCGTGCCCGCCGACGTGTGCCAGCTGATGTTCAAGGTGAAGAAAGCGCAGGGCGTGGACATTGCCCGTTCGTTCTGCGGTTTGAACGACCCGCGCAACCTCGAGAACTCCGTGAAGTTTGCCAAAGAGGCCGGCATGATTTCGCAGGTCGCCCTCAGCATCACCCACTCCGACATCCATACCGTGGAGTACTACATGGGCGTGGTGGACAAGGTGGTGGAGTTCGGCTGCGATGAGATTGCCCTGAAAGATATGGCCGGTGTGGGCCGTCCCGCCACTCTCGGCCGCCTCGTGAAATCCATCAAAGAGAAATACCCACACATCCTCGTGCAGTATCACGGCCATACCGGTCCCGGCTTCTCTGTCGCCTCCACGCTGGAGGTGTGCAAGGCGGGGGCCGACATCATCGACGTGGCCGTGGAGCCACTGTCATGGGGCATGGTGCACCCCGACGTCATCACCATACAGGCCATGCTGAAAGACGCAGGCTTCGATGTGCCCGAAATCAACATGAACGCCTATATGGAGGTGCGCCGTCTCACACAAGAGTTCATGGACGACTTCCTCGGCTACTGGATCGACGCCAAGAACCGCGTCTCCACCTCTTTGCTGGTGGGCTGCGGCCTGCCGGGCGGCATGATGGGCTCCATGATGGCCGACCTCAAGGGGCTGCACAAAGCCATCAACATGTCGCTGAAAGCCGGTGGACAGAAAGAGCTCACCGAAGACGAGTTGTTGGTGAAGCTGTTTGAGGAGGTCGCATACGTATGGCCGAAGGTGGGCAACCCGCCGTTGGTGACCCCGTTCAGCCAGTATGTCAAGAACATCGCCCTGATGAACATCCTGTCGATGGCGCAGGGCAAGCCGCGTTTCAGCGCGATGGACCAGAAGCAGTGGGATATGATTCTCGGCAAGGCCGGTACCCTGCCGGGCACTCTCGCTCCCGAAATCCTCGAGCTGGCCAAGGAGAAAGGCTACGAGTTCTTCACCTCCAACCCGCAGGACAACTATCCCGACGAGCTGCCGAAGTACCGAAAGCTGATGGAAGAGCAAGGCTGGGACGTTGGCGAGGACGAAGAGGAGCTGTTCGAGTACGCCATGCACCCGACACAATACATCGACTACAAGAGCGGCGCGGCCAAGAAGAATTTCGAGCGCGACCTTGAAGCCAAGAAACAGCAGTCGAATATCAAGGTCATCGTGAAGGAGATCAAGCTGCCCGAGGTGGTGCGCGAGGAGCTGATTGCCAGCGTGCAGAAGCAGCACCCCGAGGCGAAGGCCATCCTCTCCCCCTCCAACGGCAACGTGTTGTGGGAAGTGCCCGTCACCGGAGACGGCATGAACCCGCCGCAAGGCACGTCCTACAAGGAAGGCGACCTCGTATGCTATGTGGAGGCCTACTACGGCCAGGACGAAGTGCGAGCCCTCTACGACGGCAAGTTGCTACAGGTGGTGGTCGCCCAGGGCGAGAAGGTGAAGAAGGGGGACGTGATTGCGTTTATAAACTGAAAATTGAGAATTGAAAATGGAAACAACAAAATGCTTGATCATCGGCGGCGGACCGGCGGGCTATACCGCGGGCATCTACGCCTCACGCGCCGACATGAAACCTATACTGATTGAAGGCCCCCAGCCGGGCGGACAGCTTACCATCACCACGGAGGTGGAGAACTTCCCGGGCTACCCCAACGGCAAGTCAGGGCCTAACATTATGAACGACATCCGCGAGCAGGCGCTGCGGATGGGCACCGACATGCGCACCGGCATGGTGACGGAGGTGGATTTCTCGAAACGCCCCTTCCGCTGTGTGGTGGAAGATACGCAGGAGATTCTGGCCGACACGGTCATCATTGCGACGGGCGCCACGGCCCGCTGGCTCGGTCTGGAGAGTGAGCGCACCTACCGCGGCTTCGGCGTGTCGGCCTGCGCCACCTGCGACGGCAATTTCTTCCGTGGCCGCGACGTGGCCGTAGTCGGCGGCGGAGACACCGCCCTCGAGGAGGCCACCTACCTCGCCAAACTGTGCAACAAGGTCTATCTGGTGCACCGCCGCGACGAGTTCCGCGCCTCCAAGGCCATGCAGCAGCGCGTGTTCAACACCGCCAACATCCAAGTGGTGTGGGACAGCGTACCCACCGAGATTGTGGGCGAGAAGAAAGGCTTCGTGAAGGCCGTCACTGGACTGTCGGTGAACAACAAGAAAACGGGCGAAAACACCGTGCTGCCTGTTGATGGCGTGTTTGTAGCCATCGGTCACCAGCCGGTCACCGAGCTGTTCAAAGGCCAGATCGAGCTGGATGCGCAGGGCTATATCGTCACGCGACCCGACAGCACCGCCACGAATGTGCCGGGCGTGTTCGCTGCCGGCGACGTGCAGGATCCGCACTTCCGCCAGGCCATCACCGCAGCCGCATCTGGCTGCAAGGCCGCGCTCGAAGCAGAAAGGTTTCTGCTGCAATAGTTTAACCGTATTAGAACCCACAAGAGACTGGCGTATGGCCAGTCTCTTTTTACAAAATATTTCACCCTTGAACAAAGTAAAAATTACCGCCATCCGCCAGACGGTCTATCCCGACCTGATGGAAAAGTACGAGAACCCGATTGAACATGCCTGTGAGGTGCATGAAGGGCAGGTTTGGATTTCCATTGACGGCCAACAGCCTGAGGGACTGTGTGATGAGGCGTGGCACACGATGCAGCTTTTTGTAGAATCGTTAGCCCGTGATGAGGGTAATTTCTATGACGGCTGGATGCGCAACCCCATGAGTGCCATGATCAGCTGTAACGACGGATTCCGTCCCGTGAGTTTTTATCTGGAAGTGGTTGATTAGAACCGTCCTAAAAAGGATATGATGACAATCCCTTTTTAGGGGTAAAAATTGAAGAGGCGAATTCCAAAAAAAGTAGTACTTTTGCAACCACAATTTCTTTTATATAAACTTTTGATAATTAAATTATTAAATAATGACCAATCCTATTTCAAAATTAAGAAACATCGGTATCGCGGCGCATATTGACGCTGGCAAGACCACCGTATCGGAACGAATCCTCTTCTTCACGGGCGTAAACCGCAAGGTGGGCGAGACCCACGACGGGCAGGCCACCATGGACTTTATGAAGCAGGAGCAGGAGCGCGGCATCACCATCGCCTCTGCAGCCATCACCGCGCAATGGGACGACCATCAGATCAACCTGATCGACACTCCCGGTCACGTGGACTTCACCATCGAGGTGGAGCGTTCGCTGCGCGTGATCGACGGCATGGTGGCGGTATTCTGTGCCGTGGGTGGTGTGGAGCCGCAGAGCGAGACCGTGTGGAACCAGGCTGACAAGTACCGCGTGCCCCGTATCGCCTTCGTGAACAAGATGGACCGCGTGGGCGCTAACTTCCAGGAAGTGGTGGTGCAGATGAACAAGTACCTGGGTGCCAATGCGATGCCCATCCAGATGCCTATCGGAGCCGAGAGCGAATTCCAGGGCATGGTGGACCTTGTGGTGATGAAAGCCATCACTTTCAAAGAGAAAGAGCGCATCGTGAGCGACATTCCCGCCGAGCTGATGCCGCAGGCCTTGGAAGCCCGCCGCGTCATGATTGAGAAGCTCGCCGACTTCGATGACGAAATCGCTGAGCTTTACTTGGATGACAAAGAGGTGAGCGAAGAGCTGCTGAAACGCGCCATCCGCGAGGCCACCATCAAACTGCTGGTAACCCCCGTGCTGTGCGGCGCAGCCTACAAGAACAAAGGCATCCAGCTCCTGCTCGATGCCATCGTCGCCTATCTCCCCTCTCCCACCGACCTCGGCGCCGTCATCGCCCACGACCCCGACGATGAGGAGAAAAACATCCATCTTCAACCTTCTAACAACCAGCCATTTGCTGCACTCGCCTTCAAGCTCATCAACGACCCGTACGTGGGACAGCAGACCTTCATCCGCATCTTCAGCGGCAAGTTGCAAAACGGCATGAGCGTATATAATACTAATAAAGGTAAATATGAGCGCGTGGGGCGTATCTTCCGCATCAAGGCCAAGGAGCGTCAGGAGATTTCGGAAGCTGGCGTCGGCGAAATCGTGGCCCTCGTCGGCATGAAGTTCACCCGCACCGGTGATACGCTCTGCGACGAGAAGCAGCCCGTGCTGCTGGAGTCCATCAACGTGCCGCCGGCCGTTATCGAGATGAAAGTCAACATGGACGACAAGAAAAACAGCAACAAACTCGGCGAGGCGCTGGCCAAGCTCACCAACGAAGACCCCTCCTTCCACTCCCACTTCGACGAGGAGACCGAGGAGACCATCATCTCCGGCATGGGCGAGCTGCACCTCGAGATTTTGGTGGAGCGCATCCGCGACGAGTTCAAGGTGCCCATCACCGTGGGCGCACCCTCCGTATCGTACCGCAAGACCATCACCACTGAGACCGAGTGCGACTACCGCCACGTGAAGCAGAGCGGTGGTAAGGGACAGTTTGCCCACACCGTCATCCGCTTCGAGCCCAACCCCGGCAGCGGTTTCGAGTTCATTGATATGACCAAGGGCGGCGTGGTGCCCAAAGAGTTCCTGCCCTCCATCCAGAAGGGTCTGATCAACGCGATGGCCAAGAGTCCCGTGGCCGGCTACCCCGTGGTGGACGTGAAATGTGTGCTCGTGGACGGCAGTTTCCACCCCGTAGATTCCAGCGACATGGCCTTCCAGCTCTGCGCAGCGATGTGTTTCAAACAGGCATTCCGCAAGGCCAACCCCATCGTGAAGGAGCCTATCATGAAGGTGGAGGTAAGCACCCCCGACGACTTCATCGGCAACGTGACCCGCGACCTCAACAAACGCCGCGGCCGCATCGAAAACATGCGCCGATTCCGCAAAGGCTCACAGAAACTCGACGGTTTCATCCCACTCTCCGAGATGTTCGGCTACGCCACCGCACTTCGCAACATCACCAGCGGGCGCGCCAACTACTCGATGGAATTCTTCGAATACCAGCCCATGCCCGCCGACAAGCAGGAAGAGGTGATTAAGAAACGTCAGGCTGAAGAGAAGGAAAGGGCAAGGTAGTCCCTGCCTTCTCCTTCTTTACCACTAAAAACGACTATTAATAGTAGTAGGGAGAAGAATGCATGCCAACAAAAAATGCCATGAAATAGATAAAGAAATAGATGGCATAAAAGATGGTCATGCCCACACCTAGCCAAAGTCCAACAGTGCTGAGAATGGAGCTGACTCTCACTTTGGGTGTCCTTTTTCCACCCATGGCGAGATAATCCTGAATGCGACGTCGATTGTTGGCTCCAACAACAATAGCGATGATACTGGCTATCGGGAATTCACTCATTACGACAGCTGCGATGGCCTTAGGCAGAAAATCAGGGGTTTCCGGTGCCGGATAAGGCTGGTTGTACTGAGGCTGCCCGTACTGAGGATATGCATAAGGGGGTTGCGAGTACGGCGGTTGATTGTACTGCGGTTGGTTGTACTGCGGTTGGTTGTTCTGGGGCTGATAATTATTGTTTTCCATTTTATGATGAATTTGGTGTATCTAATAAAGCGGATGCCTTCTTTCGGAGGACATCCGCTTGTGGTGGTCCCACTCGGGCTCGAACCAAGGACCCGCTGATTATGAGTCAGCTGCTCTAACCAACTGAGCTATAGGACCCAATCCCCATCGGGGTTTGCGGGTGCAAAAATACAACTTTTTTTTCATTCGCATACCTACTCTCAAAAATTGTTTGTATTTTTGCAGCCTTATTTTGATTATGATGAAAAAAGCACTCTTTTTATTCCTGATAGGCTCCCTGCTGGCAGTTGGCTATGCCCAAAATGCCACAGAAGAGACGCCCGTAGAGAAACCAGAAAAGCCGCAGCAAGATTACAAGCCCTTGGTGGTGCGCGACCGTTTGGTGTTTGACATCTACCATAGTTTCTGGATGGGCACCCCTTCACAGGGCAATTTCATGAAGTTCGACCCCGGATTCAACGTGTCGGCCATGTGGGACTTTATCCTTCCCCAGGCCAAGTCGCTCTCCTTCGGTCTCGGACTCGGCTTCACCTACTACACCCAGTATTCCGATTGCATGTTTAAATATGTAAGGAATGATGATGTGAGCCGCTACTTCATCCTTCCCGAAGATCTCGAGTACAAGCACAGCAGACTCGCCTATATGAATGTCAACATCCCCATTGAGATCCGTTACCGCCACCCTTGCGGTTTCAAGATCGACGTGGGCGTGCATGTGGGGTTGGTGGCCGGTCTTTCCTATAAATACAAAGGTCCCCACTACAACGGTGTGGATGGCGACTACCTCAACTACAAGGACTTGGATTTCTACCACAAACAGAAATTCAGCGCAGACGTGTTCATCCGCATGGGCTGGAAGTCGTTTGGCGTTTACTACTCCTATCAGCTGAACAAGGTGTTTGAAACGGGCAAGGGTCCTGCTATGAACCCTATGTCGTTGGGCATCTCCATCGCATTGTTCTAAATTCGAAGATTCGGCGATTTGCGCATCTTTCTCCTTTTTATGATGGCATAAAGGATGCCTCCATTGCTTTTGTTCTTTTATTGCTCTTTATTTATCATTCATAATTTACTATTTATCAATATTTTATAAATTTAATCAAGAAAGAAAAATATTTTTATCATTTTATAAAATGAAATAAAAAAAGTTGTATTTTTGCAGCCGCAAATGAGCCCAGGTGGTGGAATTGGTAGACACGCCACTTTGAGGGGGTGGTGAGCATTAGCTCGTGCAAGTTCGACTCTTGTCTTGGGCACAATTTGAAAGAGAACTCCAGCAATGATGGCTGGAGTTTTTTTATTGGTAAAACTAGCGGAATTCACGGTTTAAACTTTTTTTTCAAAAACACCTCTCATACTTCGCAAAAATATTGTATTTTTGCCAATTAGATTCATTGAAAACTAATCATTATAAAAATGAAAAAAATCATCATCCTTGCCGTGTTTTTCCTCACATGCGGCAGCCTGTTTGCCCAGCTTGACAATGGGGCAAGACTTCCTTCTGTAGATTTGAAAACCCTTGACGGTGAGACCTTCAGCACCAAGCAGATGACCACCGGTGAGCATCCGTTCATCGTCAGTCTGTGGGCCACGTGGTGCATGCCGTGCCGCGAAGAGCTCGACGCCATCTCCTTGGTTTATGAGGACTGGGTGGAAGAGTTCGGTGTGACACTGTTCGCCGTCTCCATCGACGACAGCCGTTCGGCCTCCAAGGTGGCACCTTTTGTGCGCGCCAAAGGCTGGGAATATGTGGTGCTGCAGGATGTCAACTCCGATTTTAAGCGCGCTCTGAACGTGGTGGACGTGCCGTTCCTCTGCGTTTTCGACCAATATGGCAACCTCGTATGGTCGCACACCTCATACGCACAGGGCGGTGAGGAAGAAGTGTACGAAGTGCTGAAAAAATTGCAGAATAAAGACAAAGAGTAACATGAGACGTATATTTCCAATCCTGACCGCACTGCTCATTACGGTATTGTGCAGCAGTACGGCATGGGGGCAGTCGAAGTGGGGGCACATCAGTGGCGACTTCGGCTTCAACGGCATGTATTATATCCCCGACAGCATCATTGGGGCCAAGGAGGTGAAAGAGAAGGTGCGCGCCAACACGTGGCTCAACCTCAACTATACCAACAGCGGCTTTACCGCCGGCTTGCGGTACGAATTCTACAGTTACCCGCTTATCGACTTCGAGGACATCGGCTACAAAGGTCAAGGTCTCACTCACTATTTCCTTGATTACAAGAATGATTTCATTCAAGTAACGGCCGGTACATTCTACGAGCAGTTCGGCAACGGGTTCACACTGAGAGCCTACGAAGACCGCCAGCTTGGCATCGACAACAGTCTGCTCGGCGCACGCATCAAGGTAACGCCCTACAAAGGCATCACCCTGAAAGGCGTATGGGGCATCGAACGCAAGAACTTCGACTTCGAATACACCAAACGCCACGACTACGTGCGCGGCCTCGACGCGGAACTGTCGTTCAGCGACATGATCGGCACACTTTCGGAGAAAGGCTTTGTGCTTTCTGTCGGCGGCAGTTTTGTGAGCAAGTATGAGAAGAGCGAGAAGGACATGTACATCACCCTTCCCGACAACCAGACCGGCATCCTTTCGGCAGACAAGATACCGCAGAACATCGCCACATGGGCGGCACGGCTCAACTTCGGCTACAAAGGTTTCCGTTTGGAGAGCGAATTCGCCCACAAGATCAACGACCCCAACAACACCAACAGTTACATTTATAAGAACGGCAACTCCTTCCTGCTCACCGCCTCATACTCAATGAAAGGCTTTGGCGTGGAGGCCTCCTTCATCCGTTCCGACAACATGGACTTCCGCTCGCAGCGCGACATCTCCGCTTCTACGAGCCTCCTCAGCATCAACTACATACCCGCTGTCAACCGCCAGTACACCTACGCGCTGCTCGCTAACTACACGTATGCCAGTCAGCCCAACGGCCAGATCGGCGTGCAGGCGCAGGTGAACTACAAGATTCCGAAAGGCTCGAAACTTGGCGGCAAGTATGGCATTGACATCACGGCCAACTACGCCCGCTTCCACAATGTGGAGCAGAAGCTGGTGCCCGACGCCGAAGCCAACGGTCTCATGAACGGCACCGACGGCTACACCTCCCGTTTCTTCGCCTTCGGCAACGACCTGCTGTATCAGGACATCGGCATCGAGTTCAGCCATCGTTTCAACAACAAGAACTGGAAACTCGACCTTGCCTACAACTTCATCACCTACAACCTCACCATCCTGCAAGGCCACCCGAGTCCGATGTTCAAAGGACATAACGTGATGGGCAAGGTGACATACAAGATCAACACGAAACATGCGCTCAAGCTGGAGCTTCACCACCTGTATGCCAAAGAGGACGACGGCAGCTGGCTCTACGGTCTGCTGGAGTACTCCATCGCGCCGCACTGGTTCATCTCCGTGGCCGACCAGTGGAACTACGGCAACGCCGACAAGATCCACCGCACCCACTATTACAACATCGCGGCGGCCTTCGTCATCAAGACCACCCGCATCTCGTTGAACTTCGGCAAGACCAAGGAGGGCATCCTCTGTATCGGCGGTGTTTGCCGCAGCGTACCGGCATCCTACGGTTTGGGACTCACCGTCACCACCTCTTTCTAACCCCTACCCTATTCCAAAACAACGGCGGCATCGGGCCGCCCCAACATCATCAAGCAAAATGAAAAAAATCAGCCTTATCGTCACCCTCGCCATTCTCTTGAGCGCTTTTGTGTCGTGCGACAAGATCGAGGGCCCTTATATCACTCCTGACGACAGTGTGGAGACGAATGTGGAGTTTCCCGACCTCGACCCATCCACAGTGTTTCGCAAAGTACTCATTGAGGAATATACGGGAACCCGCTGTGTCAACTGTCCCGACGGGCACCGCGAGTTGGAGGCATTGCACAACCGCTACAGCGACACCCTCGTTGCCATTGGCATCCATGCCGGCACTTTCGCCATGCCGATGGGTGCTTTTACCACTGATTTCCGCACCGAGGAGGGCAACGCGCTCTATCAGGACTACGCTGTCGCCCAGATCGGAACTCCCGCGGCCGTGGTCAACCGCAGTCCATACAACAACACATTTGCACTGAACATCTCCTCATGGCAACCCGCTATCGAGCAAGAGAAATCAAAGGCGTGCGTAGCGGCCGTGCAGCTCTATATTGAGCTCAATCCTGTTGACAAGACCATCACCACCCACACCAAGACCACTCCGCTTAACGGATATGAGGGCAACATGCAGCTGGCCTTGTATCTCATTGAAGATGGCATCATTGCTCCCCAGAAAGATGGCGAGGAGACCATCGACGACTATGTCCACAACCATGTGTTGCGCGCCTCTTTCAACGGAGTTTATGGGACACAGCTCACCACGCCCGAAGAGGACGGCACTTACCTCAAGTCGTACCAGATAGACTACAGTCAGAAAAGCTGGAACATCAGCAACTGCAGTATAGTAGCCGTTCTGATGGATGCCGACACACGCGAGGTATTGCAGGTGGAACAGGAGAAATTCATCCCATGAAGAAGAAAATCACCGATTGGCATGTGGTGCAGGCCACACAGGCATTCTTCAATCGCATAACGCTGCCGGGGTTCCAAGGACTTTCCGTTGGCTATGTGATGGCCTTTTTCGGAAAGGCAGTCACAAAAGGCATCATCCAGCACCGTGCGGCGGCTATGACTTACCGTATGTTCTTCGCCCTCATACCCTTGCTGATGACCCTTTTTGCCGGCATCTCTTTCCTCGGTCCGAGTGTCAAGAACACACTTCTCGATTTTCTCCAGTCGATGGTTCCCGAATATGTGTGGCCAGCCATCGAGAACATGATTAACGGCATTGTGAACAAACACAACGGCACATTGCTCTCTTTCTCGCTGTTGTTCAGTATCTTTACAGTTGTCAACTCGGTCAATGTCAGCATCAACATCCTCAACACCACCTATTTCAACATTGGAAAACGCTCCCTATTGAAGCAGCTGCGTGTCATTGGTATGCTGCTGTTCATCTGGCTGTGCATCATCTTACTGTCGATTGGCGTGTTCATTGCGGCTGAAGCATACGTTTATCACGCCCATCATTACGTCATCCAATCGCCTAAACTGCTGGCGGCTGGCATACATGTGGCCAAATGGCTGCTGTTATTTTTCTTGGTATATCTGTTCATCTCCACCTTCTACTACCTCGCTCCCGCCTCGCACAAGCATTTCAAGTTCTTCTCAGTCGGCTCCACCTTTGCCACTATTGCCATGGTGTTGGTGCTGGCTGCGATGAACATTTTCTTCTCCAACTTCAGTAATTACAATGCCCTTTATGGATCACTCGGTGCGGTGTTTGCCATCCTGATGTGGCTATACTGGAACAACATGTTCATCCTGATCGGTTACGACCTGAATGTCAGCATCGCGACTGCCAAACGCAGCGCACTCCGTACCACCTCTAAATAGCTGCGATGATGAGATATTCCTGCCGAATTCTTTTGTTTTTTTCGCTTCTGTCAATACTGTTGGCATCCTCTTGTCAAAGAGATACGGTGCATCTGGATCCTGCGCAGACAGACTTCATCTACGTGGAAGACGACGGATTTAAACTGCACGGGGATCCTTTTTTTCCGATGATGCTCAACTACATTGTCTCCTTTCAGAAAACGCAGGATGGCAGTTTCATTATCGCACCGAGCGTTGAGTACGACTCCATCGGTTATGTGGAGGCTTGGGGCGAGAAAGCGGTAAAGGAGCAGCTGGAAGGGCATTTCCAACTCATCAAGGAGATGGGCTTCAATACGATACGTATCTGTTTCGACCGTACTGGACATGATGAAGATGGGTATTATTACCTTGCTGGGGATCGGAAGTTTCGCATAGGCAACCTTCGCGACGAGCGTGCCATCTTGCAGGGGATGAAGGAGTTTTTAGCCACTGCCGAAGCACATGGTCTGCACGTTATGCTGCTCATCAAATGTCCGCTCCACTCCCCTGACATCGAAAAGTTCACCATACAGATGCTGAAAACATTCAGCAAATGTCCGACGCTGTTCGCCTACGATTTCATGAATGAACCGTTGTATTTTGATCCGGTGGAGAAGCGGAAAAAGAAAGAGGCGTTGGAGTTGGTAAGGCATTGGAAAGAGATGATGACGAAACATGCGCCTAACCAACTGCTTACCATCGGGTTTTCAGAACCATTAGAGGTTTTCGAATGGGATCCTTCGATGCTGCCAGTGGACTTCGTGCAAATACACACCTACCATCCGTTGCGGGTGGCCAGCGAGATTTATTGGTACTCGAAGTACGTGGGCAAGCCTTGGATGGTTGGTGAGACCGCGCTGCCGGCCGATAATGACAGCATCAGCTACGAGGAACAGATGGAGTTCATGCGAGAGACCTACCAGCTGGTGCGCGATGCTGGCGGATGTGGTTATGGCTGGTGGGAGTACCAGGAGTTTCCAGGAGGTAATTTCGAGGCACAATATACAGGACTGCTCAACCATCAGGGGAAAACCACCACTGCGGATGGGAAATACACGCTGACCGGGACTGTAAAACCAGCTGGATGGTGTTTGCGGCACCTTGCCGACCAGTATCATCCCAAGCCATTGGAACGCCCCGTTAATTATTATAATATGCTGGGATACAAAAATATACGTGTCACTGGCACCATCATTGACCAACGCACAAAGCAACCTATCGAAGGGGCGGTAATACGGGGTTGGAACGAATGGTGGAATATAGGGATGAACACGTTTAGTGACGAGAATGGTCGTTTCACGCTGTACAGCAACGACGAATGCATCCATTTTGAGATTTCAGCACCTGGTAAGAGCAAGGCCAAATTCAACAAGAAGCTCACCTATAGCTGTTCTACTGGTGAAAAATTCGATGTCAACAATTTGCCTGACAGGACATTGGAATACCATCAGATTTCGCATCACCCCTTCCTTGACCACAGCGACACCACCACCTTGCCGGTGCTTCGGTTCCGAGCGGAGGAGTTCAACCAGTACCAATGGTCGGGTGAGATGGGAACGGTATTGTTACACGATGAATAACCAAGAATGGCTGCTTACCGTTTGCTGTAATCACGCTCCCCAAAAATGGCGCTGCCCACACGAATCATCGTGGACCCTTCTTCAATGGCAATCGGATAATCGTGCGACATCCCCATCGAAATCTCTTTGAAATTCTGATTCTCAGAAAAATAATTCTGCTTCAGGGCATCAAAATACTCGTGCAAAGTACGGAATTCTTGGTGTACCTGCTGGATATCGTCCGTAAGACTGGCCATGCCCATTACGCCTTGGATTTCTACATTTTGCAGAAGCTGAAATTCTTGGCTTTCCAGCATCTGCTGACATTCTTCCATGGAGAAGCCAAATTTGGTATCTTCCGTTGCGATATGGAACTGGAGCAGACAACCTACCGTACGTTGGTGAATGGCAGCCTGACGGTTCACTTCCTGCAAGAGTCTAAAACTGTCAATACTATGAATCAGATGCACATACGGAATGATATATTTGATTTTGTTGGTCTGCAGATGACCAATAAAATGCCAACAGATATCCTTGGGCAAATGTTCGTGCTTGGTTTTCAGTTCCTGTGCCCAGTTCTCTCCGAAATGGCGCTGTCCCAGCTGATAAGCCGCTAACACTTCGCTTTCAGGTTTGGTTTTCGAGACTGCAACCAGTTGCACATCGCTGGGAATTTGACCTAAAATTCGACGATAAGCTTCTTGATTCATGATATTAAAATAACAAAAGGAGGACGTTATTAACTTCGTCCTCCCCTATACAAATAGATAAAATTCAACAATTATTACTCATCATCTTCGCCGCCCATAAGCATATTCATGAGCTCCTTCATAGTGGTTTTCTTACCATCGGCAGGCAGAAGGAAGTTGGCAAGTTTAACCTTTTTGTCAGCTTTCACCTCAAATGCTTCAATAGTAACATTAACACTTACACCGTTGACTTCCTGGGTGGCCTCGGTACGGAGCGGGTAACCGACCAGACCGGGGTGGCTGCTGAAGTTAACATCTGCATTCGGATTGATGTCCTTAGAAACATAAAGGATAGTCGTTGACTCCTCATCGGTTTCCTTATCGATGGTGGTCTCAATCACCTTCTCGCAAACATAACCAGCGATGGTTTTCGTCTCACCAGTATATTCCAATTTGGTATCCTTATTAGCCAATGCCTCCTTGATTTCAGCTTCAGTGACCTCAATGTAGTATTTGCCAAATCCAGTGATATCAAAAATCTGATAACTGGTTTTGGTAGCGCCATTGGAGATTGCTATAACATTCATACCTGGCGATTCTACGACAACCTTGGTGTAATTATCGTAGAGATACATGACCGTCTCGTCGGGGAAGGCAGCGAGAATGTTGGGGTCTGTAGTCCCCTCCACAATATATTTGCTCTTAATAACTCCTGCGAAAGGTTTTTGTGCGAAGCTGCTCATCAGGCCGAAGACCATGATGGCCATAATAATTACGAAAGATTTTTTCATTGTGATATAGGTTTTAGATGATTATTCAAATTGAGCGTGCAAAAATACACTATTATTTTTAATTGGATAGGAGTTTTTTGATAAAAAAATCGTAATTTTGCCGAAAATTTATAGAGACAAAAAACGCAATATAAACTCATAAAAAATCAAATAGTTTAAAAATGAAACAGACAGTTTTTAAGGAAACCCATGAGAAGCTGGGTGCCAAGATGGTAGAATTCGCAGGTTACTGCATGCCCGTACAGTATGAAGGCGTGACCGCCGAACACTTGCATGTGAGAAGCAAGGTGGGCGTTTTCGATGTTTCACACATGGGCGAATTCACTGTGAAAGGTCCCAAGGCTCTTGATTTGCTCCAGTACATCACCTCCAACGACGTAGCAGCCCTTTATCCGGGCAAGGTGCAGTATTCCTGCTTCCCGAACGGCAAAGGCGGCATCGTTGACGACCTCTTGGTCTATAACCTCGCCGAAAACGACTACCTGCTGGTGGTGAACGCCGCCAACATCGATAAGGACTGGGCATGGGTGAGCAAGCAGAACGAGAATTTCGGCGCTGAAATCGCCAACATTTCCGACTCCATCTCACAGCTGGCCGTACAAGGTCCTTTGGCGCTGAAAGCCATGCAGAAGCTGACCGACACCCCCGTCACCGACATGGAGTATTATACCACCAAGACCCTCACCTTCGCAGGTGTTCCGAATGTCATCTTCTCCACCACGGGCTACACCGGTTCGGGCGGCTGCGAGATCTATTTCAAGAACGAGGACGCTTTCAAGATTTGGGACGCCGTGTTCGAAGCAGGTAAAGAGTTCGACATCAAACCCATCGGTCTTGGCGCACGCGACACCCTCCGTCTCGAGATGGGCTTCTGCCTCTACGGTCACGAGATCGACGACACCATCTGCCCCATCGAGGCGGGTTTGGGCTGGATCACCAAGCTGAACGCTAAAGACTGCATCGACAAAGAGTATATGCTGAAGCTGAAAGCTGACGGTTTGAAACGCAAACTCGTTGGTTTTGAGATGATTGACCGTGGTATTCCGCGTTTGGAATATGAGGTTTGCGATGCGGAAGGCAACAATATCGGTATCGTGCGTTCCGGCACCTTCGGCCCCTCCATCAACAAGTCGGTAGGTACCGCTTGGGTGAAGGCCGAATATGCCAAGGTGGACACCGAGATCTACATCAAGATCCGCGGCAAACTCCTGAAGGCCATTACCGTGAAAATGCCTTTCTACAAAGGAAACTAATTGAAAAATAATAAAATACTATGATAAGAAGGCAGACTTCGTGTCTGCTTTCTTATTGTTATCATCACACAAAACACCACTCCATGCACATCAACATCATCACCTTGGGATGCTCGAAAAACAATGTGGATTCCGAGGTTCTGGCCGCCCAATTCGAGCAGAGGGGGCATCAGGTTTCGCACAACTCTTCCGCCGACCGCGGCATCGACATGGTGGTCATCAACACGTGCGCTTTCATCCAGGATGCCAAGGAGCAGAGCGTGGACGAGATTCTGCTGCAGCTGGAGCGCAAAAAACGCGGGTACATCAAGCGTGTGTATGTCATTGGCTGCTTGGCACAAAGGTACACAGAAGATCTTGGTGAATCGCTGCCCGAGATCGACGGAATCTTCCCGTTTGCCACGGTGGGACAGCTGTTGGGCGAAAACAAGTTCGACCTGTTGCAACAGACCGACCGCATCTTATCCACCCCCTCGCATTATGCCTACCTGAAGGTGTCGGAGGGGTGCGACCGCCAGTGCTCGTACTGCGCCATCCCGCTGATTCGTGGCAAGCAGGTGTCGAAGCCCGTGGAGATGCTGGTGGACGAAGCCACCAAGCTGGCGGAAAGCGGAGTGAAGGAGCTGATGCTGATTGCGCAAGACCTCACCTACTATGGCATGGACTTGTACCAGCGCCGTGATTTAGAGCGTCTTCTCCGCAAGATTGCACAAGTAAAAGGCATCGAGTGGATTAGGCTGCACTACGCCTACCCTATCAACTTCCCCTACGAGATTTTAGATGTGATGAACGACTACCCCAACATTTGCCGGTATCTGGACATCCCGTTACAGCATGTGAGCGAGGAGGTTCTGAAGAGCATGGGGCGCGGCGGCAACCGCGACCAGATGTACCGGCTGGTGGAGCGCATCCGCGACAAGGTGCCGGGCATTGCTCTGCGCACTACGCTCATCTCCGGCTATCCCACCGAAACGCGCGAACAGCACAAAGAGTTGGTACAGTTTGTAAAAGACATGCGTTTCGACCGGTTGGGCTTCTTCAGCTACTCGCAGGAAGAGGGCACGCCAGCTTACGAACTCGGCGACCCTATCAAGGAGCGGGAGAAAAACCGCCGTTTGGAGGAACTGATTGCCGCACAGGAGGATATTGCTCTTGAATTGAACCAAGCCAAGGTGGGCAGCGTGCTGAAAGTGATGGTGGATACGGAGGAAGATGGTCATTACATCGGGCGTACTGAGTTCGACTCGCCCGACGTGGACGACTCGGTCATCATCGACGGCGACGAAAATCTGGAGATCGGTAATTTCTGCCCTGTACGCATCAACAAGGCGGACCATTTTGACCTTTACGGAACCAAAGCATAAAGCACTATGTCGTGTGGCGCATCTCTATTTCTCATTTTCCTGCTCTTCATCCTCACTTTCGCAGGTGGGCTTTATCTTGAGGAATCATTTAACTTCAGTCATCCCTATATGATAAGTTTTTTCGTATTTCTAACCATTCTCTTGATCATACGGGTCTTTTTAAGAGGAAATCGTGGCCCATACATTCATGTTCACCGCTACCGAAAATCCGATTTTTTGGAGACTTTCCTGATTCTTGCGGCGGATGTCATCAAAGTTGACGGTCATTTCAAGCGGTCGGAGTTGGATTATCTGCGCAATTATCTCACACAGAACCTCGGACCCGCGATGGCGCATCAGGCCATCATCCGGCTGCAGGAGATCATGCAGGAGAACTATAATCTGACTTCGGTTTGCAACACGATGCGTACCAGTTCCAACATCCACGAACGGCTCTTGGTGGTACAGCTGTTGTTTGGCTTGGCGGCGGCCGATGGTGAGCTTCATCCATCAGAAATCGCTGAAATAGAGAAGATTTCAATTTTGTTGGGTATCAGCCGTGGCGACTATGAGTCCATCAAGTCGATGTACATGGGCGGTTACTACTCACATGGTGGGTACTCTTCTTCGGGCAGCAGTGGCAGCGGCTATCGCAGTCACACCCTTGACAACGACTACAAGATATTGGAAATCAGTCCGGATGCCACTGATGATGAGGTGAAGAAGGCGTATCGGGCGATGGCCAAGAAGTACCATCCCGACCGGGTGGCGCATCTCGGCGAGGAGATGCGGAAGCAGGCGGAGGAGAAATTCGCCCGCATGACCGATGCGTACGACAGGATTAAGAAATCAAGGGGGATGTGAGGATAGGAGGAAAAGATTAAAAGATTAAAAGATTAGAAGATTAAAAGATTAAAAGATGATAATATGCGTGCTTTAGGTGTTTCTTTGGGAATAATGTTGATTTCGATGGTACAAGTGTTCGGGCAGGTTTGTGGCTGCACGGACCCATTGGCCAGCAATTACAACGCGGCGGCTACCGTCAACGACGGAAGTTGCACGTACGCTTCCAGCACCGTCGGTCCGGTGGAAATCGGTCAGCTGGATGAGACGTTGGAGGGCTCCTCTACGCTGCTGTTCTGGAATGGCGGCTACTGGACCTACAATGACCACAACGACTGCTGTCTGTACCTCCTTGACAGCACCACGGCAGCCACTTCAGAAACGCTGTGTATCAGCGGAATAAGCAACTACGACACAGAAGAGGTGTCGCAGGATAGTCTGTATCTCTATTTCGGCGACATTGGTAACAACAGTGGTGTGCGGCAGAACCTGCACATTTTGCGCATCAGCAAGGAATCACTTCTGAATCAGACCTTTGTGGTGGATACGATATGGTTTTCTTACGAAGACCAGACCGATTTCACTTCGCAGCCGCAGGCCACCGATTTCGACTGCGAGTCGTTTGTGGTCGGGCAGGACAGCATCTACCTGTTCACCAAACAGTGGGCTTCGGAGCAGACCACCATCTATGCGCTTCCGAAAACGCCCGGAACGCACATTGCCCAACGGCGCGCCACCTACAACGTGGGAGGGCTGGTCACAGGGGCGACCTACGTGCCGCAATACCGGTTGGTAGCACTCTGCGGCTACGACTATAACGGTGGCAGCTACCTTTCCTCCCTCCATCCTTTCATCGTTCTTCTCTATGATTTCCAAGGAGAAGAGTTCTTTTCGGGCAACAAACGTCGTCTGAACTTCGGTACATTGGTAAAAGACCAGGTGGAGGCCATCGCCACCAGCAATGCCACGGATTTCTACATAACGAATGAACACTTCACTACCACGCAGTTAGGCATTACCATCGACCGTCCGGCGAAATTGCAGCGACTGGACTTCAGCGACTACCTTCTCCCCTATCTTGCCACTTTCAATGAGGTTCCGAACGACACCATTCCGAACGACACCATACCTACCGATACAGTCCCTACCGACACCATCACACCGCCCGACACCAACGCCATTCACTCGTTAGACATGGATGGATTCCGCATCTATCCCAACCCCGCTTCCGACCAAATCCACATCGACTACCCCGAAACATTTAGAGGCGCTCATTACGAAATTGTGAGCATTACCGGCCAAAAGATGCAGGAAGGGATCCTGATTGACAATTCTATTTTATTGAATAACAAAAGAATAAAACCCGGAAAATATATTTTAGCCCTCCGAGGAAAGATAGGGGTAAAATCATTTATTTTTATCAAAAAAGAATAAGCAAATATCAAAATAAAAGTGTAAATTTGCAACTTGAATTGAAAAACGTAACATCATGCTTGATACCAGCAAAATCCGTGTAATTCCTGACTTTCCGAAGAAAGGAATTCAATTTTTGGACATCACCACCATCATGAACAACGCCGATTATTTTCAAGAGGTGTTCAACATGCTGTTGGATATGGCGAAGGAGGTGAAGCCGGATGTGATTGTGGGTTTGGAGGCTCGCGGATACTTTTTCGCTCCCGCACTTGCCCTCGCGCTGCACGTGCCGTTCGTGCCCATCCGCAAAGCGGGCAAACTCCCTTACACCACTTACAAAGCCACTTACCAGCTCGAGTATGGCGAGGCTTCCATTGAAGTGCATACCGATGCGATGAAAGAGAACCAGCGTGTGCTTATCTTTGACGACATCTTGGCCACCGGTGGCACCGCAGCTGCAGCCATCGAACTGGTGCGGAAATTCAATCCCACCTTCATCGCCACCCATTTCCTCATGGAAATCCAAGCGTTGAAAGGACGCGACAAAATCGCAGCTGATGACATCCGTTCATTGCATCTTGTTTAGAACACAACATTTTATTAATCAAATAATTAAAATAACAGATTATGGAAAACATTGACTGGAGCAAATTATCCTTTGGTTATGTGAAAACCAACTACAACGTACGTTGCTACTACAGAAACGGCAAATGGGGCCAGCTGGAGATCTCCTCTTCCGAAGACATCACCATGCACATGGCTGCTACCTGCCTCCACTATGGTCAGGAAGCCTTCGAGGGTTTGAAGTGCTACCGTGGCAAAGACGGTAAGGTGCGTATTTTCCGTTGGATTGAGAACAGCCACCGTCTGCAGAGCTCCGCTGAGGCCATCCTGATGGCCAAGGTTCCGGACGAACTTTTCAAAGAGGCTTGCTGGAAAGTGGTTCAGCTGAACTCCGAATTCATCCCCCCGTACGGCACTGGCGCAAGCCTGTACCTCCGTCCGTTGCTCATCGGCACCGGCGCAAAGGTGGGTGTATCCCCGGCTGACGAGTATCTTTTCATGATTTTTGTCACCCCCGTGGGCCCGTACTTCAAGGCTGGTTTCAAACCTGTTCCGATGCAGATTGTACGCGACTTCGACCGTGCCGCCCCGATGGGTACCGGCCACGTGAAAGTGGGTGGCAACTACGCTGCCAGCTTGCGCGCAGGTGAAAGAGCTCACCACGAAGGTTTCGCCGCCTCCATCTTCGCAGATGCCAAGACGAAACAGTACATCGACGAGGCCGGTCCAGCCAACTTCTTCGGCATCAAGGACGGCAAGTACATCACTCCCGACTCTGGCTCCATCCTTCCTTCTATCACCAACAAGAGCCTCCGCGAACTTGCTGCTGATATGGGTCTGACCGTCGAACGTCGTCACATTCCGATCGAGGAGATCGCCACCTTCGAGGAAGCTGGTGCATGCGGTACCGCCGCCGTCATCTCCCCCGTTGACAGCATTCAGGATCGCGAGAGTGGTCACGTTTACCAGATTGCCAAAAACGGCGAGCCCGGTCCGTGGTGCGTGAAACTCTACAACCGCCTCACCGGCATCCAGTACGGCGAAGTGGAAGACAAATTCGGTTGGTGCGACATCATTGACGTTGACTAATCGTATGGTTACCAATAAAAAAGAGATGAAATTCTTTTTCATCTCTTTTTTTTTACAATAGATAATAATATGTATAGAAAAATCCTCTTTCCCGTTGTAATCCTCTGTCTGGTACTGCTGTCGGCCTGCGGCAACCGCCACGACCATCCTGACAAGATGATTTTCCACTACAACGAATCGAGTGGCATAACGTCGTTAGATCCAGCCTTTGCGTCAGGACAGGCAGCGATATGGCCTTGCAACTTGATTTACAATGGGTTGGTGGATTTAGATGACTCACTCCGTATCGTTCCGGCCATCGCCAAGAGCTGGGAAATCAGCGAAGACGGCCTCATCTACACATTCCACCTGCGCACCGACATCCGCTTCCAGAATACCGATGACATCACGTTTCCGAAAAGCCGTCGCGTGACAGCACAGGATTTCGTGTATAGTTTCAACCGCATAGTGGATCCCAATGTGGCCTCGCCGGGAAGCTGGATTTTTCAGAAGGTTAAGCGCGACGAGAAGGATAAGGCGCAATTTATCGCCCTTAATGACAGTACTTTACAAATTTCACTAAGCGAAATTCAGCCGCCTTTTTTGGGGGTGTTGGCCATGAAATATTGCTCGGTGGTGCCGCGCGAGGCGGTGGAGAAATTCGGGAAAGACTTTGCCCGCCATCCAGTCGGCACCGGTCCTTTTCAGATGAAGATGTGGGAGGAAGGCGTCAAGTTGGTGCTGCGCCGCAACCCCTTCTATTTTGAGTACGATGAAAAAGGGCAGCAACTCCCTTATTTGGATGGAGTGTCCATCACTTTCATCGTGGATAAGCAGTCGGTTTTCATGGAGTTCATGAAGGGCTCATTGGATTTCATGTCGGGTATTGAGGCCTGCTACAAGGATGCATTGCTGACCAAGCAGGGCGAGTTGCAGGAGAAGTACAAAGGTGATATTCAACTACTTACTTCTCCATATATGAACACTGAGTACATCGGTTTCTTGTTGAAAGGCGATGATCCGTCCAATCCGTTGTTGAACAAGCAAGTCCGTCAGGCACTGAACTATGGTTTTGACCGGCGGAAGATGATGCAGTATTTGAGAAACAACATCGGTTATGCAGGTACATCAGGTTTTGTGCCGATGGGAATGCAGTCGTTTGATCCTGAACGGGTGAAGGGCTATGAGTACAATCCGACGAAGGCCGCGCAGCTGCTGGCGGCGGCAGGCTACCCTAACGGAAAAGGGATGCCCCCCATCACCATTTCAGTATCAGCCTCTTACTTGGACATTTGCCAATATATCCAGCACGAACTGGCGCAGATCGGGGTGACGGTCAATCTGGACGTGCAGCAGCCCGCGCAGCAGCGACAGATGATGCGCAGCTACCGTCTGCCCGCTTTCCGCGGCTCATGGATTGGTGACTACCCTGATGCGGAAAACTATCTTTCCCTCTTCTATTCCAAGAACTTACAGCCCAATGGTTCCAACTACACGCACTATGTCAATCCCGAATTTGACCGACTGTTCGAAGAGTCGCAGACCATCCTCGACGACTCGCTCCGCAACGATTACTATACCCGTTTGGACTCGATGCTGGTGGCGGACGCACCTTTTATGCTGCTGTATTACGACAAGGTGATTCGATTTGTGCACAGCAATGTGGAGGGGATGGAACCTGGACCGACCAACATGCTGGACCTTCGTCGCGTGCGCATCCATTGACATTACAGTCATCTCTCACTAACTATCTACTGTTTATAAATAATAGATAATCAATAGATTTGTATCATGATATTGTGTAATTTTGCGAAATTAAATTACATGATATGAGTTCGTTCATCATTCAGGGCAACGCCTCCCTTTCTGGCGACATCGTTCCGCAAGGTGCTAAAAATGAGGCATTACAGGTTCTCTGTGCCGCACTGCTCACCCCAGAGAAGGTGCGCATCAACAATTTGCCGGACATCCGCGATGTGAAGCGTTTGATAGAGATATTGATGGCTTTGGGAGTGGATGTAACACCCATTGATAGAAATACTTACGAATTTCAGGCAAAGAATATCAACTTTGACTATCTGCAATCGCCTGAGTTTGTGAAGATCTCAGGGGCCATCCGCGCCTCCATCATGATTCTGGGGCCGTTGTTGGGCCGTTTTGGCAAGGCGTATGCGGCGAGACCGGGTGGCGACAAGATTGGGCGCCGTCCGTTGAACGCCCATTTTGAAGGTTTTCAGGCGCTGGGTGCGGAGTTTTCTTACAATTCCAAAACTACGTTATACGAACTTTCAGCCCACCGATTGGAAGGCAAATACATATTGTTAAGCGAGGCCTCTGTGACGGGTACCGCCAACGTGGTGATGGCGGCTGTGATGGCTCACGGCACCACGACCATCTTCAATGCCGCTTGCGAACCCTATCTGTATCAGCTCTGTACCATGCTCAACAAGATGGGGGCCAAGATCAGCGGCATCGGCTCCAACCTGCTCACCATTGAAGGCGTGGAGTACCTGGGCGGCTGCGAGCACACTATCCTGCCCGACATGATCGAGATCGGCAGTTTTATCGGGATGGCTGCTCTCACCCGTTCCGAACTTACCATAAAGAACTGTGGAGTTCCGCATTTGGGCATCATCCCGTCGGTGTTCCGCAAGTTAGGCATTCAGCTCGACATCCAAGGCGACGACATCCATATCCCCCATCAGGAGGAGTACGAGGTGGAGACCAACATGGACGGTTCCATCCTGACGGTGAGCGACGCGCCGTGGCCGGGCTTCACCCCAGACCTTATCAGTATTGTGTTAGTAACCGCCATCCAGGCCAAAGGCAGCGTGCTGATACATCAGAAAATGTTTGAGAGCCGTCTCTTCTTCGTGGACAAGCTCAAGGAGATGGGCGCGCAGATCATCCTCTGCGACCCGCACCGCGCTACCGTCATCGGACTGAACCGCAAGTACCGGTTGCGCGGCACTACCATGGATTCTCCCGATATCCGTGCCGGTGTTTCGTTACTGCTGGCCGCGCTTTCGGCTGATGGCTACAGCCGCATCAACAACTGCGAACAGATCGACCGTGGCTATCAGGACATCGTGCAGCGTCTCAACGCACTGGGGGCAGTTATCGTGAGAGAATAGAATCACCTCTTTCCTCTATTTTTCAAAAGGGAGAAAACGAAATCCAAGTGAACAAGACATCAATTGACAATAACTCAATATTGCAATTGAAAAGGTTTTCAGAGTGGAGAAGACGGGATTCGAACCCGCGACCCCTTGATTGCGAACCAAGTGCTCTACCAGCTGAGCTACATCCCCAAAAATTGAGCGTGCAAAAGTACGATATTTTTCTGCACGCTCATCATTAACCCAAAAATTTCGCAACTACTTGGGCTGCAAAGCCTTCGTATTGATATCTTCTAAAATAGTAGCGATGAACTCGTCGATGGTGCAGGAGCCTTTGTCGCCGGAGGTGCGGTTCCATACCGAAACCACCTGCTCGTCGGCCTCCTTCTGTCCCACGATCAACGCGTAGGGCAGACGGTCAACGCGGGCTTCGCGCAGCTTGTAACCGATCTTCTCGGAACGGCTGTCCACGGTCACCTTGATGCCAGCCTTCGTCAGGCGTTCGCACACCTGCTCGGCATAGTCGTGGAACTTCTCGGAGATGGGCAGAATACGCACCTGCTCGGGACAGAGCCACGTGGGGAATTTGCCCTCGTATTTCTCTATCAACCAAGCCAATGTACGCTCGTAGCAGCCGATACTGGTACGGTGAATCACGTTGGGGCGCACCTTGTTGCCATTCTGGTCGATATAGAACATGTCGTATCTCGGTGCCAGAAGCGCATCCCACTGCACGGTAATCATGGTGTCTTCCTTGCCATACACATTCTTGGCGTTGATGTCGACCTTCGGGCCATAGAAAGCGGCCTCGTCGTCATCTTCCACAAACGGGATGTTGAGTTCGAGGAGGATGTTGCGGATATGCTGCTGACTCTCCTCCCACTCTTCAGCGGTACCAATATATTTCTTGGTATTGTTGGGATCCCACTTCGAGAGATGGTAGGTGACATCATCCTGCAAGCCGAGGGTGGTGAGGCAGTACTTGGCCAATGCCAGACATCCCTTGAACTCATCCACCATCTGGTCGGGACGCACGATGAGGTGGCCTTCCGAAATGGTGAACTGACGCACGCGGGTCAGACCGTGCATCTCGCCGGAGTCCTCGTTGCGGAACAGCGTGGAGGTCTCGCTATAGCGTTTCGGCAGGTCGCGGTACGACTTGGGAGATGCCTTGTACACAAAGTATTGGAACGGGCAGGTCATCGGGCGCAGTGCCATCACCTCTTCGTCTTCGGGGTCACCGATCACGAACATGCCATCTCTGTAGTGCTGCCAATGGCCGGAGATCTCGTACAGGTCTTTCTTGGCCATCAGCGGAGTTTTGGTACGGATGTAACCCCATTCGTTGTCTTCCAAATCCTCGATCCAGCGCTGGAGGGTCTGCACAATCTTGGCACCTTTGGGCAGCATGAGCGGAAGGCCCTGGCCGATGACGTCCACGGTGGCGAAAAGCTCCATCTCGCGGCCCAACTTGTTGTGGTCGCGGTTCTTGATATTCTCCAAATAAGCCAGATGCTCTTCGAGGTCTTCTTTGGTGAAGAAAGCCACGCCGAAGATACGGGTGAGCGACTTGTTGCTGCGGTCGCCACGCCAGTAAGTAGCTGATGTTGAGATAAGTTTGAAGCCTTTGATCAAGCGGGTGTTGAGGAGATGCGGGCCGGTGCAGAGGTCGGAGAAATCGTCCTGCGAATAGATGGTGATGCGCTCGCCTTCCGGCACGGCATCCAGCAGTTCGATTTTGTAAGGCTCCTCCAGTTTGGTGAAAATCTCACGGGCTTCTTCGCGGGAGACCACCTTGCGCTCGAGGCGGGTAGCCTTCTTGATGATGCTCTTCATCTCCTTCTCGATGGCGTCGAGGTCGGTGCGGCTGAAGGGCTCGCAGTCGAAATCGTAGAAAAAGCCACGGTCGGTAGAAGGACCGATGGTGAGTTTGGCGTGGGGGTAAAGATGTTTGACGGCCTCAGCCATGATGTGCGCGGTCGTATGCCGCAAGATCGGCAAAGACTCTGGGGCATCCTTGTCCAGCAGCTCAATCTCACAATCCTCACTGATCGTGTCGCGCAAATCCACCACCTTGCCGTCAATTTTGGCAGCGCAGAAGGTGTTGAGCACCTCGGGGTTGGCGCGGAGAATGAGATCAATGATGGAACAGGGAGTTTCAACAGCGACTTGGCCGATTCCTTTCAAATTGATTTTCATAATATTACTATTTTTAAATATGGTCTGCAAAATTACGACTTTTTATTGAGCCTTAGACTTTGAGATTGTTTTTTTTCAATTTTATTTATTTTATTAAATATCAAATAGATAATAAAACAATCCATCATATTCATACCATATTTCCTAAAAAAGGCGTATCTTTGCAGCCGTTTTTTAAGAAAAATAAATTGATTATGGAAGCCACTGACAACCAAGCCCGCCTTGAAATTTACAACACTCTTACCAAGAAAAAAGAACATTTTGAACCGCTCACCCCGCCTCATGTGGGACTTTACGTCTGCGGTCCTACCGTATATGGTGAGCCCCATCTGGGCCATGCCCGTCCGGCCGTCACCTTCGACCTCGTGTTCCGCTACCTCCAGCATATCGGTTACAAGGTGCGCTACGTGCGCAACATCACCGATGTGGGGCACTTGGAGCAGGACGCCGACTCCGGCGAGGACAAAATCGCCAAGAAAGCACGCTTGGAGCAGCTCGAACCCATGGAGGTGGCCCAATATTATATGGACAGCTACCACCGCGCCATGGATGCGCTCAACGTGAAAAGACCTTCTATAGAGCCGCGTGCCTCCGGACATATCATTGAGCAAATCAACATGGTGCAGCGCATCTTGGATGCTGGTTTTGCTTACGTGTCAGAAGGTTCCGTATATTTTGATGTGGCAAAATTCGACAAAGAATTTGGTTATGGCAAGCTGTCGGGACGCAAACTCGACGAGCTGTTGGCCAACACCCGCACATTGGACGGTCAAGAGGAGAAGCGCAATCCCGCTGATTTCGCCCTGTGGAAGAAGGCCGCGCCGGAGCACATCATGCGCTGGCCCTCGCCGTGGAGCGATGGTTTTCCGGGATGGCATATCGAATGTACCGCCATGAGTACCAAATATTTAGGAGAAAGATTCGACATTCACGGCGGCGGCATGGATCTGCTGTTCCCGCACCACGAGTCGGAGGTGTGCCAAAGCACCGTGGCCAACGGCATGGAGTCGGTGAAGTACTGGATGCACAACAATATGATTACGATTAATGGTCAGAAGATGGGCAAATCGCTGGGTAACTTCATCACCCTCAACGAGTTCTTCTCCGGAAAGCACGATTTGCTGGAGCAGGCCTATTCGCCGATGACCATCCGTTTCTTCGTGCTGCAGGCTCACTACCGCGGCACGCTCGACTTCTCGAACGAGGCGTTGCAGGCCGCCGAGAAGGGTATGCGCAAACTGTATGCCGCCGCAGCGCTGCTGCCTAAACTGAAGGCCGGCGACCACTCCGACGCCGACATCGCCGCGTGGGTACAACGCTGCTACGACGCGATGAACGACGACCTCAACACCCCGAACCTCATCGCCGAGCTGTTCGAGGCCTCCCGCATCATCAACTCGGTGCGTGACGGCAAACTCGCCCTCACCGCCGCCGACCTCGACCTGCTGACGCGCTATTTCCAGACCTTCTTCTACGACATTTTAGGAATGAAAGAAGAGGCCGACAGCGGCAGTTCGCAATATACCGACGCGCTCATGTCGCTCATCATCGACATCCGCAAAGACGCGAAAGCCAACAAGAACTGGGCTGTTGCCGACCTCATCCGCGACAAACTCACCGAGATGGGCATCACCCTGAAAGACACCAAGGAGGGCACCACCTACGAACTCAACTAACCATGCTGCTCGACCGCACCACACCCCCGCCCTACCATCCCACGGGTGAAATCTCCCTTGAGCCTCCCCGCCGGCTCACCCTCGACAATGGCATCCCGCTGTACTGGTTCCCCAACCCGCAGCTCGACCTGGTCCACCTCTCCATCGTCATCAACGCCGGCTCGCTCTATGAGTCGCAAAAGAAGGTGGCAGGCTTCTGCTACGACCTTCTCCGAGAGAGTCATCCCACCAAAAATGCGGAGACTTTCGAGGATTTTCTCGACTTCTACGGCACCTCGCTGAATGTCACCGTCGGGCTGTCGCAAATTACCTTCAACCTGCAATTTCCTGTGAACCAGGGGAGCCGAGTCATCCCGCAGGTGGCTGAGCTGTTCACTGCGCCGAAGTTCCGGAAGCGCGAGCTGGAGCGGTACCGTGCCAAAACCATCAAGGACTGGGAGTACCACCGCAAGAAAGTGGATTTCCGCTCCTCGCAGCTGATGTTCCATCATCTTTTTGGTACGCAATTTCCGTATGGAAAAATTTTGGAACTTAATGATTTCAAAGCGATTACCACACAAAACCTCCAGCAATACCATGCAAAAAGCTGTTGTGCGGAAAATGTGCGACTGTTTATGGCCGGACATGCCGACGAGCACCTGCTGGAACTGACCGCCCGATGCTTTGCGGAGATAGCGCACGGAGAGTCTGCCCCGTTGCTTCCCGACATACGCGACGGCTACACGCCGCAGCGTATCCACGAGTCGTGGAACGACGTGCTCCAGACCTCCATCGTGCTGTGCCAGCCCACCCTTCATTACCAAGACAAAAAAGCGCACGCTTTCAACTTTGTCAACACCCTGTTTTGCAACTACTTCGGTTCGCGTCTCATGCAGAATCTGCGCGAGCGCAACGGCTACACGTATGGCATCAGCGGCTACCCGTTTTTCTACCGCAATGGAGCCGTTCACAGCATCGACTGCGAGGTGAACAATGACAAGGTGGAGGCGGCCTTGCAGGCCTGTTTCGACGAGATGAGTCGGCTGCAAACGGAGCTGGTGGACGACGAAGAACTCAACACGGTTCGGAATTACATGTCGGGAAGGTTGCTGCGCTCGGTGGATGGCACCGTACAATACATGCAGAGCTACATTTTGTGGAGTTATTTTCACACTGATGAACAGCGCATTAGCCAGCTTCACGACACCATCCGTAGCATCACCGCTGAAGAGGTCCGCGAGATGGCACGGCAGCATATCCGCCAGGAGGATTTCACCGTCATCACCGTCGGGAAATAACCCCTTCTTTTTTCTGCAAAAAAAATCTTTTTCCTCATCGAAAAAAGTCCTTATTATTCGAAAAAAAATCTTATTATTGCAAGTTTTTTACAGAGAATAATAAAAATTTAATATGATGAAGAAACTCTTCCTTTTGGCAGTTCTTTCCTGCTTTATTTTCAGTAATTTATGCTTTGCGCAAACAGAAAACCCTTACGAGAATTTCAATCCTGAGGCGTTGAAAAGCAACAAGAATTACGTCAAAAATTTCGCTCCCAACAACTTCAGCCACAAGATTCTCTACGAATGCATGGTGGATATGGTGAATGCGGCCCGCGAGCAATATGCTTTCCAGCCGGCCTTGAAAACCGACATCCGTCTTGACTCAACGGCTGCATATCAGGCTGTGTATGAAGCAAGTAAGGAAGAAAAAACGGTAGAAGGCCTCGCCCCGTACCGCACCACCGAGCAGCGTCTCAAGAAATACGGGCTCGGCACCAGCGGCAAAGAGCTTGTGTCGAAGGCCAAGGCCACATTGGGCGACAAGGACTACACCTATTATGATGTTTGTCTCGAACTCATCAAACCTATTCTGAAGAACGCCAAGACTGCGGCCGTGCTGCTCGACCGCCAATACACCTACATCGGATTCGGCTATGAATTCGACAAATACATGAAGAGCATCTATGCCTCATACATCATGGCCAACGACCGCACCTTCAACAACGGCAAGCCCCGCCAGCTCAGCAAAGACCTTCCCTACACCCGCACCAAACTCGGCTTGGCCGGCTACGACGAACAGCTCTGCAAGAAGTGTATGACCGAAAAGGGACTTGAGATGCTTTCCGAATGCCTGTCGGTGAAAGACGGCGTCGTGTATTTCAGCCATGATGACAACAAGGCCGTGAAGCGTCTTATCGGCAAAGAGGGCGACGCCATCGTGCTCGACTTCGTGCAGCACAGCCAGTACGAGTGCGAGGGGGTGAACAATGTGGACCTTGACCGTCCCAACCACGGCTACATGACCAAGATCATCACCTTCCAGGATATTCTCGACGAGAATCAGGCCACTGGAAAGAAGACTACCAAGCTCCTCTCCCCCATCGCTGAAGTGCCGCAAGAGATTGCCGACGATGCCGAGTATGACATCAACATCATCATTGTAAAAGATGGTAAGTATGTGTGCCGCAATGTATTGAAAAAGAAAATTGAATGCAATAACGCCAACTATACCGAGCCGCTTTATTTCGCCAAAGATGTCAACACGGTGAAGCCTGCCGGTGAGTGGGTGCCTGTAGCCGAGAGCAACACCCTCACCGTTACCATTCCTTTCGAGGACAAGAAATACGACCTCACCATCGACGACCTCCAGCCCTACCTGTTAGCGCTCAACGAGCCCGCTTTTGTGGTGGAGAGCGCCGAGATGGTGGTGGGCAACTCGCTCAACTTCTCGGGCGACGCCACTGCGCAGAAGAACCAGGAGCGCCGTGCCAAGAGCATCACCAACGCCCTCAAACAGGAGTTCAAAGAGAAAGAGTTTGAGGTGACCGTGACCTATAACGACGGCTGGGAGCAGTTCAAGAAAGACATTGTGAACCACCCCACCTACAGCGAAATGGCCATCGGCACCAAGGCGCAGGCCGTGTCGAAGCTGAAAGCCAGCGGCGGCAAAATCGCCAAGGAGCTGGACGCCGACTATCTGAAACAGGAACGCTGCGCGGTCATCACGCTGCACATCCGCTACAAGGTGGATGGCGATAACGAGCAGACTTTCGCCGTGACGAAGTTCAACCGCGCACTGGCCGCCAAGAACTTCGGACTGGCCATGGCCATCCAGCAGTACATGATCAAAGAGGTGGAAGCCAAGCGCTACAATACTCAGGCCGCTATCCGTCAGGAGATCCCCAACGGCAAGAACTACCAGCCTTTCCTCACCAACAAGCTCTACATGCAGAGCGTGGCAGACGGCGGCGTGAACGTGCGCACCGCCACCGAGATGCTGGATGTGACCAAGCTCGACAACACCAACCCAACGGCCCAGTACAATGATGCCGTCGCGAAAGTGGCCTCCGGCTCCCCCTTCGCCGACCTCAACGACATCAGCATCCGTCAGGCCAATATCGACCGTCTCTACGTGCTGAAAGACATCCCGCAGGAGCAGGTCAACAACCTCAACATGGAATTCCAATTCCAAATCATTGACTATCTGAAGAGCACACCCGCCACCACCGAGAGTGCCACCCTGCTTGACAACACCTACAACAAGATCAAGGCCATTCGCAACCCTGTAATGTCCTCTTGGGAAAACGCCTACAAGCTGGCCTCCATCTTCGTGAAAAACAACGACTACGTGTATGCGGTGAGTCTGATGGAGCCGTTCCTCAACGATCCGTCCATCTCCAACGACTTCCTCTTCTCATTCATCTCATTGATGGCAGTGCGCGAAGAGCTGTATATGAGCGGCAACATGACACTGGCGGTGAAGCTGGCCTCCGAGCGCGACGCCGCCCGTCTGTGCGGACTGTTCGACAAGCTGCCCATCGTCATTTTCGATAATGAGGAAGTGAAGAGCATCATCTGCAAAACGTGTAAGTAAATGAAAATTGAGAATTGAAAATTGAAAACTGAAAATTAGTAATTAAAACTATATTTTATGAAAAAACTATTTTTATTATCAATTTGCGCTTTTATGTTTGCGCAGTTGGGTGCCACCAATCCACCTGATGAAGGCATGTGGTTGCCTATGTTTGTGAAAGATTACAACTATGCCACCATGAAGCACATGGGGCTGCATCTGACGGCTGAGCAGATGTGGGACATCAACAACTCCTCGCTGAAGGACGCGATTGTGGAGCTGGGCAACGATGGCAGTCATTTCTGCACGGGTGAGATCATCTCCGAGAACGGTCTGATGCTCACCAACCACCACTGTGGTTATGCCAGCATCGCCGACCACTCCACCACCGAGCACGACTACCTGAAAGACGGATTTTGGGCGGCAAGCTACAAGGAAGAGCTCCCCAACCCCGGCATGACCGCCACTTTCCTTCTCCGCATGGAAGATGTGACGCAGAAGGTGCTGGCCGGTTCCGATGAGGACAGCAGAAATGAGATCATCAGTGAGCTGAAGAACGAGTACAGCGAGAACGGACGTTACACTGTGGCTATCAAGGATTTCTTCGATGGCAACCAGTATTTCATGTTCATCTACGAGGTGTATCGTGATGTGCGTTTGGTGGGTGCTCCCCCGAGCAGCATCGGCAAGTTCGGTGATGAGACCGACAACTGGGTATGGCCCCGCCACACCGGCGACTTCTCGATGTTCCGTATCTACACGGCTCCTGATGGAAGTCCGGCTGAATATGCTGAGGAGAATGTGCCGATGAAACCCAAATACTCGCTGCCCATCAGCATGAAGGGCATTGAGGAGGGCGACTTCGCCATGGTATGGGGCATCCCGGGAAGCACCAACCGCTACCTCACCTCCAACGAGATCGAGTTCCAGCTCGAGAGCACCAACAAGCCCATCATTGAGTTCTGTGATGCCGTACTGCCTGTGATCCGCGAGGAGATGAACGCCCGCGACGAGGTGCGCATCAAATATGCCTCCGACTACGCCAGCATGGCCAACACCTGGAAAAACCAGAAGGGTGAGCTTTCCAGCCTTACCGACCTCCATATCGCCGACAAGAAAAGAGAAGAGGAACGCGACCTGCTGAAATGGATCAACGCCTCCAAAGCCCGTAAGGACAAGTATGGCAATCCCGTTGACTCCATCAAGGAAGTTTGTGCCAACGCCTCCGTCAACGTTTTCCGTCACCTGATGTATGCCAACCTGACCCTCACGGTGTCGAAACTCATCTGCGCTCCCCTCGATGTGGACGCTTCACTCGCCGATGGTCAGAAGAAATTCACTGAAGAAGAGAAAACTATGCTGCTTAACCAGTATCGTGAATATATGAAGAACACCGACCCCGCCACCGAGGCCAAGATCGTGGCCGCCATCGCCAAATTGTGGTACTCGCTGCCAGTTGACGACCAGCCTGAGTTCTGCAATCATATTCGCGACAAATATAAAGGCAACTGCGATGCCTTCGCAAAAGACGTTGTGGCCACCTCCATCTACACTTCTGAAGAGGCCTTTACGAAATATCTCAACAAGCCCTCCAACAAGATTGCAGAGAAAGATATGATTCAAGGTTTTTGTATGGCCATGTACAGAGAGTTGTTCGCCACTATCTTTACGTATTGGGCATACAATGATGATATCGAAACGGCTCGCAAGAACTATATGGAAGCTGTTCTTGAGATGAATGTGGGCAAGCCGATGTATCCCGATGCCAACTCCACCATGCGCTGCACCTACGGCAAGGTTTGCGACTACTATCCGAAAGACGGCGTACACTACAACTATTTCACCACCGCCGACGGTATCCTCCAGAAAGAGATTCCCGGCGATCCCGAATTTGATGTCAGCCCGAAGCTCAAGAAACTCATCCTCGACAAAGACTTTGGTCCGTATGCGATGAAGAATGGCAAACTGCCCGTGTGCTTCCTCACCGACAACGACATCACCGGCGGTAACTCCGGCAGCCCCGTGCTGAACGGCAATGGCGAGCTCATCGGTTGTGCTTTCGACGGCAACATCGAGGCACTGTGCAGCGACATCTATTTCGACACCGAGCTGCAACGCTGCATCTGCGTTGATATCCGTTACGTGCTCTTCGTCATCGACAAGTTCGCTGGCGCTCAGCGTTTTATCAATGAAATGAACATAATTAAATAATTAATCATTTAAAAATTTTTCTATGAAAAAATTCTTTCTGTTACCTTTACTCGCCTGTCTGTTTCTGACGGCCGGCGCCACCAATCCGCCGGATGAAGGCATGTGGCTGCCCATGTTCGTAAAAGACTACAATTACGCCACCATGAAGAGCCTCGGTCTTCACCTGACCGCTGACCAGATGTGGGACATCAACAACTCCTCGCTCAAGGATGCCATCGTAGAATTGGGCAACGACGGCCAGCACTTCTGCACCGGCGAGATCATCTCCACCAACGGCTTGATGCTCACCAACCACCACTGCGGCTATGCCAGCATCGCCGACCACTCCACCACCGAGCACGACTACCTGAAAGACGGTTTCTGGGCAGCCAGCTACGATGAAGAACTTCCCAACCCGGGTCTTACCGCCACCTTCCTGGTACGCATGGAAGATGTGACAGCGAAGGTTTTGGAAGGCGTGACCGCCGACACCAAGAATTCAGAGCGCCAGAAAGCCATCAAGAAAGTCTCTACCGACCTCATCAACGAGGCTGAAGAGAACGGCCGCTACAAAGCCGTTATCAAAGATTTCTTCGATGGCAATGAATACTATATGTTTGTGTATGAGGTTTATCGCGACGTGCGTCTGGTGGGTGCTCCCCCGAGCAGCATCGGCAAATTCGGCGATGAGACCGACAACTGGGTATGGCCCCGCCACACCGGCGACTTCTCCATGTTCCGTATCTACACGGCTCCTGATGGAAGTCCGGCCGAATATTCGAAGGACAATGTCCCGATGAAGCCCAAATACTCGCTGCCCATCAGCCTGAAAGGCATCAACTATGGCGACTACGCCATGATCTGGGGTGTTCCCGGACACACCACCCGCTACATGACCTCCTACGAGGTGCGCCAGACCTTGGAGTGCCAGAACAAGCCCATCTTCGAGGCTTTGGATGTCCTCCTGCCCGTCATCCGCGAGCAGATGAACGCCCGCGACGAGGTGCGTATCGCCTACGCTTCCGACTACGCCAGCATGTCGAACATGTGGAAGAACCAGAAGGGCCAGTATGCCAGCTTGATCAAGCTCGGTATCGCCGATAAGAAAGCCGCTCAGGAAGCTGAACTTCTGAAATGGATCAACGCCGACAACAAGCGCAAAGAGCTTTATGGCAATCCGTTAGAGAAAATTGAAAAAGCTTGTGCCGAAGTGGACGCTCAGGCCTTGCGCGCTTTCATGTACACCAACATGTGCCTCCGCAACTCCAAGATGTTGTTCGCTCCCTACAACCTGCCCAAGCTGCCCACCGAAGCCGCTTCTCAGAGCGAAAAGGACAATATTCTCAACAGCTACCGCGAATACATGACCGGTGCCGATCGTCTGACCGAGCAGAATGTGATTGCCGCCACCTTGCGCCTCATGCAGCAGCTGCCCACCGAATACAGACCGGAAGGCATTTACGAATACATCAACAAGAGCTACAAAGGCGACTTCGACGCTTTTGCCAAAGCCTGCATGGACAAGTCGATCTATGGCAGCGAGGCCAATCTTACCAAATATTTGTCGAAACCCTCACAGAAAGCCATCGATAACGATCCTCTCTACACCTATTACAAAGCCATGTTCGCGCATATTCTTAAATATCAAGGTGTTTATATGAGCGCCAACAACAAGCTCACCACCCCGCGCCGTATCTACATGGCTGCTTTGATGGACATGCAGAAAGGTCAGGCCATGTATCCGGATGCCAACTCCACCATGCGCTGCACCTACGGCACTGTGTGCGACTACTATCCGTCAGACGGTGTGCAGTACTTGCACTACACCACTGCTGAAGGTATTCTCGAGAAAGAGATTCCGAACGACCCCGAGTTCGACGTGAACCCGAAACTGAAGAAACTCATCCTCGACAAAGACTTTGGCCAGTATGCCATGAAGGACGGCAAGTTGCCGGTGTGCTTCATCACCAACAACGACATCACCGGCGGTAACTCCGGCAGTCCGGTTTTGAACGGCAATGGCGAGCTCATCGGCTGTGCTTTCGACGGCAACATCGAGGCATTGTGCAGCGACATCATCTTCGACACCGAACTGCAGCGTTGCATCTGCGTTGACATCCGTTACGTGCTGTTCGTCATCGACAAGTTTGCCGGTGCGAAACGCTTCATCAACGAGATGGAGATTGTGAAGTAACGAGCCTCCCTCCTGTCCGTTGCCGACGCGCCGGAAGGAGATATAAAACGAGCCAGTCTGGATAGAACCGGGCTGGCTCGTTTTGGTATGTGGGGGAAGGATTGTGGGCTATGAGTGAGGTATCCGTCACTCCCGTTCGTTTTCGTTATTTCTAATTTTACTGACTTTATTTTGCCGAATATATAGTTTTGCTTACAGTCTCTGTAACTGTTTGTTTTACATTAGTTTTATTGGGATTACTGGTCTGATTCCCAAATGCTAAATATAAACCCGCAATTATTGTTATAACTATCCAAATAACTGTTCCTATAAGGCTTTGTGACACCCCTCGCCAATAATTGTGTTTTTTTTCAAGATTGTATTTTTCGTCAATTTTTCCGTCAATTGCTTCATTGACTTTTTTAGACAGAAGACCTTCAAAATCATCTTTCAAGTGCGCCCTTTCACCTTGGGCACCGTTTTCAAATCCATCAATATAATCTTTAAGTTTTTTCCCGTACATCTCATTATCTATTCTGTTAGCTTCTTGCCAATATCGATTTATTTCCTTATTATTGCAGTGAGAATATCGAAAATAATCTTTTTGAGCTTGGATATCTACGTCTTTCGCGTTAGGATGAGCTTTAATATAGTTTTCTATCTCATTATTTTTTTCAATTTTATACAGTGCATAGGCTATGAAACCCAAATATTCCATCCCATTATTTCTCAAAGGATCAACAAGTTGAGATAGTATATTACCATCACATTGAAACTGTATAGAATAATCAATTTTTTTGTTCCTTGCCATCGTTTATTTTTCTAATAATCTAGAGACGGTGTTCATAAATACAATATTATTCTCTTTATGATAATTTTTAGCACTGTACTTGACTCCGTTTACCTCAATTGTAATTTTAGAAATGCAATTAGGAATAACTAATCCTGTTCCACTATGGGATCTTGAATATGTTTTGAGTGTTTTAGTATTAATTACAGACGATTTTTTCTCTTTAATAGAATGGGATATCAAACCTGCTTTTAAACGACGAATACCCATAGTTCTTGAAATATTTTTACGAAATATTATTGTATTAAGTCTTTTCTAGTGTGTAAATAAAATACATACTGCCCTCAGCGGTATATAGGGAAATGAGCGAACCATCATACTAGATACGCAGGAATGCAATCTCAACATTAATGATTAATGTGGATAATTTTTGTTATAATTTACACCACACCGAAAATACAAGAGAGAGAATTGATGCAACAACCGTTATAAGGATTGCCAATATAGCCAATCTTGTTTGCTTAGCTGATTCATTCTTTAAAATTTTGCATTTTTCTAATAATTCTTTTGACTTTTCAATTGTTCTGTTAGAAAGATAACATGCATCGTTTGCATCCTTTAGTGTTAATTCCTCAATGGATCGTCCTCCATTAATTGAAAGTATGGAAAAAGCCGGAAAAAATATTATGCGTTGGGTTAAAAAGAAAATAAAAATCTCCCAATTCTCAGATTCTTTGAATACTGCTATTTCATTAGGGATGAGTTGGGTTAATACACTTTCTATCTTTACATTATCGTAATTGAGGTAACGTGGAAGTATTCTCAAATACTTTTCTTGTTCGAGTAAATGTAATAGTAAATATAGAGATATGATCTCTTCATTGTTTGATGCTTCTCTTATAGTGTATATTTGTCTTTGTTCTTCATGCAAATTATTGACTGCAAGAATGTTGGAGTTGATACACTCATCAATCAATTCATAGGCAAATATAGAGGTTGGTGTGTCATTTTGGCCTTCAGATTGAAGTAAGTATTTTTCTGCAATATGAAATTTTTCACGAATTTTGTTGATTAATTCTTTTTCCTTGGGTGTTAAATATCTCATACACTTAGTGTTTTATATTCTCTCTATCAGGACTCCAAATTTCTACTCCTTTCTCGCCAGTTCCCCAAATTTTGCGGAGTCCGTTAGACAAAATTTGGAGAACTTGACGATGCAAAAATACAAAAAAAATCAACAAAAAATTAATTTTGCTGAATATTTTAAATATTTCACAGAAGATTAGTTTATTTTCACTGACACCCCCGTATCACCCACTCCACACAGTATGTGAAGACCACTTGACATAATCCGGGAAAAAGACCGGAGCCTATTGGAGAGGCAGCGACTTAAATTCAGAGGTTAGAAGACACTCCACACCAGCAAGCCGCCCACAATAATCACCCCCGACACGACCAGGTCGATGAGGCAGTAGCCCATGATGTCTTTGGCTTGCAACTTGGCGATGGCGAGGGCGGGTAATGCCCAAAACGGCTGGATGAGGTTGGTCCATGCGTCACCCCAAGCGATGGCGATGCCCGTAAGTCCGTGATCCACATTCAGCATCTCCCCCGCCCCGAACATGATGGGAGCCTGGATGGCCCAGTGTCCGCCGCCCGAAGGAACAAACAGGTTGAGCAGCGCGGCACACAGGAAGGTCAGCAGTGGATAGGTAATCGGACCGGACCCTTCCACGCACGCATTGCTGAGCACCATGCCGAGACAAGCGCCGCTCGCACCCACCCCGGTAATAATACCCATGATACCCGCGTAGAACGGAAACTGCAAGAGGATGCCGCTCGCCCCCGATGCCGCCTTGCCGAAGGCTCGCACGTAGGCCAGCGGGGTCTTGTGCAACAGCAGTCCGGCAAACAGGAAAAGCATGATGACCGCATTCAGGTCGAAGCTGCCACCCCGAAAGCCAATGTGCACCACCAGATAGGTGAGCCCCAACGCGGTGATGATCCAGGTGAGCACACGGCTGTTCTCCAATCGCTCGGCCGGTGTGGTGGGGGCGGCCTTCTCAGCGACGGGATCATCCTGCAGCAGAGCGGGATCCACGGCCACTACCATCATGGGATTGCGCGGGTGCATCAGGGAGTTGGCCAGCACGATAGCTCCGATAGTGAGCGCCACCATAATGAGGTTGATGGGATGTAAGATGGTATGCGTGATGGGAATAGGATCGGTGAGGATGCCGTTGGTGGCGCGACTGAGCGACTCGCCGGCAGTGGACATGGTAAGAGGAATCGAACCCGAAAGTCCGGCGTGCCACACCACGAAGCCGCTGTAGGCAGAGGCAATCAGTAGACGGTAGTCCACACCACGCAGACGACGCGCCACCTCTCTCGCAAAGATGGCGCCCACGATCAGCCCGAAACCCCAGTTCAGCCAGCATGCGATGGCCGAAACAAACGTCACCAGCGCGATCGCACCAGAGGGCTTCTTGGGGAGTGTGGCCAAATAGTAAATCACACGCTTCACCGCCGGCGCAGCAGCAAGAGCGGAGCCGCACACCAGCACCAAGGCCATCTGCATGGAGAAGGCCAGCAATCCCCACACCCCATCACCCCAATGCTCAATCACCTCCAAGGGCGACTGATGACATATCGGCATGGCCAGCAATGCAGCAACCAATGTAAGAATAATAGCAAATATCAATGGCTCAGGAAGATACTTCTGCACCACATTGACACAACCTCGGATAACCTTCTGAAACATAACGGGATTCTGCTTTTAAATAATAAAAAGAAGAAGAAGAAAGATGAAAGCAAGGATGGCAATCAACCCCAAAATAGCACGAAAACATCCCCAGCCCGTCTGAAAAAAGCCGGTGAAAAACTCTTTCACCCTAAAGCCAGAGAATATAAATCCCAATAGGCCTCCAATCAGGGCTACGAAAAGAATGATTTTCAGAATAATCATATATCCAATAATTTAATACAAATAGGGAAATACCTTGTACCGCTTCTGCTGCTTGAACTCGTCGCCGAAGAGCTGTTCGTAACGCTCGTACACGGCCTTGGCACGCGGCACCAGGTTGGCAACCGTCCACAGCAGGAACACACTGCCCGCCACCGACCACGACAGGATGGCAAAGCCTGTCCACTCGATGATTTCACCGAAGTAGTTGGCTGAGTTAACCTTATTGAAAAATTTGCCGTAAGGCAGGTAGTAGTTGTTATCAAATTTGTCCTTGCGCAAAGCACGAATAACAATATCGGCGCGCATGTTGATCACCATGCCCAAGAAGAACACCAGCGTTCCCACAATAAATTGCGGACTCCAGAGCCACTGCAACGTATATTGCTCGGGGGCGACGTAAAACAGCCAACCGCCCTGCATATACGCGTTGGTCATGTTGAAGAAAAAACCAGAGAAGATGATGGAAAGCGGCATCTTGCTGGTACCCTTCATCTTAGAGGGAAACACATAACTGCGCTGCAAATAGTGGAGTTGGAAGAAAGCAAAAATGACGGTGGCCGTCCACGGGAAACTATCTATGGTAAAAGGAAATCCGCCATGCAAGTAATTGACATAGAAGGCCAGCATCAGCAGAAACACCGGCGACTCCATCAGAAACCAGCCCCAGTTGCTGCGGATGGAGATGCCCCACCGGTTGTTGAAAGTAAGTCCATAGGCCGGAGTCACAAACTGTAGGATGGTGAAGACGACCGCCGAGAGGATTGTCATCCCTAACAGAAAATAAAAGTAGAAAGGTCCAAAGAGAAAATCTATCATAATAAAATTTGTTAATGGAATGACTGTCCGTCGAAACGGTGTTTTCTTCTGATATGATATTGGAAAAGGATGGAGGTGTGGCACACATCCTTGTATGCCTCAAAACGCATGCCTTTCCGTTTGGCTTTCATTTTTTTATATTGCGATAAGACAGCAAATTGCGCCTTATAGACGGACAAAAAGTCGCGGCCATGGCGCTGCAGCAGGAAGACGAAGGCGGCCAGATTGTCAAGGAAGAGCCGTGCCCAGAAGGTGGGAAACAGCCGGCGGGCGGGAAGGTTCTTGATGAGCAGGAAGTGGTTGTTGCGGAAGTTGAGGAAGGTCTTGAAGGAGTTGTTCTTGGGCAGGGTACCGCCGCCCACATGATACACCACCGAGCGGGGTTCCACCACGATGCGGTATCCGGCGTTGCGGATGCGCCAGCAGAGGTCAATCTCCTCCATGTGGGCGAAAAAGTCGGCGTCGAGGCCACCCACCTTGCGATACACATCACTACGAATGAACAGCGCCGCACCGGTGGCCCAGAAAATGTCCATCGGCGTGTCGTACTGGCCGTTGTCGGTCTCCACTGTGTCGAACATACGTCCGCGACAGAAGGGATAGCCGTATTGGTCGATGAAACCGCCCGAAGCACCGGCATACTCGAATTTTTCTCGGTCGGCGTAACTGCGGAGTTTGGGCTGCACAGCGGCGATCCTCGCGTCGGCATCCATCACCTCCATGACCGGTTGAACCCAGCCGTCGGCCACCTCAATATCGGAATTGAGCAGACAGAAATATTCGGCCTCAATCTGCTCCAAAGCGACATTATAGCCGCCCGCAAAGCCATAATTGCGGTCGTTCAAAATCAGACGCATCTGCGGATAGTTGGCCTTCATGAAAGCGACCGAGTCATCCGTGGAGGCATTGTCAGCCACTATAACTTCCGCATAATCAGGAGTGTGCGAAAGCAATGAGGGAAGGAATTTTTCCAAAAAACTTCTTCCGTTATAGTTCAAGATGACAATGGCTAACTTCAATTTCATCACTCAAAATAAGGCTGCAAAATTACACGAAATTTTTATACTATCGCAATTGAACAATTTTAAATATTATTTGTTATTTTTGCCGAACTTTTCAAGAAAGGAAAAGAAATTTGTTAAACCTTAAAAATAAAAAAGTTATGTCAATCAAACTCAAACCATTAGCAGACAGAGTTGTTGTAGAACCTGCCGAAGCCGAACAGAAAACTGCCGGTGGCATCATTATTCCTGACACCGCTAAAGAGAAGCCGCAAAAAGGTACCGTCGTGGCCGTCGGACCCGGCAAAAAAGACGAACCCATGACCGTCAAAAAAGGTGACACCGTTCTCTATGGCAAATATTCCGGAACGGAAGTCAGCATTGATGGCAAAAATTACCTCATCATGAAAGAGAGCGACATATACGCTACGCTTTAATGAATTGAAAATTGAGAATTGAAAACTGAAAACTGAAAATTGAATAATCTCTCAAATGCGATCGCAGTGAGCATCAAATTCTCAAATCTTCAAATTCTCAAATCTATAAATCCATAAATCTAAAATCCATAAATCTAAAATCTAAAATCGTTTATTTATCATGGCAAAAAATATCGTTTATGACTGGGAAGCCCGCGACGGTTTGAAAAAAGGCGTGGACGCATTGGCAAATGCAGTGAAAGTGACCCTCGGTCCCAAAGGGCGTAATGTGATTATTGACAAGAAATTCGGTGCCCCGCACATCACCAAGGATGGTGTGACCGTGGCCAAGGAAATCGAGCTGAGCGAACCCATCGAAAATATGGGCGCCCAGATGGTGAAAGAGGTTGCCTCCAAGACCAACGACCAGGCCGGTGATGGTACCACCACAGCCACCGTTTTGGCACAGGCCATTTTCAACACCGGTCTCAAGAACGTGACCGCCGGTGCCAACCCGATGGACCTCAAACGCGGTATCGACGCAGCTGTGGCCGCTGTCGTGGCTGAACTCAAGAAGATGTCCAGCACCATCGGCGACAACAACGAGAAGATCGCCCAGGTGGCCACCATCTCTGCCAACAACGACGCACACGTCGGCAACATCATCGCTGAAGCGATGCAGAAAGTGAAAAAAGAGGGTGTCATCACCATCGAAGAGGCCAAAGGCACCGAAACCAACGTGAAAGTGGTTGAAGGTATGCAGTTCGACCGCGGTTACATCTCCCCCTATTTCGTGACCGATACCGAAAAGATGGAAGCCGTTTATGAGAATCCTTTCATCCTGATTTATGACAAGAAAATCAGCAACATGAAGGAATTCCTCCCCATCTTGGAGAAGGCTGTCCAGAGCGGTCGTCCGCTGTTGGTGATTGCAGAAGACGTTGAAAGCGAAGCTCTCGCCACCCTCGTGGTGAACCGTCTGCGTGGCGGTCTGAAGATCGTGGCCGTGAAGGCTCCCGGCTTCGGCGACAGAAGAAAAGAGATGTTGGAAGACATCGCCATCCTGACCGGTGGTTATGTGAGTTCCGAGGAGAAGGGCTTCAAACTCGAAGACGCCACCCTCGAAATGCTCGGTACCGCCGAGAAGATCACCGTTGACAAGGAGAACACCACCATCGTCAGCGGCAAGGGCGACAAGAACGCCAT
>JAGCUN010000009.1 GCA_017962845.1 Bacteroidales bacterium | reverse complement strand
TTGACGTTGATGGCGGGGAAGAGCAGCTCGCCGGCCTCCATCATCTGGTAGAGACGATGTACGCCAGTGGTGGTCTCTTCGGAAACGCCCTTCAGCTCGGCCACGGTACGGTGCCAGCGCTGCGGGTCTTCGGCCAGTATCGATTTGAGGGTGCTGAGGATGACGGCCTCTTCGTGGGAAGAGGGGGTCTTGTCGAGGACAGAAGCGTTGTTTTCGGCGGCATAGCCCTTATGAATCATGAGGGTAGCGTCGCCGCCGTCGTCCACGATCAGTTGCGGACCTTTACCGCCCGGGAAGGCGAGGGCCTGCGAGGTGCACCACCAGTAGTCTTCCAGCGACTCGCCCTTCCAGGCGAACACGGGCACACCGGCGGCCGCGATGGCTGCGGCGGCATGATCCTGCGTGGAGAAAATGTTGCAGCTGCACCAGCGCACGTCGGCGCCGAGAGCGACCAATGTTTCGATGAGACAGGCGGTCTGGATGGTCATGTGCAGCGAGCCCATGATACGCACCCCCTTCAGCGGTTTGCTGTCGCCATACTTTTCGCGCAGGGCCATCAGACCCGGCATCTCTTTTTCGGACACCTCGATTTCCTTGCGTCCCCAATCCGCCAACTTGATGTCGGCAATCTTGTACTTCAATTCGTAATCAGTCATTGTTTTACTGTATTAAATTCATAAAAAATACCAGATGCAAACCTGTCGATTTGCGGCTGCAAAAATACTCATTTTTTGTGATTTGCGAGCGGATAAAAACGAAAATTTAACGGGGTTGTTTGCCTTTCACCGTCTCGCCGTTCCAGCCGTTGATGCCCTTTTCGAGGTTGTAAACCGTGAAGCCCATGCCGGTGAGTTTGCTGGCGGCGATACGGCTGCGCACGCCGCTGCGGCAATACACGGCCACCGTTTTCTTCTTGTTGAGTTGTGCCGCCTGGGTGTCAAAATCCGCCGACTTGACGTCGATGTTCAGGGCACCGGGGATGTGGCCGGCCTCATACTCCTGGGGCGTACGCACATCCACCAGTTGCGTGTTCTTCTTGCTGATAATTTTTGAAAACTCGTCATTGCCCACAGTGGTATATTCTTGCGAGCAGGCGGTCATCAGAAAAGCGATGACCAGGATTAGGAAAGAAAAAAGTTTTTTCATGATTTGATGGTTTGTGATTATCTGTTGATTGGGGGTATAGACGATGAAGTTCATTGCCGTTTTAAATCGTAATATCGTTATAACGTCATATCGTAATTCCGTAAAAAGAAGACCGCCACTACCCCACACTCCTTGTTCCGTTGCATTCTGGGTAGCCGCTACAGCTCCAAAATTCCTTTCCTGAGTTGATGCCTTTCTTTGCCATACGTTTCAGCATCGGCTTGCCGCATTTGGGGCAGGCAGGTGCATTCGCTTGCAGGCTCTTTTCCGTCCGATAGGCAAGTCTTTCGGCTGTGAGGCCTTCGGTGAAGCCGCCTTCTCGCTTGAAAGTTTCCAGCTGGTTGGCAATCTGCTTGCCCAGCATCAAAATCAGGCGGTTGCAAAGCACCAACAGGCGGTTGGCCTCCTCAATAGAGTTCTTTGAACGCAGCCACTGGTCAAACTTGTGCTTTTGCTTCAGTATATGCAGACTGCTCAGGTGCTGCACATCATCTTTGTAGGTGGGGCGGTCTAAAGCGAGATAGGACACTGCATGATGTTCTTCCGACTTTGCCGACCACGGAATTTGCTCGTGCCGCAATAGCCAGTTTATGTAGTCGTTGGCCAATTCTGAGAGGCTGGCGCGAGCCACGTCCGTTAGTTTCATTTCGGTTTCTTTGGATGTGGAGTGGCGCGAATTGCCCTCGGCGATGTTTGCGGTAACCGAGCGGGCGGCCTGTGTCATCTGGTCGTATTGGCGGCCGCAGGGGTCGTTGGTGCGGTTGAGATTGCGTTGGCAGAAATCCTGCGTAGCCAACTGTATGATGTTCGCAAGCACCCACGTATCCAACCAGTAGTATCCGAAGTTTTTCAGTTCCATGAGTTTCGATTTATCGTTTATATCTATCTATTTCCATGTGGCCAGTCTCCGTGGTGGGGAGAATATTTATAGGCTCGGCTCATTGAGGGAGTCCAATAGACGTTGGATTACAGATTTTTGTAAAATATTTTGCTCTTGCGTATTCATTCCCCGCAAAAGAATTAAATTATTAAATTGAAATAACCCCAATTCCAACAACAATTTTGCTATAAGTTCGTCAGCAAATGAAGATGACATCACAGCAACACCTTTAAAATCAAGAATTACTGGTATTTTTGACTCTTTAAGTATATTAACAACTTCGTTTTTTATTCTCAGCGCAGAATCACGAGTTCCTGTTCCATCACCATGGTCTTTCACGGAATAGTAATTATGCCCTTTATCATCATCAAAACTTTCAATATACAAATCGGTTATGCTATAATCTTTACCTCTAAATTTCAATGCATTTTCCAAAGAAATATTTTTCCCATAGTTTAGCTGAAAGTCCACAATTGTTCCTGATTTCTTTAAGGATAACGTAGGCAAATGTTGATGGTTATAAGTTTTCTCCCCCATCAATTTATAAGATGCTCCACCTGAAACTATTTCTAAAGTTCCTTTGCCTTGACTAATTATTGAATGTAATCCAAACAATCCATTTCCTTGTCCTACAGCTCTGTCTCTGGTTACTTCTTCTTTTATGGCTAAAGTTATTGCATCTAAAGCTGTTCTTGGCTTATGTAGTTGAGAGTCTCGCAAAGAATTATATATACCTCGTCCATAATCACATACAGCGAATGCTATTTGTTTCTGAGTTTTATGTATTTGCCCCATTACGTAACCACAGTCAGAATTAGAATGAGTGAGTACATTATCCATAACTTCATTTAATGACCACTGTAACGAAGAAATAGTACCCTCTGGAAATCTATCCTCTTTTCTCAATTCCACTCCAAATGCATTAACGATTTCGCTTATTTCATTTGAATTTGAAAATTTCCATACTCTACTCAGAATGTTAGATCCCACATCATATGATTCAGGATGGTCAAACTTCGTTAGTTGCAAGGGATTAGAGATTGTACCATATTCGAATTCTATATTTTGTTTTTTATAGGAATCTAATAATGCTGCGATTGGCACCACGGTATTTGGGAAAACACCTTCAATATCTGCCGCTTCAATTAAGAAATTCTCATATCCAGCTTTAATTCCACTGTTAATCGCCATAATAAATTGAGAAACAGCCTGAGCTCTATTAAGGCCATAAATATTTATGACATCATTATCTCTTTCAACAAACACTTCTTTTGGTGCTCTATAATTATTTCTGTTATTCATAATTTGGTATGAATTTGAATGTCTTTTTGTTCTTGTTTTCCTTTCTCTATTTCCCTTCCACCACCTTTATTTCCTCCTCCGTCAGTCCATACAGTTTATATACCATCCCGTCAATTTTTCTGTCCGTTTCAGTAATCTGTTCCGAAATGGTGTCGCACTCGGTTTTGTACTGGCCGAAGTAGTCTTCCCATTCGTCCTGCTGCAGGAGGGTGAGTTTGATTTTCTGCTTCTTCAGCTCTTTGAGGAAGTCCGCAAAGGACAAGGTGTCAAATGTCTCCAAGGTGCCTGTGATTTTCACAGCGGAGCATGCGCATAAGTTCTCCTGCAAACGGCGGAGGAAACGGCTGCGCTTCTGTTGAAGCTGGGAATTGAGGGAAAGCATGGTATCGGCGAGAGCGATGAAGGGCTGCTGGGATTCTTTAGGGATAACCTTAATATATGTATTTTTTAGGTTGGGAGACGAATAGAGCAAATACCCGCCAGACATTCTTAAACCATCAAACAAACATTCAAACATGTAGTTGTAAAGTTTGGAATTAATCCAACATAACACATACTCAGGAATAAACTCTTCATTGAACGAATGAATGCAGTTGGTGTCAATCGAAGCGTATTCTCCCTGTTTGTCGTAAAAGGCCTCACAAGAAAGGCCTATCTTTGAAATGATAATTTTGGAAGAAGAATAAAGAGCGTGTCGATTCGGTGAAATGGTATTATTGTTCGACGGAAGGTATGGTTTCAGATATTGTTTTCCTTGCTTTGTTAATGTTGAAATTCCCCACATTGTAAAGAAGGGGTCTATCGTGCCAGTATTAATAAGCTTATAACCGCAATTCTCTTCGGTAATTAATAGCGCATAATCATCCGCTTCTTTTGCTGTTGATGTTGCATTTATTTCTCCGACGGCAGATAGTGGTTGACTTTGTTTAATAATCTTTTGTGTAATTGTCAACTTGTCGTTCAAGAGAAATCCTAAAATTGTATTTTCCAATATGTCCAACTTGTCTGATGGATATTGTTTGCTGATTAATTCGTGGTCATCATTGAATTTCCCGCACAATACGGAATCATTAGTTCCATTTTGTAGCATTGTAATGACTGGATATGTTGATGCATCTTCGAATACTTTTTTGTCTGAGTAGTCAATTAGTTGATAGAAAGAATAATTATTGATGATAAGTTGTCTTAGTGCTGTGCCATAACTTGCTGATAAATATCTGTTTGGGGTAATATATGCAAGCACTCCATAGGGTTTAAGCAGGGTTAGTCCCTTCTCAAAGAAGTAAATATATAAATCGACAGTTCCTTTTGCTGTAGAATAGTGTTTTTTCAGATAATTGTATTCTTCGTCGGAATAACTCTTTTTCAATTCAATAGCATTGACATACGGCGGGTTCCCTATCACCACATCAAAGCCGCCCTTCTCAAACACCTTCGGGAACTGCTCCTGCCAGTTGAAAGCCTTGTCTCCGGCGATGGCGGGGTCGCTGATGAGGGAGTTGCCGCATTTGATGTTCTGGTTCAGCGTGTTGAGCTTCCTGTGGGGCTTGGCAGTGCGCAGCCAGAGGGCCAACTGGGCAATCTCTACGCTCTCCTCGTTGATGTCCACCCCAAAGAGGTTGTTCTCCAAAATGCTGTTCTCCACATTTTGAAAAACAATGTTTGCGCCCGTCACCTTGGCCTCCATCTCGTCAATGAGCCGGTGCTCGTTCATCAGGAACTGTAGGGCGGCGTTCAGGAAGGCACCGCTGCCGCAAGCGGGGTCGCAGATAGTGATCTGCAACAACCACTCACGATATTGTTGCAACTGCTCCATCAGGCGCTTTCGGGTTTCCTTCAGACGTTTCTTATCGGAAAAATACTCTTCGTCAACGATTCCCAATTCCGATTTCTTTTCGGCACAGAGGCGTCCCACCGTATTCTCCACAATGTATTTCGTGATGTATTGCGGTGTGTAGAACACGCCGTCTTGCTTGCGTTTGGAGGTGGTTTTGCTCTCCGCACTTGGAAGCGCCTCCTCCTTGATCTGCTGCGTCACCTCCTCGATCTCGGAGAGGGAGTTTTCAAAAATATGACCGAGAATGTTCACATCCACCTCGCTCTCAAAATCATACGTGGAGAGCCGTTTGGTGTGTGCCACCAAGGGCTCGTCGGAGATAAGGATGTTGTCGAGCACCTCGTCAGGCTTGAAGAGACCGCCGTTGTAGGCGAAAATTTCGTATTTCTTGCCTTGGAACCCTGTGTTCATATAGCCGAAATACTTCTTCACACGGTCGTAAAACGGACGGTATTCGTCCATCTCTTTCAACTTCTCCCACTGGTCGATAATCTGCATCATTGAGTTGGGGGGCAACAATCCGCAATCCTCCGCGAAGAAGATAAACAACAGACGGTCAAGGAGTTTCTGTGTCTTCTTGAAGAGCAACAACTTGTCGTAATCGGGATTGTGCTCCACTATATCGGCAAAAAGCACGCGCTTGAACTCGGAATAGTCTTTGTAGAGCGATTTGGTGATTTGGTCTTCACTCGACACCGAGGCACTCTTCATCTGCAGCGCGATTCCAGCTTTCACCTGCGGCCATGCGAGACAGAGATAGAGCTCGCGGAACTCGTCCTCCGTCAGCGAGAATAGATTCCATTCGCGATACTCCACGGCATTGTCGATATAGAGGCGCAACTTTTCAAAGTTGGAGATAATGACCAGCCGCGTGCCCACATGCTGGCTCTTATAACCGAAAGCCTGTGCCTCAATTTTAGCAAGGTCGGTGGTTTTGTGGTCTTTCAGTTCGATGATGCCGATCACTTTCCCATCCAAAAGTATAGCACCATCGGCTTTCTTGGAGTTGGCCTCATTTTTCTGTTCGGTAATCAAATTATAGTCGGGAGAAGGATTGAGCGTATAGCCCAGAATTTTCACGAATAGCTCTCTCAAGAAACCCTCTTGAAACTGTTCCTCCTTCGACTGGAGGATATTCTGCTGGATGGCGGGGTTGAGAAAGTATTGCTGATATTGGCTCCAAGCCTCGTTTGTCTGCTCCTTCGGCAGTGCGGTAAGATATTTTCGGACGATATTTTTCTGAAACAGCATAATTCGGTTGTTTTTTTATTGTTAATTAGACACTGTCGTGGCTTGAGATTCATTGCCGCAAAGATACAACAAATTTACATTCCATTCGGAAGTTTGGGATGGTTTGTTAGTATAAATTGATCTTGTAATATTTTTTTCTGATGATGATGAGCCGCACCAGCCATACCGCAAAGAACACATCGGAAATGATGCGATACAGCGGCGGCATGGTGACGAATAGCGAGACCAGCCAGACGATTAAGTCGATGTCGAACAGGAGGTTCCAGATGCGCTCGCGGTCGTGAAACTCGCAGACCATCTCTTTCTGCGGCGACAGCTGCACCTGCTCGGTGGAAGATACCGACAGATCGATGCTCTTGCCACGCTTCCCTATCGGGATGCGCCCGCCGAACTGCACCCTCAAACTGTAACTGCCCGCTGGCGCGATGACGCGCACATCACGATCCTTCACCATGCCGAGAAATTGCCCGTTGATGAACACAGCATGCGGCAGTTTCAGCTCGTACCAGCGACGTTTGTGGCGGATTATCAACACCGATTTTTCCATGGATGGGAGGGTCATCGTCATTCAATTGTCATCCGCAAAAATACAAAAAAATGTGAAATGGTTTGAAAAACAAGAATTCTCACCACATTTTTCCTCTAAATATTTTTTTGAAAAAACTTTTTCTACCGCATTGTCAGAATGAAAAATAGTTGTATTTTTGCAGCCCAAAATCAAAAAGAGAATTTTAAAGGTTAAGATAATGAAAAAAGACATTCATCCTAAGGAGTACAGAACGGTTGTTTTCAAAGATATGTCGAACGAAACTGCGTTTTTGACGAAATCAACTGTAAAAACGAAAGACACGATTGTTTGGGAAGACGGTAACGAATATCCGTTGGTGAAATTGGAAATTTCCAACACCTCTCATCCCTTCTTCACTGGCAAGATGAAACTTGTGGACACCGCTGGTCGCGTTGACAAGTTCCGCAACAAATATGCCAAGCATCCCGCAAAGAAAGCTGAATAATCAAAAAAATATCATATCTTTGCAGCGGCTTTTTCAATCCGAAAAGCCGCTTTTTTTGTCTATAAAACAACCACTTATGAACCTCATCCTGTTTGATAGCTGGTGTCACTCGCACCTATTGCCGCTCACCTATACCCGTCCGGCCGCCGACCTACGCGTGGGCATCCTTACCCTCCGCGAGAAATGGGAACACCGTCTGCAACCCTCTTCCACCCTCACCCGAAGCTACCTTCAGGAGAAATTTCCTTTGCAGACCAGCGACGACAACCTGCTGATTTCCGGCGCATTACTCCCTAATGACCAGCTGTTAGACGCGGTGCAGAACCTGCAACTCGAAGAGGCTCTTTATGATGAAAACACCCTGCTGGCCTTCCGCACTGCCGACGCGGCCAACCTGCGCAACTTCTTCGATGGCTACCTCACCCATCCCACCTCCGCACTCCCGCTGCGCCAGGTGAACTATACCGGTCCGTACGACATGGTGGTTCGTCCCTATCATATATTTATGTATAACGGTCAGGAGATTGAGAACGACTTTGCCCTGCTGACGGCCGGCCGCACCTCCCAGCCGCTAAGTACCACCAACGTAGTCATCGGTGACCCGAGTCGCATCTTCATCGAAGAGGGCGCCACAGTGGAGTGCGCCACCCTCAACACCCGCGAGGGAAGCATCTACATTGGTCGCGATGCCGAAGTGATGGAGGGTTGCCGCTTGCGCGGTCCGATCGCCCTGTGCGAGCACGCCGTCGCCAAGATGGATGCCAAGTTCTACGGCGCCACCACCCTCGGTCCGCACTGCAAGGCGGGCGGCGAGCTCAGCAACGCTGTGTTCCTCGGCTACTCCAACAAGGCCCACGACGGCTTTATCGGCAACGCGGTCATCGGCGAGTGGTGCAACCTCGGCGCCGACACCAACTGTTCGAACCTCAAGAACAACTACTCGCCCGTGCGCCTGTGGAACGGTGCCACCCGCAAGATGGAGGACACCGGCCTCCAGTTCTGCGGCCTCATCATGGGCGACCACTCCAAATGCGGCATCAACTCGATGTTCAACACCGGCACGGTGGTGGGCGTGGGCTGCGGACTTTTCGGCACCGGCTTCCACCCCAAGTTCGTGCCCTCCTTCTCGTTCGGTACGCCTGGTCACACCTACGAGCCGCACAACCTCGACAAACTCTTCGAGACCGCCCGCATCGTGATGGGCCGCCGGCACAAAGATTTTGACTCCATTGAACAAAACCTGCTCAAAAGGGTTTATGAAATAACTTCATATAGCGAAAATTAAAGAAATGAATACTTTTAACGACTTTCTTATGCCCGACCTCCTTGGACCCGACTCCAACTTCATCCCGCTGTTTACCGCGGAAGACGAGGATCGTATCCGCAAGGAGAAGGTTTCCGATACACTCCCGATACTGCCGTTGCGCAACACCGTGCTGTTTCCTGGCATGGTCATCCCCATCACCGTGGGGAGAGCCAAATCCATCAAGCTGGTGCAGGATTTCTCGCGCAGCGAACAGCCCATCGGCATCGTCACCCAGAAGGATAATGAGGTGGAAGACCCTATGTACGAAGATCTTTACCACGTAGGGACGATGGCGCACATCCTGCGTTTCATCACACTGCCCGATGGTAATATCACCATTATTGTGCAGGGTATCAAACGGTTCGATCTGATTGGGATCACCTCTGTGGAGCCTTATCTGACGGGAGTCGTAGGTGAGTATTTCACCAATGACTACGACCGTTCCATCCGCAGCCGCAAGGTGTTCAAAGCCCTCATCGGCTCCATCCGTGATGTGGCCGCCAACATGATTTCCCTCTCGCCGCAGCTGCCCCGCGAGGCCACCGTCGCCATCAACAATATCGACAGTCCCTCCTTCCTCATCAGCTTCCTGGCCTCTTATCTTAGTTTGAAAGTAGCTGAGAAACAGCGTATTTTGGAAATTCCTGACATCATCGAACGCGCCGACATCGTGCTCAAATACTTGAACAAGGAAATTCAGATTCTTGAACTCAAGGCACAGATTCAGGATAAATCGAAGCAGGAGCTCGACCGTCAGCAGAAGGAGTACATCCTCAACGAGCAGATGAAGACCATCCAGAAAGAGCTGGGTGAGTCGCCGGTGGATGAATTATATAACAAACTGAAAGAGAAGGCGAAAGATAAAAAGTGGAGTAAGGAGGTACAGGATGTTTTCGAACGCGAGCTCAACAAACTGAAGCGCTCCAACCACGTATCGCCCGACTTTGCCATGCAGGCCGACTACTTGGAGCTGCTGGTGGATCTGCCGTGGAATGAATATTCGGAGGACGATTTCGACCTGAAACGTGCCCGCAAGGTGCTCGACCACGACCATTATGGTTTGGAGAAGGTGAAGGAGCGTATCATTGAATATATCGCTGTGCTGAAGCTGAAGCAGGACATGAAGTCGCCCATCATCTGTCTGGTCGGCCCTCCCGGGGTGGGCAAGACCTCGTTAGGGCGCTCCATCGCTGATGCGCTGCAACGCAAGTATATACGAGTTTCGTTAGGCGGTCTCCGCGACGAGTCGGAAATCCGTGGCCACCGCAAAACCTACATCGGTGCCATGCCCGGCCGCATCATCCAAAGCATTAAGAAAGCCGGCACTTCCAATCCCGTTTTTGTGTTGGATGAGATTGATAAAGTGTTGGGAATGAATGTTCAAGGCGACCCGTCGGCGGCATTGCTCGAAGTATTGGATCCCGAACAGAATTCCTCTTTCTACGACAATTACCTTGAAATTGGCTACGATCTGTCGAAAGTGCTGTTTATTGCCACCGCCAATTCGCTTAACACCATTCCCCCGGCGCTCATCGACCGTATGGAGGTGATTGACATTTCGGGTTATTATTTGGAAGAAAAAATCAATATCGCAAAAAAACATCTCATTCCTAAACAATTGATTGAAAATGGATTGAAGAAAACTTCTCTTTCTTTTTCAGAAAAAATTATTGCGAAAATCATTGGCGAATATACCCGTGAGTCGGGAGTGAGAACATTGGAGAAGACGATTGCGAAGATTATCCGCCACAAGGCCGCGAAATATGTGCAGGACAATACGTTGGAGAAGAAGGTGACGGAAAATGACCTGCTGGAAATCTTGCACGCGCCCATCTTCCAGAAGGAGGATTCGTTGGACAACGACACCTGCGGGGTGGCTACGGGCTTGGCCTGGACATCGGTGGGCGGTGAGATTCTTTTCATCGAGTGCGTCACTTCACCCGGCAAGGGCATTCTGACCATGACCGGCAACCTCGGCGATGTGATGAAGGAGTCGGCCACCATCGCCCATGAGTTCATCAAATCGCACGCCTCTTTCTTCAATATTGACAGTAAAACACTGCAAGAAAACAATATACATGTTCATGTTCCGGAAGGCGCTACTCCGAAAGATGGTCCTTCTGCGGGCATTACCATGCTGTCGGCGATGGTGTCGTGTCTCACCGGCCGCAAGGTGCGCTCCAACCTGGCCATGAGCGGCGAGATCACCCTGCGCGGGAAGTTGCTGCCGGTGGGCGGCCTCAACGAGAAGGTGCTGGCTGCCAAGCGCTCCGGCATCTACGACATCGTGCTCTCTTCCGCCAACCAGAAGAACATCGACGAGATTGAGAAAACTTATATCGAAAATATGAGATTCCACTACTTCACCTCCATGCTTGAAGCTGTGGACTTTATTCTCACCAAATAATCATTACCATGAAAAAAATCCTTGCCTTTTTCCTGACTTTCAGCTTATCGCTCACCCTCCAGCTTCACGCCCAGTGTCCCACCGTTGACATAGAGACGCTGATGGCCGACATCAACGCCGACAGTCTGCGCCAGACCGTTTTGGATCTGCAGAATTTTGGGAACCGCTATGCCCTGCGGGAAGGAGGCAACCAGAATGTGGCGGAATATGTGGCAGGCAGATTGAACGCTTACGGCATTCCTGCCATCGTGGACACTTTCCATGAGTCTGGAAATCATTGGATTGGAGGGCCGTACGACCAGCTGTTTTACAATGTGAAAGGAATCTTGGCTCCGTCTGCGCAGGCCGACGACTCGTTGGTGCTGATAGGTGCCCACTTGGATGCCATCGCGATGGATCCGGGAATGAACTTGCTTTCCTATACGCCGGGGGCCGACGACAATGCCTCGGGCGTGGCGGTGATGTTGGAGATGGCCCGTATCTGCCATCTGCATGGCCTCCAGTTTTCGCGCCCGGTTCATTTCATGGCCTACGACGGTGAGGAACTCGGGCTTTTCGGCAGCGTTCACGACGCATGGGTGCGGCAGGATGCGGGTGAGAAAATCGCCGTGATGCTGAACAACGACATGGTGAGCTACCAGCCCACAGATGATTGGCGACTTACTTTGCACTGGTACAGTAATGCGCTGGATATTGTAGCTCGTGCCGCCGAAATTTGCACGCAATATACTGATATAGAACCTTATATTCCTTCCAGCAACGCCAACGACGATGCCCAACGTAGCGACAGTTATGCCTACTATCAGCAAGGTTTCCGTGCAGTTTTTGCCATTGAGAATATTTTCTCCACCTCCTACCATACCGATCACGACGTAGCCGACTCAAACAATTACGATTACCTCGCTCATGTGGCGAAATACAACCTTGCGATGCTGTTGGAGTATGCGAATGCCGCCACTGTATCGGTCAACAACATCGTTGTAGCGCCGCAGTTGCACGCCTATCCCAACCCTGTGTCTGACAGAATGATGCTGCAGTATCAGCTGGCAGAAAGTTCCAACGTGGAGGTGTTCGTCACCGACCTGACGGGGCGCACGATGCTTCACCAAACAGAGGGGAGCCAGTCGGCGGGCAGTCACTTTGCGGAGGTTGACCTCGCACAATTGCCGGCGGGCATGTACCTTTGTCGTCTGCACACCGCTGCGGGCAGTGCAACCGTCAAGGTGGTAAAACAATAAAGGTGGGTTTAGAACAGTTCGGCTTGGGTGCCGTCGCTGCTGAAGCGGAATTTTCCCAAATGCTTGTAAGCTAATTCGGTAGCCTCGCGGCCGCGGGGGGTGCGCATGATGTAGCCTTCTTGAATGAGGAAGGGTTCATAAACCTCTTCGATGGTTCCGGCATCTTCGCCCACCGACGTGGCGATGGTGGTGAGTCCGACGGGGCCGCCTTTGAACTTGTCGATGATGGTGCCGAGGATACGGTTGTCCATCTCGTCGAGGCCATGCTGATCGACGTTGAGGGCTTCGAGGGCGACGCGGGCGATGGGAAGGTCGATGATGCCGTTACCTTTGATCTGGGCAAAGTCGCGCACGCGGCGCAGCAACAGGTTGGCGATACGTGGGGTGCCACGGCTGCGGCTGGCGATTTCGAGTGCGGCATCGTCGTAAAGCTCGATGTTAAGGATGCCGGCGGAGCGTTTCAGAATGCGGGCGAGGGTGGGCGCGTCGTAGTATTGCAGGCGCAGGTTAATGCCGAAGCGGGAGCGCAGCGGAGCGGTGAGCAGTCCCGAACGGGTGGTGGCGCCCACGAGGGTGAACGGACTAAGGGCAAGTTCAACACTGCGTGCGCTGGGCCCCGACTCAATCATGATGTCAATCTTATAGTCCTCCATAGCCGAGTAGAGGTACTCCTCCACAACGGGTGAGAGGCGGTGAATCTCGTCGATGAACAGCACATCGTTGGGTTCGAGATTGGTGAGCAGTCCGGCGAGGTCGCCCGGCTTGTCGATGACGGGGCCGGAGGTGACGCGGAGGTTGACGCCCATCTCGTTGGCGATGATGTGCGAGAGGGTGGTCTTGCCGAGACCGGGAGGACCGTGCAGCAGCACATGGTCGAGGGCTTCGCCGCGGGCGCGGGCCGCCTGCACAAACACGATGATGTTCTCTATCACCTTCGCCTGTCCGTAGAAGTTGTGGAAATCGGCGGGGCGGATGGCTTTCTCAAACTCCTTCTCGGCAGCCGAGAGCCGTCTGGGTGAGGGGTCAAGGTTACTATTCATGGGCATTCTCCTCCACTTTTTCCGTCGAGACGGGCTCTTTTTTATTGACAAAAATATCTTTCAGCATGGTTTCGAGCACCACGGGCGAGATGCCGTGGGTGATATCGCCGCCGCGGCACAGCGAGATGCTGCCGGTCTGCTCGGAGACCACCACCACGACCGCATCGCTCAGCACGGTGACGCCGATAGCGGAGCGGTGGCGCAGTCCGAGGTCGGTGGAAATATCCTCGCGGTCGGAGACGGGCAGAATACAACGTGCTGCCGCAATACGATGGTTGCGGATGATGAGCGCCCCATCATGCAACGGACTATTCTTGAAAAAGATATTCTCAATCAGCTCGCGGGAGACGATGGCATCGAGTTTTTCGCCAGTGGCAATACACTCGTCCAATGGCGTTTTCTTCTCAAAAACGATGAGTGCGCCGGTCTTGGAGTTCGACATACGGCGGCATGCACGTACCACCGCGTTGATTTCCGGCATATAGAGCATATCCTCTTTCTTTCTGAAACGGAACATCGTGAGGATACGGGCATTGCCAATCATCAGCAAAAACTTGCGGATTTCTGGCTGGAACACAATGATAATAGCCACAATACCCACGCTCAGAATCTGTCCCACGACACCACTCACCAAATTGAAGTGCATGGCGCTCAATACTTTCCAAAGGATATACAGAATGGCAATCGTCCAGAAAATACGAATCGCAGCCGTTCCGCGCAGCAGCCTATACAAATAGTACAGGATGATGGCAAACAACAGGATGTCGATGCAATCCGCAATACCGAAACTGATGAAATCGAACATACGCTATACAATATTTATCTCAAACGATCGGCGGCACGCACCTTTTTCTCATCGTTTTTGATGGCACGGTTGGCAAAGAAGAGGCAGACGGCCGGCACCAAGGACATCAGTATCCAATAATTGAAATTGACCACCATTCCAGCCTTGAACCACTCCTGCTTCTCGAAGACAAGATTGGGATATACATACAGCATCACCACCAAAGCGGCCAGCATGACCAGCATATTGATACCGTTGAGCTTGACTTGGAGCGGGCGTTTTTTGTAGAAGAAGATCGTGACCATCGACAAAATGGCGGAGGCGATCCACAATAAAGCAATGTATGTGGTATGCATCACAGATACCATCTGGTTGTTGGCATCCAATTTCTGCAAAGTAAAGGAATCAAACTGGTAAAACTTCATCATTTCACCGCCAATCTGCTGGTCGATATGACCGACATTAATAAAACATACCACAACAGAAATCACTGCGGCGACGAACAACAATAGGGATTGAATTCTCTGGATCATCTTTAAATTGAAAATTGAAAGTGGAAAATTGAAAATTTAAGAATGAAAATTATAGTTTACTGCCGACAAAGTAGTCGTTTTTGTCATCAAAAAGGATGTTGAAGGAGGTCATGGAACCGTAGATGCGGGTGATATATTGCTGGAGGTTCACCTTTTCTTCATCGGTGAGGGTGGGATGGCTGTTGATGTTCTGCTCGAGCACGCGGAGACGGTCGCGCATCATCACAATCTTGTGGAAAAAAGTTTCGATGGGAATCTCCTTGGGCTTGAGTTCGGGGTTGGCGGGCTGCAAAATCATGGTGCCGCCTTCCCATTTCTTGCCCAATTCCGCTTTATATTCGATGGCGTTATATTGGTTGAGCACCATCGCGAGCATCCGCTCGAACTCTTTGACATTCAGGCGCGGCTGGCCGTCATCAGGCAATTCGCTCTGCGCCAGCACTTCATAGGAAACGTTGGCTTTCGAGAACTCGATTTCGCCACCGCCACGAACAAACAGCACCTTAATCGTCAGATTGCCATTCTGACTGATGATGCCTTCGCCGTATTTTTCGTGGTTGATGCGTGTGCCCACACGGAAATCTTTTTCTTCCATAAAAACAACAAGTTAAAGGTTAATGAGGTGGAGTGTTATTTTTCGATATAATGAGGAATTTTATCTTTTTTGATGATAGAATAAACAATCAGTCCGACACCCAACAAGACCAATGGGATGCTGAGCTGCTGTCCGAGGTTGAGCGCCATTTCGGCCTCTTTGGCTTCCTGATCGGCTTTCACAAATTCAATGAAGAAGCGGGCGACAAAGATGGTCGTGACCATGATGCCAGAAGTACGGCCAGGAGCGACATTTCCTTTTGAGAATTTGAAATAATAGATGACCAATCCGATGAAAAGAGTGAGATAGACCAGTGCTTCGTAAAGCTGTGCCGGATGGCGGAAAGTTCCCGCCACGCCAGGACCGCCCTCAGTAAAGTCGAAGGCCCACGGCACGGTAGTGATGGTGCCCACAATCTCATGGTTCATCAGGTTGCCACAACGCACGAAGGCCGCCGCAACGGGGATAGCGATGCACATACGGTCGAGCAGCCAGAAGAAGTTCATCTTTTTCTTATAACAGAAATAGATGGTCCACAGCAGCATGGCGATGGCTCCTCCATGACTGGCAAGGCCTTGATAACCAATAAAATGCCAATTTTCATCTACGGGTAACAAGATTTCGTGCCAGTGGGCTGCCGTCAAATAATAATCGGTGCCATAAACCAGGCAGTGGCAGAGCCGCAAACCCACCACACACCAGATAATGGTCCAGATGGCGAAACGGTCGAGCAACTTCTGCGAAATATTCTCTTTTTTCCAAATTTTTTGCAACGTCACATACGCCAAAACGAACCCAATCGCCAGCAGAATTCCATACCAACGTATTTGCAAACTGCCAATAGATATGGCCACAGGGCTCACATTCCAAGTGATCGTTCCCAAGAAAGTGCTCATTCTTTTTTTCTTATAAAATTAGGTGCAAAAATACGTGTTTTCCCTGAAATAGCCCCACCACACTTTCATTTTTTTATTAATTTGCTTTTCTTGAAAAAATACCAATGAAAAAGTGTATCTTTGACGGCGAAAAAAATATCGTGTCAACTCGAACGACACGTCCATTAACCACCTCTAAATCAACATTTATGAAAATCCTTCATACCAGCGACTGGCATCTCGGACACACGTTGCACGACCATGACCGTGAGGAGGAGCAGCGCGATTTTCTCGACCAACTGGTGACCCTCATCGACCGCGAGCGACCGGATGCAATGGTGGTTTGCGGCGACATTTTCGACCGTCCGCAGCCGCCGCTTTGGGCACGGGAACTCTATACCGAAACGCTACTGAAAATCCATGACTGCTACCCTGACATCCAGATGGTCATCACAGCGGGCAACCACGACAGCAAGTCGTCGCTGCAACTGGAAGGGAAGGTTTGGGAGCGACTGAACATCCGGGTTGTCGGGCAGGTGGAGCGGAACGCCGACGGGAGCGTCAACCTGAGTCGCCACATCGTGCCGGTGAAAGATGGAGACGGGGGGCTTCTCGGATACATCATTGCCGTTCCGCACATCTACGATAGCGCTTTTCCCGTATTGTCGGAAGAAGTTCCTCAAGAGAAACGTCAGCCATACTTCTACCAATCGCTGCTGGATGAGGCGGCCCGCCAAAACCCGCAGGGACTTCCCGTGGTACTGACCGCCCACACAGCCGTTACGGGCAGCAACTTTGCCGGCCACGACTTCAACAACTATATCGGCGGCATCGACACCGTGGGGCAGGACACCTTCGGCACGGGATATGACTACCTCGCCCTTGGCCACATCCACCAGCCACAAACCCTCGCCGGCAACGGTCCAGCCGCCCGCTACTGCGGCACTCCCCTCACCCTCCACTTCGATGAGCATGGCAATCATGGAGTCACCATCGCTCATCTTATCAAGAATCAGCAACCTGAAATACAGCATATTTCCATCAAAAATTGTCGCCCGTTGCTTACTATTCCTCAGGAGGCAAAGCCTTTCAACGAGGTTATTGCCGAGATCGAGGCTTTGCCCGATGATGAAAAATCGTACTTGAGGCTTCATGTGCTGTTGAACGGTCCGATGCCCCCCAATCACATCGTCACCATCCAACAAGCCCTGCAAGGAAAAGCCGCCGAGTATTGTTGCATCAAGACAGAACTTCCTGAACAAAAAGAAGATACAAAATCTTCCCAACCCCACTCCTTCGATCCCGACAACATGCCTGCGCCGCTGGAGATGGCGAAAATTTATTATCAAAATCAGTATCACGAAGAGATGGACCAAGAGATGGTGGGAATGCTGGAAGAGGCCATTCGTAGAGTACAAAATAACAACGAAAAGGAGTAAGTAATTCTTTCAAAATGAAACTCATTTTATTAAAAATCAAAAATATAGCTTCGATTGAAGAAGCGGAAATTCGTTTCGATGAAGGCCTTTTGGCCTCTACCTCGCGATTTCTGATTTGTGGCGACATGGGTACGGGGAAAAGCACCATTTTGGACAGCATCTGTCTCGCCCTCTACAACAACACACCGCGGTTGAGCCAAGCACCAGATGACAAACGCAACTATGGATATGACAACGTGACGGCCAAAGATCCACGTAACCTGCTGCGGCACGGCACGAATGAGGGAAGTGTAGAGCTGGATTTCGAAGGCTCTGATGGCAAGCACTATACGGCCAGATGGAGTTGCGGCCGCACCCGCAACCACACCCTGCGCGAATCCACCCACACGCTCACCTGCGGCATCGAAACCATCGGCAACAAGAAAGAGATTGAGAAGAGAATCAAAGAGACTGCCGTGGGCCTCGACTTCCAGCAATTCTGCCGAACCACCCTCCTCGCGCAAGGGCAGTTCACCCAATTCCTCAAAAGTAAGGAGAACGAAAAATCGGCCATTTTAGAAAAACTTACCCAAACCGACATCTATTCTACAGTAGGCAGCGAAATCGCCAAAATCTATAAGGAAAAAGAAAAGGAGTACACCACCCTCGAAGCCGAGATCAAAGGAGCACAACTTCTTAACAACGAAGAAATTACAGAATTAAACGACAAAATCACCCATTGCAACGAACGTCTTTCTCTCTTAAACAATCAAAAAAAGAGGTTGACTGAAAAAACGCAATGGCTCATCCGAATCCATGATGCGGAAAACAATCGAACGAAAGCTGATGAAAAATTTCAACAGTTGAAAGCAGTAGTTGAAAGTACTGATTTTCAGAATGAAAGCAAACTCATCAGCGATTGGAACAAGAGTAGTGAAGGTCGATACCTTCTGCATCAGATTGTGGATTTGCATAACAAACAGAACACACTTGAAACTGAGCAGATTGTCAAAGGCAAACAGCAATTCGAGACAGCTTCAAAAATGCTGAACAGCTTTAAAGACAAGCTATTGCAATCGCAATTGGAGCTTGATGCGTTGAAAAAACAGATAGTGGCCGACGAGCCGCACAGCGAAATGTACCGCAATGTACAAACGATTCTTGCCCATCTGGCCAATGCCTTGAAGCATAATGAAACGGCAGGACAAGTAACCCAACAGAAGCAAACTGCTGAGAATGAACTTCCTGAACTGAAAAAGAGGGCAGAAGTTTATGTAGCCGCACAGAAAAAATGTGCAGAAGAGGTAAAAAAGGCACAGGAGTTGGAACAAAAATTGCAACAACAACTTGACGAGCTGCATCCTGAAGATTTGGAAAAGGCCAACGAAGAAAACGAACGCCATCGGCAGCTGTTGAATACCGCCCGTCAATGCTGCAACAACCTGAAGAGTCTTCATGAGAGCGTTTCAGAGAATGATGGAAATCTCCAGCAAAACCTACAAGCCCTATCCGACGAGAAGGTTAAAATCAGGCAGTTAGAGTCTATTGCCGAAGAGCGGAAGAACGAACTGGCAAGAGCTAAAGAGCTGCTCGAGAAGACCTCGCTGGCGCTCGGCGATGCTGCCGACACGCTGCGGGCGCAACTGCACATTGGCGACACCTGTCCCGTTTGTGGCCACACCATTGAACAACTGATGGATACTGCGCCTCTCCTTGCGGCCATCGAACCACAAAAGCAGAACGTAAAACAGGCAGAAGAGCGCCTCACCGATACTACCAGTCAGATGAAAGCCTCGGAACAGCTGGCAAAAAAATATCAGGAAACCATTCAAATCTTAGAGGGAAAGAAGGAGGAATTAAAAAAGAGACAGCAGACCGCGACCGATGATGTTTCTGCGGCTTGTAAGGTCATTCAAATCCCTATCAATCAAAATATTGAAAATTTACTAGAAACCATTGCTGAACAAGAAGAAGGCATCTTAAAGCAGAAAAAAGATCTCCTGGAGCGACAGAACAAGGTCAACGAGCAGTCGAAAAACATTCTTGTCCAAAAGGAATTCATCAACAACCTGATACAGAAGGAGAAGAAGTCAGAACTGGATGTCGAGAAGAGCGCTCACAGTGTAAAGGAGTGCGAAAGCAACATCAGCGCGTACGAGGGGCGCACCCGCGACGAGCGGAAGGAAGCGGAAGCAGAATTGAAAGCCGCTGAGAAGCTGATAAGTTGGAAAGAATGGAGGAAGGAATGGGAGGAAGATCCTAAGATTTTCGCCCAAAAATTGAAAGAGGGTGCAGAGAACTTTGTTGAAAGGGAGAAAAATGCGGAAAAACTTTCTCAAGAAATTGAAACTCAACAATCTCATTTGCACGTCATTGAAGAAAATCGTAACAAAATTCTGGAGCAATGGGCTGACTGGGCAACGCCTACCGAAGAGCGGCTGTCGGGCACGGATGTTCCCGAACGATGGCGGCAGCTGGCGCAGAGTGCCGACCGACTGCACGTGATGATTACGCAATGCCACAACGACCTGGCCGCTAATGAAGAGAAGTTGAGACAATTCTTGCAGCTGCATCCCGAACTGAGCCGACAACGCATAGAAGAAATCAGCAAACAATCTATCAATCAAGATTATATCGAAGACCATCAGCAACAAGAAAAGGCTTTTGAGGCAGCCAAAAGCGCATTACAGCAAGCCGACAGAGTGCTGGCAGAGGTGCGCGAGGCTCCACATCCCGAATTAACCGACGGGGAAAACATCGAAATTCTGAAAGAGCAGATGCAGCAGGTAGAGGCAGAAGCCAACCAGCTGTTGGCTACACAGGGGGAGGCACAGGGGCGACTCAAGCTGAACGAGCTGAACAAGCAGATGGTATTGGGCAAGGAAAAACAACTTGAGAAACTGCAACATACGGCAAACCAATGGAAAAGACTCTCGGGGTTATTCGGCACCAACGATGGTGCTGCCTTCCGCAATGTGGCGCAGAGTTTTCTGTTACAGAACCTTGTGCGCAACGCCAACGAATACCTGAAAGAGCTGACGCAGCGGTACCGTCTCGACTGCATCCCTGGCACGCTTACCCTGAGTTTGCGCGACCTGTACCAGGGCGAGACCGAGAGCCCGGTAGATACACTGAGCGGCGGCGAGAGTTTCTTGGTATCATTATCGCTGGCATTAGCTTTGTCGTCCATTAACCGTAAAGGGTTCAGCATCGACATCCTGTTCATCGACGAAGGCTTTGGCAACCTAAGCAGCAACGAGTTAGAGACTGTACTGAACATGTTAGCGCGGTTGCAGAAGTTGAACGGTAAGCGTGTCGGCATTATCAGCCATGTGGAAGCGGTAAAGGAGCATATTCCCGTACATGTGGAGGTGACGCGTATTGACCCGACACGCAGCAAAATCAATATTGTAGATTTATCGAGACAATGATATGGATATTTTACTGATAATCTTAGGTTTCATCTGCCTAATAGTAGGTTTAATAGGGTGCGTTGTACCCGTTCTTCCAGGGGTTCCCATTGCATATGCTGGATTTTGGTTCCTTCATTTTACCGACAGGGTACAATTCAGCTGGGGATTCCTATTGATATGGGGAATCATTACTGTTGTAGTACAAGTTATTGATACAGTGGTACCTGTATGGGGAACAAAGCTGATGGGGGGATCTAAAGCAGGAGTATGGGGAAGTACAATTGGTTTGGTGATAGGACTTTTCTACGGAATTTGGGGAATCATACTGGGACCCTTTATTGGGGGAGTAATCGGTGAGTTGATTGCTCAAAGAAAGAAAGGGATCAAATCTTTCAAACTGGCTTTAAAGGCGGGGGCGGGGTCATTTATTGGCCTGATGACCGGCATTGTTTTGAAACTGATAACGGTGGGTGTTATGGGATTCTTTTTTGTGAAGGCGCTATTTTAATTTTTTACATAATAGTTTTTACGCAACAAAAAAATAGTGGAAAATCCCAAAAAATCACGTATTTTTGCACTCTGAATTTTAAAGAAACTTCATAACACGAATTTATGGCACAAGAAAAGATACCCGTCCGACTCTATTCTGAAATTGGTAGATTGAACGCAGTATTGCTGCACACTCCTGGCCCCGAGATAGAGGCCATGACTCCTGAGAATGCGAATGAGGCTTTGTACAGCGACATCCTCAACCACAATATTGTGACGGATGAGTACCGATATTTCCGTGGGGTTTTCGAAAAATGCACCCGCACTTTTCAGGTACGCGACTTGCTTGCAGAGATTCTTACGGAGCCGACGATTGCAGAGCCGTTGGTGAGAAAGAGCTGTGCCATTGATGGTTGTGATTTTTTGGTTGACGAACTGCTCAGTCATTCACCTGATCAGTTGGCTGATGAATTGATTGAGGGGTTCCGCTTCCGCGATGGCATTGATTCTCAAAACTTTGCAGAAGGAAGATATTTGCTCAAGCCTCTCTACAACCTTTTCTTTACCCGTGATGCCGCCTCCTGTGTGCACGACCGCGCGCTGATTCATACGATGGCCTTCCATGTGCGCGAGCGGGAGTCGCTGATTTATCGCGCTATCTTCGAGAAATTCTTTCAAGCCGACACGTTCTGTGCGCAGGAAGCATGCTCCACCGCCCGTACCGAAGGCGGCGATGTACAGATTGTCCGCAACGACCTGCTCTGCGTAGGCAACGGCATCCGCACCAACCGCGAAGGCATTGACTACCTCATGCAAGCCCATTCCCATCTGGGAAAATTCAGCATCATCGCCCAGCAACTCCCCCACCACCCTGAGTCGTTCATTCACCTTGACATGGTGTTCACTTTCCTTGGTCCCCATACCTGTATGGCCTATGAGCCGCTGCTACGCAAAAGCGGCATCTTCAGCGGGATGACCACTACCCTCATTACGATTGACAACGGGAAAATCTCCTATCATGAGTACCCTGATATTCTTCAAGCGCTTCATTCACAGGGCGTTGATCTGGAGCCCGTAATCTGTGGCGGCAGCGATGAGTGGATGCAGCAGCGCGAGCAGTGGCATAGCGGTGCCAACTTCTTTGCGCTGGGTGAGGACCATATCATCGGTTATCGCCGCAACAGCCACACTATCGAAGCGCTCGACAAAGCCGGCTTCACTGTCCTGAAAGCTGAGGACGTTGTAGATCGCAATGTCAATCCCTTTGACTACCAGAAGTGTGTAGTCACCTTTGCCGCTTCTGAGCTCCCTCGTGGAGGTGGAGGAGCGCGATGCATGACCTGCCCCATCAACCGAGAAGAGACCTCTTACCTATAGCATTTCCGGCATTCTTTCAAAGAGCCTATACTTTGTTCTTACAGCATCCCCTCTGTGAGGAAACTATAGCAATTTGAGCCATGTATAATAATGTGGTCCAAGAGTTTGATGTCGAAAAGCTTGCTCGCATCCCTTATTCGAAGGGTGAGTTTGATGTCATCACTGCTGGGGTGCAAGTTCCCCGAAGGGTGGTTGTGACACAATATCAGCCTAGTAGCTCCCAAATCCAATGCTTTCCGTATAATCCTCTGAACATCCACAATCGTTCTGTCCAAACTTCCGGTCCCCATGCACTGAGTATGCAGGATACAAGACGCGACATTAAGGTAGATTGTCCAAAACTGCTCATGCCCCACATCAGCCAACCGACTTTGCATCAATTCAATGACATCCTCAACACTGCCAATTTTCATTTTTTCTTCTACTGATGCGGATCGTCGTCGTCGTCCGAGTTCGAAAGCAGCCTGAAGGGTGACCGCTTTCACCTTGCCGATCCCTTTGATGCGAGTGAGCTCCTCCACGCTCATCTCCGAGAGACGGTTCAAGCTGTTGCCGTTGGCGGCGAGGATGCGTTTGGCGAGGTCAACGGCCGACTCCTGTGAGGTTCCGGTGCGCAGGAGTATGGCGAGCACTTCGGCATCCCCAAGATGATCGGCACCTCTTGTGAGGTACTTTTCGCGCGGACGGTCTGAGACTGACCATTCCGGAATGGACAAATTAGTATGATAGATTCGAGGGCACATAGCACGATTTGTTCTAATGGTCTTTGATTAGATGATACAAGAATAGAACAAGAAATAAGAGTGTCGGAAGCTAATACGCTTTCTGCCTTTTTAGCACATAAGGAAGCAGAATCTGGTCGAATCCCTTGGTGATATCACAGGGCAGAAGATCGATCTGGTACTGTCCGCACTTCACTTTCAGCTCATTGAAGTAGTCGCCAATAGTGGCTTTGTAGTAGTCGCGGATTTGGTTAGCATGGATTTTCAGTTCGTCTCCCGATTCCATGTCGATGAACTTATAGAGGCGGTTTTCCAACGCGAAATCAAATTCCAGCTTTTTGTGGTAGGTATGGAAGAGTATCACCTCATGTTTATTGTGTTTGAGGTGTTGCAGGGCGAGCAGTAGCTCTTCTGTGTCGGCACAGCTTTCCAGCATGTCGCTGAAAATGATGACCATCGAGCGGCGATGTATCTGCTCGGCGATACGGTGCAGGGTGTCGGTGACCATCGACTTACGCTTTACCTCGGTAGAGATGGGACGCAGCAGTTTTTCTAACTCACGGTAGATCATCTTCTGGTGCATATCACCGCCCCTCGACTGTGTGTGCAGCTCAAGGGTGTCAGAGAATACGCTCAAACCGACAGCATCGCGCTGGTTTTTCAGCATCTGCATGATGGCAGCAGCAGCATAGATGGAGAAAAATATTTTGTTGGGTGAAGCCAGTGTGTAACTTTTCTGGAGTGGAAAGTACATGGAGGAAGAGTTATCGATGATGAGATGACAGCGCAGGTTGGTCTCCTCTTCGTAACACTTCACAAAGAGCTTGTCAGTTTTAGCGTACAGCTTCCAGTCGATATGCTTGGTGGGCTCGCCTGCATTGTACTGTCGATGCTCCGCAAACTCCACAGAAAAACCATGCATCGGACTCTTGTGGATTCCTGTGATGAATCCCTCCACCACCTGTTTGGCCACGAACTCCAAATTGTCGTATTGCGTTACTTTCGATAAATCCAGCTTGTATTCCATATTCTCTCTGTCAAAGGTTTTGCAAAAAGCGTGCAAAGGTACAACTATTTTATGAATTGGTGTTCATCGGAGATGGCGGATGATTTCAAGGCGGGCTTCCGGTCTGATGTCAGTTTGACTTGGATTGTCGGGAAAGAGCTGACTGTCAGATAGAATAGCTGCATTCCCAGTCTCTTTGTCGACAAGCAACACTAAGGGGTAATGCCTCAATTCCATATTCTGACTGAATCGCTCCTCGTCTTTGGGAAGCACATACAGCGGAATGAAGGGAATGGTCAGCTGCTGCTGTATTTTTTGCAGCCGTTCCCTGCGGCACAGCTGGTCGGTACATTTCCGTTCGACGATATAGAGCGATCCTTCCGGCACTGTCAAATCGTTGAGACAAGTGAGAATTCCTTCTTCGCAGGCATGGCACTGCGGCGACTCGTTCACCACCACCACAGTTCGTCGATTCGGCAGACTATCCCAACTGAAAGGCTCTCCCTTTCCATTCACCAACGGCAACTCTTTGCAGGAGACCTGTGGCAACTCCCGTTTCAGCCTCAACACTCTGATTTTCATAATAGGCGGGTGGTCGGCAAAAAAACGTTGTTGGGCCTCCTCATAATCATCCTGAGTCCTTCTCACGTAGGTTTCATCGGAGGTCTTCACCACCTGCACAATACGTCGGTTGCCTGTTAGCATCAAGCTGAGGGCACGATGTGCATAGTAGAAAGGATATTCATCCCCCAAATAAAGATGTCCCTTCTCGTAGCCTGGACGTAATATGGCGCTCTGTTTCACTTGTCCTTGACTGTTAGTTTGCAACAGCAGAAATGGTGTAGTCAGCGTAGCTGTTGTGCTGTCGTATTGGTGATAAGAGATGAGGAAAGTACTGTCGTCCAACACGAACAATTCCAACGGGAAAGAGTAAGGAGTACTGGAATGGAAAATGTGCATGGCACGATCTCCACTATAGGGTATGGACTCTATCTTATTGATGTACGATTCGGGCATGTCAGTCCAGTTTGAAATTGGCAGTGGACTTTCTGCCAGGACCTGTCCTTGCAAGTCAAGAATTTTGAGTGCAGGTAGCGGAGTGGGGATGAGAAAAAGGTGGTCTTCACCCGGTTGGAGCAGTCTGTTAGGACGGAATTGTAGTAAGAAAGGAGCCGGTAGTGGGAGATCTGTCACAGGAACCAAACTTCTGTCCCTTACTTGCAACAGCTTGAAACCAACATCATTGACTTGCGTCACAGCCTTCATACCCTGACTGTCGTAGTAGCTGAAATCGGCATTCGACAGTTCATAATCATGCAGTAACCTTGCTGTGCCAGAATGTGACAACTCATACTCATATATATGTCCAGAAGTGGTGAGCAGCAGGCGTTGTCCACAAACCGTGATGGAATAGAGCCAGTAACGGTTCTGCCACTGTGGAGCTCCTTTGCGGCACGGTAGGATGAGTTTGTGGGTGGTGTTTGTCATGGCGGCGAGATCCCAGCATTCCACAACCACCTCCCGGCCGTTTTTTCGTTTACCCACCACCTCCGCATTGCATAAGTATAGAGCATCGCCATCCAAACACCCGATGAGTTTTCCGGACTGAGCCGTATAGGAACTCTCCGGAAGAATAATTTCACTTTCCAACTCAAAATAATCAGGGAAGTGTTCCTGAGCATTGGCGCGACAAGGGCAGAGAACCATACTGCAGAGCAGCATCAAAGAGTATAAACAGTACAATATCATCTTCATCACTTATAGCAAGAATTAAAAAGGGCATGTCCAATTCACACACAACGGGGGCATGCCCTATCATGTATTATGGGAAAAGTGTTTAGCGCGGAACAGTACGCAATAGATTGCTGTCGTCGATCTCAATAGTGATGGTCAGTTGACCACAAGAGAGATTACGGGAATCATACTGCCAGTTAGCCTTGATGAAGCAAAGGGTGGAGGATCGCCCGTCACCAATGGACACCTTCTTGCTAGCCGTACCAGCCCTACTGCCGGACTTGGCCGACTTCTCAGATTGGTCAATCAAACTGTTGATGGCATCGATGACTGCTGGATTGGAGAGGATGTCGCTACTTGAACCAGCGGCCCCGCAGGAACCAATATCGCGGGAAGCTCTGCACCAGCTGTAGCCACCCCCCTCACAATCCAAAGTCACCTGTGCGACACCGTCAACAATACCAACCAGGTTGGTAGTCACCCGCTCGTAACAATTGAAAAGGTTCTGCCAAGAGTCTCCCTCTTTATTTACCTGAATCACAACAACTTTCTTCCCAAAAGAGGTAAACACTGCCAAACACAAACAAAGGATAATGATAATTCGTTTCATAATAGTTGATTTTTAGTTGATAAAGAGTTGATAATTAACACTTTCGCAGTTATCTGTATCATACAGCATCAGCGTCAATCGCAGGATTGAAGTTTCGGACTTGTTTTGGCAGCTTTCTTTTTAGGTTTTCAAGTTGAGCAGTTTTAGATTGGGTAGATTTCCAAGGGTTGCCAACCCCTGTTTTTGTTTCTGACATCGCAAAGATACTATGGTGGAAAAGTCATTTTCCACTGTTTTGAAAAATTCTTTTAAAATTATTTTATTGAACACTAATAAATTACAAATTCTGCCAAAAAATTTCATAGCAAAATGAGCCATTTTTTCGGAGGAATTCTGTTAAAATTACCAACCCCATCATTCTCACCCTTCCAATCATTGACGTTTTTTTCTTATTTTTGCCCACAAAATATGGCAGAATCTTTCTCCGCCCCAAAATATACTTATGTTTGTCTTTTACTGCACTGAAATTCAAGGAAATACCATCTGTCTAACCAGCGACGATGCCCGCCATTGTGCCAAGGTGCTTCGGAAACGCCCTGGTGACTCCATCCTGCTGACCGACGGCTGTGGCACGCTGGCACAAGCTACCCTCACGCACGTGTCGCCTACCGACTGTATGGCGGAAGTGACTGAACGCAAACTTGTTCCGCCCCGTAGCATCTCCCTGCACCTCGCTGTCGCACCCACCAAGAATGCTGACCGCATGGAGTGGCTGGTGGAAAAGGCTGTGGAACTCGGCGTGGAACGCATCTCGTTCATCATTTGCGACCACTCCGAACGGCGCAAAATCGACCTTGACCGGATGCGCCGCATCGCCATCGCCGCCCTCAAACAGTCGCAAACTGCCTGGCTGCCAGCACTTCAAGTGATATCTCTCTCCGACTTTGTGCATCAAGCCGACCTGCCTGTGCGCCGCTACATAGCCTGGTGCGACGACCAAAATACCGCCCAACTAGTAGACGAAACTTGGTGCGACGAGGAGGTTCTGCTGCTCATCGGTCCTGAAGGCGATTTCTCCACAGAAGAAATTATTCTTTGTAAATCTTTGAACTATAAAGAGATAAAACTAGGAAGCCGCCGTCTCCGTACGGAAACAGCGGCTCTCTATGGCTGCTTTACCATCGCAGCAAAGAATAACTAATCACATCATTTCCACACTGCGCTTCACAAACTCGCTGAGCTTTTCGCCCGTCAACAGGTTCTGCGACAACAAAGCCAAGTCGATGAGCTGGTGCGTCATTTTCTCCTTTGCGTTCTCATCCTGCTCGGCCAAAATCTTGGAGGCAATCGGATGGTTGCCATTCACCACAAGGTTATAGTGGTTGTAGTCCCCGTAAAAGCTTTGCTGACCAGAGAGTTTCTGCATGTCCTGGAAACGGCGCATGAACTCGTTCTGCGTGATCATAATCGGCAGCTCGGTTTCACTGAGGTTGGCAATATTAACCGTAAATTTCTCTTTGTCAGCACATTTCTCGAAAGTCTCTTTCAAGGTCTTTTGCTCGTCTTCCGACAATTTGGCCGGCATCACCTCGTCTTTTTCAATCAGCTTCTCCATCACATCGGCATCCACGCGGGCAAAACGACATTTCTCGATTTTCGGCTCCAACAAGTTGATAAAGTGTGTGTCAAGGAACCCATCCATCAACAAAACATCATAACCCTTCTCCTTGGCTGACTGGATGTAAACATGCTGATTGTCAGTGTTATTGGCATACAAATAAACTACCACATCGTTCTTGTCTCTCTGCAAAGTCTCGATGTTGGTGCGGTATTCGTCCATCGTGAAATATTTTCCATCCACATTTTTGAAAAGGATGAAATTCTTGGCTCTTTCGTAAAATTTCTCGTCCGTGATGCAGCCGTATTCGATGAAAACTTTGAGGTCGTCCCACTTTTTCTCGTACTCTTCGCGGTTGTTCTTGAACATCTCTTCCAGCTTGTCGGCCACCTTTTTGGTGATGTGCGAGGAGATCTTCTTCACATTGGCATCCGACTGGAGATATGAACGCGACACGTTGAGCGGGATGTCGGGCGAGTCGATGACACCATGGAGCAGCATCATAAATTCAGGAATTACGCCCTCTAATTGGTCGGTAATAAATACCTGATTACAATAGAGTTGCACCTTGTTTTTCTGGATTTCCAATTGATTGCGCACCTTCGGAAAATAGAGGATGCCCGTGAGGTTGAACGGATAATCGACGTTGAGGTGAATCTGGAACAGCGGCTCCTCGAAGGTCATGGGATAGAGTTCGCGGTAAAAATCGAGGTACTCTTCGGGCTTGATGGTCGAGGGCGACTGTTTCCACAACGGGTGTGTGTTGTTGATGATGCGGGGCACTTTCACCTCCACCTCTTTCACCTCTTCACCCTCTTTCGGCTCAACGCCCTCAGGCTTCTCCCATCTGGTCTCCTCACCGCACTGAATCGGAATGGGAAGGAAGCGGCAATATTTGCGAAGCAAAGCCACAATCTTCTGCTCATCAGCAAATTCCATTCCATCTTCGGCCAGGTGAAGAATGATGTCGGTACCACGTTCTTCCTTATCACACTCTTCCATCTCATAATCGGGCGAACCATTGCAGCTCCACTTTACGGCCTTTGCATCAGTCTGATACGAACGGGTGATGATATCAACTTTCTCCGAAACCATGAAAGCCGAGTAAAATCCGAGTCCGAAATGACCGATGATGTTCCCCTCTTCCATCTTGAATTTCTCCAAAAACTCCTCCGCACCCGAAAAGGCAATCTGGTTGATATATTTGTCCACCTCTTCGGCAGTCATGCCGATACCATGGTCGCTCACAGTAATGGTATGGGCATCTTTGTCCACCTTGACATGGATGGTCAAATCACCCAATTCCCCATCAAATTTGCCCATAGTAGAAAGGGTTTTCAACTTCTGGGTGGCATCTACTGCGTTGGAAATCAGCTCTCTGATAAAAATGTCATGTTCTGAATATAAGAACTTTTTAATCACCGGAAAGATATTCTCGGTCTGTACGTTAATCTGTCCTTTGCTCATTTTAGTAATTATTTTATTTAACTAATAATCAATTATTTATAAATAAATTAGGTGTAAAAATGAAACTTTTCGCACACACGCTATCGTTTATGCAAAACTTGTGCCAAAACCCAAACGTGACAAATTGTCAGTTTAGATTTCTGAAGGTTCTGAACCAAAAAGAAAGAAGGTGTTGAAGAAAAGGAACAGGTTGATGCCAGTAGTGGTTTCTAACGTATCTTCCACAAACATAGAGAGAAAGAGGCAGCACCAGAAGATGACATACAACAGTTTGACTTTGGGTTTGCAAAGGAAGAATGGGCTAAAGATGACGAAGAGAAAGGCCAGCAGCAAGGGAATTCCGCCCATCAGCAGGTAGGTCAGGAACTGACTATGCGCGCCCATATTGTCTTTAAGGGGCGACTTCTGCTGGTGCAGTTCGTTATTGATGGCTTTTTTGTTGCACCCCATACCATACCCTCGCAACGGGTGGTGTTGGATGGCCTTCCAACTCATTTTCCACAGCTCGGTACGCTGGAGGATGGAAGAATTGCTGATCGTGCCGTTCAGCTGGTAGAGCGAGAAGGTGAAATAGCTGGGATACAGCATTTTCTTCAGGCCTAACGGTTGCAGATAGGCCTTATTGGCAATACCTTCTTCAATATGCTTCACATCCTCTTCATCCAATTTCGACATGCCTTCCGCGTCTTTGGTTTCGCCAATGGAATTAAGGTATCGGATGAGCGTTTTCTGCACGCTATCGTAAGGCACTTCGCTCCGTTTGTCCCACTCTTCTTTCAATTCAGTCTCACAAAGATACAATCCTATTTTATTGCCGTTTTCAACAATCTGTCCATCAGGAAGAGAAGAAGGAAGATGGGTATATGGCGTGCCTTTGGCCGTGCAAGCGGGAAGGTTTTTCTCCGCGCTTTCGTCATAATAATAATATTGGTAGGTGACGATGCTGAAAGCGGCGGCCAGCACGATGCACACGATGCCGCTCACGGAGAGAGTGACGGTGCGGATGGCTGATTTTTCACCTTTCAACAAATAGTAAATAAAGATGATCAGAAAGGCCGCCACGAGGAGGATGATACCTGTGGAAACCTGCACCGCAAAAAGGTAGGCGAAGAGCCACACGGCCATCAGCAGGCAGCCGATTTGTACAGGCAGGGTATAGGTGTCACTCTTGATGATGTAATGAAGGCAGAACAATATCGACAGGACCGCACAGATGCTGAAACGGATGTGTGAGATGAAGAGTCCGCCACAGCGGATGTCGCTCACGCCCTTGACTTGCATGATGATAATGCTGAGTGCCGCCGCGATGGAGGTGGTGATGGCGAAGGCTAGCAGGATAAACCGTTGCCAGCGAATTTTGGGCAGTTCGGTAGTGGCGATGACGGCCGGCAGGTAGAAAAACGGCAACTTTGTCAGCCAGTCGCGGAATCCGGCCGCCGGGTCGTCGCTACCCACAAAAGTATAGGCGAAGCAGAAGAAAAAGAGGAGGAACACCACCGCCCCACGGTTCTGTTGCAGCCGTTCCCATTTCCGCTTCCAGTCCCACTCCAACAGCCAGTTGCCGAACAACACACCACCTAAAATGTTAGGCAACGCCACCGATATCGGGATGGAAATCGCTAACAGGATGAGTGTGATGGTGTAGATGTAGCGGTGTGCCTTGCCGAGCATTATCAACTATTTGATTTTCAATATAGAATTATAACGATCCCGATCATGCAGAATCTCCTTGGCCATTTTGATGTCGGGGTCAATGGAGAGTTGGTTGATGATGCGCCCTTTCTGATAGTAGTAACGCACAGCAATTTCTGAAGCCAGATAGTCACAAATCTCCTTCTTGTGAGTTTGCAGATCGGCTGTCTTTTCGCGCTTCAACTGTTCCTCCAACTGCCGGTACAAGGGCTCTATCTTCTCGAAATAGTTGTCGTATTCGGCTGCCTCCTTGAGCTCTTTCATCACCTCCTCAGTCTCGGTAGTGTAAGCGTAGTCCTTGTTTTCAACAAATTTCACGAAATCATTGAACACATCATCGTCCACTGTGAACTGGTCAGCCGAAGGAATCATGGTATGGTCGGCGTGGTACTGGTTGGCGAAGTCGAAGATATGGTTGTTGAAGATGAGGGAGGTGAGCACGCTGCTGATATAATCCACAGGAGTGGCCACATCGGGTTCGATGCCTCCCTTGTCATATACCGTGCGGCCGTTTTGCGTCTTGAAGGCCACGGCGAGCGAGTCGGGGATGACGTGCGACTTGGTGGAGTCTTTGCTGAAGTACTCGATTTTCTGCACGCAGCGGCCGCTGGGGATGTAATATTTCGAGACAGTGAGCTTCATGGAACTGTTGAAACTCAGCGGTACAATATTCTGCACCAGACCTTTGCCATAACTTTTCTTGCCCACAATTACGCCTCGGTCGAGATCCTGGAAGGCGCCCGCCACGATTTCGGAAGCGGAAGCACTATGCTCGTTCACCAGCACCACCACGGGGATGTCCTTGTCGAGGGCATGGGCGGGGGTGCGGAAAATGTGGTTCTGCTCCTCGATTTTTCCTTTGGTATAGACGATGACGTTGCCTTGTTCCACAAAGATGTTCATGATGTTGACCGCTTCCTGCAACAAGCCGCCGCCATTGTTACGGAGGTCAAGGATGAGGGCGGTCATGCCCTGTGTCTTAAGATCTTGGAAGGCCTCGCGCACCTCTTTGCCTGCCTTCTCGGTGAACTGGTCAAGTTTGATGTAGCCGACAGTGTTGTCGAGCATGCCGTAGTAAGGGATGTTGGGCAGGGTAATCTCCTCACGGGTGATATTGAAGCTGAGGGTTTTGTTCTTGCTGGGACGGAACACCTCGAGGGTGACGGTCGTGCCGGGCTGCCCACGCATGGCCGAACTGATATCAGTGGAGTTCTTGCCGGCCGTCGATTTGCCGTCCACCTTTTTGATGATGTCACCAGCGAGCAATCCACTCTTCTGCGCAGGACAATCCTCATAAATTTCCGAGATGGCCACCTGTTCTTTGCCGTACTGCTGGATAAGCGCCCCGATGCCGCCGTACTGCCCGGAGGTGATCATCTTCACATCTTCAATCTCATTTTCAGTATAATAAACCGTGTAGGGATCCAGGCTTTCAAGCATGGCATCAATAGCGGTCTGCGTCAGCTCGCCAGGAGAAATCTCGTCAGCATATTTGGCGTTGAGTTCGCGTAGAATGGAGATGAAGATGTCAACATTCTTGGCAATCTCGAAGTCGTTCTGCGCTCGGGCTGGTAAAATCATCGTGCCGCACAAAATGACTACTGCTATTAAAGTTTTTATATGTTTCATGAGTAAAATTTTCAATTTTCAATTTTCAATTAAGGAACTGGATCATAACCACTCCCGCCCCAAGGATTGCATGAGAGCACGCGCTTGAACGTGAGCCACGAACCTTTGAAGGGACCGTGTTTGCGCAAGGCTTCGATGCCATAATTGGAGCAGGTGGGGGTGTATCGGCATGACCGTCCGATGAGCGGTGACAAAGTCCATTGGTATATCTTGATGAAGAATATCAAGATGTTAGCAAGAACTTTCTTAAAAAGTGCGTATGCTTTCTTCACAGGCCTTCCGATTGGTTTGCTTTTGTTAAACGATGTAGGATTTCGATTATTTTGTCCTCAATAATATTATAGGTAGAAATTTCTTTTGAAGTATAGGTGAAGAAAAGTTGGGCGCGCACTCCCCGGCATTGCAAAGCGGGATCAAGAATATCGCGATGATGCAACCGATAGGCTTCACGCACGAGACGTTTCACGCGGTTGCGGTCCACTGCATGCTTGAGAAATCTTTTGGGAACACTGATAACCAGTTGGTTTTCATTATTTTCTTCTGTTAATGGAAGAAAAATATAATGACATTTGAGAGGCGGACAGAAAATACGCTGGCGGTTGCGGAGCAGCTCTGCAATCTGAGTTTCCGAACAGAGGCGCTCTCGCTTGGTGAAGGTGAGTGACGCGGCTTTAGCGTTTTCTGGTGGCATGTTCTTTCAAGAAAGCGTCCATAGCGGAGGTGATGGACTGATGCTCCTTGGTAGGAGCCTGCACATGTAGGGTGAAACCGGCATTGGTGACAGCGGCACAAGCGGCAGCTCCGAGAGCACCCATGGCCACCTCGCCCTGCTCGAAATCGGGATAGTTCTCCTTCAGCGAGGCAATCCCCGAAGGACTGAAGAAGATGATCAAGTCGTACTTATGAATGTCCACCGACGACTTCAGGTCAGCAGGAACAGTTTTGAAAATCACAGCCTGCGAGTATTCAATGTTGTGGTCGCGGAAAAAATCAGCATACTGGGTCGCCATCGAGTCTGCACCACAAGGAATCAAATACTTGTATTCAGGGTTCTTCAAGAAAAGATCAAACAAACCTTTCGGATTGTTATTCTTGTTGAAGAAAATTTTACGTTTGCGGAACTGGATGTATTTCTGAAGGTAAAAGGCCACCTGGTCGGTGGTGCAGAAATATTTCATCTCCTCAGGAAGCTCACAACGTAATTCTTTCACCAAACTGAAGAAGTAGTCAACCGTAGTTTTGCTGGAAAACACGACAGCAGTATGGTCAAGAATATTGATATGCGCCTCTCTGAATTCTCGTGAAGGAATACCTTCGATACGAAAGAATTTAAAGAAATCAATATTGATGCTGTATTTCTTTGTCAAGTCAGCATAGGGTGACTTGTCGAATTCGGCTGGGGCATTTTGGGAGATGAGGATGTTTTTTACTTTCATAAACCGCAAAATTGATATTTCAATATTGTGATGTAAATCCTTGATTATCTGAAAGAAATCATCAATTTGACGATGACTATACAGGGTAGAATTTCAATCGTGCAAAAGTACAAAAAAAATTCGAAGTAATTGAAATGCGACGATTTTAATTTGAGCGTCCTGAACCAAGCGAACAGGTAGCAGACAACAAAAAGGACCGCATAGAGCAACAGCCATGAATATTGCGAAGTGTAGGCCGCGGCGATGGCAAGGGGAAGAAGCGCCAACGAACAACAGGTAGTGCAGAAGAAACGGTTTTGCTCGTGAGTAGCACGGTCATCGGGACAGTCAAAAATAAAGGAAAGGAGATAAAGATTGGCACTTTTAAGAAAATATAGAACAGCCCCAATAGCTGTACAAGTAAGAAAAAGTAAAAATGGAGCAAAATGGGCACTCACAGCCGGCAAGAAGGTACTGATCACCAAATATAAAGTCACTCCCCCAACAAGAAAGTCATAAAGAAACAGGAAAGCATATATCCACTCCGACAGAGGTCGGCTCTCACGCAACAACTGGTTACGGCTGCGCGGTGAAAAAAGAGCCCGTACTATGTAAGTAAACTTGCGCCGGCTGTTCACTATCACCAATGTTAATAGCAACAAAAGAAAGCAGAAAACCCATGTCACCCAATCCTCAACATGCCCCGCAGCTACCACAGACACAGGCTCAAGGACAGGAATAGAATCGTAAGACATTGGTATTGAATCCATTGTAAAAATATTACATCTCATTTTTCAACCTGCAAAATTACAAGAAAAAATTTTCATTATGGATGAGTTAGGTTTGAAAATTTCATGTATTTTTGCAAACTCAAAAATCACCGATGCCCAGGTGGCGGAATTGGTAGACGCGTCGGTCTCAAAAACCGATGAGGTAACACTCGTGCCGGTTCGATCCCGGCCCCGGGTACAACACAAAAGCCCTTAACATCAAAAAATGTTAAGGGCTTTTGCTTTAGTGTAAAATATTATGCTCTAGATAGTTACCCCCCCACATTGAGCGACTATTCAGCCTCATATTTTTTTCTCCCGCCAATTCCCTTTCTTTAAATATCCCCACGACACCACTCCCAGCAGGATGGCGTAGAGGATTTCTGCCACCCAAATTACCTCGACAGGCATCGGGAATACTTTGGTAACCAACAGGATATAACCGATATACACGACCAGTATGGCCGATTCGAGGAGGAAGGCCACCATCGTCTTGCCCGTGCCCGACACCGCCTCAAAGAGGATGCAGGCCCCGCTCATCAGCAGGGCACTCACGCACACCACCCGTAACGACGGCACCGAGGCCGCCGCCAACGCCGCATCATCGGTGTAGATGGTGGCTATCGTGTCGGGAATTACGGCACAAACCGCCACCAGCACCACCAAGAAACATAGACAGATGATCAGAATCCGGCGGAGCAGATGCCCCACCGCATCGGCATGTCCCTCGCCGATAATCCTGCTGGTGAGCGTGTTGGCGGCAGCCGAAAAGGCAAACACCGGCACCAATATAATCATATAGGCACTGCGCACGATGCCCGACACCGCCACGGCCAGCTCGCCCGTGCGCTCGATCATCACGAAAAACACAAACCACGCTCCGAAGGAGACCAGCCGCTGGCCCATCGTCGGCAGCGACAGTCCCACGATGGACTTGACCAACGGCATCCGCACCTTTTTGATGGGAAAGATGCCGTATTTTCTGGTGGGAAGACGGAACAGCGTGTAGAAGATGAAGAAGATGAACGCCGAGATTTCGGCCAGCACAGAGGCAATTGCCGCGCCCGAAACACCCAACTCCGGCATCCCGCAATGCCCGAAAATGAAACCATAGTCGAAAAAGATGTTCACCACCGCCATCAGTAACGTGGTGTAAATGATGATTTTCGTGTCGGAAAGTCCCACATACAGCGAGCGGAACAGGAAGTTGAAGCAGACGAAGATGATGCCGTAGTGACGGTACTGCATGAACTCTTCCGACACTTTCAGGATGTCGGGCGACGAGATGATACCCTTCAGGAAAATGTCGGTGCCATAGTGCAGCAGCAGGAACAGCATCGCCGACAGCGCCGCCACCACCAGCAGGCCGTGTTTGAACACCGCGCCCACCTCCGGCAGGTTGTTCTCGCCAAACCGCCGCGCCACAATAATCTGGATGCCCGTCGCGAAACCCCATGCCAGCGTCGAAAAGACGTAGTAGTAGAGCCCGGCCATCATCGCGGCGCCCAGCTCCACCGTCCCCAAATGCCCAAGGAACGCCGTGTCCACGAACGTGATGATCGTTTGCGCCAAATTCCCCGCCATAATCGGCAAGGCAAGGGCGATGATGCTGCGGGTGGTGTAATTTTGTGGTAACAAGGTGGTTATGGGGGTGTTAAGTGAAAAGTTGAGAGTGAAGGAGTTAAGAAGTTAAGGAGTTAAGATGTGAAGATGTTAAGATGTGAAAATGTGGAATTTTCATTAGGTAGGACCGTTATAATATGGCGGAGAATTGGTTGTGTTATCAGCGTTGCAGCCTGTTTCGTTCAATTTCCTGAATCTCATCAGGAGAAAAGACGATATCAAGGTGCTTTTTCTTTGTATCACTGGCAAGACGGAAAATGAAACCGTAATTCAGGATTGCGCAGCCCGTAGTCAACACATACAACTCTGCTGTTCCCTTCATCAGGTCAACCCACAAACTTAATTTCATCGCCTTTTTGCTTTTTTTAAGATTTTTTATGTTGAAAGATTGATCCTCAAAAATTGTATAGTGACTTTGTAGAAATCCATTATTTATAGCCAGATAATCAAAACGCGCACTGCTGTTTACGTAGGTAGGAAGCGACTTGTTGGCTTCCTCCAAGAGATTGGAGAGATGATGCAAGACACGTTCTTTGGGCAATCCTTGTGAATAAATTTGAGAAATCTCATCAGGTGTGTATATGACAGTAGTTCCACCTTCTTTGTCTAAAAATGAAATATGGTAAGTAAGCCCTAAATGATATTTCCCAATCAGTTGATGAAGTTTTGTAGTTCTTACTAATAGAATATGTATCGCTCCCTCCTCTTTTATTTGCTCCACTGGCTTCTCCTCATAATCTTTTGAATGGAGGGACAAATGGTAATTGACCTGCGGATATTCAAACGACATGCTATCCAGGATGGCCAAGATGGCATTTCCAAGACATTCAATCTCCGTTGGACAAGAGACATTAATTTCCGCCAAACTTTCCACAAGTTGCTGCAATATAATCTGTTTCTCCACTCGCTCAGCAGTTATGAAATCCATTTCCTCTACAACATACTTATCTTGAATTTCATTAGAATCAATGATACGGGTAGCCACCGAGTCAGTTTGTCCGTAGCAACATAATACACCCATCCATAGGAAGAGCACCATTATCTCTATACGCTTAAGCACAGCCATTTCATTCATCTTTTCATCCCATACTCATATCCTCACATACTCACATCATCTCTTCATCTCTTCATCTCTTCATCTTTTCATCTTTTCATCAAACTCACCGTTAGCTTACGTTCCCGATGTTCTCCTGAATCATCTCCTTCAGGTACTGGATAACTTCAGGTTCCTGGATGGACATTCCGTCGAGGGCTTCGTTCACCTCGTCGGTGTCGAACACGTAGTCGGTTTGGTCGGAATGGTAGTGGAAGATGAAGCGGCTATATGGGTAGGCGGAGGCGGTGAGGACGACGGTGCCGGCGAGGTCGCCCATGGGCGGACGGTCGAGGTGCGTGAGGCCGAAGACGGCGGTAACGGTGGTGCCTTTGCCCTTCTCCGACTGGATGTCGAGGCTGCCGCCGGTCTGCTCGGTATTCTGTTTCAGCAGCGGCAGTCCGAGCCCCACCTTGCGGGTGGTGCGGGTGGTGAAAAACGGGTTGATAACCTTCTGGACAGTTTCGGCATCCATTCCGCAGCCGTTGTCGATGAAGCGGATGGTGAGGGTGTCGGCAGCAGGATTCTCGATTACCTCCAATGTCACCTCGGTGGCACCGGCGCGGGTGGAGTTCTGCAAAATGTCCATTATGTGCATCGAAAGATCTTTCATAAGTTGAAAATTGAAAGTTGAAAGTTGAAAGATGATTAAGAAACTTTTGATTTAAGGGTTTTAATGGAAGAGATAAGCATTGCGATTAGTTCTGATAAATCTTGATTTAATGTGTCATAATATTCCTCGGTAATAATATCAGACAATTTAAGAAGCTCAAGCCAATATTGTGTTTCATCTGCCTCTTTAAGAGCAATATTAAGTTTATGAATAAAATCTGATGTTGACTGGGCATTCCGACTTTCTCGCAAATTAGCACCGATACTTGTACCACATCGTAAAATCTGCTTACTCAACACATATTCTTTCTTTTCAGTACACAAATACTGATAAAACTTCACTATCCTCACAGCAAACAACATACACTTTTCATCCAAAATACTCTTTTTCATAATGTTATAGTAAATATTAGTTTTCAATTCTCAGTTTTCAATTCTCAACTCCTCAGTTTTCAGTTTTCAATTCTCAACTTTCAACTTCCAGCAGTACCCGTCGTCCTTCCTCTTGGTGCAGTGCTTTCCGGATTTCGTCGAAGCTGCGGGTTTCCATCTCGAACCAGCAGGGGGCGGTGGCAATCACATCGGGCAGGTGGGCGTCGGAGGCGCGGGTGAAGGTTTTGTCTTTGAGGTAGGGATGTTGCTGCAGGATTTTGTCCTTGTCGCCGTGTTTCGACAGTTCCACCGCGTCGTACGGCAGGTCGAACGGGATGAAGCCGAGCTGCGAGATGACGCTGTTTTTCGTCTTGTCGATGTGGGCGGGGATGAAGATGCCGTTGAGTTCTTTCACCTTGGCGGCGATGCCTTCGATGGGCACGTCGAGACCGGAGGTGAGCAGCTTGGGCTCCTCATACACAATCTCGAAATCCTCGTTGATCTGTACCTGGTCGCCGAAAACATCCGGCACGTTGGGGATGTCGGGCAGGTGCTCGTCCAGGAACTTTTGGAAGAGGTCGAGGGTTTCGTGGTTCTCGAAGAAGGCGAGGCAGTGCGCCTCCTCCTTCGTCGTGACCTCGGCGCCGCACAGCACGAAGATGTCGCGGTTGTGCGAGTAGTGCTCGGCCAGTCGGCAGTGGCGGGTGCAGTTGTGGTCGGTGATACCGATCACGTCGATACCCTTCCGCTTCGCCTCCTCAATGATGAAGTCGGGCGTCATGTCGAGGTCACCGCACGGCGACAGGAGCGTGTGGTTATGCAAATCGGCCTTGAAGAGGTTCACGGCTATTGGTTAATCAGTTGGTAAACAGTGCCGGTGGTCTCGAAGGTCTGGGCGTCGGTGCCAAGTACCGGGATGCCCTCATCGATAGCCTGTTCCAGCATATCCTCTTCGGGCTTGTTGCCCTTCACGAGCAGGATGGCGGCGAGCTCCTTGAGGGAGGCGATGGCCAGCACGTTCTTGTGCGTCTGAAGGGTGATCCACACCTGTCCTTCGCGGGCAAAGCCCATCACATCGCTGAGGAGGTCGGAGGTGTAACCGCCTTTGATTTCACGATCCAAATTGTCCTGTCCGCAGAAGACGGTCAGATTCATTTTTTCTACTAATTCTTTTACTGTCATTATTGTAAATTATTGATAATAAATAAGAACAAGACCATTGCAATTCCAAGAATTGCAATGGCAAAAGTACTCAAAAATTTCGGACAGAGCTAAAGGATAAATAGAAAAATTTCATTTGTGAAATAGCGTCCGGACAACGGAGGATTCAGGCTCATTCATCTAGGGCAAACGACTCTATGCCAAATCCCTGTTTCCCTGATGTGGAAATATAGACCGTGCCGTCGTCATCAGCCAACATCACATCTCTGACATAGCTTTTGCGGTTCTCGCATTCCATTATCACCTTATAGTCCACACTGCCGTCAGGCGACAGCTTCGCGAGGCGCATACAGCACTTGCCATAATTGATGGGATAGGGAACACAATACCCTTCAGTTTCATGAGAGTTATTGTATACCAGATAGATATCGTCACCTTTCACAATGTGGGAGAAGGAGATCAAATAATCATGGAAGTCGAATATTTTGGGACAGAATGTTTCCGGTGCGAGATAGATCCTGGTGTTACTTGATTGCAGTTTGCGAACCATATCGCTGCGTTCACTTTCACCGCTGGGGCTAAACGTCTGATAAACGATATCGCTAGCCCAGTTCAGATACTCCGTGAAGGTCACGTTGCCCACTCGAGTTTTTTGGATAACGTATGCACGCTGTTCGCCCAGCATCACAATATTTCCATTCTCCAATTGTACAATATCCTCAACAAAAGCGCGATAAAGGAGGCGGAGCACAACCATGCGTTTGTCCTGAGGCTTCTGATCTTCAGGGAAAGGATAGTTATTGGTTTCAATAATGCTTTCGGAATTGGGGTCAAAGATGCAGGAAAAATAGCCCTCGGAGGGTTTCGAGTTCGCAGGTCCGTAGTATCCCCCAATAAACCAAGTGCCGTTGGCGAGCTGTAGAATGCTTGCCGAATGGATTTCACCAAAAGAAAATTGTGGAATACGATAATCTTTCCTGGAGCCGCTGCTGAATTGGACAATGTGCAGAGCGGTATTCTTGGGATCTTTAGACCTGAAAAGCAAAGCATTCGAAAGAGGCAAAGTGAAACCTTTCTGATTATTTCTCCCTTTCATGTCGTATGTGATGAACAGGAAAGTCATGTCGCCATTATTGGAGAGGGTGGCTTTCGAAAAGGCATAATATCGGGAATGCGTGGAGGGAGTGAACACATCAAAACTCACCTCCTTACCCGTTGAGTCATAAACAAATGCATAGACTCTGGAGGTTTTTTTCTTGCAGTCAGCCAACAATATCACCCCGTGCAACTTGCCGTCTGGCGACTCCACATGAGTGGACCACACTTTTTTGGAAGGGATAGCCAGTCTAGTTTTGGCATTAGCATTTTGAGTACCTTTTTTGGGAATATGTGCCGTACAATATAGAGTTTGTTTCTTCTCAATGCGGGTAAAGGCCGCAAAATAATCCTTATCCGTAGCAAAAGCCGTCTCTAAAATATGGGGCTTCTTGAATACCACACCATGTCGGGTAACATTGCGTTTTTTCTTATCGAAAACCAGCAGCGAATGTTCAAGCATCTTTCGTCCTCTAGTGCGTGGATACAAATACTCAATGAATTGCTTATCATTATTTTCCAATAACAGGGCATTGTATTTAAGCAAATCCACATCCTTCAGTGCGACAGTTTTTTTCGTCACCATTTGCGCCGACAGCCCCGACAATATGAAACAGCAAAGGATAAATGATAGTACTTTTTTCATGAAAATTTATTAGGTGGATGAATACTCAAAATAATTTTGCAAAAATAAACAAAATTTGAGATAATTCAACGAATTAATGTTTTTTTTCAAGGAATAAGTAAATAAGGAGGAAAGGATGATGGGGGGTTGAGGATGTGAGGATGTGAGTATGTGAGTAAGGGATGAAAAGATGAAAAGATGAAAAGATGAAAAGATGAAAGGAGGAAAGGAGGATGGGAGGTTGAGGATATGAGGAGGTGAGTATGTGAGTAAGGGATGAAAAGATGAAAAGATGAAAGGAGATGGGGTTTAAACAAAAAAAGCCCCCTCGTTTCACGGAGGGGGCGTGTGGTATTGGGCGACGACCTACTCTCCCACCTTCTTCAGGCAGTACCATCGGCGCGGCCGGTTTTAACTTCTCTGTTCGGAATGGGAAGAGGTGTGCCCCGGCGCTAT
>JAGCUN010000008.1 GCA_017962845.1 Bacteroidales bacterium | reverse complement strand
CTGCCTGGTGGCCTTGGACGCGGCACTGGGCATACGCAAAGGCAAAGGCCGCCCGTCGATAGAGAAGTACCAGCAGGCGGCCGGTCAGCGCGACCGTAAGCTGCTGGCGGCCATCGTGGCCGGATACAGCACCATGCACCTATCTATGGGGTACGATGGCGTGAAGAGCAAAAAGGTATGCGCTGTGGGATTTGAATATGCCAACACCATCATCAACCGCTGCGCGTTGCTGTACCCGAAACCCGATCCCGCGCAGGTGTCCTAACGCGGCATCGTAGAGACGTTGCGCGCAACGTCTCTACAGGGCATTTACGTTGTATCATTACGCGGTCGTAGAGACGCGCCATGGCACGTCTCTACATTACATTTTGTATCATTGCGGCAGAACAAACCGACCCCAACAAAAATAACGGAACCCCTAAGGAAGGTCTTTACCTCCCCTGACTGATGATTCTACGCGTCACCACGCCCGCCTTCATTTCACAAACCAAAAGGTAAACACCAGCAGCCGGCAACTCCAGTTCCATCGTCTCCTTGGTGGGAACGGCCTCCAGCAACAGTTGGCCATTCAGACTATAAAGGCGAACCACGCTGGGCAACTCCTGTTCAAACTGCACCACGCACTGACCCTGAGCTGGGTTGGGATACACCAGCAGGTGGTCGAGGGCATAGTTGTGGATGCTGACGGAGTCATCCGGAGTGGTGGTGGTGTCTTCGATAACCGCCGGAAGGGTATCGGTGCGGAAGCTCACCATGGCCCAATCGCCCTCTAACGTGGCGCTGCACACACAATGTACATACACATCGTAGCCGGTGTCGGGCGTCAGTTCCGACAAGGAGAGCGTGTTGGTGCTGACTGAGACCATTGTGCCTGTACCCTGCTCGAACCCTTGGAGGCCGTACTCCGCCTCGAAGTGGTCGGGCTCACCTTCGTACGTCCAACTCAGCTCGGCATGGGTGGTGTCCACGCTGTTGACCGTGAGGTTGAAGATGGCGCTGCAAGTGTCTTCCACGGGGGCTTCACCGGCCATCCACAGTTGAAGACGGTCGAGATAGAGGATGGAGCCTTGCTGCGGTACGGTCGTAGCCGAAGAGATGAGCATCAGCACCAAGGAATCGGCCTCCGCATATTCGGCGGTGGAGTCGATTTCGGAGAGCGGAGTGTAGGGCACCTCGAAGGAGGTAAAGTTGTCAACGTCTGTTAAATCAGTGGTATAGCCACCGCCCACCACTTCGCGCCGCTGCGTTTCGGGGTTGTATCTGGAGCCTAACATCATCACACCGCCTCTATCGCCACCGATGGCAGAGGTGTACTGGTAGTACCCCGTCAGGCGACCTGGCACTGCGCCGTTCAACGCGATGCCGCCGTTGATGAGACTGTCGAGGTCCCTGCCAATAAAAAAGGTCAGCGGTGAGGAAAGGCTGTCGTACTGGCTGGTGAGTTCGCCCACCATCGGCATCAGGTTGTCCACATTCACCGCGCCGGTGGATAGCACCGTGGGGAACACTGATGAAACGATGGCCGAGTCGAACGAGGCGGCGGCAAGATTATATACGGTGGGGTTGATAATATCGGAAACCATAAAACTCTGCAAACCAATAGCATGAGAGCCGTTTGGCACATTTGTCGTCACATCTATCACCTTCAGCAGCGGAAGGTCGGTGTTCACGTTGACACTCATGCCGCTATAGGTGAGATCCTCGTTGACAGGATAGGTCGGATAGTTCCAGCCGGTGGGATAGGTGTAGCTGTCATACACCGGCAGCGAGAAAAAGAGCACCGTAACGCTGTAGCCGTTGCCGGTTGACCAGTTCTCGAAACTGCTGTTCGGCAGAGGGATAGTGGTTTGTCCTACTGATTTCAGCGACACAATCATCAACAAGGAAAGGAAAAGGATAGCGATTCGTTTCATGGGATAAATTTTAATTTGAAAAACAAGCGCAAAATTAGAAAAAAATCCAGACTCTGTCGCCCTTCAACCCAAAAATTTGTATTTTTGCATCCTCAACTCTTTTAATTTTATCATTCATAAAAATCCCACAATAATGAAAAAATCACTCTTTTTATGGCTTATCTTCTTCCTCTCCCCCTTCTTCCTAAAGGCGCAAGATGATGTCATGGGTACGCCAAAAGAAGCATTTCAGAGACCCAACTACGATACCATTCAGAAGATGATGACCGAGAATCCGAACCTCTATCCCTCCATTGAGGCTCGGTTCCTTCGTCCAGACTTTTCTCTTACCGAAGAGGAAATTAACATTTTTTATTATGGAAAGATTTTCCGCGACGACTACTCCCCCTACCACAGTATTGAATGGCCGAAGAATATCAAGCAGATTTTGTATTCCGAAAATCCAAAATTTCCAAAGAAATCCCTTCTCAAAAAAGAACTGAAAAATATCAACAAAGCTCTTGCAGATTATCCTGTCTCGTTAGAGGGCTACTTCATCAAATACATCATTTGTATAGGGCTCTATGGAGATACAAGTGAAGAGGTGGAATCCTCTATGTATCAGCTCCTATTCCTTCTGAGAACTATTGCGCGGACAGGCGATGGCACATCCATGGGATCTTCCATCCACGTGACTCACGTCTCCGACGAGCACACCATCATGCGGATGATGGGGTTTAGCTGGAAAAAACAGTCTCTTCTCGGAAACGAAGGCCAATATTATGACCGCTTTGAGTTGGATGAGAACGAGAATGAGTTGGAGGAATTGTTTTTCAATATCACACCCTGTTATAATGCTCTCAATAAGCTATTTAGCGAATAACTTTCGAATAATGGAACGATAATTATTTCAATATGGACGATAAAAAGATTATTTTTTCGATGGTGAACGTCAGCAAGACGATTCCACCGCAGCGACAGATTCTCAAAAACATCTACCTCTCTTTTTTCTACGGCGCGAAGATTGGTGTTTTAGGTTTGAATGGTGCCGGTAAGTCCACCCTGCTGAAAATTATTGCGGGGCTCGACAAGTCGTTCCAGGGCGAGGTGGTTTTCTCGCCGGGCTACAGCGTGGGCTACCTGCCGCAGGAGCCGCAACTTGATGACAGTCTTACCGTGAAAGAGGTAGTGAGCCAAGGTGTGCAGGAGGTAGTGGATATTTTGAAAGAATATGAGGAGGTGAACATGAAATTCGCCGAGCCGATGAGCGATGATGAGATGAACAAACTCATTGAGCGCCAGGGCGAACTCACCGAACTGATTGACCAGCACGACGCATGGGAGCTCGACAACAAGCTGGAGCGTGCGATGGACGCCCTGCGCTGTCCGGAGGGCGACACGCCGGTGAAGAACCTGTCGGGAGGCGAGCGACGCCGGGTGGCGCTGTGCCGCCTGCTGCTGTCGGAGCCCGACATTTTGTTGCTCGACGAGCCCACCAACCACCTCGACGCCGAGTCGGTGCAGTGGCTCGAGATGCACCTGCAACAGTACAAGGGCACCGTGATCGCGGTGACCCACGACCGCTACTTCCTCGACAATGTGGCGGGCTGGATTCTCGAGCTCGACCGCGGCGAGGGCATCCCGTGGCAGGGCAACTACTCGTCGTGGCTGGAGCAGAAGTCGAACCGCCTCGCCATGGAGGAGAAGCAAGAATCGAAGCGCAGAAAAACGCTAGAGCGTGAGTTGGAGTGGGTGCGCATGGCTCCGAAAGCGCGTCAGGCCAAGTCGAAAGCGCGTTTGAACGCCTACAACGAACTGCTGAACGAAGATATCAAGGAGAAGGAAGAGAATTTGCAAATCTTCATCCCCAACGGTCCGCGTTTGGGCGACAAGGTCATCGAGGCCGTCCATGTGTCGAAGGCATATGGTGATAAGTTGCTGTACGAGGATCTCAACTTCCAGCTGCCGCCGAACGGCATTGTGGGGGTCATCGGTCCGAACGGTGCGGGCAAGACCACCCTGTTCCGTCTCATCATGGGGTTGGAGAAACCCGACAGCGGCACCTTTGAGGTGGGACCGACCGTGAAGATCGGTTATGTGGACCAGCAGCATGCCGAAATCGACCCCGAGAAGAGCGTATGGGAAGTGATATCGGAAGGTAACGAGCAAATTCAGATGGGTGGAAGACTCATCAACTCAAGAGCTTACGTGTCGCGTTTCAACTTCAACGGCACCGACCAGGGCAAGCTCGCCGGGGTGCTGTCGGGTGGTGAGCGCAACCGTATGCATCTGGCCCTCACCTTGAAGTCGGAGGCCAACGTGCTGCTCCTCGATGAGCCGACCAACGACATTGATGTCAACACGTTGCGTGCGTTGGAGGAGGGTTTGAACGACTTTGCCGGTTGTGCGGTGGTCATCTCCCACGACCGTTGGTTCCTCGACCGCATCTGCACGCACATTCTCGCCTTCGAGGGCGACTCGCAGGTGTATTTCTTCGAGGGCTCCTATTCTGAATATGAGGAGAACAAGAAGAAACGGCTGGGCGACACTGGTCCGACGCGCATCCATTACAAAAAATTGATGAAATAAAACCCATGAAAAAACAAATATCATTCATAATTATTTGGATGATTGGCCTTGAATTCCTATTTGGAACATTGCAGGCGCAGACCGTCACCCTCACCTTTACGGGGCGATATGCTGCCAACCAGTATGTGCAATTGGATCACATATTCGTCACCAATCTGACGAAGGGTTGGCAGGAAATTATATACTGGCCCGACACCACGCTGACGATGCAAAACGGAACGGGCATTGACGAATCAGTTGCCAACGGCGGTTTCGCCCTGTCCCAAAACAACCCCAACCCGTTTTCCGGTACCACCGACCTAAACCTGACGGTGGCGGATGCGGGTGCGGTGACATTGGAAATTGTGGATGGAAACGCCCGTATTGTAGAAACGCAAAGTTTTGCATCTCTACCGATAGGTACAAATCAATTCCGCATATCCCTGTCTGCCGCCGGCACCTACGTGATGTCCGCCCGCCAAAATGGCAAATCATCGTCCATTAAAATGGTGTGCAATGATGGTGGAAACGGCAACCGAATTGAATATATGGGAGCCTCCGTAGAGACGTGGTGCACCGCGACTCTACAGCCGAAATCTATCACCACCAATCCCTTTGACCTCGGCGACCAGATGGAATATGTGGGGTATGCCTCCATCAACGGCACGGAAGTGGAGAGCCTGCACATCACGCAGGTGCAGAATGCCTCACAGACATTTGCATTGTTGTTTCCAACCGCCACTGGAGGCGGCCACCCATGTCCAGGCAACGAGACCATTACTGACATTGACGGCAATGTCTATAACACAGTGCTTATCGGCAACCAGTGCTGGATGAAGGAGAACCTGCGCACTACCAAATATGCCGACTACACCCCTATACCTGCGGGCGGGACATATAGCGACACGGACCCTTACCGTTACGCCCCTAATAATGACGAGTCCAATGTTGCCACCTTCGGTTATCTTTATAATTGGCCGGCAGTGATGCACGCTGAAGCCCCTTCCGAGGCAAATCCCAGCGGTGTACAAGGAATCTGCCCCAATGGATGGCACGTGCCCAGTGATGCCGAGTGGACGCAACTGACCGACTATGTGAGCAGCCGGGGAGTGTTTGTTTGCGGAAGCGACAACAGTTACATTGCCAAGGCACTGGCCGCCACAACAGGCTGGTACGAGTGTGATTACGAATGCGCCGTTGGCAACGACCAAAGTGCGAACAATGCCACCGGTTTTTCGGCCCTTCCCACTGGCTATTATTATAGCGACGGCTACTATTATTTCAGCTTCGACACCAACTTTTGGGGTGCTACCGCCGACGGAGAGAACCAATCGTGCTGGCGCAACATCGACTTTTCATGGGCCTACATGCACAGATACTGCAGCCGCAGAGACTTTGGTTATTCTGTCCGTTGTCTTTGCGATTAAAGAAATAGCGCGGTGTATTCTGTGCCGTCCCCGCACCATTCCGTTGCTTTGCTGCGACTGCAACTGCAACGGAACCTCGCCTCCATCTGCGCCATCCGCTTCCATCTCTCGGAATTTATCAACAATTTACCAACAGGCTTCCAACAACGGAAATCATCGCTTTTTTGCACTTTTTTAGACAAAATCTGCCATTTTTTGCACAAAAATTTCAAAATTCACAACCCACTCTATGCCAAAAAGTTGCAGAGTGGTTTTGCGTGAAAATTAGTCGTACCTTTGCAGATCTATTTTAAACTAATTAACTCTTATCATGCAAAAGAATGAAATCATCCTGTACCAACCTGACAGCACTATAAAGCTGGACGTACGTATAGATGCTGATACAGTTTGGCTGACGCAAGCCCAGATGTCCGTGCTGTTCAATGTTGACCGAACTGTGATAGTGAAACATATCGCTAACATCTACAAAACTTGTGAGTTGGATGAAATTTCAACCTGTGTAAGAATTGCACAGGTTCAAACTGAAGGAAATAGATGTTCCTGCGGAATGGCTGGAAGCGTGAGGGGATAATATCACGCCAATTGTAGAGACGTTGCGCGCAACGTCTCTACAGGAGGGCATTTTTCGCCTCCATCTGCGCCATCCGCGGTCAATTGGTACGCCCCGCACGCGGCAGGGATTGGAGCGAGCACGAGCATAGCGAAGTAAAGCGGAAAGCCCGACGGCGACCGCAGGGAGCCGGGCCGCCCAAAATAAAATCAAAAAAAAAGTCACGGCGTGCAATTTTTTCTTTATCTTTGCGCACTTTTTAAAATATGAGTATGAAAAAAATTATTTTTTCTATTGTATTGATTGTAAGTGTTTTATTCACTTTTGCACAATCTAATTCACAACCAGCAGGGCAGCAGCCTTACACGGTTTCGTACAGCCAGCCCCAGCCGGGGGTTCACCAGCTGACGTTTGAAATCCACGATTACAGCATCGGCGAGGTGACGCATGACGGGGTGACCTACAGCAAAATCAATTTTGCCTCCAGCACCACCACCGAGCTGAAAGGGTGGGCCGAACTGCCCTTTGTGAGCGCCGCCATCCAGCTGCCGGCCAACAAGAATGTGGACTTGGAGGTTTGGGCCATGCCCACCCTCATCCCGTTGGCGCACCCGATGTTGCCCTCTCGTGGTGTCATCTACCGCAATCAGGATCCGAACACTATCCCTTACGAAATCTCCGCTGAATCGCTGAACGATGAAGCCTACCCCGCCGACATCGCCACCATGGAGGCTCCCTTCATCGTACGTGACGTGCGCGGCACCTCGGTCAGGGTGTTCCCCTTCCGCTATGACAGTGAAGACCAAATACTTTTGTATTATAGCAACATCACGGTTATTTTGCGCGAGAACAACCAGCCCGCCACCAACCCGCTCACCCGCATCAACCCGACTCCTGTGAAAGAGGCCGTGGGCATGTACCAGAACCTCTTCCTCAACTATGAGCCCACCCGCGACGCCCTCGCACAGGGCGAGAAGGGCGACATACTCGTGCTCACCCCCAGTGCCTACGAAAACGCCGCCGACCTCTACATCCAGTGGAAGAAAGAGATGGGCTACCATGTTGAAAAACAGGTGGTGAGCAGCGGCGCCAATGTCACCTCCACCATTCAGACCGCCTACAACAGCAACGGCAACCTGATGTATGTGCAGCTGTTCGGTGACTGGGCCGACATCAAATCCAACACGATCACCTCTGATTACACGGCCGCTCCCGCCGACCCGAAGATGGGCTGCGTGGCCGGTAACGACAACTACCCCGACATCGCCATCGGCCGTTTCTCCTGCTCCAGCAACGCACAGGCGCTCGTGCAGGTGAACAAGGCCATCAACTACGAGAAGAACCCCAACATGGACCCCGGCTGGCGCGAGACCTTCATCGGCATCGGCTCCAGCGAGGGCAGTGGCCAAGGCGATGACAACGAGGTGGATTACGTACATGTGCAGCGCATCTACAGCGAGCGTCTGGCCGACTTCACCTACCTTACCGAGAACGGCAACTACGGCGACAACTCCACCGCCTCCACGCTGGCCGGCCACGTGAATGCTGGCGCCTCCACCATCGCCTACTGCGGTCATGGCGCCGAGACCTACTTTGTGACCACCAACTACAGCAATACCAACGTGAACGCCTCCACCAACGGCGACCGTCTGCCCTTCATCGTGGCTGTGGCCTGCGTGAACGGCAAGTTCAACCAGAGCGGCGACTGCTTCGCCGAGGCATGGCTGAAGAAAGAGAACGGCGGTGCGGTGGTGACCCTGATGTCCACCATCAACCAGCCCTGGACTCCCCCGCAGCGCGGTCAGGACTACTTCTACGACATCCTTGTGGGCGGTTTCGACTACAACCAGTATAGCGGACAGAATGGTATCAACACCAACGAGCAGCGCACCCACTGGGGCTCCATCGTGGTGAATGCCTTCACCCTCGCCCTCACCGAAAGCAGCACCAGCAGCGATGTGGAGACCTTCCAGACCTGGACCACCTTTGGCGACGCTTCATTGCAGCTGCGCACCAAGCAACCCGTGGCCATCACCTCCTCGGTGAACACCCTGATGACGGGCGTGCCCTATACCACCACCATCACTGCCAACGGTCAGCCGGTGGAGGACGCCCTCGTGTGCATCTCACAAAACGACACCTACTACAGCGCCTATACCGACGCCAACGGTCAGGTGACGATTCAGCACGACTTCAGTGCTGGCGATGTCCTGCTTGTGGTGACCGCCTTCAACAACACCACCATTTACGAGACCATTCCCTGCACGGCGGGCAATGTTCCGTACCTTGTGCTCGACAGCTACACTCCTGACATTGTGGAGTACGGTCAGCAGCCCTACCTGACGCTCACCCTCCAGAACATGGGCGGGGTGGCTACCAGCGGCAACACCACCGTAACCCTCAGCTGCAACGACCCGATGATGAGCATTTTGGACGGCACCGGCTATTTCAGTCCGATGGCTGCCAACGGCGGCACCTACACCGACAACAACGGCTTCCAACTCTCCATCAACGATAACGTGACCACCGGTCATGTGTTCACCATGAACTGGACGGCGACCTGCGACGGTGACAGCTGGAATGGCACTTTCGAGCTGACCGCCATCGGCAACGACTGCCAGGCGCCGACGGGCCTGACGGCCACCGCCAACGGCTCGACCGTCACCCTGACGTGGGACGACGACTCCAGCATTGAGACCTTCACCATCACCGACGACGTGGAAGGCCACACCTACGGCGACATCAACTCACCCGGCACGGTGGGCTGGACCTACATCGATGGCGACGGCGCCAACACGGGCACCTTCCAGAGTGTGGAGTTCACCAACGAGGGTCAGCCCATGGCTTACATCGTGCTGGATGCCAGCCAGATGTCGGGCAGCACCACCATCAACGCACACTCCGGCAACAAATTCTTCGGTAGTCCGTACGCTACGGGAGGCAGCTATTGGAATCCGGTCACCAATGACGATTGGCTCATCAGCCCCGAAATCAACTGCACCAATCCCTTCACCTTCTCGTTCTGGGCACGCTCCTACTCCAGCAGCTACGCCAACGAAGAGTTCACCGCCGCCTATTCCACCACCGGCACCAATGCCAGCGACTTTACTGCCCTCAGCAGCAGCGTGACCACCACCGCCACGTGGACCGAATACAGCTACACCGTACCCGCCGAGGCCAAGTATGTGGCCATCCACTGCACCTCCAACGACCAGTATATCTTCTGCGTGGATGACATCACCATCAGCGGCGAGAGCGGCACGGGCAGCCATTACAACCTGTACCGCGACGGCGAGCTCATCGCCTCCAACATCGCTGGTGGCAGCTACACCGACAACAACGTGCCGGACGGTACCCACTGCTACACCCTGCGCACCGCCTGTCCCAACGACTTCGAGTCGGCAGGTATCACCGAGTGCGTCACGGTAGGTGACCCCACTCCTGAAACGTGCGACGTGCCCACCGGCGTGTATCTCACCGTGTCGCCCACCCAGCTGGGTCTGAACTGGAACGCCGTTGACAATGCCATCGCCTACAAGGTGTATCGCAACGGCAACGCCATCGCTACCACACCGAACAACAGTTACATTGATGCCAACGTGGATCAGGGCGTAACTTACTCATACGCCGTACAAACCATCTGTACCAATGGTCAGTCGGGCTACTCCGCTACGGTGAGTGGTCAGACCGGCATCAACGACTACAGCAGCGACTGGAGCGTGTATCCGAATCCGGCTACGCAGGTGCTGAACATCCAGGGCAGCAACATCGCCGAGATCTACCTCTACTCCACCACAGGCGAACTGGTACGCCGCATCGCCGCCGAGAATGAGCTCACCGAAATCAACGTGACCGACCTTGTTCGCGGAATGTATTTAGTGAGAATCTCCACTCGCGACGGACAGACCTCCATCAAGAAAGTGATTTTGAACTAAACTTTTCAACCCAAGATAACAGGCGTCTCTTCCACGGGACGCCTTTTTTTGAATCTGCCATGGCCGGAATTTACATCCACTTCCCGTTCTGCAAGCAAAAGTGTGTGTATTGCAGCTTCTACTCGGTGGCCTCGCTACAGCGGCGTGCGGAGTATTGGGAGGGGTTGTTCAAGGAGATGGAGTTGAGAAAAGATTTTCTTCCTGAAAAAAACATTGACACTTTATATATCGGTGGAGGAACGCCCTCGCTTTGCACGCCGGCAGAGTTGGAGCAGCTGATGGAAAAACTCCAGCAATATTATACCTTCTCGCCTTCGGCGGAGATCACCCTGGAGGCCAATCCTGAGCAGCTCACGGCTGACTATCTGTCGGCGTTGAAGTCGGTAGGTATCAACCGGTTAAGCATCGGGGTGCAGTCGTTTGATGACAACATTCTGCGGCTGTTGAACCGGCGGCACGATGCGGCCACGGCGCTATCGGCCGTGCAGGAGGCGGCGAGGGCCGGCTTCGACAACCTCTCCATCGACCTCATCTACGACATCGCCTACCGCAGCGGCGAGATGTGGCGGCAGGAGTTAGCCACAGCGCTGCGCCTGCCCATCGTACACTTGTCGTGCTACTCGCTGACGGTGGAGGAGAACACCCTGCTGGCGCGGCGGGTGCGGGAGGGGCAGCCCTACCTGCCCGAGGAGGCCGACACCGAACGCGACTTCCTGATTCTGAGGGAGATGACCGCTAAGGCAGGCTTCCAGCAGTACGAAATTTCCAACTTTGCCAAGGAGGGCCGCATCTCGCGGCACAACCATGCCTACTGGACGGGAGAGCCGTACTTGGGCTTGGGGCCGGCGGCGCACTCGTACCGCCATCCGGTACGGCAATGGAACGTGGCCGACCTGAAACGCTATGTGGAGGGGATGGCCTGTGGGCGGCCCGACCGCGAGGAGGAGTTGCTGACTCTGGACCAGCAGTACGACGAGTACGTGCTGTTGCGGCTGCGCACCTGCGAGGGCATATCGTTGGCGGAGATGGAGGAGAAGTTCGGGGCGGCGCGTAAGGCGCAGTTCCTGCGGCAGCTGCAGCGAGTGCGGAGCGATTTATACCGGCGGGACGGGGATGCCGTGCGGCTCACCGAGGCGGGACTGCTGTTTGCCGACGCGGTGGCGGAGGAGCTGTTTGCGGATGGGTGATCATGCTCCTGTATAAATTTATAAGAGACTCTTAGATTTCTCCGATTTCTTCCAAAAATCAAAGAAATTCCTTTAAGCCAACATGAAATTTCGTGTATAAATCCCGTTTTTTTAGAAATTTATTTTTTTATAAATTACTGAATATCAATATTTTACCCCCCCCAATTTTTAATAAAAATTTACGTCAACCCCTTGGAAATCAAAAAATAATGTGTAAATTTGCCACGTTGTATTTTCAGATTTTGTTGATGGGACTTGCAGAGTCTGAAGGAGTAGCGAGAAATAAAATAGAAGTCCCTTTATAAAATCCCACAACCATGAAAAAGCTCATACTATTTTCCCTCTTCCTGCTAGGAAGCATTGCCCTTTGGGGGCAGAGCGTCACGCTGACGTTCACCGGTCAGGACCAGAACAACGCCTACGTGCAACTCGACCGCGTGGTGATCGCCAACCTCTCGCGGGGCTGGCAGGAGACCCTTGCCTTCCCCGACACGGTCTATACCCTCTCTATCGGTGTGGGGGTGGAAAACCATACGCTGAAGGAGGAGACGAAGGTGATGCCCAATCCGTTTGACGGAGCCACGCGGGTGAACCTCAGCTCGCCAGTCAACGAGCGGGCACAGCTCACCATTGTGGACATGCAAGGGCGCCTCTACGCGCAATACCAGACGGAGCTGGCTGCCGGCGACAACTACTTCAACATCAGCCTCTCCACGCCGCAAATGTATATCCTCACCGTGCAGACCCCGACCCGCCGGCAAAGTCTGAAGATGGTGAATACGGGACACGGCGGCTCCGACCGGATTATGTTCACGGGCAGCACCTACAACCCGCGCACGCTGCAACTGAAGGACACCTCCACGCACGATTTCCTGCCCGGCGACTACATGCGCTACATCGGCTATGCCAACATCAGCAACATCACCCGCCAGAGTGCGGTGATTGCCCAGCCGCAGAGTTATGACGAAGCCCTCTCCATGGAGTTCTTCGCCGCCGATGCCGTGCCCTGTCCGGGAATGCCCACCATTGCCGACCACGAAGGCAACGTGTACCACACCGTGCAGATTGGCAGCCAGTGCTGGACACGGGAGAATATGCGGTGCGTAACCTCACCGACCACAGGAACCTATCTGATTACACCGGAAGGAACTCCCTATACCGCCACGGGCAAGCAGGCGCACTGGATGCTGGGCGACTCAGCCACCTACGCGCCGCTGGGCTACGGAGTACTCTACAACTGGAACGCGGCGGTGGACACCTTCAATACCACCTACGGTGAGTTGCATGTGGACACTACCCGCATACACCCCGTATGGGCCTTCTTCAAAGGCCACCGCAGAGGCATCTGTCCCGAAGGATGGCATGTGCCCAGCTACAATGAATGGTATGAGTTGAAGAAATATGTATCGTCACAAAGTGAATACCTGTGTAGCAACCCTGACGATCCCAATGATTACTATTCACCCTATTTGGCAAAATCTTTAGCCGCACAGACAGGTTGGCGGGATACCACCATAACTTGCGATCCCGGCAACGACCTGGGAGCGAACAATGCCACGGGGTTTTCTGCTTTGCCTGCCGGTTGGTACTATACGTATTATGCCGATATGTTCAGTACGGCTGTCTTCTGGAGCAGTTCAAGGGCATCGTTATCGTCTCCTGTTGCGATGCAACTAAATAGTTCATGGGAAATTGGAAGAGTTCGTCCATGGTACGACCCCGACAACTGCTTCTCGGTGCGCTGTCTGCGCGATTATGCTTTGGAAGAGGAAGAGCCCGTGGAGGAAGAACACGGCACCCCATGCCCTGATATGCCTACCGTTGCCGACCACGAGGGCAACGTGTACCACACCGTGCAGATTGGCAGCCAGTGCTGGACGAAAGAGAATATGCGCTGCGAGACCTCCCCACGCACCGGCCAACGCTTCATCAACGACTCGTTTGCCTACATCAGTCATGGATACTCTTATACAGAAGACGGTGCCTACTGGCCTAACCACGATTCGGCCAGCAATGTCGGCAACGAGTTGGGTTTGCTCTATTCGTGGGCTGTGGCTTTGGACACCATCGGTTCAGAAGGGGAGTGGTGCGCCGACACCAACGGACACTACAGGGGCATCTGTCCAGAAGGGTGGCATATTCCCAGCCGCTACGAATGGCTGGCCTTATACAACTATTTTGCCTCCCATCCGGAACTGACGTGCAATGGAAACGGTGTGAGCAATGCCAAAGCACTGGCTGCACAGACAGGGTGGATGCGCATTAATGGGACATGCTCAGTAGGAAGCAATCCTTCCACCAACAATGCCACAGGATTTACCATTCGCCCCACTTCTTATGGCTCATACCAAGATATTTGTATATTCAATTATGCTCATTTCCTAAGCAACGCTTACAACTTCTGTGCAAAGCTGTGGACGACAGATACTGATCTGTATCTAGAAACCCTTTTTTATCCACCCGCCAGAAATTCGGTGCGCTGTCTGCGTAATGAATAACATAATTCATTGTATATCAAATTTTTAATAATTATTATAAGATGAAAAAGATAACATCAATACTATTCAGCATGATGGCTGTGGTGATGTTGGTTAGTTGCGAGAAAGATCCCCAACCGGAACCAGAGCCCACCCCTGTTGACCCGGAAAATCCCGCTGTGCTGGTGATGATTCCCGATGCCGTCACCGACATTGAAGGCCACCACTATGATGCCGTGCAGATTGGCAGTCAGGTATGGATGGCGCAGAACCTGCGCACCCACCGTTACGCCGACAGCACATTCATACCTCATTCCAACAATACAAACGGAGGACAATTGCAACTCTATTATCCCAATAACGACACGAACAATGTGGAAGAATACGGCTACTTGTACAACTGGAAAGCAGCGGTGCATGGGGAGACGGAGGGAAACGATGCCAATCCTTCCGGCATCCAGGGGGTGTGTCCCGATGGCTGGCATCTGCCAAGCGATGCCGAGTGGATGCAACTTACCGACTACCTCATCCAGCACCATATAAGCTGTGGTGATGACTCTACAGCTATCGCCAAGGCTTTGGCCAGCAGTACAGGATGGAAGGCTTCGTATGCCGAGTGTGCAGTAGGCAATACGCCCGAATACAACAACACCACTGGTTTTTCCGTCCGCCCTGCCGGAACTTTCACAGACGGCTATGTCCATTTCGGGGAATACGCCCGCTACTGGACTACTACCAGTCCTCAAGACAATGAGTGGCCCTCCTACAGATGTTACTGGGGAATTTATTACCACAGTGCCGTAGTGGGCAAAGGCTTTACAGACAGGGGAGAAGGTCTGTCTGTGCGGTGCGTGAGAGACTGACAAATTGAAAATTGAAAATGGGAAAGTGGGGTTGTCGGGAGTGGCGGGGCTATTCCTTTATCATCAGTTCGGTATCATATAGCCATGCTGCGAAATAGGGAACGGCTGAATCTTTGCGCCTCAGAAATACAAAGAAAGGCTTGTTGAACTCCATGACTTTGGGCTCATTATCTATCTCTTCCAGCCCAAACCAGAAAATACCCACTGTGCTTTCGCTCTCAATCTCTGCCCCGCTCTCGTCGAGTTGGAAAGCAGTTCGTTGCCACACAGTTTTTATTTTATATGCCTCATTTCCAGCTATAAAAGTGTTCCGTTCCAATGAGCTGAAGTGGGTGCTGAGGTCAAATTGAATTTTGGGGATGATGACAATATCACCTGCATCTTCAAACTGATATTTCCATCGATGACAGTTTTCGAGTTTTTCTTGTTGACCGATGGCTATCAAACCATTAACCTTAGCTACAGCATCTGCCATGGTGTTAAAACGAGTGTTGGGCATGTACAGAATGATTTCATGATCGGAGTTGGAGGGAGTCAGTTTTATAACAAAATGGTCGTTATTTTCATAATAGAGGATTTCCATCTGTTTTTTCTGATCGTATTGATCATCTCCCGCCACACCAAAAGACTCCACTTTTTCTCCTTTGAAGGCCAGTCTGTCTTGGAAAGTGCGCAATTCTGTAAAGAATGGCAACGATAGTTTGAATTGCGCTTGCACATTGATAAGAGAGCCTGAAATATCCGTACTCACTTGATACTCATAATGTTTCAGTGAATTAAGATACGAGCGTGAATCGTTAAGTAGCCGCAGGTCACGGGCATTATCTGGAATCTGCAAGGGGCTTCCGATGGTGGTGCGCACGCGGTCCCAGGCCAACGGCAGGGTGGCGCAGTAAACCACATTGCTATCCTCGGCGATAGTATGCTCTAACGTGGGAATGAACCGCGTCAGTCCCATCTCCGACACAGGGTTATCAAATGACTGCGCGCTGGCGGCACCCGCAATCATCATGATATAAAATGATAACGTGGTAAAGAGGAATGGTTTGAGTATTTTCATTTTGCGAATATTCAGGGATTGATGCTGCAAAAATAATATTTTTTCTTAACTAAACACAGAATGTGTTTTTTCCAACAAAAAAAAGGCATCCGAATGGATGCCTTTTTTGTATCGCAATAATCGGTGATTATTCTGCGGGAGTTTCGGTAGCCTCGGCGGCGGGTTCTTCCGTCGTAGCGGCTTCGGCTTCTGCGGCGGCAGCCTCTTCGGCTTCCTTCTGTGCAGCAGCAGCGGCTTCGGCTTCAGCGGCACGCTTGGCAGCGACCTTAGCAGCCACAGCCTCTTTCACCTTGGTTTCAGCCTCAAGGCGTTTCTTCAAGGTGTTGCGCTCGTTGTCAGCCTCTTCGCGCTTGATGTTGTTCATCTTCGACTCGTGCTCGTTCTTCCATGCCTCGAAACGACGCTGTGCCTCGTTTTCGCTGAAAGCACCCTTGGCGACACCGCCACGGAGATGCTTCATCAGATACACGCCTTCGTGCTTCAGAAGAGCACGTGCTGTATCGGAAGGAGCTGCGCCCACTTCAACCCAGTACAATGCCCGGTCAAAGTCGATTTTCACCTGTGCAGGATTGGTCAGCGGGTTGTAAGTGCCAAGTCTCTCAATATAACGACCGTCACGTGGTGCCCGACCATCTGCAACTACAATGTGGTAGAAGGGTTGGTTCTTCTTACCATGTCTCTGTAATCTGATTCTAGTTGCCATTTCGTTATGTTTTGGTTTAAAATGAAAAAAAAGTTGTGACCCCGACAGGATTCAAACCTGTAACCTTTTGATCCGTAGTCAAATGCTCTATTCAGTTGAGCTACGGGGCCATTTCCTTTTTGGAGCTGCAAAATTACAACATTTTTTTATTCTGCAACCATCCCCCAAAATATTTTTGAAATTATTTTCTTCATCAAAGAAATTTTCAATTTGATAATTTTACAACTTATTTCATATCAATAATTTATAAATAATAATTAGAATAAAGAAAACAATAGTGTGAAAGGGATAAGCCAGAAAACTATCGTGATTTTTGCGTTAGCCATCATTAATTTGAGGAAGATTTTGGAAGAATGGAAGGAATTTTTCCGCCACAGCAGAACGCCAGTTTTACACCTCGTCGCAACACAATTCAAGATTTCCCCTGTAAAGTGCTCCGACAGGAAATTCCATATTGCCATTTTTACCCCAAATGATATTCCCATCTCTTAACATGAATTTCTTGAAATTCATAGGGTTGGCATATTTGTCGTGCATGGGGTGGGGGTGTTTGATAAAAAAATCCGTAAAATCCACCACCCGCTCTGTTTTATCGTTGAAAACAATCCGCAACGAAAGACCTCCGCTATATTCTGCCGAAACGACATAGATGTAGTCTTTTGTCTTCATTTTATAATTTTGTTTTGATTTCCGTGCATCTGACACGAGCATTATAAACAAATAAATTCACCCATTTATCAACTATTCCTTTTATCATAGTGTTATATCATCCTTTCATCCCATCCTCACTCCCCCTCACGCGTATAGCGCAATTCCCACAACCGCGCTGAGAACCAGCAACAGCACGGGGCTCTGCTTGTAGCGAAAAGCGGCCACAAAAACGATGAGGAAGATGAGGATGCTGGCGGTCATCTGGAACGGCTCCCGCCCAAAAGTAACGAAGGTGATGAGTTGCAAGGCCGCCGCCGCCACCAACCCGACAACCGCCAGTCGGAGAATGGCGAACATTTTATCAACTAACACATTGCCACGATGCTTCTGCAAGAATTTCACCACTACAACCATCAACGTAACCGGCACGATGAGTACCGCCAAGGAGGCTATCACCGCCCCTAACACGCCCAGCCACGGATCGAAGCCGGCATTCACCACGGCGGTATAGCCCGAGTAGGTGGCCACGTTGATGCCCACAGGACCGGGTGTGGCATGACTCACAGCCACGATGTCGGTAAACTCGGCTTCGGTCATCCAGCCATAACCCACCACATCGTTGTAAATCAGCGAAATCATAGCGTAACCGCCACCAAAAGTGAAGGCTCCGATTTTACAGAAAGTAAAGAACAGCTGCCAGAAAATCATAGCCTTTTCTCCTTTCTGCGCACGATAGCGCCATAGAGGAGTCCACCTGCAGCAGCGGCCAGCACCACCAGCACCGGCGATACGCCGAGGGAGGCAATCAGCAGTGCCGACAGCACGGGAATCCAAGCATTGCGCCAGCAGATGCCGGCGGTCTTGGCCATCTTGAACACCGGCGCGGCGATGAGGGCCACCACGGCGGGTCGCACCCCCTTGAAGGCACTCTCCACCCAGTGGTTGTCGGAGAAATGGCGGAAGAAGACCGCCAAGAGCAGAATCATCAGCACCGGCATGAAGATGTTGCCGACGATGGCCGACACGGCCCCCAGCACGCCGCGCCGCTTCATACCGATGGCCGTGGCCATGTTGGCAGCAAAAACGCCCGGCATGGCCTGCGACAACGCCAACGTGTCCAAGAACTCCTCCTGCGACAACCAGCCGCGACGGTCCACCAGCTCCTTTTCCATCAGCGGAATCATGGCATAGCCGCCGCCTATGGTGAAGGTGCCGATTTTGAAAAACGACCAGAAAATTCTGACGATCTCTCTCACTTCGATTCTATTTGAGGCGGCAAAAGTACAATATTATTTACGATTTTTGAAATATCTTTTTTTTCTCTAAAAAATAATGTAAATTTGCAGCCGATTTTAAAATTCGGAAATTGTTGTATTTTCAATAGTTTGCAATTTTGAATGATGTATTTTTGAATTATATAATCTTCTAAAATAGGAACCATGACAATGCAAGAAAAAATCAACGAGCTGTTGGAGAAAAGAGAAATAGCTCGTAAAGCCGGAGGCGAAAAACGCATCGAGAAACAGCACGCCCAAGGCAAATACACCGCTCGTGAGCGCATCCTGAAATTCCTTGACGAGGGCAGTTTCGAGGAGTTCGACATGTTCGCCACCCACCGCTGCTACAACTTCGGCATGGAGAAGGACACTCCCCTCACCGATGGTGTTATCACGGGTTACGGCACCGTTGACGGCCGTCTCGTATTCGTTTACTCACAAGACTTCACCGTTTCCGGCGGTTCTCTTTCCGAAACCGTCGCCAACAAGATTTGCAAGGTGCTTGACCAGGCTATGAAGATGGGCGCACCGGTCATCGGTTTCAACGACTCGGGCGGTGCCCGTATCCAGGAGGGTGTGAACAGCCTCGCCGGCGATGCTGAGATTTTCCAGCGCAACATCCTCGCCAGCGGTGTCGTTCCGCAGATCTCCGCCATCTTCGGTCCCTGCGCCGGCGGTGCGGTCTATTCTCCCGCCCTCACCGACTTCATCATGATGACCAAGAACACCAGCTATATGTTCGTCACCGGTCCCAAGGTGGTGAAGACCGTCACCAACGAGGTGGTGAGCGTGGAGGACCTTGGCGGTGCTTCCGTACACTCCACCAAGTCGGGTGTGGCCTCCTTTGCCGTTGAAAATGAGGACGACGGTATCACCATGATCCGCCAGCTGCTCAGCTTCCTGCCCTCCAACAACATGGAGGAAGCTCCCCGTATGGCTTGCAACGACCCCATCAACCGTTTGGACGATGTGCTCAACCAGCTCATCCCTGAAAATCCGAACAAGCCTTACGATGTGAAGGCGGTCATCAGCAGCATCGTCGACAACGGCGAGTTCTTGGAGGTGCAGCCCAACTACGCCAAGAACATCGTGGTGGGTTTTGCTCGCTTCAATGGAATCTCTGTCGGTATCGTGGCCAACCAGCCCGGCTGGCTCGCCGGTGTGCTCGACATCAACGCTTCCCGCAAGGGTGCCCGCTTCGTGCGTTTCTGCGACGCCTTCAACATCCCGTTGGTTACCCTCGTGGACGTCCCCGGCTTCCTGCCCGGCACAGGTCAGGAGTACGGCGGTATCATCCTGCACGGCGCTAAACTGCTTTACGCTTACGGCGAAGCCACCGTGCCGAAGGTTACCGTCATCCTCCGCAAGGACTACGGCGGCGCTTACTGCGTGATGAGCTCCAAGCATCTCCGCGGCGACATCAACTACGCATGGCCGACCGCTGAAATCGCTGTAATGGGCGGCAAGGGCGCTGTGGAAATCCTGTACAGCAAGGATGTGAAGAACATTGAAGACCCGTCGAAGAAGGCCGAGTACCTCAACGACAAAGAGGCCGAATACACCAAGGCATTCGCCAACCCGTATGTGGCCGCCAAGTACGGCTATATCGACGATGTGATTGAGCCGCGCAACACCCGCTTCCGCGTCATCCGCGCCCTCGAATCGCTGCGTACCAAACGCCTCCAGAACCCGGCCAAGAAACACGACAATCTCCCGCTGTAACCTTTAATTTTCAATCGAAATGAAGAAACTGAAAATATTTGTTCTCACGCTCCTCACCGTCACGATGGGACTGTCGCTCAACGGGCAGACCATTATTGACTTGAGGTTGAATGAGGTTCTTACTAACAATGTCAACTCTTGTGAAGATGAGTATGGCAACCATCCGGCATGGTTCGAGGTGTTCAACACCTCCTACAACACCGTCAACATTGGCGGCTGTTTCGTGACCAACGACACCACCGGGCTGGCAGCGGCTCAGTCGGGCGACAAGGCGGCTCTCGATGCATTTAAAACGTGCTGCTACCACATCCCAGCTGGCGACCCCGCCACCTTCATCTACCAAAGAAGCTGCGTCCTGTTCTACATGGACGGACAGCCCACACTCGGAACATTCCACGTCAGCTTCACTGAAGAGAATACTCGTTACATCGCCCTCATCGGCTCCGATGGCAAGACGCTCATCGACCTTGTGACCCTTCCCAAGCTCAATGCCGACCAGGCGTTCGGTTGCGAGGAGGATGGCAAGGTGGCCGAAAACCGCGACAATTCCATTTTTGCTAAGAAGAACAATGCCGACAAGCGTAAGGTTTTGAAAGATGCCACCCCCGGTTCCAACAACAAGGTGCTTTCGGGAGAAGGCAAGGCTGACAAACTGGCCAAGAACGACCCGCACGGCTGGCAGATGGCGCTGATGTCTATGACCATCGTGTTCTCGGTGCTCGCCATCATCTTCTTGGTATTGAAGATTTTCGGATGGTTCTCCAAGAAAGAAGCTGAGAAAAAAGCCAACAAAGAAGCCAAGAAAGCACAGCAGCCCGCCAAGAAGGTTTCTGGCGGACAGCCCACCGAAGAGGAGCTTGCCGCCATTGCGTTGGCCATCCACCGCTCGTGTCCCGATGCCGGTGAAGAGGAAATCGCGGCCATCGCACTTGCGCTTTATCTCTACCTCGACACCCAGCACGACCAGGAGAGTGAGGTCATCACCTTCAACACCCAATCGAACATGCACTGGGGACAGAAGCAGTTCAACTTCAAACAAGACCCGAGATAATCATCATATTTTCAAATTTTGAATCAATAATTAATAATCAAGATATCATGAAAAATTACAAATTCAAGATCAATGGCAATGACTATTCTGTCGATATTGTAAATATTGAAGAAAACAAGGCCCAAGTTGAGGTCAACGGCAAATCCTTTGAGGTGGAGATGGACATGACCGGCATCAAGGTTCCGGTAGCTCCGAAGGCTGCCCCCGTAGCTGCTCCTGCTGTTGCTGCTGCACCTGTTGCTGCCGCCGCTCCGGCTGCTGCACCTGCCGCTGCTCCCGCTCCCGCCGCTGGTGGCGCTGGCACTCCCGTCAAATCCCCCCTGCCGGGTACCGTGCTCAACATCATGGTACGCGAGGGCGACACCGTGACCGCCGGACAGCACCTCATCCTGCTGGAGGCCATGAAGATGGAGAACAACATCGACGCTCCCAAGGCTGGTCGCGTGACGGGTATCCGCGTGAAAGACCGCGACGCCGTGATGGAAGGCGACCTTCTGCTCACCATCGAGTAGTCGGAAGTTCCCATTTGCCAACAAAAAAAGCCAAGGGCAGAATGCTCTTGGCTTTTTTTGTTGTCGGCTAGTGTGCTGCTACTGTGTGATTTTACATTGAATTTGCAAAATCCACTTTCAAATACCATATACCTGTATGTATTTTGTAAATTTTTATTAAAAATTTTACATAAAATTATAAGATTCAGAAAAAAGTTGTATATTTGCAGCGTCAATTAAGATTACGCCAGAACAATGTTGGACCAAGAATTCAAGTTTTACATTGATAACCAAAACGAGTTGCTGAAAAAGTACAACGGAAGGTTTATTGCCATTGTGGGCGACAAAGTAGTTGGTGATTTCGACACTTTTGAAGAAGCTGTTGACAAAACCACCCTTCACTACCAGCCTGGTACATTCCTCGTTCAGGAATGCACAGAAGGCGAAGACGCTTATACCCAAACATTTCATTCCCGAGTTATCTTCACATAAAACTTCCTATTCTCTTGCCGTTTCTTCTAACAATACTCTATAATGAATCACTCTAACCAAAATCAAGTTAACGCATTAACACACGAAAACAGCACCATCACTAATAGTATTATCACATCTGTGAATGTAACCAACACTTTCACAAGAGACCAACTACAAACAAAAGGGATTTGGGATACAGGAGCGACAAACTCTGTGGTAACAAAAAGCACAGCTCAACAATTGGGACTTATCCCCGTTTCACAAGCGAAAGTCAGAGGTGTGCATGGAATACGATCCGTGAATGTTTACGATGTGATCATCACCCTTCATAACAAGAACATTAAATTGAGGACTCGTGTTACAGAATGTGACGAACTCTCCGCTGACAAAAGTGTTGGGATGCTGATAGGGATGAATGTTATCAATTTGGGTGATTTTGTCATAACGAACTACCAAGGACATACAGCCATGTCATTCAGAATCCCTTCACTTCAGAAAATTGATTTTGTCACAGGGTCAAAAGTTGTGTGATAACACACAGAAGTCGAGAATTTCATTTCCCAATATGAGACTAATCATTTTATGGGTGGCATCTGCTATTGCTGCCATTTTGGAAGATTTTACACGAAAATTGCAATTTTCATTGGGTAAAGTGCAAGAAACGAGATTTTCCTTCTGTTGAAAACCCGTTGATAAATTGTTGATAAAAAAAAATATGAGCGAGAATTGCGCAGATCACGTGAATGGTTTTATCCGTATCTTTGCATCATCATTTTTTAATAAAGAAATGCGATGATTCAAATCAACGGACTTGAAAAAAAATACGGCACGCTGCAAGTGCTGAAAGGCATCAACCTCGAAATCGCCGACCGCTCGGTCATCTCCATCGTGGGGGCATCGGGCGCGGGGAAATCCACCCTGCTCCATATTATCGGCACCCTCGACCAACCCACCAAAGGCACCGTACTGATCGACAATACCGACCTCTATTCTCTGTCGGACAAGAAGTTGGCACAATACCGCAACCAAAATATCGGTTTCATCTTCCAGTTTCACCACCTGCTGCCCGAGTTTACGGCCGTGGAGAATGTGGCGCTGCCCGCCCTCATCGCGGGCCGCTCGCACGCAGAAGCCTTCCAGCGCGCCAAAGAACTGCTCGATTTCTTGAAACTGGGCGAACGCCTCACCCACAAGCCGTCGCAACTGTCGGGTGGCGAACAGCAGCGTGTGGCCGTGGCCCGCGCCCTCGCCAACAACCCCAAACTGGTGCTCGCCGACGAGCCGTCAGGCAACCTCGACACCGAAAACGCCCACCAACTGCACCAATTGTTCCTCGACCTGCGCGACGAGTTCGGACAGACTTTCGTGGTCGTTACCCACAACACCGACCTAGCGAAACTGGCCGACAAGACGATTGAAATGAAAGACGGGAGGATTATTTAGTGTTCAGGGTGGACAACCACCAGCACATGCGCCCGGCTGAAACGGGCAACCGTTTCGCTATCTAACAACAGTTCAGTTCTTTGCAACCATTGCGGGGCAGAGGCGGCATCGGTGTTCATCGCTCTTTTCTTTTGGATGTGGATAGAATGCCCAACTTCTCACGGTACTTGGTGACGGTGCGGCGGGAGATGCTGTAGCCTTTTTCCTGCAGCAGCTGCACCAGTTTCTCGTCGGTATAGGGTGCCCGTTTATCCTCACCCTCCACAATTTCCTTCAGCGCCTGCTTGATGGCGTTGGCAGAGGCGTCCTCCTCGTTGACGGCCTCCGAGAAGAGACTTTTCAGCGAGATGGTACCAAATGGGGTCTGGGCATACCGCTGGGCGGTGACACGCGAAACGGTGGCCACATCCATCTTCACCTTTTCGGCTATATTTTTGAGTACCATGGGTTTCAGCTGCTTCGGGTCGCCCGTGAGGAAATAGGCTTTCTGCTGGGTGATAATCTCGTTCATCACCAAGGTCATGGTGCGTTCACGGTCGGTGAGGGCATCGATGAAAAGGCGGGCCTTGTCGATGGTTTCGCGGTAGAACTTGGCGGCTTCCGGGTCCTTGCGGGTGCGCGACTGCTGCATCAGTTTCTCATAATCGTTGCTCACGCGCAGACGGGCCTTGTACTGACGGGCAAGGGTGAACGTAACTTTCTCGCCCTCCACCATGACGATAAAGTCCGGCACCACATAGTTGGTCGTCTCGCTGCCACCACCCGGATAAACATTCAGGCGGGTGATGATGGCCACGGCCTCTTGCACCTGCTCTACCGAAATCTTCTCGCGCTTGGCAATCAGGTCGAAACGGCGTTTGGTGAAATGGTCGAAATGGCTGGTGAGGATCGTGCGGGCCAGCAGCAGCTGGGGAGTTTTTTTCTGTTGGAGAGCCGCATTGATTTGCAGGAGCAGGCACTCCTGCACCGAGCGCGCCCCGATACCCGTGGGCTCGAGCGTCTGAATATAATCCGTGAGCACGCGGATCACATCCTCCTTGGTGACACGTATATTCTCCTGAATCAGAAGCTGATTCACGATAGAGCGGGCGCTGTTTTTCGAATCCTCACCATCCTCAAAATAACCCTGATCGGAGAGGGAACCGATAATGAAGATGGCGATGCGCCGGTCGGTGTCGGAGAGGGCCAGCTCACCCAATTGCGAAATCAAATCTTCGCGAAAGGAGGTGGTAGCCACCACCGGTTTTTCATACTGAAGGTCGCCGTTGTCGTAGCGGGGTGTGTCGTAACCGCCGGGTTCCCAATCGTCGGGATTGGTATCGTAGGCATCGTCGTCGTGCGCGCTGGCGCCGAGGTTCATCGCCTCCTCGTACGACACCTCCTGCGGCTCGTTATCCCACTCTTCCGATTCGCCTTCGCCCTGGAAACCCTCTTCGGATTCTTCGTCAGGAGCGATTTCGAGAGCAGGGTTGGTCTCTACTGCCTTCGCGATCTCCTCTTCTAACTCTTCTTTAGAGATGGAAACCAGATGCATCAGCAACATCTGACGCTGGGTGGTGCGCTGTGCGAGTTTCTGTTGCTGTACTTGAGTGAGACCGATGGACATACTGGTATGAGGTTATACGTTGAAACGGATGTGCAGAATGTCGCCGTCTTCCACCACGTAGTTTTTGCCTTCAACCGACAGTTTGCCGGCCTCCTTGCATTTGAGTTCCGAACCCAACTCTACGAGGTCGTTGTATTTGATGACTTCCGCGCGGATGAAACCGCGTTCGAGGTCGCTGTGGATGACGCCGGCGGCCTGCGGGGCGGTCATGCCCTTGCGAATGGTCCAAGCGCGGTTTTCCTTGCCTCCCACCGTGAAGAACGAGATAAGGTTGAGCAGTCTGTAAGCAGCTCTAATCACCTTATTCACACCAGGTTCCGTCAAACCCACATCTTCGAGGAAGGCCATACGGTCGGCTTCATCGTCCAGTTCGGCGATTTCCGACTCCAGCTTACCCGCGATGACGAGAATTTCGCAGTCCTGGTCTTTCAGTGCCTCGCGGACGGCTTCCACGTAATGGTTGTTTTCGAGGGCATTGTCGTTGACGTTGCAGACAAACAGCACCGGTTTGTCGGTCAGAAGCATCATGTCGGCCACCACAGCTTTCTCATCCTCAGTGGTTTCGAGGGTGCGCACGTTCTGGAAATTCTCCAGATGATGCTTGTATTTCATCAGCACGTCGAGGTCGTGTTTGGCAGTCTTATCGCCCACCTTGGCGGCCTTTTCCACCTTCTGGATTTTGCGGTCGATTTGCTCCAAATCCTTGACTTGCAGCTCAAACTCCACGATTTCGATATCGCGCACAGGGTCAACGGAGCCTTCCACATGGGGGAGGTTCTCGTTGTCGAAGCAGCGCAGCACATGGATGAGTGCGTCGCACTGGCGCACATCGGCGAGGAAGCTGTTGCCGATACCTTCGCCCTGACTGGCGCCTTTGGCCAAGCCCGGCACATCCACCACATCCACAGTGGCATAAATCAGCTTGTCGGCTGCGATGAACGTATTGATTTTGGCCAAACGCTCGTCGGGCACGTTACACACACCGATATTCGACTTGTTGGTACTGTAGGCGAAATCGGTGATGGCGGCCTTAGTATTGGAGATGCAATTGAACATAGTGGTCTTACCTGTATTGGTAAGGCCGATGATGCCACATTTCAAACTCATAAGTCAGAATTTAGAAACCTAAAACAATGTCTTCCACAGATTTAACTTCCGGGACATATTTTTTCAGTGTAGCTTCCACACCCTGTTTGAGGGTCAGTTTGGCATGGGGGCATGAGCCGCAGGCACCCTGCAATTTCACTTTCACCACCATATCATCGGTCAGTTCGATGAACTCAATGTCGCCACCATCGCCCTGCAAGTAGGGACGGAGTTGGTTGATGACAGCGATAACTTTCTGTTCCATAGCGGCTTTCTCTTGATTTTCCATATTAAAATATTTTAGAATTAAGTGTGCAAAATTACGGAATAATTTTCAGACAAAGACAACGGACAGTAGAAAATTATCAAATCCCCTCATTCCTCATATACTCAAATCCCTTCATCTTTTCATCTCTTCATCCTTTCATCCTCCCCTACTCGTGATGATACGGTTCCCCTTTGAGGATGGTCATGGCGCGATAGAGCTGCTCGGCGAAGATGAGGCGGGTAAGCACATGCGGGAATGTCATGCGGGAGAGGGAGAGCTTGGAGTTGCCGCGTTTGTAAACCTCTTCGGAGAATCCGTAAGCACCGCCAATGAGAAACACCAGCCGTTTGGTACCCCGAAGCATCTGCTGTTGCATGAATTGCGAGAACTGCACGGAGGTCATTTCTACGCCATGTTCATCCAACAGGACAACATGATCGGTAGGGTCGATTTTCTTGAGAAACAACTGACCTTCAAGCCTTTTCTGTTCCTCTTGGCTCACCTTATTTTTCAGATAAGGGATGGCTTCCATTTCAAAAGGAAGGTAAAACTTGATTTTGCCGACGTATGCGGCAACTGCGGCAGTCAGCTCCGCCGAGTCTTCTTTTCCGATATAGATAAGTTTGGCTTTCACGCGACAAAGTTACAACTAATTTTCAGAAAATCAATTATACAAATCTGCGTTACGCAATATTGTATAATTATATCAAAAGACTACCGCCGTTCGCGAGGAACTTTTAACTTGATTCGGTTTTCGGGGTATGGATCGGACAACTGGTATCTGTACTTCCATATTTTCCGCAGCCTTTTGTGCGGTTTCTTCCCACAGACATATCTGTCTTTATACCACGTACGGTTCAGAAAACCGATGGTGTTGTCGTCAATAATTTCTGCTATTTCACCGTCAAACTCCAAAAAATTGATTTTAGCGTATGCTACAGCAGGGATTTCTATGACAAAACAATTGGAAGAGGTGTCTTGCACGTAATATTCCTCAAAACCACCCACTTCATCGCCATACGATATAATTCTGATGTCAATCCTGTGGATAGGAACTGGGATTTTTTTAGGTATTTCAATACGACTGCCATAACTGATGAACTCTTCATAAAAGTCAGCACAACTAAGCTGTTGAAATCCGATACTTTGCAAGTCAAACGTGGGATTCTCTAGTCTAAAATTGTACATAGCAGTACGATCATAGTATAGACGGATATCATAATAGTAATTGGGGCCGTTAAAAAGAGAATCCGTGAGACAATCTATCCCATACGATGAATGATGGTTTCGAAACGTATCAATGATTTCAATTTGATAGCTATCGGCCGATCCTTTTTCTTCCCTACACTGAAGCTCTATGCGCTGAAGGACCAAGGGATTACTGTACAAATAATAGGCATAATTCTTGACCCGAATATATTTCCCTTCACTTACAACAGGAACATCCGGATAGTAAATATCCGTGTTGTGTTGTATCAGTCGGTAAGTCCCATCCGAAAAAAAGGAAATGGATTGACTTCCGCCGTAATAGGTCACCACGCTATCTGTACTTTTCGCCTTTTCACGAGACACCTTGATGTCATTGTATGAAATGACATATTTTGTTGAATACTTTCCTTCTTGCTTTGCGACCAAAAACGTTGTGTCATTTCTGGGAAGTTTCTGCCACCGAAAGTTAATGGAATCGGAAGAAGGAGATTTAATATATCCAAGAATCTCCTGTCCACGGAGTGACAAGAAAGACAAACAAAGAATAAAAAATGCAACGAATCTTCTCATGTCAGAAATCGGGGACTTCTATTCTTACTCTTTTCTCGCCAACTCCACAGACCTTGCGAAGTCCGTCAGACAAAATCCGGGAAGTTGACGCGGCAAAGATACAATAATTTTGAGGATATGAGGATGGGAGTATGTGAGTAAGGGATGAAAAGATGAAAAGATGAAAAGATGAAAGGATGAAAGGATGATGGTGATTTGAGGATATTAGGATGTGAGTATATGAGTATATGAGGAAAGGGATTAAAGGATGAAAGGATGAAAGGATGAAAGGAGGGATGCGGCGGGGTTAAACAAAAAAAAAGCCCCCTCGTTTCACGGAGGGGGCGTGTGGTATTGGGCGACGACCTACTCTCCCACCTTCTTCAGGCAGTACCATCGGCGCGGCCGGTTTTAACTTCTCTGTTCGGAATGGGAAGAGGTGTGCCCCGGCGCTAT
>JAGCUN010000007.1 GCA_017962845.1 Bacteroidales bacterium | reverse complement strand
TCCTGCCCAACGCCATCACCCCGTCGAAAGACGAGGGCACCAACGACTATTTCTGCCTCCCCGAGCAAACAGCCCGCCAGTTGGAAGAGTTCGAGATCCATATCTACAACCGTTGGGGAGGACTGGTCTATCACTCCACCACGCCCTATTTTCGCTGGGACGGCACAGAGAACGGGAATCTATTCCCCAACAACATATATAGTTACGTTATCCGGTGCAAGGCTGTGGGACAGGCACGCTTCATCCGCACGGGGACGATTGTGGTGCTGTAGTGGATAATCAGGATGGTTGAGATTCTTCTTGAACAGGCTGCTTCTCCTTGGAATTAAAAAGCCAATACAATACCGGCAGCACCGATATCACCAGCACCATCGAAATCCATGTGCCAAAGCAGATTACCACCCCCATCGGCGACCATAACGCGCTGTTGCTGATGATCATCGGGACCACACCCATCGAGGCGGCGGCACTGGTGAGGAAGATCGGGCGGGTACGCCGCTTGCCGGCCTCCAACGCCGCCTCACGCGCCGACAGTCCGCCCTTGACACGCAAAGTTTCGGCATAGTCGTACATGATGATGCCGTTTCGCACGATGATACCCATCAGAGCCACCAACCCTAACACCGAGGTGAGGGTGAACGACATACCCATAATCTGGATGCCCAATGTGGCTCCGAAGATGGAGAGTAACGTGGCCGCCAAGATCAGCGAGGCCAGTTTGAGACTGCGGAAATGGAACACCAATATCACAAAGATAATCAGCACAGCAAATGCCAATCCCTTGAAAATCTGAGGCATCAGAATATCATCCTGCATGCGGGCACCGCCCCACTTCATCTTCACACCATCAGGAATATCCATATTTTTCAGACTCTTGTCAATAGACTTCGTGGTGCTGGTGACATTCACATTGCGCTTCACATCTGCCTGGACAGTAATGGTATAAACCCCATTCTTATGGTAAATCTGCCCCGTGGAATAATCCTCACGTACAGTAGCAATCTGCCGCAAAGGCACTGAGTTGCCACTGAGAGACGCGATGTACTCATCCGAAATGCCCTCAAAAGTACCTATCGAATCCTTGTCGGATTTCAGCACCACCTTGACGGGATAGTCGCCTTCCCAAATCGTGGTGATCGGGATGCCTGCACCATAATCGAAGGCAAGGTTAGTCATGATAGTGGGCTTGCCCACACCGATTCTATTTGCCTCCAAATTATTGACATCCACATTGATACCCGTCATCACCTCATCTTCCGTGGTGGTCACAAAAAGCAGATCGGAGCGCTGGCGTAGATTGTCCTTGATCTTTTCGGCTGTCACACGAACCGCATCCTTGTCGTCGCCCGAAACATCAATCTCAACCGGGAAGGCGGTCATCACATAGTCGAGTTGCTTGAACCGCACGTAAGCATCGGGGAAGTAGTTGACATATTCATCCTCATACTCATCCAGCAACTTGTTGGTCATCTTTTCGGAAGTGGTGGTGACAATCAGCTGGGCGTAATGCTTGGAGGGAAACTTCGGGGCATAGCACATGTGGAAACGCGGCGCGGAACAACCCACGAAAGAGGTGACATTGGTGATTCGCTTATCGTGCCGCAAAATGTTGGCGAGCGAGTCGCACACCTTCTCGGTACGCACAAGTGGCGAGCTATTAGGCAAATAGATTTCCACAACAAATTGATTCCGCTCTGTACTCGGCATCATACGCTGAGGAATATGTAAGAAGATGACAACACCAATGACCACCGCCAATACAGCAGTCAAAATAGTGATTTTGGGCCAACGGAAGGCCAGCTCAATCACCCTATCGAAGAGTTTTTGAATCAGGTCGGGGATATTAAACTTGCGCGGCTTCGCACCAGGCGCGTGAAATCCCCGCTTGATGAAACCATACTGCACAAAGGGGATGAAGAGCAACGCGATGAGCAAAGAGGTGAAGAGGGTGATGGTGACCGTGCCCGGGAAACTGCTGAGGAACTCGCCGAAAAGTCCGGTACAAGTGAACAGCAGCGGGTAGAACGTGATGGTGATGGCCAACGTGGCGGAAACCACCGACCGGAAAAGCTCGGTACCACTGGAGAGCGTGGCCTCCAGTCGCGGCACGCCATGATCCAGTTTCTCCACATAATTATCAATTACCACCACCGAGTCATCGACAATAATACCCAACATCACGAGCAATGCGGCAAGGGTAACCGTATTAATCTCAAAACCAATCAAATACATAATCCCCAAAGAGATAAACATAGTGATGGGGATGGTCATGGCGGAGATGCTTGCCACACGAAGCGGCTGCATCAGCATGATGACGAGAATGACGGTGATGATGGCGATGAGCATTTCGCGCATGAACATGTTGACCGAGTGGGAGACCACCTCGGCCTGGTCGGCAACTCGGAACACGGTGACTTCGGGCGGCAGGGTGGACTCGAACTCATCGAGCACCGCCTTGACGGCCTTTCCATATTCCACAATATTATTACCATCCTGCATTTCGATGGAAAGCATCACACACTTCTTGTCACCATTTTGGATATAGCTGGTGCGCCGCGGATACTCGCGCTCGATGCGGGCAATGTCTTTCAGCCGCACGATGCTGCCCGTAGGGTCCACATACACAATCTGCTCTGCCACATCGTTTTCGGAGGCATAGGTCTCCGAGACATGGATAGGAGCCAGATGCTCATCATCCTCAAAAGTACCGCTGATGGTGGTGAAATTTTGGGCGAAAAGCGTACTACTCAATGTAGAAGCGTCAATGCCATATTTTACCAGTTTATTCTTATCAATATAAACTGTAATCTGCTCATTTTGAAGTCCATATCGACGAAGATTGGATACTGAAGGAATGGTACGGAGACGGGATTCCAGTTCGGTAAGGTAGCCTTCCAGCTCGCGGTAGGTTTTTTCTTTGGACTCTATGGAGATGAGCAGTGCGGAGGTGCTGCCGAAATCGTTGCTGGTGAAGATGCCCGCGACGCCGCTGGGCAAAGAGCTTTTGAAATTGGCCGCATCGAGGCGGAACTTTGACCAGAACTCGTCATCGGATTTCACCTGCTCGGAGAGCTGCACATACATCACCACCATCCCGTCGGAGGTGACGGAGTAGGTCATCGCCTTGTTGATTTCCTTGTAGCTGAAGAGAAACTCTTCAAGCGGCTGGGTGAGCTGTTCCTCCACCTGATCGGAGCTGGCACCTGGATATACTGCCACTACAAGTCCTTGACGGATAGAGAATTGTGGAAACTCCTGCTTGGGCATCTTCGTCAGGGCATACACACCGAATAGCGCCATAAAGGCCACCACCAAGATAATGATGGACTTATACTTGACTGAAAACTCAACTGCGCTTCTGACTATAGACTTCGACATGGCTTAACGTACTGACACAGAAGAACCTGTACTAACCTTTTGTTCACCGTTCACGATGACGGAATCGCCGGGATTGAGGCCTTCGGCGATGATGATGCCGCGTTGGGCGAGGCCGCCGGTGATGACGGTACGGCGCACCGCCTTGCCGCCTGAGGCGAGCCAGACGTAATGCTCACCTGTATGGTCGATTTTCACCACACGGTTGGGCACGACAATCAGCTGGGTGGTGTCGGACGAGGGCAGCCAGGCATTGCACACCATGCCGGGCATCAGGGCACCGTCGGAGTTTTTGAGCGGTACCAACACCTCGTAGTTGTGGGAGAGGGCGTTGGCTATCACCCCTTTAGAGCCGACTTTCCCTTCGTAAATCCGGTTGTTGAGGGCTGAAACAGAAATGCGGACGGGCTGTCCCACCGTCACGCTGGAAATCACGTTTTCAGGTATCGGGATGTTGACCTGCATGCCATGAGTCTGAAGCAGTGTCAGCACGGTATTGCCGGGTAGCACGTTCATGCCCTCTTCTGCGCTCACTTTGCCCACCACGCCGGAGTAGGGAGCTCTGAGTTTGCAGTTTTCGAGGTTGCGCTTGGCGATGGCCTCCGAGGATACGGCCTGTGCAAGCTTGGTCTCCATCTCCACCCACTGCACCTCGCTGATGGAGCCTTTGTCGTGCAGGAGTTTGAGACGGTCGTAGCCATCCTGCGCCTGACGCAGCGTGGCCTGTGCGGCGGAATAGGCCTGCTTGAAACTGGCATCATTGACTTCAGCCAACAGACTGCCTTCCGCAACCTTTTGACCTTCACGTACATAAACCTTAGTGATATTCCCTGCAACGGGAAAACTCAGCACGCTGGCGGATGCAGCTTCAATGGTTCCGACATAGTTTTGTGCGCCTGCCTCGCCTTCCTCTCCAATCACCATCACCTCCACAGGAACTGGCTGCAAAATACGCGACGTCTTCTTCTCCTTGCATCCCGTAAGGAGCAGAAACACACATAACATCAACAGTATACTCTTTTTCATTTCTCAAAATGGTAGTCCTTAATAACGCAAAACAAGGCGTTTTGTTGCAATTTTTTACATAAAAAATATGATAATAAGTTTTTGATGAAAATAGTTTTTTCTTTGAAAAAAAATTGTAATTTTGCAAAACCATTCAAAATGGGTGAAATTTAAAATTTAAATATAAAAAAAGACTATGAAAAGTTTGAAAATCATTTTGTTAGCATGCGTTGCAGCAGTTACTCTGCTGAGTTGTGGTTTGGGTAAAATGGTTTCCCGTTATCCGGAAGTCTCCATCAAGCTCGACGACCAGGACCTTGAAAACAAGGGCGGTCAGGTCGCTTACCAGATCAAGGGCAACATTCCCCCCAAGTACATGAAGAAGAAAGCCACGATGACCGTTGTGCCGACCATTGAGTATCAAGGTCAGCAGATTGCACTTGCTCCCATTGAAATTCAAGGGGAAAAGGCTAAAGGCAATGGTACCAGAATTTCTTATAAGAAAGGTGGCGCTTTCTCAGGCTCCGGCAGCTTTGAGTTCAAAGAAGGTTATGAGGAGGCCAATTTGGTGGCCATCTCCACTGCCCAGAAAAAGAAAAAATCGCACACCTTCGACCCTGTTCCGTTGTGCGAAGGCATTGGCAACTCCGCTGCATTGGCCGACATCAACCCCGAGTTGGGCGAGAAGGCTGGCAACGGCACAACCCTTATCTATGCCGAACACGGCTACAAACCCGAATTCGTGACCAGCACGGCCACCCTCTATTTCGATGTCAACAGCTCTGACCTCAACATGAACCAGAAAAACAACAAGTCGGATGTCGCCAAGAAGGCTGTCGCCGACTTCGGTGCCTTCATGAAAGAGGGTCGTAAGATTGACAAGATCGTCATCACCGGTTGGGCTTCTCCCGAAGGTGAAGAATCCCTGAACCAGGGTCTTTCCGACAAGCGCGCTGAAAAAGGTAAAGGCTGGTTTGAGAAAGAGTTTGACAAATACCTCCGTCAGTATGCCAAAGATAACAAGATCAAATACAAAGATCTTCCGAAACCGGAACTCGTATATGATATGAAATCTCCGGGTGAAGACTGGAGCGGTTTTGAAGCTGCCCTGCAGGAATCCAACATCAAAGAGAAAAACCAGATTCTCAACGTGGTGCGTTCACAGCCCAACCCCACCCAGCGTGAGCAGAAAATCCGCGAGATGACCGACATCTACAATGAGATCGCCGACATCATCCTGCCCCCCCTCCGCCGCGTGGAAGTTGCTATGGTTTGCAACAAGAACAATTTCAACGATGAGCAAATCAAGGAGATGATGAACACCAATCCCGACACGCTGTCGGTAAACGAGAAAATGTATGCCGCCTACATGGAACAAGACCTTGAGAAGAAGGCTTCCATCTACAATGCCATCATCGCCAAAGAACAGAACGACTGGCGCGCCTACAACAACCTCGCCATCCTTCAGATCAACGACTTCATCCAGAACGGCAACGAGGCTTCTCTGACCAACGGTATGAAGAACCTTGAAAAAGCTGAAGCCATCTCCCCGAGCAATGGTATCATCCTCAACAACAAGGCCATCGGTGAATTTCTGCAAGGCAATGTCGATGCCGCTATGCGCGATTTCGCCGCTTCCGAAAAAGCAACTGTCAACCCGATTCAGCAGGATTACAACCTGGCTATGAACAAGATCAAGTCAGGTGACTACAGCGGTGCCCTCAAAGATATGAACAACAAGAGCTGCGACTACAACACGGCTCTCGTTCAGATGCTGAATAAAGACTACGCTGCCGCACAGAAGACCCTCGACTGCGTTACCCAGAACGATGCCAAGACCTACTACCTGCGCGCCGTTCTCGCCGCCAGAATGAAAGAGGAGAGCAAGGTGCTCAGCAACCTGACCGAATGCGTGAAGCTGGACGCTTCCTACAAGGCTAAAGCCCAGAAGGACGCCGAGTTCAAGAGATACAGAAAGCTCAGCCAGTTCCAGGCTATCGTAAAATAAGACATTCATTCCCTTATCCATAAAAAGAGGCGTTGAACAGATGCCTCTTTTTTTTCTCTAAATTGATGAAATAATGGCTAACAAATTCTTCTCCAAATTCAAACCCGAGAAAATCACCAAAGAGAGCGCCAAGACCTTGGCCAAAGACTACGCCTTTATTTTGGCCGGCTGTTTCGTGATGGCTGTCGGATATGTGTTTTTCATTGACCCGCTGAAGCTGGTGCCGGGCGGCGTGTATGGTATCGCCATCGTGCTGCACCATACCGTCGGCTTCCCCATCGGTCTGGCTGGTCTGTGCCTTGACCTGCCGCTGCTGCTCATCGGCACCCTGTGGCTGGGCCCCAAGTTCGGTCTCAAGACGGTAGCTGGCGTGTTCGGACTGTCGGGCAGCATCTCGCTTCTTGAGTTCATCCACGACGGCACACCGCTGGTGAGCGACCCGTCGGCTACCTTCATCCTCACCCTCTTCGGCGCCGTCATCATCGGTATCGGTCTGGGATTGATCTTCAAGTCGCGAGCCACCTCCGGCGGCACCGACATCATCGCCATGATCCTTGGAAAGTACCTGAAGCACATTCCCATCGGCAAGCTCATTATCGCCGTTGACTCCACCGTGGTACTTTTGTCACTCTGCATCCCCGACTTCGACTGGACCATCCCGCTTTACTCTTGGCTGGTGATTTACGTGGAAGGCGTGGTGATTGACATGGTGATTTCGGGCGGACGTTCCAGCAAGGCCGTCTTCATCATTTCACAGAATCCGGAACCCATCAAGCAGTTTATCCTTAATGATCTGCAACGCGGCGGAACCTACTTAAGAGGTATGGGAATGTATTATAATGATGAGAAGAACATCATCTATACGAATGTTTCCCGCAAGCAGCTGCCCGCGCTCATCCACCATGTTCACGAGGTAGACCCGAAGGCCTTCCTCTCTATCTTAGAGGCTTCGGAAGTGTTAGGCGAAGGGTTCTCATCGTTGCAGGAGAAAGCATCCGAGTAGTATGGAGATTGTTCCGATTGCCCACATTCACAGCGACTTTCCGACCAAGTTCGGCATTCCCCGGCAGAGCGGGTTGGCGCCTTCGCTACGCAGCACCATTGAATTTGTAGAGCCGTTTGGCTCGATGGAGGCAGTGCGCGGTCTGTCGGAGTTTTCGCACCTGTGGCTGATATGGAGTTTCTCTGAGAATGTGGAGAAGGGCTGGACGCCCACGGTACGCCCGCCCCGGCTCGGCGGTAACCAGCGGATGGGCGTGTTCGCCACCCGTTCCACCTTCAGACCCAATGCGTTAGGACTCTCTTCGGTGAAATTAGAATGTGTGGAGATGGATGCCCATGGCCGCCCACTGCTGCACGTGCTCGGCGCCGACCTTATGGACGGCACGCCCATCTACGACATCAAGCCCTACCTCACCACCACCGACTGTCACCCCGACGCCATCGACGGGTTTGTGGCCACCCACCAGCATGAAAAGGCTGAAGTCATCATCCCGGAAGCCATTATCCGACAGATACCCAATGAGTTGCTTCCCGCCTTGCAGGAGGTGCTGGCACAGGATCCGCGACCTGCGTACCACAACGACCCCGAAAGAATCTACGGATTTGAATTCGGGCATTGGGAAGTCAAATTCAAAGTTGACGGGAGAATGCTGACTGTGGTGGAAGCGAGTGCAATTGGCTAATTCTTACCACCTTTCTGGCGGTACTCGGCGGCCTTCTCGCTATTGCCCAACGCCTCGTATGCCTCTGCTAATGAGTTGTATATGTGGCGTTGCTCTTCTTTATCGTAGGTGTATTTCAACGATTTCTCAAAATAAGAAACTGCCTTTTCGGGTTTTCCAGTGTTCATGTAGGCACTGCCCAAGGTGTAATTCATCATGCCGTTGGTGGGAAAAATCTCCACAATGTCCTTCTCCAGCTCGATGATGCGCGTGTAGTTCTTGGCGCGGGCGAGGCAGTACATAAAATCCTTCCACAAAGCATATTGCGACGGATCAATGGAGAGGGCCATCTCAAAATCGGGCACGGCCTCCTGGTATTTTTTCTGTCGCAGGAGGATGGAGGCGCGGGAGGCCCATCCCTCTACCGCTTCGGGATTGGCGGTGAGGAGTGCCGTGGCGAGCTGCATCTGCTGGTCGGTGGGGTCGGAGGTGGAGAGGGGGGCAAGATAGATGCGGAGGATAGACAGTTTTTTGTCAAACCCCACATCCGGCGAAAGCATGGCGGCCTTGGAAGCCTCGAAAGCGGCCTGCTCATTGCCAATCCGCATATAATACACGGCTAGCATCGACTGCACATTGCCGTTGGTGGCATCAATGCGGGCGGCCTCTTCCAGATAAGGGATGGCCTTATCCGTCATGGAATTGTTCATGTACAATTCAGCCGCACTTACATAATACTCAGCCGTTTTAGGATACTTTTTGATAAGCTTATCATAAACGCCCACCGCACCTTTCACATCATTCTTAAACAAAAGAATCTCCACTTTGGCTTGCGTAATCTGCTCTGTGACACCTATTAAAGCTTCAATCTGATCCAGCACTTTGAACAACTCCTTGGCGTTGCCCGTATTCCACAAAGCATTGGCATACGACAGCAAAAACTGTTCATCGGCGGGACTCATCCGGCATACCTGCTTCCACACTTTGGTCGATTCGGCATACTTACCTTGTTCATCTAAAACCTGGGCCAAGGTCTGCCAGTACCAGATGTTGGATTTGTTGAGCTGGCATGCCTTGTGCAGATTTTCTTCTGCCTCGCCATATTTCTCAACATCCGCCTTCATTCTGCCCAGCATAAAATAGGTGGCATCGTGTGAAGGGTTAGTGGATAACACCCCTCTGAATGAGCGTTCTGCAGCTTCGTAATTTCCAGTATAATAGCTCCTTAATGCATTAGCAAAAAGGGTGGATACCATACGGTCGGTGGTAGTGGGTTCCGCAGTTTTCTTCGCTTTCTGAGGATAGGCAGTCCAGCATAAAGCCAATAACAGTAGGATTATAGAGACTCTTCTCATGATAAACAAATTGGGCTGCAAAGGTACATTATTTTTTTTAAATGGATTAACTCACTTTTTCGTCGTATTTTTGCAGGCTCAAATTTTGTGATGATGATACAGGACGAAATGACCCATCTGCTGCACAATCCGCAGCAGGAACCGCTGACCGATTTCTTTCAAAATCACGGGAAACGACTGCACCTTTCCGGTCTTGCAGGCTCGTCGCTACCCTTGTCCATAGCTCCTCTCTTACAGAACCTTAACACCAACCAGCTCTTCGTTCTTCCCGACCGCGAAAGCTCCGCCTTCTTCTACCACGACCTTGAAAAACTGCTCGCCGATGTGAGCCGTCCCCTCGAAGAGAAACAGGTTCACTACTTCCCCGCCTCCTACCGCCGTCCGTACGACTTTGAGGAGGTGGACAACGCCAACATCAAACTTCGCTCCGAAATCATCAACAAGCTGCTCTACCAGCAAGGCCACAACATCATCGTGACCTACCCTGAGGCCATCGCCGAAAAGCTCATCTCCACCCGCTTCCTCAAAAACAACTCCTATACCGTGAAGAAGGGCGAGACGTTGCCTCTCGACATCTTCATCAACTTTCTTTACGAATACCAGTACCAGCAAGAAGACTTCGTGTTCGAACCTGGCCAGTTCGCCTGGCGCGGTGCCATCTTTGATATCTTTTCTTACTCGGAAGAATATCCCTATCGTATTGAACTTTCGGGAGATACGGTTGAGTCTATCCGTCTTTTCGACACCAATACCCAGCTTTCCATCCGTGAGATGGACCACCTCCACATCATGCCGCTCGCCTCGTCGCTCGAAACGGAAGAGCAGCGCGTGAGCTTCTTCGAGTTCCTGCAACCCGAAGACCGCATCTGGGTGAAAAAGTGCGGCGACATCAAGTCCACCATCCAGCGCAACTACAAAAAGGTGGTGGAGGAGTTTGAGAAGACCGACTCGCCCATCGGCCACGTGCTGCCGGAAGAACTCTATATCGAGGGCGACACCTTCATCGACCAGGTGCTGCAACACGACTTTGTGGAGATTGAGTCGGACTATTTTCGTGAGTATGAGCAAAATATAGACTTCAATATCCGTCCGCAGAACGCCTTCAGCAAGAATTTCGACCTGTTGCTCAACGAGTGGATCGACAACCTCGAGCACGGCTATCACACCGTCTTCCTTACTGAAAATGAGCAGCAGCGGGCTCGTATGGCGCACATCATGAACGACATGCTGGCGGCCTACAACCTTCAAAACAAAACGGAATATACCGTAGATCAACTCTTTACCTCCTATCCCTTCATCCTGCACGAAGGTTTTCGCGATGAGGAGGGTGAGCTGTGCGTTTATACTGACCATCAGATTTTTGAGAAATACCACCGCTTCGTCATCCGCGACCGCTACAAACGCAGCGAGGCCTTCACCCTCAAGGAAATTTACGACCTGCAGCCCGGCGACTACGTGGTGCATATCGACCATGGTATCGGCGTGTATGAGGGACTGGCCAAGATGGAGGTGAACGGTGTGGAGCAGGAGGCCATACAGCTGCGCTACAAAGATGGTGACCAGCTGTTTATCAGCATTCACTCGCTGCATAAGATTACGAAATATGTGGGGAAAGACGGCACGCCGCCCACCCTGCACCGCCTCGGTTCGGGTACGTGGGAGAAGATGAAGGAGCGTACCAAGCGGCGTGTGAAGGAGTTAGCCGTCGACCTCATCAAGTTGTATGCGCAGCGCAAGGCGCAGAAGGGGTTCGCCTTCTCGGCCGACAATTACCTGCAAACCGAGCTGGAGGCCTCCTTCATCTACGAGGACACGCCCGACCAGGTGAAGGCCATGCACGACATCAAGAAAGATATGGAGTCGGAGTGCCCGATGGACCGTCTGCTGTGCGGCGATGTGGGGTTCGGCAAGACCGAGCTGGCCATCCGTGCTGCCTTCAAGGCCGTGTGCGACAGCAAGCAGGTGGCCGTGCTGGTGCCCACCACCGTACTGGCGCTGCAGCACTTCACCACCTTCTCGGAACGGTTGCAGCACATGCCCTGCCGCGTGGGCTACATCAACCGGTTCCGCAGCGCGAAGCAGATTCGCGAGACGCTGAAAGACCTCAAAGAGGGCAAGATTGACATCCTCATCGGAACGCATAGAATTTTGGGTAAAGATGTTGTTTTTAAGGATTTGGGATTGTTGATTATTGATGAGGAGCAGAAATTCGGGGTGGCGGCGAAGGAGAAGCTGCGCGAGCTGAAGGTGACGGTGGACACGCTGACGATGTCGGCCACGCCGATACCGCGCACGTTGCAGTTTTCGATGATGGGAGCCCGAGACATCTCGGTCATCATGACACCGCCGGCCAACCGCTACCCGATACAGACGGAGGTGCACACCTTCGACGAGGAGATCATCCGCGATGCCATCCGCTACGAGTTGCAGCGCGGCGGGCAGGTGTTTGTGGTACACAACAAGGTGCAGAACATCATGGAGGTGGCGGGGCTGGTGAAGCGGCTCGTGCCCGACGCGCGCGTGGCCATCGGTCACGGTCAGATGGAGGGCAAGGAGCTGGAGCAGGTGATGATGGACTTCATCGACGGGCGTTACGACGTTCTGGTAGCCACCACCATTGTGGAGTCGGGGCTCGACATTACCAACGCTAACACCATGATTATCAACGATGCGCAGAACTTCGCCCTCAACGTGCTGCACCAGCTGCGCGGGCGGGTGGGGCGCAACAACAAGAAGGCGTTCTGCTATATGCTCACGAAGCCGATGGACACCCTCAACGACCAGGCACGGAAGCGCCTGAAGGCCATCGAGGACTACTCTGAAATTGGCAGCGGCTTCCAAATCGCCATGCGCGACATGGACATCCGCGGGGCGGGCGACGTGCTGGGGGCCGACCAGAGCGGCTTCATCGCCGACATAGGCTTCGAGACCTATCAGAAAATCCTCAACGAGGCCATCCTCGAACTGCAGGAGCAGGGACCGATGGAGGAGGGCACCGACACGCAATTGGTGCAGCGCGAGTGCATGCTCGAAACCGACCTCGGGCTGCTCTTCCCCAGCGACTACATCGCCAGTCTGAGCGAGCGAATGAGCCTTTACAAGGAGCTCGACCACATCCGCACTGACGAGGATTTGGAGAAATTCCGCAGCAAGTTGTTGGACATGTTCGGCGCGCTGCCGAAAGCCACGCAGGAGTTGCTCAAGACCATCCCGCTGCGCCGCATCGCCGCCGACCTCTATTTCGAGAAAATCGTGCTCAAGAAAAAGCTGATGGTTTGTCATTTCATCGACAACAGCGAGTCGCCCTTCTACCAGTCGGTTCTCTTCGATAACATTCTCTCGTTCATGCAGCGCAATTTCCCCAAGACACAAATCAAGGAAACGAACAAAAAATTGACACTTGTCATCCAAAATGTTCCCACCATCGAGCAGGCTTTGGCATGGATGGAGCGTTTGCAGAAGGAGTGTATGGTGTCAGAATAAATTATCTATCAATATTTTATAAAAATTTTTATAGAAAAATAAAAAATTAAAAGAGGGTGTTGTGTGAAAGGAAAAAAGTTGTAATTTTGCACCCTCTTTCAGCGAGAGAATGTCTCCTTAGCTCAGCTGGTAGAGCAATTGACTCTTAATCAATGGGCCCAGGGTTCGAGTCCCTGAGGGGACACTCAGATTCCCGGTTAATCAACCGGGATTTTTTTTTTTTTTTTTTGATTTTCTGTAGGTTACAATGATTCTTCTTCCCAATCTATGTGCTTTTTTTTTCAACCATTTTCCAAATTTGGTACATAAAATTAGTGTTTATGCACAATTTTAGTTTGCGGCAATTCTAAAATTGAATCGGAAGGAAATTATTTTTGCACCAAGGCAAAATGGTATTGAAAATTATACTATATTTGCAATCCGTAACCATATTGAAAATTATTTATAAATAATTGATTAATAACATTAAATATTTGAATAATGAAGAAATTCTTATCCGTTTTGTCGCTTTGCCTTGCTTTCTCTCTGGGTACTTTCGCTCAGAATTATTCAACCGTCATCATCACTCCGCAAAATGGCGTGCTGGTGGTAAACGGAATCAATCAGATTTCCGTTCCGAACTATGACCCCAGCGAGGTACAGCTGGAACCCATCTCCGGTGCAGTTGCCGTTCCCAATACCGACCAGATGTACACAGTGGCTGAATTTCCTACTTTGAATGCCGTATGGAACACCTGCAACTCTTCCGCCGTATGGGCAACTAACTTGGTTACGCTGGACACCTATTCAGGACAAACGGCCAATACAGGTTATGCCGCATTGAAGTTCTCCGGCTCACCAAACACATACGGATATGCCAAATTCGACAAGACCGTATCTGGCGCATGGACCGAATTCGGCTATTTCACCACAGGTTCGGGTATCGTGGAATTGAATGACGCTGTTGCTGTCAGTCCTACACTCGCCTCCGATGTGCTCAACATCAGCCATGCTGATGGCGCTCAGGTTTCCATCTACAACTTGAATGGTCAGGAAGTGAAGCGCATTGAAAAGGCCAGCGCAGTTGAGGTGGTGGACATATCTGGCTTGTCAGCAGGTATTTATGTTGTGCGGTGCGACTTCGGTAGCCAGGTCAGCATGATAAAGTTCGTGAAAGAGTAGTATTTGATTTTAAGAAATTCATAACTAACTCCGTGCAGTTAGTAATTTCTGCTGGAAGGAGGCTCATTATTTCCTTTTTCATCATAATTTTGTCCTAAATTTAAGGAAATGGAGTCTCTCAGTCCCGTATATGAAATTGCAGAAGCGTTTGGCGAGAACACCTCCCGCGCCTTGTTCTTGACCGGCAAGGCGGGGACGGGCAAGACCACCTTCCTCAAAAACCTGCGCCGCCATACTCGGAAACAGATGGCGGTGGTCGCCCCAACCGGTGTGGCCGCCATCAACGCGGGCGGCGTCACCATCCACTCCTTCTTCCAACTTCCGTTCACCCCCTTCGTGCCCACCGAGGCAGGAAGGCGCAACCTCATCGGCAAACTGAAGATGACCAATGTGAAACGGAAAGTTCTACAGCAGTTGGAAGTACTTGTGGTTGACGAAATTAGCATGGTTCGCGCCTACCTGCTCGACGCCATGGACACGGTGCTGCGCCACTACCGCTTCCGCCCCAACGAGCCCTTCGGCGGCGTGCAGGTCATCTACATCGGCGACCTATACCAGCTGCCGCCCGTGGCCGTCAGAGAGGAGTGGGACCTGCTGAAAGAGTACTACCGCTCGCCCTTCTTCTTCGACAGCCGCGTCATCGAACAGCAGCCGCCCGTGTACATCGAGCTCGACAAGATTTTCCGCCAGAGCAACGCCCACTACGTGCGGCTGCTCAACGAGGTGCGCAACGACCAGCTCACCGATGAGGGCATCGAACTGCTGCGCAGCCGCTATATCCCCGACTTCAAACTCTCGGAACATCCCGACCACATCTTCCTTACCACCCACAATGCCAACGCCAACCGCATCAATCTCGAAGAGATGAAGCGGCTGAAAGGACGAACCTATCGTTTTGAAGCCGACATCGATGGCGATTTCCCTGAGAAAATCTACCCCAACGACCCCATTCTGGAACTGAAAAAGGGTGCTCGTGTGATGTTCATCGCCAACGACAACCACCAGCCACGCCTATATTTCAACGGAAAAATCGGCACGATTTGCGAAATCAACAAGCGGCACGTGAAGGTGCTGTGCGATGAGGATGACGAGCCGATAGAGGTGGGGCATGAGGTTTGGGAGAACAACCGTTACACCGTCAACCGCAGCACCGGCCAGATTGAGGAGCAACTGTTGGGCACCTACACCCAACTGCCGCTGCGGTTGGCATGGGCCATCACCATCCACAAGAGCCAGGGCCTTACCTTCGACAAGGCGGTGGTGGATGCCGAGTGGGCGTTTTCGTCCGGCCAGGTGTATGTGGCGCTGAGCCGCTGCCGCACCCTGGAGGGACTCGTTCTCACCAGTTCCATCCGGCGCGAAAGTCTGTGCGTGTCCCCGTCGGTGGTGCAGTACAGTCGGCAGAAACCCACCTTGTCGGTGTTGAAGGAACGGCTGCAACAAGCCCGCCGTGATTACGACGAACAGATTGTGCGCCAGGTGTTTGACTTCAAATTTGCCGACGGGGTGAGCGGACAGCTGCTGGCGCATATCAACCGTCATAGCGATGTGATCAACGAGGAGGGCATCACCCATGCTACCAACCTGCGGCGACGAGTCGCACAGCTGTACAAGACGGGTATTACCTTCCAGATGCAGATTCACGAACTCTTCCCGCTTGATGACGGGCAGCTACAAAAGCGTCTGGAGGCCGCCGGCGACTACTTCGACACCGAGCTGAAAGAGCTGATGAATGAGTGCTCGCACTCGCCCGCTGAAATCAGCGATGGCGACACAGCCGAAGAATACAAGGACATTTTGAAGACCCTCTTCAGGGAATTGGCCCTCAAGCGGCACCTCACCACCGGCATCCACAAAGACTTTACCTCCGAAGGGTACTATGCCCTGCGCGACCGGTTCCGTCTGCCGTTCTTCATGCTTATCACCGTTGACATTTTTAATGATAAGGATGAAGAGAGTAAAAGATGAAAAGATGAAGGGATGAGGATGTGAGTATGTGAGTATGTGGGGGTAGGGGATAGTCGAGAAAAAAGTCGTATTTTTGCAGACTTTTTTAGAATGAAGAAAAGAGATTTTGTATTTAATATTGCCATTCTGATTTTCCTGAATCTGCTGGTCAAGCCCTTCTGGATTCTCGGGGTGGATGTGGCTGTGCAGAACCGTGTCGGCGCGGCCAGCTACGGTCTCTATTTCGCCATCTTCAACTTTACCTACCTCTTCAATGTGGTGCTCGACATGGGCATCACCAACTTCAACAACCGCAATATTGCGCGACACAGTCAGTTGCTGTCGAAACACCTGTCGGGCATCCTGATTCTCAAGCTGTTGCTGGGCGGATTATACATGCTGATCACCTTCGGGGTGGCCGCCATCATCGGTTACGACACGCTCCATTTTAAGCTGCTGTTCTGGATGGCCATCAACCAGTTCCTCAACGCTTTCATCCTCTATCTGCGCTCCAACGTGTCGGCCCTGCTGATGTTCAAAACCGACAGTGTTCTATCGGTACTTGACCGTGTGGTGATGGTGGTAATATGTAGTATCTTGTTATGGACTAATATCTTACATAAAAACTTCACGATAGAGCATTTCATCTACGCGCAAACTGCTTCTTACGTCATTGCGGCACTGGTAGCGCTGGCGGTGGTACTCGCCAAGTCGCGTCTCACCCGTCTGCATTGGAACTGGCCTTTCTTTATGATGATTTTGAAGAAAAGCTTCCCGTTTGCTCTTCTCTATCTGCTGATGTCGTTTTACAATCGCATTGATTCTGTGATGATTGAACGGTTGTTGCCCACCGGCACCTCCACCTTCGAGGCGGGCATCTACGCCTCGGCCTTCCGGCTGCTGGATGCCTTGGTGATGATTGCCTACCTCTTCTCCGTCATCCTGCTGCCGCTGTTCTCGAAGATGCTGAAAGAGCGCGAGCGGCTTGACACCATCCTTACCAGTGCCTTCTCGCTGCTGTTTTTCTTCTCCGTCACGGCAACCACCATCCTCCTCTGCTTCAAAGTGCCAGTTTTGCAACTGCTTTATGATGAGCATATTGCCGAAAGCGCAGCGGTTTTCACCTTCCTCATTCCCTGCATCATCCCCGTCTCCATGACCTACATCTTTGGTACGTTGCTCACCGCCAACGGGAACATGAAACTGCTGAACCTGTCGGCGGTCATCGGCATTGTGGTCAACCTCACGGCCAACTTCATCCTTATCCCGCGGCTGCACGCGCAGGGAGCCGCTATCGTGAGTCTCACCACCCAAACGGTGATGGCGGGCATACAGACGGTTATCGCCTTCCGCCAGCTGAAACTCCCCATTATGCTGATACCCTGGGGGAAAGTATTGATTTTCAGTGCTATCATCATCCCATCCACCATTCTTTTCGCCCATTATTTCCAGGGTAATGTCCTTGTGGCACTGCTCATCAGCGGTATGTTCGCCACCGTAGTCGCTTTCGCCACCGGACTGTTGCAGCTCCGCTTCTGGAAGAATTTGGAGAGAAAGTGATTTTTTATCAACAATTTACCAACAGGTTTTCAACAGAGGAAAAATCTCGTTTCTTGCACTTTTTTGATTGAAAGAATCTCCCTTCAATTTGCGGTAAATCCCGCTCTATATTTCTAAGAAAAATAGTACCTTTGCCGCGATGAAAAAGTGCTTACTCATCGGGCTTGTAATCGTGCTGTGCTGCCTCTCGGCAACCGCGCAAACGGTCTATAACCTTGACAGTTGCAAGGCGATGGCTCTGCGTGGCAACCTCACTGTGCAGAACAAGCGACTGCTGGTGGAAAGCGCCGCCGAGGTGAAGAAAGGTGCGTTCACCAAGTACTTCCCGTCGGTGTCGGCAGCTGCCGGCAGCTTCTGGCTTACCCGCCCGATGGTGGATATGGACTTCGACCTCGGCCGGTTGCAGACCAACTTTTTCTCGCCCCTCTCATTGTACATCGACCTGCCCAGCATCCCGATGCAGATGATGAAAGGCGGTGCTATGGGAGGCGTAACCGCCGTGCAGCCCGTTTTCGCCGGACTGCGTATCATCCGCGGCAACCAGCTGGCCCAGCTGGGCATCGACGCCGCCAAGGTACAGGCCGAGATGTCGGAAGAGGAGGTGTGCGAACAGGTGGAATATTACTACTGGCAAATCGTAGCATTGCAGGAAAAACTGAAGATGCTGTCCACCCTCGACCAGCAGTTGCAACGCATCAGCGAGGATGTGGAAACGGCTGTACTGGCGGGAGTTACCACCAGCAACGACCGTCTCAAGGTGCAACTCAAACAGCAGGAGTTAGCATCGGGAAGGCTGCGCGTGGAGAACGGCATACGCACCTACAAGGCGATACTGCGCCAGACCGCCCAGCTTCCGGACAGCGACTTTGACCTCGCCACCGACACGATGCTCATGCCCGACCTGCCGCAGGAATACTACGTGGAGGCCGACGCCGCCGTGGGCGACCGCAAAGAGAGCCAGCTGCTCGACATGCAGGTGCGGGCAGCCGAACTGCAAACGCAGATGAAGATCGGCGAACACCTGCCACAGGTGGCCGTCGGGGCGGCCTACAACTCTTACTACATGGATGTGAACAAGGACAATACCACCACCAACCACTTCGGAGCGGTGTTCGGCACTATTACCGTACCCATCAGCGGCTGGTGGGAAGGAGCACACGCCATCCGGCAGTGCCGTATCAACGAACAGATTGCCCGCAACGAGCGCGACCACAACCGCCAGCTGATGACCGTGCAGATGCAGCAGAACTGGAACGAGCTGGTGGAGAGCTACCAGCAGTTGCTCATCGCCCAGAAATCCATCGAGCTGTCGCAGGACAACCTCCGTATGCAGCACGATTTCTACGAGGCCGGCACCGGCACCCTGTCCGACCTGCTCAACGCGCAGACCATGCTTCAGCAGAGCTTCGACAGCTACAGCGAGGCCTTCGTCAATTTCCAAGTGAAGAAAAGAGCTTATTTGAAAAATACTGGAAGGAATTGACAATTAATAATTTACAATTAACAATGTACAATTTACAATTAATAATTATAAATCAATAACCTTTAAAAGAAAAAGCAAAATGAAAAAAGGAACTATTATCACATTATGCGTTATCGGCGGTATTCTGTTGATTGGAATTTTAATGGGTATCTCCGCTTACAACACTATGGTCAACAAAGACGAAAAGGCTGCTGAAGCATGGAGTCAGGTACAGAATGTGTATCAGCGTCGTGCTGACCTCGTGCCGCAGTTGGTCGCCACCGTCAAGGGTGCTGCCGACTTCGAGAAGAGCACGCTCAACGAAGTGATCAGTGCCCGTGCTGCTGCCACCTCCGTCACCATCGACCCCTCCAATGCCACTCCCGAACAGCTGGCCGCTTTCCAAAAGGCTCAGGATCAGCTCTCCTCCTCCCTCAGCCGACTGCTGGTGACCGTGGAGCGTTATCCTGAACTGAAAGCCAACCAGAACTTCCGCGACCTGCAGGCCCAGCTGGAAGGAACGGAGAACCGTATCGCCGTGGAACGCAAGAAGTTCAACGAGGCTGTGATGGACTACAACAAGACCATCCGCACATTCCCCAAGAACATCTTCGCCGGCATGTTCGGTTTCGAAAAACGCGCTTACTTTGAGGCAGCCCCAGGTGCAGAAAAAGCTCCTGAAGTAAAATTTGAATTCTAATGAAAATGAAGAAAATCAGCGTTTTACTGATTTTAATGTGGGGAATAGTCTCCTGCTTTGCACAGATTCCCCCGCGCCCCAACCCGCCGCGCCTGGTCAATGACTTCGCCAAGATTATGACCCGCGAGCAGGTCAATGAGCTGGAAGACCGCCTTGTGGCCTTCAACGACAGCACCAGCAACATGATCTGTGTGGTTACGGTCAGCAGCCTCAACGGCATGGAAGCCAGTGACTTCGCCTACGAGATTGGCGACAAGTGGGGCGTGCGCAGTAAGGAGGCAGGCAAGAACAACGGCGTGGTCATCCTCATCAAGCCCAAGACCACGTTGGAGCAAGGGGAGGTGTATATCGCTGTGGGGTACGACCTTGAGCCCGTGCTGCCCGATGCTTACGCCAACCGCGTTGCCAACGACGTGATGATTGAGCATTTCAAGGAGAACGACTATTATGGCGGGGTGGTGGCGGCTCTGGATGAGATGATGCCCATCATAGCGGGTGAGATTTCCATTGATGAGATTCGAAAGGCCGAGAGACGGAATCTATTGATATTTGCCGCGTTCGTGTTTGGGAGTTTTTTCTTATTGATATTCCTCGCTGTAATTTTAACGGCTAAAAAATACAGGAAGATGAAAAAGTCCGGCACGATGCCGGCGGGGAACCAGTATGCCACCCTCTGGAAATACCTCTTTTGGTATTGGCTGCTATCGTCGCATTCGAATAAGAAATCCGGTCATTCGGGCGGGAGCACCTACCATGGTGGCTTTGGCGGCGGCTCTTCCAGCAGCGGCAGCTTCGGTGGAGGCTTCCGCGGCTTCGGCGGTGGCGGCGGCTTCGGC
>JAGCUN010000006.1 GCA_017962845.1 Bacteroidales bacterium | reverse complement strand
TAGGTGGTGCCGAATTTTAAGGGCGTAATTGTTATAGCTGTTGATGTGGTGGAATATGTGCGGGCTATCGGTGAGTCAAAAGTGGGCAATGTGTCCCACGCCAGAATGTAATGTCCCGCACCGGTGACGGTATTCCAAGAGACACCTTGTTGAACGGCACTGGTATTAACGTAGCCGTCGCTGGGGGAAGACAAAGTGGGGATCCCGTCCGTGGTGGTGAAACTCCGCACTGCCGACCATGCCGAAGTGTCACTATCGTTACTATTTGTAGCGCAAACTCTCCAATAATAGGTGGTGCCGAATTTTAAGGGCGTAATTGTTATAGATGTTGATGTGGTGGAATATGTGCGGGCTATCGGTGAGTCAAAAGTGGGTACGGTGTCCCACGCCAGAATGTAATGTCCCGTACCGGTGACGGTATTCCATGAGACAACTTGTTGAACGGCACTGGTATTAACGTAGCCGTCGCTTGGCGATGACAACGTGGGTTCGTTGCTGGTGGTGAAGCTCCGCACTTCCGAAGCCGCCGAGGTGTCGGCATAGTTGGCCGTAATGGCATAAACCCGCCAGTAATAGGTTGTGCCGAATTTCAATCCGTTCACGTTCAATCCCGTGTACGAAGACGACATGGTATAGCTGTCGTAGGTGGAAAAAGTTGGGTCCTCCGACCAATGGAACATATAGTAACTTGCTCCTGAAACGGAATTTATCTTCAAAAGTGGCTTTACCGTGCTGGGATATACGTAACCGTCGGCGGGTGAGTTCAGCGTAGGTGCCGCAATCTGTGCAAACACAAAATTCATCCCCGCACACAGCAGGAGCATCAAAAGGTACAATTTTTTCATTTCTACAATATCAAGTGATTGATTTTCATTCTTTTCGCACCACATTCAGATGATCCAATCATCCTAAAATATGGAGTCGCAAAAATACATAAAATATCTAGTATCCGTTACTAGTCTTTCAAGAATGATTGTTGATACCGGGGATTAATTGATATTTTAGTTAAAATTTAAATATTTTTTTGTATTTTTGCAGTGCTAAAATGACGAATATGAAAGAGCAGGAACTATCTATACTAAATGAAGCAGAGTTTAAGTCTAAAATTCATACCATTAGAGGAATTTAAGTGATGCTGAATTTCGATTTCAACTTACCGATGTCGAGTTTAAAAATTTGATGTCGAAATTTTCGACATCAAGATGGCGGTAGGCGCATTACATCTATCACCATGGTGAAGGACGTAATGTTGTACAAGGATATCATTGAAAGACTGAAAGATAATCCTGAATTAACAGTATGATCCCTACCGTTTCTTGAATCGCTGGTTGTAATAGAAACCCAATGCGGCGCCGTGGAAGAATAGTAAGGCGTACATGATAATCGCTAACCACAAGCCCCAGGTCATCACTTCGTGCGAGAAGGCGGTCTGCGATAAGAAGCCAACTGCAGCAAAAAACAGAGTGAGGATGGCCGTCTCTATATTGGCCCTTCTGTAATAGGGAGCAAATCCCTCTGGCATCTGATAGTCCTTCCGTTTGATAATCATAACGGTATAGACGATGCCGGCCAGAAACATTGGTATATACACCCAGAATTCTGGCATTTGGGGGTGAAGGTACAAGAACAGACACCATACAACAAGGCCGATGATGCCTTCAACCATCTCAATAAAAGCTTGTTTGTTCATGAAGATGACAATTTGGTGGGACTTCAATGATTGAAAATTGTTTCGCTCGCAGTGTGAGTAAAATGTCCACCCTTTGTACTTTGCGGAGTCCCGTTCACAAGTCCTAAAAGTGAACTTGCAAAATTAGAAAATATCGGGTTCATTTCCAACTGATTTTCAAAAATTTACTTCTAATCAGGGGGGGGGTAAGTGATTGAAAATTAACAATTTATAACTAACGGTGACATGAGATGTACCAAATCACCACCTAAGCGGGCATCGGAAAATGGGAGAATTGGGGAGAATTCCACCCATCTTCTATTCGATCAGCTTTCGCACGGCTGCCACCACCTCCTTGTTGAACTTGTAAAAAATCCTTACAAGTTGAATGCTTTTCTAATTCTTTTTCTTTGTATAAGTTACAAATGTGAATCCTCACATTCGAGGTGGGTGATCGTCTGCACGTCCGCCGCAAAACTTATCGTTATTGGCCGGCCGCCGCATTCAACTCGTCGATATAGCCGCAAAGTTCTTCGCGGCCTTTTCCTGTTTCTGCCGAAGTGAGGAAGTAGGGGGGCAGTTCCTCCCAGGTCTCCAACATCTTGTTTTTGAACAGCTGCACGTTGCGCTGCACCTGCGCGTTGGAAATCTTGTCCGTTTTCGTAAAAACTAAGGAAAAAGGAATGCCGTTTTCTCCCAATTGGTTGATGAAGTTGATGTCGTTTTTCTGCGGCTCCAACCTCGAATCAATCAGTACGAAAACGAGTTGCAGGTTTTCTCTCTTCTGAAAATACTGGTCGATCATCGCTGCCCATTTCTCGCGCTGGGTTTTCGACACACCGGCATATCCATAGCCGGGCAAATCCACCAAATACCAACTATTATCAACAATGAAATGATTGATGGTCTGAGTTTTACCAGGCTTAGAGGAGATCTTGGCCAACGAATTGTTTTTGGTCAGCATGTTGATGAGGGATGATTTCCCCACATTCGACCTGCCGATGAACGCATATTCGGGAAGAGTGGGTGGCGGGCATTTCTGCCACGTCACCGCACTTTGTAGATATTCAGCTTTTTGGATAGGCATTAGTATTTGGCAATTTTGGAGGTTCCCACCAACTGCTGGCCGCTGACGATTTTCAGGATGTACATTCCATTCGACAAATTGCTGACATTCAGTATCGTGGAGCCGTTGGTGATATGTCCTGCGGTGACCAGCTGGCCCGACAGGTCGTAAATCATGTAGTCGGCGCGGTTCTGCTGCAAGAACTCCTCATCCAGCTCAACGGTAAGCTGACCGGTGGTGGGGTTCGGATAGGCCATGAAATGGGCTTCTCCCTGGGTGTAGTCGCTGATCTTGTCGCTTTCCAGCACCGTGATATTGTCGATATAAACATGGTCAAGGGTGTAGATGAAGAGGTCGCCAGCCATGCACTTCGACTCGAAGGTGATGCTGTGCAAAGAACCCACCTGATCGCACAAGTTGATGGCGCGGGTGGTGAAGGGATCGTTGGAGCCGGTGGCCGGGTAGTAGTTCGGACTGGCGGGTTCATCGTCCACCAGCACGCGCATGAGGCTCGACATGTGGAGGTCAACATCGGTGGTGATGTAGCCGCTGAGCAGGCTCTGATAGATATCCACGCCCGACTGCTGTTTCAGGTCAAACTGGATGGCAAACTGGGCGAGGTCGGTGGCATCGGCGCAGAAGGTGATGCGGGCGTTCAGGTTGGGGTTCACGCTCCACCAGTCGTCATTTTCCGGGAACTCGAGTTGGTCGTAGTATTCCATGGCGTTACCGCCGGTCACCTTGATGAGTTTGCCGTCGTTGTAGCCGCTCATCGTTCCGATGGAGAGCGAAGACCAAGCGCCTACCTCGGTGTAATAGAACTGGTTGGAGCTCATGGATTCAAAGGTCATTCGTCTGTCGGGCAGATCGTTGAGCGGAAGCGGACGAACCACAATTTTGCTCACTGTGTTGTCGGTTGCATCAATGTCGTCGGGATTCAGCGAGTAGATTCTCACCGTCGTACGCGGCGTTTCGGTGAAGTCAGCCAGAGTCTGGAACGTGTAGGTCAGCGTGTCGGCTGAAGTTACGGTATGGTCGAGCACCACCCATTCGGAAATGGTGTCGCCGCTGTTGAGTTTGTAACCGACTAGCACGGAGTCGCCTGCCACGATGGAGTCGCAGATGTCGAAGGTTACGGCACATACAATCGGGGTGGCATCGGTGAGGAAGCAGGAGGAGACGGGAGAGATCATCTCTACAATATGGAGGTCAGCATTCTGATACACACGGTTTTCGTAAGTGTAGTTCATAAGACTGTCGGTGTATTCCTCGGTGAATTCAGGTCTGATGAAGATGTTCATCCGGTGCTGGCCGATGACGGAAGCGTCCACCGTGCGGTGCAGAGTGAGGAGGAAGGTCTCGCCCGGCTCGACGGTCTCGGTCAGGATGACCGTGTCAAGCACCTCGGTGGTCTGGTCAGCCACAATTCTCACATGGATGGGCGTGCCAGCGGCGAGGGGCTGGTCGCAGGAGTTGTACAGAATCTCCAGCGCAATGGGCTCTGCATCGCTCATGGCACAGGCCGTAGTGGGCGATAGGATCTCATTCACATACACAATATCGTCGGAGTAGCGGTGACCCAATCCCACTGCATTCCATGCCTCAGCCACGGTATAGACTTCCGGCGAGCAGGCTCCGTAAAGTTGTTCAGCTACCAGCAGCGACAACTCGCGGGTGTCCGCATAGTCGGAATATTCGGTAAGGTTCTCGGTCAGCGTGTAAAAAGCGATATGGGCAGCTTTGTCTTTGCCCACGGGGATGACGTTGTAGTAATCACCATTGTCGTTGGTGCCTTCACCACCTTCGCACAACAGATAGAACCAATAATTGGCAATACCGCTGTTGGTGTGAACACCGCCATTGTCGGAATTGTCTGATACCCAATATTGTCCGTGGTAGGTGTCCGGATTCTGGTTGGCTTTGGGGTTCGACATGTCGCGGAAGGCGCTGCCGAGCTCGTCGCCGATGGTCCATTTCAGAGTGTCGATGGCATAGTCGGCGATGATGGCGCCGAACATGTCGCTGAAAGCCTCGTTCAACGCACCCGACTCGTCCTGATAGACGAGGTTGGCGGTGTGTTCGGTAAGACCATGGGTGATTTCGTGACCGCAAACCGACATGAAGGTGAACTGCATACCACCGGTGCCGTCGCCGTAATACATGGCGCCGTCAGTCCAGCAGGCATTCTCCACATCGGTGCCGAGGTGTACGTAGCTCACTAAGCGCATGCCGTTGTTGTCGATGCTGTTACGTCCGAAAGTCTCATAGTAGTAATCGTAGGTCTTCTCAGCTCCGTAGTGACCTGAGTTGGCCACTGAGTCGGTGTCGAAATAGTTGTCGCTTTCCACCACGTCGATGGCGTTCTGGGTCGGGAACTCGAACAGCGAGCCCTGATGGTTGAGCGAGCGGGTGTAGATGCCGTTGCCTGCGCCACGAGTGGTCTCGCGCAACACAAACTGGTTGGGAGCGAGGGAGTCCACTGTGATGGTTCTTTCACCATTGTAGCGGGTTTTGGCCTGCACTTGCACGTTCACTGTGCGGTTTTTCTGCAAAACATCCAAAATATCTCCCGTGGTAGCATCAATGTAGTAGGTCATGCTCTGGAGCGGCGTTAACGAGAAAACACTGACTTCGTATGCCAAGCGGTAGTTGCGTGCGTCGCCGGAACCGTTGTGGCTGTAGAACATCAGTTTCGGGGTGGGGTAGTAGGTGGCCTTGTCGTCCTGCTTAGTCTCTTTCAAATCATTCTCCAAACCTTCATTCTCCCAAGCATATTCAGAAGCCCCTGTAGTGAGAATAGCCAGCTGCACGGCATCGTCAGCCGGGAATAGGGGAGTGAATGGTTTTTGGAAATTGCAGACAATCAAACCATTAGCATAGGTGACAACCCCATCCTGCTCGTGCAAAATGAAGGTGGCTCCATGGATGGGAACGCCCATATAATGTTGCTGATACCGGTAAGTAATGATACCCGCCTGCTCTTCCGACTTTTGGCGCAGTACCATGTCATCCGCCTGCGAAAGCCCTAACTGCTTCTGGAAGGTCTGGAAAAACGAGGCTGCAGGAACTTGGTGCTGCTCGTTCATGATCAGAACGTGTCCGTTCGACTTCAGCGTGGCAATGTCTTTGATTTCAGAAGGATAATTCGGAGCGGTAGTTCCGTTGTTTTGGGCGAAACTGACCATGCAGACGAGCATGGCGATGAGGGACAAAAATACTTTTTTCATCTTTAAAAATTATGATGGAAATCTAAATAATAATCCGTTGATATCAAGGGGTTAAAAAGAAACATTCACTACTTCTAAAGCATTGACTTTTGGAATGTTGTATTCCTCTTTGCCTTTGAAAAGACCCTTGGCGGCCTTGGCTTCGAGTTTCCCGATTTGGTTGAGGCGCACCTTGAAGGTGGAGATGCCCTTTCCGACTGCCTGTCCGATATATTCACCGGCAATGTATATGTCGAGCGGGGTGCTTTTGGTGTTTTCCACCACGAGTGAGTAGGTGACTTCGGTGCCGATAAGTTTCTGGGCAAGGTTGCCGGCCACCTTGATGACGGTGTTGAGGTCCTCGAGGGATGAGACTTCGCGGGCGGTAGCCAGCACAATGGCCTTCTCCACATCAATCAGTCGTGCCTGGATGTAATACTCTCCTTTGTAAACGGTGAGGTCAGCCACACAAACGAGGTCCACGCCGAACTGGCGGCCCAGCTCGCAGATCTGGCTGTCGTCAACGGTGCCTCCACGCTGGTATTCCTGTTCCTTGTTGATGCCCGACAGGAACTCGGTGGTGCGCTCGATGGCGCTGTATTGTTCTGTGGCGACAAACGCCGATACAATTTCGCTGCCTACCACTTTCTTGGTTTCACGGGGCACATTGTCGGTGGAGGTGACATAAATGGCCACTTTGGTCTGCGCGAAAAGCAGACACGGAAGCAAGAGGAGCGCAATGCTAAAAAATCTTTTCATGATAAATCTTTATTACTTTAAATATTTAAGGGTGCAAAATTAGCAAAAATTATTAAAGAGTGAAAAGGATCTTCAATTTTTTTCTAGTTCTGTATTCTGGGGTGATTTTTAATCGTATCTTTGCAACCTGAAATGTATATTATATTGTAGTTATGTTACGACGACCCTTTTTCGTTTTTCTCCTTCTGATGGTGCTTGCTGCTACCCAGCTGTTGGGGCAGACCGCCACTTACGAGTTCGCCAAACGCGATACTTGCAATCTCTATTTGGATGTGTATCAGCCTACTGCGAAAAACAACCACTGCTGTGTGCTGTTCGTCTTCGGCGGTGGTTTTGTGATGGGCGAGCGCGACCATAAGGAGTACAAGGAGTTCGCCCGCCAACTGAATGAGCTGGGCTACACCTTTGTCAGTATCGACTACCGGCTGGGCTTGAAAGGCGCCAATATGAAGGGAGCGCACGTCATCAACTCGCTGCATCATGCGATTGAGATTGCGGTGGAAGACCTCTTTTCGGCTACCGAATACCTGCTGCAACATGCTGATGAGCTGGGGTTTGACCGCGACAAGATTGTGCTTTGCGGCAGCAGTGCGGGTGCCATCACCGTGCTGCAAGGCGACTACGAGCTGTGCAACCGAACGGAGCTCGCCAAGCGTCTGCCCGCCGACTTCCACTATGCCGGCGTGATGTCGTTTGCCGGTGCCATCTTCTCCACCCATGGTGCCGTGAAGTACCGCGAGAATCCCGCTCCCACGCTCTTCCTTCAAGGCACCTGCGACCATCTCGTGCCCTACAAGTCTATCCGTTTTGCCAACTACGGATTCTTCGGCACCAAGCCGCTGGTGAAGCGTTTCGAGAAATTCAACTATCCCTATATGGTGCGCCGCTACGAGGATCTCGGTCACGAGATCGCGGCTGCCATGAACCAGGAGGTGGAAACCTGCGACTATTTTATCCGTCGCTGCGTGCTCAAAAAGGAGTGGCTGCAGTCAGATGCCACCATCAACGACCCTGCCATCCGTCCCCACAAGTGGGGAAAGGTGCGGGCCAGCGACATCTATTAGTCCGTTATTCTTCCACTAAATCGAAATCAATCTGCCGCCGTTGCACATCCACATTCACGATGCGCACCTTCAGCTCGTCGCCGAAACGGTACGACTTGCCCGTGTGTAGTCCGACGAGCGTATAGTTCTCTTCATCAATATAATAGAAGTCATCGTTGAACTTGCGCATGGCGATAAGGCCTTCGCATTTCGACTCTTTCAGTTCCGCAAAAATGCCCCATTTGCACACGCCGCTGACGGTCGCCTCAAACACCTGACCGAGACGTTCTTCCAGAAATTCGGCCTGCTTGTACTTGATGCTGGTGCGTTCGGCTTCGGTGGCACGCTGCTCGGTCTGCGAGCAGTGTTGGCAGTACTCCTCAAACTGGTGAGCGTCAACCGATTCGCCTTTTGCCAAATAGCGGTCGAGCAGACGATGCACCATCAGGTCGGGGTAGCGGCGGATAGGGGAGGTGAAGTGGGTGTAGAAGGGGAAGGCGAGACCGTAGTGACCGATGTTGTTGGTGGAATAGGCAGCGCGGGCCATCGTGCGGATGGAGAGCTTGCACAGCATGTCAAACTCCTGTTTGCCCTCTGCCTGCTGGAACATGCTGTTGAACGAGCTGGCCACCACCTTGGGCGAGCCAACCTTGAAATCATAGCCAATCTTTTTGACGAAATTCTTGAATGTCAACAACTTTTCATCCAGCGGTTTGTCGTGGATACGATACACGAAGGTCTTGGGTTCTTTGTTGTGCGGGGTGCGCTTGCCCACTTTTTCAGCCACTTTTTTGTTGGCCAGCAGCATGAACTCTTCGATGAGGAAGTTGGCTTCGGTGGACACTTTCACATACACACCAATGGGCTTGGCGTTCTCGTCGAGCTCGAACTTGACCTCTTCGGTGGCGAAGTTGATGGCGTTGTTTTCAAAACGGCGCTTGCGTAAAATTCTGGCTAACTGGTTGATAGTGTTGATTTCTTCTGCAAGACGACCTTTGCCTTCATCAATAATAGTCTGCACCTCGCCGTAGTTGAATCTTTCGTTGGAGTTGATGATGGTGTGGCCGAACCACTCTTTCACCACTTTGGCATTGTCATCGAGGTCGAACACGGCGCTGAAGCAGAGCTTGTCCTCGTGGGGGCGCAGCGAGCAGAGGTTGTTGGAGAGGGCTTCGGGCAGCATGGGGATGGTGCGGTCCACGAGATAGACGGAGGTGCCGCGCTCGTAGGCCTCCTGGTCGATGAGGGTGCCGGGGCGCACGTAGTGCGACACGTCGGCGATATGCACGCCCACGCGGTGCAGGCCGTTGGGCAGCCGCTCGTAGGAGAGGGCGTCGTCGAAGTCCTTGGCGTCGGCGGGGTCGATGGTGAAGGTGGTGACGTTGCGGAAGTCCTTGCGTCTGCGGATTTCCGCTGCCGGTATGGCGGTGGGGATTTTTTGGGCTTCGGCCTCCACCTCGGCGGGGAATTTCAGCGGGAAGTCGTTCTCGGCGAGGATCGACTGCATCTCCACCTCGTTGCTGCCCGGTTTGCCGAGCACGTTCACCACCTCGCCGATCGGGTTCTTGCTGCCCGGGGTCCAGTCGATGATCTTCACCACCACCTTGTAGCCGTTCTTCGCCTTGCGCAGCAGCTTGCCCGGGATGAGGATGTCGCGCCGGTAGTGTGGACTGTCGGGTACGAAAAAGGCCAACCCTTTCTCTATGTGGATGATACCCACGAGTTGTTTGCGGCTTCTTTCGATGATCTCCACAATCTGGCCCTCGGGTTTGCGGTCCTCGCGGGGCGGGTATACCAGCACCTTCACAAGGTCGCCGTGCAGGGCGTTGCTGAGGTTGCGTTCCCCAATGAAGATGTCCTCCTCATCGCCATCTTGCAATACCCATGCCGAACCGGTGTATTTCACCTCTAACCGTCCTGTCACATAGTTGCGGCCGGTGGTCTCCTTGTTCATGTATTTGCTGTTCAGCCGGTACTTCCCACGGCCGCTCTTTATCAGGATTTTGGTATTGACGAACTTGTCGATGATGTGTTTCACCTCCTCACGTCCTGCCTTGTCATAGATGTTGATTTTGGCCGCTATCTGCTTGTAATTCAGCTTGTCATTGCCTGTTGAAAGAGCTTGGATAATCTTGTTTTCGATGTTTTGCATAATAGTAGATGTTTAGGGTGCAAAAGTAGGATATTTTTGGTGATTTTTTAGATGATTTTTTTCAATAATTTTATTAAATGCTTCTTTAAGAATTTTGTCCATAAATTTCAGTAAAATTTTTAAAATTATCTGTAAAATATAAAAAAAATTCAGCAAATCATTGTATTAATAAAAAATTATGTATTTTTGCAAATCATTTGATAAAGAAAAATTAAGGCTCGTTTGCTGATTGATTATCTGTAGTAAATTATTGAAATTCAAGTAGTTGAAAATCTGCTAATATGATGAAAAAATATTGTTTTTTATTTCTCCTTTTTTCCACCTGTTTGTCTGTTTTTGCGCAAACGGGCAGTGTGGAAATGCCGTTGCTGGTGTCAGGATATGCCAATAACGGGGGGATTTCCGCCAGTGTGGGACAGGTTTTCGATGCGCTGGCTCCTGACGGAGCCTCCGTCCCCATCATTACAGAGGGCATACAGCAGGGTGGACAATCGGCCTGCGGGGACATCACCGAAGTGGAGGATGTGGACCACAACATCTACCCTGCAGTGGACCTTGGGCTCTATTGCTGGACTGCGCAAAACCTGAGAACGGAGCACTATGCCGACAATACCGACGTTCCCAACATTATGACCTATTCGGCAGTTGGTTACTCCTCATCTGACCTGTTCGATGTCTTTGGACATCTCTACACATGGGATGCAGCCACGCAATACAACAGCGGTCAGGGCATCTGTCCTGACGGATGGCATATACCCACCGATGCCGAGATGGAGTACGTGATAGCTACCTATACACCGGAGGAGCTGATGGCCAACACCCAATGGCTTCCCATCCCAGGCACGGATATTTCACAATTCACCCTTCTCCCTGGAGGCCGATACAACAGCACTTATGGGCTGTTCGAAAATCTGCTGGTAAACGCCTACGTGTGGACGATTCGTGAGGAAAGCACTCTCGCGATCGCTTGCAAGTTCGGGACGGAGTGCAGCACTTCTGAATTCATTCCGAGCGAAAAAGCCAATGGTCATAGCGTGCGCTGTGTCTTAAACTATTAGCAGAATTATACACTTATCAATATTTATAATAACCAATCTAATCCTTATACCTATGAAAAAATTTTTGTTGTTCACCATAATGGCATTGCTTACGGTAGTGTCTGCTGTCGCTCAGACCACAACATTGAGCTATCAGGCGGTCGTTCGCGACGCAAGTAACAAGTTTGTGCAGGACGCGGATATTCCTGTTGATGTCAGTATTATCACAGGAGGCTCGGAGCAGTATTTTGAAACGCGGACGGCCCACACCAACCACAACGGCGTGATTTCCTTCTCCATAGGCGGAACTGGACGCGTATGGCCTGTGGCGGGGCATCCCACCAATGATCTTTCGGCGGTTACGGGATGGGCAGATGCCACTATTACGGTGACCTACCATCTGGCCAGCGGAGATGTCACCGTCAATTCGCCAGTATCAGCCGTGCCGTACGCCCTTGAGGTCTCTCCGAGCGCCATCCCGGCACAGGTGCAGGCCGACTGGAATGAAAGCGACAATACCACCGCTGCCTTCATCCGGAACAAACCGTCCTTCGCCACTGTGGCCACTACAGGTAGTTACAACGATTTGAGTGATAAGCCAGACGCACCTGGCAACGCCGCGATTATAATTGCAAAAAACAATACAGCTGTGGATAACGGCCGCTTCTATGTTGACCAAAGCACCAACCAAACCATCAACATCGATGTGCCCACCACCGTAGCGGAACTGACCGACGCCGCCGACTACGCGAAAGTGGCCGCCGACAACAGTTTCACTGGCACCAACACCGTGCCCAGCGGCTTTAACATCGAGGCCACCACCGTCACCAACTGCGGCAATGTGGTGGTGAACGCCTGCGACCTTCTGACTGTCTTCGACAGCCTGAGCCGCAGAATCACCGCCTTGGAGGATGCTTTGGATGCTCTGATGCACGCCGTTCCTCCGACTGTAACGGTTTCATTGAGCGACATTTATTCCACCTCCATGAAAGCCAACGCTGTTGCCAATGACAATGGAATCGCCATCATCTCCTATGAATTCTGCATTTCCGAGAATAGCGACATGAGCTCGCCGACGTGCTTCACCAGCACCACACCTATCTACACTTTCACGGGTCTGGATGCCTACAAGACCTATTATGTAACCGCCAAGGCGACCAACCTGGCCGGTTCCGCCACCTCTAGCGTGGTGAGCGCCCGCACTCCCGCCCATGCACCTACCGCCACACTCAGCAGCGACCTGCCCGAAATTCCGACTGGCTTCCAGGTGACTGTCAACGGTCTCGATTTCATGGAGCCCACTGAAGGAACCGTACAGATTTTCTACAAGCAAGGAACTGGCTGTTCGGCCGACGAGGATGGTTTTACCGCCTGGCCCGTCTCAGGCACCCTCTACACCAATGAAGACTACACGCAGAATCTTACCGGACTTGACCCCAACACCGACTATTGCGTGATGGTGAAAGTGAGCAATGAGGACAGCACCACCACCTATGGCCCCGTGAACACTACCAGCGGTGATGACCTTTCGCTGATCATCACACCTGCTACTGCCAATCTTAGTCTTTGCGAGGGATCCACGGTGAGTAAGGAGTTTTTTGCCGAACCTTCCATGGGAGATGTAGAGGAGTACACCTACGAATGGTCAGACGGCACCACCACGTACAACACCAACCCTGTCACGATAACGTTCAACACCACAGGTACTAAAACTATCTATTGTACGGCCACAAATATCAGTGATAATTTCCCTCTTATCGCCACCGTTACTGTTACTGTCACTTCGGCAGGCACCGCCCCGACACTCTCCGCATGCGATAACATGTTGGTTGTGGAAGTCACCTCCTTTTCTTCTGATGTAGTGTCTATCAACTGGGGCGATGGTTCACCTGTTGTGAATAATCCTCAACCGTGGCCTGACACATGGCATGCTTATGCTGCACCAGGAGGCACGTACGACATCGTCGCCACAAATGCCTCAGGCTGCACAGCCACCCAAACTGTGTCGTTAGGAAAAGCTGTTCTTTCTCCTTGCACTGGTTTGTCAGCACATGTGAGCGGCTTATATGCAGGCCAGGGGCATAACGGCGCGGATGACGGCCGTGAATTTGCCGATGAGAACGGTATCTATGCGGTTACCGACTACGACGGAAATGTTTATCCAGTGGTGCAGATCGGCGCCCAATGCTGGATGGCCGAGAACTTGCGCACCGAACACAGTCCTGCAACCGATGCCCTGATTTTGCTGGGGAAAGATCAACCTTTCGGAATTACCGCACCTCCAACTAGAACATCTTATACGAGTAAGATGGCACTATGGGCATCAGGAAGTCCTAATAGTGGTTCCGTTGAGATAAAGAATCTCAGCAATAACAGTCTTATAAATGGAACCTACTCTGAGATTGTTCCGCGTTTGGGTCTGCTTTACAACTGGTGTGCTGCTGTTGACACCTTTAAAACTGGGGATCCTGAGGTCTCTAATTCTCAGAACACCGCCGGATGGTCTCCGGTCTTAAACTTGGAGAACGGAAATCGTCGTGGTATCTGTCCGTTGGGTTGGCATCTCCCGTCGGAGGCAGAATGGGAGACTATGCTGACAGAGGCCGGTGTTGTGAAAAGAACAGGCACAACAACGGCAACTGCAGGTTCTGGAGCAGGGAAATTGTCAACGGGCTGCTATTGGGAGTCAAATGCAGGTGCAACCGCACCTGGCAACTACAGCTATGCTGAACGCAATGTCAAAGGTTTTTCTGCCATCCCCGCAGGTACGTTCAACGATAGCCAAAATCGTTACTACGTAGGGCAGTACGCCCTTTTTTGGACATCTACACAAGCCAGCAATACCGAGAGTATTCGTTATAGAATTAATTATAGTTGGACTGGGGTGGGGCAGGATACTAACAAAAAGTGCCACGGTGCTTCTGTCCGTTGCGTTCGCGACGCGGAGTAACATCGGGTGAAATTCATAATTCGAGATATTTTTTCAAGAGGCCGTTCCGTTTGGGGCGGCCTTTTTGTTTTTGTAGAGGGGCTACGGTTGAGCCATGCTCAGTGCCTGATGCATAGGCTTCGGGGTTCGATGGGTGAAAAGCTTGATTCGAATGTGGGATTTTTTTTGGGGGGATTTTATGGCGAGGTTTTTTTGGGGAAATTGTATGCAAATTGTTCAGTAAAAAGTGAGGTATTTTTTAGTTAATTGAAAGCTTTTTTTAGTAGATTGAAAAAATGTGGTGACTGTATGGATTTTTTTGTACTTTTGCGCCCTTAAAAATTTTAGTCATATAAAAATCATAACTCATTGAAAACATTAGTAGTTATGCAGAAAAATGGGCATCTGAAATTCGCAATAATTGCGCCTTTTTTGTCACTTTTTTTACTTTTTTCTTCTATTTTTCAACCTGCTCTCGCCCAAAATTGCCCCTTCAATGTCAGATTTACCGTCGTAGATGCCACCTGTTTCAACAATGGCAAGGTGTGTTTTTGTTTGTTGGATGATTCTGATCAACCGGTCGCTGATTTGTCGGCTACAGGACTCTCTTCGGTGCGTGTCTATTATCGCGAAAGGGAGGAAGATTCAGCGCGCTATGCCGGAAGTTACTACTATGGAGGCGTGGATACTCTTTTGATGGATTATGGAACGTACTTTTTCGGTATGGAGGCGTTGTGTGATGATGGAATGGGCGGCTACGTCAAAGTGGACACACAGACTGTGCTGACCATCCATACCACATACACTGTTCCTACGGTCTCCTCCATTTATATGACAGCCCTAACGGAGGATGATTTCGGGTTGCGACCCTCTTTGTCGTGTGCGCCTTCAGGGCGTGTGCAGCTGTTTATCGACAATGGGCGCTTCCCATACCATCTTACTGTTGTCAACCATAATGATGTATTGGACACTCTGCGTACGGTCGATTTCGCCGCACCGCTATATTCTGGTACTGACCCGTTACGATACGATTATAAAGATTACTACACCATAGATGACATGCCCAGTGGTGATTGGGATTTTTTCCTTACTGATGGCTGTGGATATGGGCTTCCTCGGATTGAACAAACTGTGGAAGTGGTGTCGGTGCCGCTGTTGGATGCGATTGGCGTGTATGCCTCCTCCGGCAATCCGCTTGACAGCAATGTGGTGAAGATTTCTGCCACGCTGAAACCATTTTTGAGTTATTATGTCAATGCGCTGCAATCTCACATGCAGTACCGTTTCTCTTACGATGGTCATCCCGTAGGGGATTGGAAAGCCTTCCCGTTGTCCTCGTCTGCCAGTTCCGACCTGTATGATACCATTGCGGAAGCCCATCGCTATTGTGATATGTATGACAAGGAGATACGGTTGGACTATCACTTTGCCTGGGCGGGCTGCGCCGATACAACGGTCAGCCGTGCATTTATGTATCACCTCCCGGATGCAGCCTCTTTCGTGACTAACCATACTGAAAAGACGGACTCCATCACCGGCTCGGGTGCATGTGGGCAGAACAGTTATGTTCATACCGATGAGCATAGCATTCGCTATACTTCGTATCATCCGTCGTATGTCAATCCCGCTGAGGACCATGCTGTTAACCGTTACCATTATACTCATCCGCTTACGTGGATCTATATTGACCCGCTTACTGACCATGTCATGAAAACTGATACGGTTTCCAAGATTGATGCGCCCAGCAAGCTCAAACTCTCCGATATGGTGGCCTACTATTCCGAGCAACTGCCTTTCACCCACAGTGTTGAGCGAAAGTTAGTGGACGGTCATGGATGTGTGCTTTTCGACCGAACCGATGATTTGACATACGATTTGCACGTCAGCACCACCCACCCTGCTTGGGAAATGCATACAGATGGTAATGACCATTGCTGCTCGGTGCTCCGTACCATTCGCGTGAGCGAGCATAACAGCACCGACATGAGTCCCGACGGGACGATTGTACGATTGGTGGAGAGCCCCCACGGCAACCGCTACAATTTCGTTGCCATTTACAATGCGGCTTTGCAGGAGTGGCAGGTGGTAAAAAACAGTTTCGGGAACACACTTTCCGTTGATGGCGACCCCTCCGGGCATGCATTGGCCATACACGATTATTGCCTCCCCTCCGGCCCGTACCAGTTTGAGATTATCACCCCTTGCGACTCCTTCAATCTGCGCCAGAATGTCTCTTTCGGGGATGTGTATAGTGTGGAATTGGCGGAAACGCCGGCATACAATGTTACTCAGGCGTGCACAGACCAGTACATCACCTACACACAGGGCGAGTTCGTCCGTGTCAGCCACAATACATCGCCTTCTACGGGTTTGGATATAGCCCCCGTCTCCACCCCCTTGCATACGAGAATGCAGGTGGTGGACGGCCCCGCGGGAGGATACGATATCGGCGAATACCAGCTGGGCGACCCCATCCGCATCGGCATACAAGGAACTTACGTGATACGCATCTACCCTGAGGGAGAGTCGTCGTTGTGCTCACCGACAGCCGTTTTCGACACCATCCAATACAGTGGAGGGACGGTACAGTTTGACTATCTTGCCGCTTTTCTCTGCGACTCAAGCTCCACCAGCGGAAGCGTCTTTGTGAAGGGCGCCAATGGCACACTGCCGTACACCTATTCATTGTACAGCGAAGCAGATCGCCAGGGAACGTTGTTGGGTGAAAATCAAACTGGCAGTTTCGTCAATGTTCCCATGTCCGCCGGTCACCCCTATTCTTGTTTGATTGCCGACGCCTGCGGTGCGTTCTTCCATGTGAATTTCTATCCCTACACACTGGCCGATTTGCAGAAGACATGGTTCGACGGCGGACTGAGGGCCAATACTACCTGTGAGGGTTCCACAATCCAGATTCACGCTTTGCAGGTGGCCAATATTTTCAATTATGAATGGGTGGGACCGGATGGTTTTTATTCCACCTCCCCAGAACCCTACATTTTTATCTCACACGGTGCTTCCGATGGTTGGTATAAGGTGGATATTACACAGACAGGCTGTCAGGATCATATCTATGACAGTATTTATTTGAGTGTCACAAGCGCGCCATGGGTCACCACAACGGGAGGCGGCACTTTCTGTGCCGGGAAGGATGTCACCTTGTCCTTCACTCCCGACAACGAAGCACATAGTGGCGTAATACAGTTGGTGATGGCTTTTGAAAATGGGACGGGCGTTGAGACGCGCACCTACAGCGGAGAGGCTGGAGTGCCCATTACGGATACATATTCCACCACCACACCGGCTAAGATTTACCCCACCCACATCATCGATCCGGACGGGTGTGACTATACGGTGGCCGACCCGTCTGATACTACATATATTGGTGTTCTCACCAATATGGTGGATGCCTGTCACGTGCTTATGCGCAACGATACGGTCTGCTACGAAGACGATGCGGTATTGCAGGTGCGAGCTACCCTGGAGCCGCCCTATACTCTCAACTGGTACGGGGATTATCACCTCACCCAATTGTTGAAATCTGAGGTGATGACCGACGATGGATGGTCGGTGTATGACACCACCGAAATTCGCCAGCGCTCCATCCTATATACCAGCGTGATCAAGGAGGGCTACTGCCCGAGAGTTAACGGCTTGACCAATAATACGATGAATTTTGCAGAGGGCGCGACCACGATGGGTTGCGGGGATGTGTACCGCATGTATGACTCGGGAGGTGAGTCGGGAGCTTATACACAAGGTGAGAATATCTTCCATACTTTCACGAGCACCGATGGAGAACCCATCAGTATTTTATTTGAAGAATTGAACCTCTCCACCACGTCACATCTATACGTCTTTTCTGGTCATGAACTTGTCCCTGATTCTATGTTGAATGTGTTTACGTATAACAGTCCGCTTCCTGACCTCATCACCTCCAGCGGGAATGAGCTTTCGCTCTATTTCGTGGCGGGCATGAGTACGGGTGCCGGCTGGAGCGCTATCGTGCAACACGAACCAGGTGTGGTGATGGCGGATGTGTTCGAGAGAGCTCACTCTACGATTTATGATGAAGTGTGCCAGAGTCATTCTCTGCCCTACGATGACATCTACCATGTTGTTCCGGAGGTGGCCTCTCAAGCGGAATTGGACGAAGCGGTCAAGAATGCTGGAACCTACTTCTTTACCAAGAGTTTCCCGGGTGGGGCGGCCAATGGATGCGACTCCATCGTCACTTTCGTCCTGACCGTGAATTCGCCCCCATATCACGATACTACGATAGTGACCTCCAATTTCGAGTTGAATGGAAATCCTTATATGTGGAAAGGACACGCATACGACACCACAGGACGTTATTCTGAAATTGTACACACCGCCAATGGCTGTGATAGTCTGGATATTATCAACCTGATTATTCTGATTATTGACACGACAGACAATGAAATCTGCCGTGGCGAAACGACCACGATGGGGGTGATGGTGACGACCCCCAAGCTCACCTGGCAAGAGGGTGAAATCCCCGCCGTGATGGCGCCCGGCGACGTGCTGTGCAGCGATGGCTCAGTGATTCGTGTCGACTCGTTCCTCCGTTCTGATAAGGTCCCTATTGGAGTGGTCTATTATGTTGACCTTACCGGTCAGCATGGTAAGGCAGTGGCTCTCGTGGATGACCCTAATACCGTGAAATGGGCAAGAAGAGGAACCTCCAGCAACTCAAGCGAATATGTTTACAAGTTTGTGCATAGCAAGCGTAAACTGCCCAATCAGCGGGATGCTCTGTTCGATTTGGATGGATTTGGTAATACGCTGACCATCAAGCAGTATGCAGAAATGGCTGAAAGTGAGAGTTTTGCCGAAAATGCCCCAGCGGCCTATTTCTGCTATTATTATGACCCTGTGATTCGAAATGTTAACCCGACGGAAGCAAGAGGATGGTATCTGCCCTCCATGGGCGAGTTGAACCTCGTGTTCGGCAATCGGGCGCAGGTGAATAAGTCCCTAAGCCGCTTAAGTGCATACGGCGCCACTACTTTGAGCACATTGACCTATTACTACCTCTCCTCTTCTGAAAAAGATGATAACGGATGTTGGCATCTGGATTATTCAGGACATTTTATGTCCAATACAAAAGATGCCCTGCACCATGTCCGTCCCTCCATTGATTTTTAGTCAGTATTACAAATATGAAAAAGAGTAAGACAATGAATGCTTTGAAGATGTTTTTCAGAAAGATTGTAGTGCTGGCGATCGTGTTGGTGCATGCCGGCGCAATCATGGCGCAGATCTATCAGATTGGCGATGTGTATGAGTTCCCCGACGGTTCGAAAGGTGTGATTTGCTATGTCAACCCCGACAATCCGGTAGAGGGTTGGGCGGTTGCATTGAATGATATTGGCTGGGTGAGCAATAGCAACAACAAGTCTTATTTTTTGTTGGATGAAGGTGCCACCATTCCGGCTGAAATAGAAAACCATGCGTATGAGTTCGTGGCGCGATACGGCATTTCAGAATGGTCGTACGAGGGGAAGAAAAACACCCGTATATTGCTGGAGTCAGGCCATTCGCCCGCAGCCGAGGCCGTGGATTTCTACAACGGTTGGTATATCCCCGATGCCATCCAACTCCGCCACATTTTCGGACTGATTCCGTTTATTGAAAGCTCCATCATTGATGCGGGTGGGGATCCTAACGGTATGCGATGGATGTATGCGTATAATAGTTCTGATGGTCACGACTACTGGACCTCCACACGAACGGGCAACAACTTCCTCGTTGTCAGGGGAAGCCAGTATTTCTATGACCCCCGAAACCCCATCGACCATTCAAACCCTACTCGTACAAAAGTGCGCATCCGTGCTGTGCGCGATTTTGGCACAGATGCGTACGCCTACTGGCTCGACAACCCTAAAAGTGCCAGTATGACGGTGAGCCCCGATGTGAGTACCTCGTATGATGCATACGTGATTTTCAATAGCGACACCCTGAATGTCACCAGTTCGGCTTGGGTGTATGAACCGTATGACAAAGACACTTGTTATGAGACCGTGAGTGCATCGGCACTTCCCTATACATCGCAAGTCAACCCGATTTTTACGGGACTGGATATCTCCACCCCTCAGGCGGAACCCTATACCTATCGGGTTACACTACAGTCGGTTCATGGTTGCGATAGTGTGATTACCTTGAAAATCAAGGTAAATCCCGTGGCCCTTGTGGAAATTACGGATAGCGTCTGCTCCAATGCTTTCCCGTATGCGACCGCTGATACTGTTTTTCAAGCGGGGACTGTCTCCGGAAACTATCTGATTCACTTAACAACCGCGCAGGGCTTCGACAGCTTGGTGTCGTTGGATCTATATGTGATTCCTCCGATTTCATCGGAAGCAACTTTTACCTGTCCGACCGACACGAGTGTGGTGCTGGCCTATGGCGCTTGCGACACAACGTTGATGGACATCGGCAACCCCGTTTATTACCATTCTCCTGCTCTGGATGGTGTGGACTACACGATTTCCAATGATGCACCGTCAGGCAACATGTATCCCGTTGGCAGTACCATTGTGACGTGGACCGTTGAGGATGAGTGTGGCTTGACATTGGATTGCACCCAGCGTGTGAATGTCGTCTATCCGCCCTGCGGCACCCCTGCGGATTCGGTCAGCGACTTCGACGGTTTCCGCTATTCATCAGTGCGTATCGGTTGTCAGTGCTGGACGGGTGAGAATGCGCGGAGTACCCATTATTCGGATGGTACTGATGTCTCTAATTATTTTTATTACAATGGAATAGATTCATTGGAGAATATTTATGGAAAGATGTATAGTTGGTATTCGGCGGTGCGGGTGTCCGAGGGTGACAATAGCGCTGTGCCAGCCGACTCGATGGGGTACTTTGGTCCATACGTTCAGGGAATATGCCCTGAGGGATGGGCGTTGCCAACTGTGGATGAATATATGATCATGTTGGCGGCGGCAGGTGGCACTGCCGAACAAATCAAGTCACCGAGTTCTCTCTATTGGGTGTCAGGCTATGAGGGTACCTCACCCAATTCGGGATTCAATGCTCGTGGGGCGGGACGCTATGATGCTTTATACGGTCAATACATTGATTTGATGTTGTATGCCAATTTCTGGACTGTGAATGACCATTACGCTCCCATCAGTGCAGTATCGGTTTATGTGCCTTACACTTGCGCTGCGCTTGAACCTGAACTCAATGTGAAAAATATGGGGTTCAGTGTGCGATGTTTGAGAAAACGCTAAATTCTTTTTCAATATTTGGATTTTTTTGTAATTTTGTCAGCTCAAAATATTAGGCATCAAGAATTACAAATCCAAATCCAAAATTATATGAAAAGATTCCTTCTGACATCCTTTTTTTTGTTATCTGTCATTGTGCTAAATGCGCAGATTGTCAGTGTGCAAGAAAATAATCCTGGCCGGTTACGCCTGCATTGCACAGCAGCGCCATTGGAGGTGACGAATGTTTCTACTCCCGACGGCAGTTTCTCCCGCCTTTCTATGGAAGGTGCCACGCTCTCTTCAGAGGTGGGTCAGCCGCAGGTGCCCGTCGCGGTCTCACTGCTGGAGATCCCCCTCTGCAGCGGCGTGCATTGTGAGGTTGTTTCCTCGCATTTTATCGACTATCCTGCTGAGGAGTTGGGCGTTACAGAACTGCTCTTCCCCGCTCAGCCCTCCTATTCCAAGTCGGAAGTAGGGGAGTTGCCTTTGGTAAAGGATGCCGCTACTTATCAGCGTGATGAGTTTTATCATAGAGACTTGGCATCTGTTGAGATGAGAGGTGTCATGCGCAATATGAATATCGCCACCTTCTATTTCTCACCCATACAATACAACCCCGTCACCCGCACCATCCGTGTTTATGATGAGGTGGAGATTTTGGTAGAGTTCGACAATCCCGACCTGCCGGCCACTTACACCATGAAATCGCTGCACGGCAACGCCTTTGTGAATGGTTTGGCCTCCCGCGTGCTCAACCCGATGCAGCCGCAAAACCGCGAGGAGGTCTATAACCGTCCCGTCAAGATGCTCATTGTGTCTCACAGCATGTTCCGCGGCCAGCTCGACAGCTTCATCGCATGGAAGCAACGACAAGGACTGTTGGTGGATGTCGCCTATACCGACGACCCGCAGGTGGGCACCACAACCACGTCTATTTCCAATTATATCAAGTCTTTATATAATAATGCTACAGACAACAACCCAGCTCCTACCTTCGTGCTGCTGGTGGGCGACGTGGCGCAGATCCCCGCCTTCTCCACCCATGTCTCTGGCGAGTCGCATGTCACCGACCTCTACTATTTTACTTGGACCGATGGCGATAATATCCCCGATTGCTTCTACGGCCGTTTCTCTGCCCAGAACGCCAACCAGCTGGCCAACATTCTGGAAAAGGTGATGCAATATGAACAATACGCCATGCCCGATCCTGCTTACTTGAATGATGCTGTGCTCGTGGCCGGCACCGATGGTAATTACGGTCCCACCCATGCCAATGGCCAAATCAACTATTTGTCAAACAACTATGTCAACACCGCTTTCGGCTACTCCAATGTATATGTTCATCTTTACAACAGCTCCAGTCAAGCAGCCACTATACGTGCTGAGATTGGCGCTGGCGTCGGCTATGCCAACTACACGGCACATTGTAGTTCCGAAGGATGGTCCGACCCCGTGTTCGAGACCAATCACATCCCGAGCATGAACAATGCCGACAAGTATGGCTTCATGGTCGGTAACTGCTGCCTATCCAACAAGTTTGATGATAGTGAGTGTTTCGGTGAAGCTATCCTCCGCGCTGAAAAGAAGGGAGCTTCCGGCTACATTGGCGGTAGCAACAGTACCTACTGGGATGAAGATTACTACTGGTCGGTGGGCTTGCGTTCCAATATCAATGCCAATCCCACCTACGAAGCCGCCCACCTCGGCGCCTACGACCGTATGTTCCACACCCATGGTGAACCTTTCAGCGACTGGTATGTCATGGCCGGCTCCATCATCACCTCCGGTAACCTCTCTGTCGAGTCCTCCACCTCTTCCCGCAAACTGTATTATTGGGAAATCTACCACCTGATGGGTGACCCATCGATGCTGCCGTGGCTCACCAACCCGGTCCCGATGCCGGTTTCGGCAGATGCAGATCTGGTGGCCGGTCTCTCCACCCTCACCGTGCAGGCTGTGCCATACGCATACGTTGCCCTCACTGAGAACGGCGTAGTGATAGGGGCCTCTATGGCTGATGCCACGGGTACGGCGAATCTTTCGTTTGCCCCTCTCGTCCCGGGCAACCCCTACGAGATCGCTGCCACAGCACAAGGCTACCAGCCGTTCTTCCAAACTATCAACGTGATAGCCCCCAACGATGCTTACGTAGTGACGGCCAACCCGCAGCTGGCCGCCGCTAACGAGCCTAACTATAACGCGACCGTCAGCATCAACGCCACCCTCCGGAATCTGGGCGTGGCCGATGCCTCCAACATCTCCGCTGTGCTGTCCACCACCTCATCAGACGTTACTATTGTGGAGAATACCACCACATTGGCCTCCCTTGGCGTTTCAGAGCAACAGTCTGTCGATGGCGCATTCTCCATCTACATCCACGATGATATTGCCGACAACACCATGGTCCCCTTCACCATCACTACCACTTTCAACGGAAATCAGACCACTACCTGCAATTTCAACCTGACCTTGCAAGCCCCGTCACTTTCCAATGCCGCAGTGAGTTATGCTGAACTGGAAGGCAATGGCAATACCGCCATCAATCCAGGCGAGACGGCCATGCTCCGCATCACTACCCGCAATACGGGTCACGCCCCCGCCGCTGACGCCTACTCGCATCTGTCCTGCTTCTACGACCAGGTGACGATCGTGAATGACGACCTCGCCCTCGGCAGTATCGATGCGATGGGCAATGCCGTCTCGGAATTTACCATCCAGGTCAGCGACAATGTGCCGGAACCGTTCATCGTGCCGTTCGTCCATACTATTTATGCAGGTGCATATTCTATTACCGATACGGTTTATCTCTTTGTGGGTGAATGTGTTGAAGATTTTGAAACGGGTGATTTCTCCAAGTTCAACTGGACCAACAGCAGCAATGCGTGGAGCGTTGGAAATGGTGCGTATGAAGGAAGTTATTGTGCAGTGTCAAAAAGTAACTTGAGTTCGGGTAGCAGCTGCACCTTGAGTCTGTCGGTTACGGCCACCGCCAACGATACCATCTCCTATTATCGCAAATATACGGCGGGTAGCAGCTGGTTCGGCTCCGATAATTTTACTTTTTATATCGACAACAATGTCATAGAGACGGTTTCTTCTACCGAGAATTGGTCGCGTGCCGCCTTCCCGATATCCGCAGGTACCCACACCATCCGTTTCGTGTTCACACGTGACAGTTATGGCGGCAGCTCTTCCACCGCCCGCATCGACTACATCAACTTCCCGATGAACGGCGACATGGCTCCACTGGCAGTGGAAGAGGCTCAACGCTCTCTGTTGAATGTGTATCCGGTGCCGGCCACCCAGCAGGTCACTATCTCATTGCCTTCATCCGACAAGGGCTACCAACTGGTACTGTTTGATATGAATGGTCGCCAGATTCAACACCGCACCATCACGGGCGGTAATAGCGATTATCAGCTTAATATCAATGATTTGCGAAGCGGACTCTACCTCATCTCTTTGTATAATGAAGATGGGGTATGGACGGGCAAAATCGTTCGTGCTGCCGAATAATTCGGAATGGCTGTTGCCATTTATTGAACAAAAAAATTGTACCGTAGAGACGTAGCGCGCTACGTCTCTACATGAATCATGAAACCAGAAATCAAAACCATGAATATTGCAGTTTTAGAACCATTAGGCATCCCTGCCGAGGATTTGAAAAGACGTATTGTCAACAAGATAGGAGAGGGGCATCAATTGGTACTCTATCCAGATCGCAAGGAGGATGTGGAGACGTTGGTGGCGCGCAGTCAGGGCGCTGACACCGTGGTGCTTTCCAACATTCCCTACCGCCGCGAGGTGATGGAGCGTTGCCCCGACCTGAAACGTATCTGTGTGGCCTTTACCGGCATGGATCATATCGATCTGGAGTACTGTGCCGAAAGAGGCATTGAAGTGAAGAACTGTGCGGGCTACTCCACCGTGGCCGTCGCCGACTTGGTGTTCGGACTGGTGCTGTCGTTGGCGCGCAACATTCCCGCCTGCAACGTGGTGTGCCGCGAGCAGGGCACTAAGGCCGGACTCGTGGGCTTCGAGCTGGCCGGCAAGAAGTTCGGCATTCTCGGACTCGGCGCCATCGGCAAGCGTGTGGCCGACATCGCCAACGCCTTCGGCTGCGAGGTGTATGCCCATACCCGCACCCCGAAACCCTATCCCGGCGTGACTTTGGTGACGAAAGATGAACTCTTCAGCCAGTGCGACATCGTGTCGCTGCACACGCCGCTCAACAGCGAGACGCGCGGACTGGTGGGAAAACACGAACTCCAGCTGATGAAGCCTAACGCCTTGCTCATTAACACGGCGCGGGGTGGGGTAGTGGATACCGAATCCCTGGTGGAGGCGCTGCGCGAAAAGAAAATCGCAGGGGCTGGCATCGATGTGTTCGATATGGAACCGCCCATTCCCGCCGACTACCCCTTGGCGCACCTGCCCAACACGGTGGTGACCCCCCACGTGGCATTCGCCACCTTGCAGGCATTCGAGAAACGCGCCGACATCATCGCTGAAAATCTCAGCAGGTGGTAGGGAAAAGAAACAGTTAGGATTGCCAATAAAAAAGCTGAAAACCAATTCTGATTTTCAGCTTTTTTGGTAGAGGGGGCAGGACTCGAACCTGCGAACTCCGGATTATGAGCCCGACGATCTACCACTGCTCTACCCCTCTATTCGAGTTGCAAAATTAAACTTTTTTTGTTTCACTCCGTCATCTTTTATGAAAAAAAATATGAGGGAACAAGATGACATTTATTAATTAATATAGTTTTTATTCAATTATTTTATAATAATATATTTATAATAATTTATTAAAGTAATACTACAAATAAAAATAGGGTGGACTTTGTCAAAAAATGGCAGATAGTACTGGTGAAGTGTATATCGGTATGTCTTGTTTTTCGGAGAAAATGTTGCTGATTTCCGCATGTCGTTGCTGCTGAAAAAATTTTTTACTATCGTTGATGTTGGATGTTTATTTTTGCTAATTTTGCATAACCTATACATGGGTTTATGCCTCTCATTAAATTGTTGTAACATAATTATTTAAAGAAATTTATGAGAAGATTATTTGTTGGGAAGAGACTGTTATGGTCATTGTTTTTTGCCACGGCGGCTTTTGGTTTCGTGTCCTGCGGTAACGATGGCGAAGAAGCGGATGCTCACGGCGTGTTCTATGCGACCGAGATCGTTGTCTCTGCCGAAAGTAACGGCAAACTACTCGAATTCGACGTGCAGGAAGGAAAGAACTATCAGGCTGGCGACCTGCTCGGCTATACCGACACCATGGATTTGGCCCTGCAAATCCAGCAGTTGGAGGTGAAAATCCGCGCCACGCTGGCCAGCCGCCCCGACATCCCGTCGCAGCTCAACACCTTGCAGGCCCAGCTGCAAACCATGGAGCGCGAGCGCAACCGCGTGGCCACCCTTGTTGATGCTAACGCTGCGACTACCAAACAGTTGGATGATGTTGATGCGCAGATCAAGATCTTGAAAAGTCAGATCGCTGCCACCAAATCCACCCTCGGCACCCAGTCGGCGGCCATCCTCGAGAATGTGGAGGCTATGCGGATCCAGATGGCCCGCCTCCAGAACGGCCTCGACAAGTGCAAAATCACCGCGCCCATCACCGGCACCGTGCTGAAAAAATATATCGAACCTAACGAGCTGGCCTATCCGGGCAAACCGCTGTTCAAGATCGCCGACATCACCAACATGTCCATCAAAGTGTATGTCACCGAAGACCAGCTTTCCACAATTAAGGTCGGACAAGGTGCTGAAATCCACATTGATACGGAAAGCGGTAAGGATCGTGTCATCAAAGGAAAGGTGAGCTGGATCTCCGACAAGGCCGAGTTCACGCCCAAGATGATTGTCACGAAGAAGGAGCGCGCCAACATGGTGTATGCGGTGAAGGTGAGCTTCAAAAACGACGGCTCCGCCAAGATCGGAATGCCCGGAGATGTCTATTTCAAATAGTTGCCGATGTCGGTCATCAGTGTCTCCCATCTGGATAAGTCGTACGGCAAGGTGCACGCCCTCCGCGATGTCAGTTTCGAGGTGGACGAGGCCGAGGTGTTCGGTGTGGTAGGTCCCGATGGGGCAGGGAAGTCCACCCTTTTCAACATCCTCACCACGTTGCTGCTGCCCGACTCGGGAGATGCTGCCGTGCTGGGACTCGACGTGCGCACCCGCTACCTCGAAATCCGCAAGCATATCGGCTATCTGCCCGGCACCTTCTCGCTCTATCCAGACCTCACCGTGGAGGAAAACCTCGTGTTTTTCGCCACCATGTACCAAAGTTCCATCAAAGAGAATATGCCGCTTATCGCCTCCATCTGGTCGCAGATTGAGCCGTTCAAAAAGCGTTTCGCCGGCAAACTGTCGGGCGGCATGAAGCAGAAACTCGCCCTCTGTTGCGCCCTGATACACAAGCCGGTACTGCTCTTCCTCGATGAACCTACCACCGGCGTTGACCCCGTCTCCCGTAAGGAGTTTTGGGAGATCCTGCGCTCCATCAAACAGCAGGGCATCTCCGTCATGGTCTCCACCCCCTACATGGACGAGGCCACCCTCTGCGACCGCATCGCCCTGATGCAAGACGGCCGGATTATGCGCATGGATACGCCGAAGAATATCGTCAGAGACTTCAACGGACACCTCGTGACGCTGCAAACGCCCGACATCTTCCAGCTGCTAAAAGTCATGGAGCATTACACCGCCCACTGCACCTTCTATCCCTACGGCGAAAACTTGCACGTCATCTTCTATGAACCTCTGGAAAAGGTAATTCCTGAATTTGAAGCGTTTCTTCAACAAAATAATATAACTCACGGAGAAATCGAACAGATAGAACCTAATATAGAAGATTGTTTCATTGAAATTGTAAAAGGAAATTGAGATGAAAATATTCCGCTCCAATACTGCTGTTGATACCCCTTACTCTATTGATGTGAAGGGGCTGACCCGCCGTTTTGGCGAGTTTACGGCGGTGGACCATATCTCTTTTTCCGTGAAGAAAGGCGAGATTTTCGGCTTCCTTGGAGCCAATGGCGCCGGCAAGACTACCGCCATCCGTATGTTGTGCGGACTGCTGCAGCCCACCGAGGGCTCTGCCCTCATCGCCGGTTACGACCTCAAGACCCAATCGAAGTTTATCAAGCGGAATATCGGCTATATGAGCCAGCGTTTTTCGCTCTATGACGACCTCTCTGTGTTCGAGAATATGCAACTTTTTGGCACAATCTACGGCATTCCGAGTAAGGAGCTGAAAGAGCGTATCTATTCCAGTTTGAGGATGTTAGACTTGGAAGATAAGGCCAAGACACTGGTCTATTCTATCCCGCTCGGGTGGAAGCAGAAGTTGGCGTTTGCTACGGCCATGCTGCATCGTCCGCAGATCGTCTTCTTGGACGAGCCGACCAGCGGTGTCGATCCCATCGTGCGGCGTGAGTTCTGGAACCTGATCTATGAGGCCGCCTCACAAGGCGTAACTATCTTTGTAACTACGCATTACATGGATGAGGCCGAGTATTGCGGTCGTATCTCCATCATGTCGAGCGGTCAGTTGAAGTTGGTGGGCACACCTGCGGAGTTGAAAGAGCAGATGCAGGTGGATACCATTGAGGATGTTTTTGTGAAATTTGTTCAACGATGAGGGGCTGGTTATGAAGGAGTTGCGTCAAATTTTGAAAAAAGAGTTCACTCACATTTTCCGTGACCGAATTACCCTTTTTCTGGTGTTGGCCATCCCCATCATGTTGGTGCTGCTCTTCGGTTTCACCATCAGCATGGACATCAGTCATGCCAAAATTTCCGTGCTCGACCTCTCTAAAGACTCGCAGTCGAAGGCGTTGGTGGATAAAATCACCTCTTCAGGATATTTCGAGGTAGTGTCGTATCCCAATGCGGAGTCGGAAATTGACGGCGATTTTAAGGAGAAAAATGTAAAATTGGCCATCATCATCCCGCCCAATTTTGAGGAGCAACTGACTGGGGAAAAATTTGTCACCATACAGATCATCAGCGATGTGTCGGATATGAACGTCGCATCCATCTTGAATAACTATGTTAAGCTGATACTCAACGACTTCACCAGCGATTACAATGCCGCGGAGGGCTCGGTGAATGCCATTGAGCTGACTTCGCAGATGATGTACAATCCGGAGGCCAACAGCGTATATATGTTCGTGCCGGGCATCATCACCCTAATCATGATTATTGTCACCGCGCTGATGTCGTCCATCACGCTGTCGCGGGAGGTGGAGACGGGCACAATGCGGATGCTCCTCATCGCGCCGGTGAAGAAGGTGTATGTGGTCATCGGGAAGGTTATTCCCTATATGATTCTCTCTTTCATTTCTACCCTTATCATCATCATTATCAGCGTGGTAGTGTTCCACATGCCCATCAACGGAAGTGTGTGGCTTCTGCTACTTTTATGCATAGTCTTTATGCTTACGTCGGCCTCGTTCGGTATGGCCATCTCCGCAATGGTCAAGACGCAGCTCGACGCCATGATGATCACCATGATGGGACTTTTCCTGCCCACGGCATTGCTGTCGGGCTTTCTTTTCCCCATCGACAATATGCCATTTTTCTTCCAGATCTTGGCCAATATTTTCCCGGGCAAATGGTTCATTATTGCCATTAAAGATGTGATGCTCAAGGGATCTGGCTTCTTGGATATTTGGTTGTACATGGTCATTCTTTTTGGCATGGCAGTGGTGTTGATGGCATTTAGTATGACACGATTAGATAGGAGGAGGTAAGCGATGAGAGTAATATTGATGTTGATAAAAAAGGAGTTTTTGCAGGTTTTCCGCAATTCTTTGTTGTGGAAGATTCTGATATTGGCTCCTTTGGCCGAATTTTTGCTCTTCCCTTATACTGCCGACTATGAGATTAAGAATGTGAAGGTGGTTTTTGTGGACCATGACCGTTCGACCATGACCACCGATATTCTTTCCACGTTTTCTGCCTCAAAATACTTTATCAATGAGGGAGTTGTGGAGTCGCGGCAGGAGGCTGAAGCCTTGATGCGGGCCGACAAGGTGGACTTTATCGTGGAATTTCCGGCTGATTTTGAGAAGTCGCTGGTGCGGCAGGAGCCGGTGAAGGTGCATATTACCGCCAATGCCATTAACACGGTGAAGGCGGGGTTGGGCAGCGAGTATGTGCAGACGGTGTTGGGCAACTATTTCATGACGATGGCTGCTTCAACGCCGAAAGTATCACCGATAAGTGCTGGAACAGAGGATGATAGTGATGACTTTTCGGAGGTGGAGACGGCTTCAGTGTCATCGTTGGCCTTGCAGGGTGGGGAAGGACAGGACATGCAGAAGATGCAGTTGCAGCTGTCGGAGCGGATGCAGCGGGCGCAGCGCGAGCAGGAGGTGATGGAGCGGCAGGCCGAGAAGGCCGAACGCGCCGAGCGTGCCAAGCAGTCGGCGGTGGCCACCCGCGCCATGAATCAGCAGCTGGCTCAGCTGGTTACCACCAACGTGTATTGGTTCAACGAGCAGATGAACTACAAGAACCTCATCGTACCTGGCTTGCTCATCATCCTGGTGACGCTCATCGGGGCCTACGTGACAGCCCTTAACATTGTGAGAGAAAAGGAGTTAGGTACTATTGAGCAGGTGAATGTCACGCCCATCAAGAAATGGCAGTTCCTGTTGGGTAAGATGATTCCCTTCCTGATTCTCGGTTTGGTGGAGTTCGGTGCGGGGCTCTTGATCATGAACCTACTATTTGGCATTCACATACAGGGAAGTCTGCTGTTGGTGTTTGGCCTCACCACCGTGTATCTGCTTGTGATGCTGGGATTGGGATTTTTTATCTCCAGCATGGCATCCAACCAGTTGCAGGCCATGTTCATCGTCTTTTTCCTGTTTATCCTCTTTGTGATGCTCAGCGGTATCCTCACTCCCGTAGAGGGTATGCCACAATGGGCGTCGTACCTTAACTATGCCAATCCGATGTCGTTCTTCATGTCGGCGATGAAGACGGTGATTTTGAAGGGAAGTACAGTGGATAATATCCGGACGCAGTTCATCGTGTTGGCGGTGATGGCGGTGGTTTTGAATGCTGCCGCGTTGATTTCATACCGAGAAACGGCCAAATAGTGGGGAAGGTGACGGAAGGGAGCCTTATAGATTTAAGACAACCGATGGCTCGATATTCAATTTTATACAAAGGTCACGGGAAAGGTGGTAAGAGGGTTCTAATTTCCCATGCATCAGTTCGCTCATTCGTGAGGGACTTATTCCAAGTAGTTGGGCAACAGCTGTTTGCGTAAGTCCTCTTTCAAACATCCTCAACCTTATCACTTCAGCTAATTCAGGTTTTCCAATCGGATAATGAATATTCTCGTATTCCTCGACCATATCGCATAACATATCCATTTCCAGCATATTGGGATCAGTATCGGGAACATCATCACCCGTTAGAGGAAGCAATTCGTCAATTCTTTTTAGTGCAGCTCTGTATGCAGCCTCGTTTTTTATCTGTGCCATGGTCTATATGTTTTGTATGTCTTGAATCTTGTCGTATTCCGCATGTGTACCTACAAAGCGGATGAAAACCCTTCCTTTTGTAAAACGTATCACGACAACGAGGCGGTAATGGTTGCCTTTGATGTTAAACACGTATCGATCGTTGCCGACATAGTCCACATTGTTAAACATTTTTCTGATATCGCTCAGGTTCTGCCAATTGGCTTTGCTTGTAATAATATACCAGTCCTCCAAAGGCTGTTTTGATTGGGGATTTTTTGTGTAGTACTCAACTAGTGTGCTTTTAGAAAATATTCTCATACTTCAAATTTTTAATGCTGCAAAAATACAAAAAATTCCAAAATAAAAACATTTTTTCCAAAAATAGTATAATTTATTCCATTTTGAAGAAAAAGTATATTTCGATTTGTCTAATCGCAAATTATTGTGTATTTTTGCATCATTATATTTCTTTTTATGAAGATACGCCGCCAGTTCATCGTTTTTCTGCTCCTGACTCTTGTTGGTCTGTTGCTCCCCGCCCAGAACGTCGGCCTCATCCCGTCGCCGCAACAAATTACTCTTCAGAACGGCACCTTCGTGTGGCATCAGCCCCGCATCGTCTTTCCCGCCAACTTCGCCCAAACTGACTTCTTCGTGGAACAGCTGCAAGAGTTGCCCGAAGCCGAAGTAACCGTGGCAAATGATGGAAAGGGAGCTGAAATTTCCTTTGAAATTGTTGATAATCTGCAATTTCCGCAATTTGAACAGCAAGCGTATCAGTTGGTGGTGACAGAAGAGGGCATCCATGTTCGGGCACGTTCCGAACAAGGTCTTTTCTATGGTCTGCAAAGTCTGAAACAGCTCTATCGTTACAATTATCGGATGGATCATACGCAATATCAGCGGGTTGAAATTCCGTGCATGACCATCGTTGATTATCCTGCTATGGAGTGGCGCGGCTGGATGGACGATATCAGCCGCGGACCTATCCCGACTATGGATTTTTTGAAAAAACAGATTCGGATTTTAGCAGAATTTAAGTTGAATTGCTTCACGCTTTATACCGAAAACACTTTCAAATCGCAGCATAATCACTATGCTCCAGCCGATGGACTTTCGGCGGAAGAGATCCGTGAGCTGGAGGCGTATGCACAACAATATTATGTAGAACTAATTGGAAATCAGCAGTGTTTTGCCCATTTTGAAAAGATACTCGCCCTGCCTGAGTATGCACATCTAGCCGACAGCAAGTACAATCTCGATCCATCCAATCCTGCTACGTATGATTTTCTGAAGACGATTTTGGATGAGGAAGCCGCGTGCTATTCATCTCCATTTTTTAACATAAATTGTGACGAAACTGAGCAACTGGGGAGTGGTAAGGCAGAAAAGTATGTGAAAAAGGTAGGGGCATCGGAGGCATACAGCCGTCATATTATATGGCTGCACGATTTTCTCGCATCCCGACAGAAAACCGCTTTGATGTGGGCTGATATTGTGCTGAAAGACAAAAAGATAATTGAAAAATTGCCGAAAGATATCCAGATGTTGGTGTGGAGCTATGCGCCGTCGGAGGAGTTCCGTTCGATGATCCGTCCGGTGAAGGAGGCAGGCTTCGACTTCTGGGTGGTGCCCGGCAACAGCATGTGGAGCACGGTCTTCCCGATGATGCCCGACTACGAAAAGAACATCGCCAACTTCGCCCGCGATGGACATCAATTAGGAGCTAAAGGCTTGATTAACACTGCGTGGAACGATTCTGGTGAAGCGTTACTTAATAGCTCGTGGCATGCCTTCGGATGGGGTGCCGAGATGTCTTGGAAGCCCATCAATGCTACGGAGCATGAGGCCGCCGAACAGGAACGCGCAGAACGGCTCTGGGTTTTCGATACTAATTTCAACTTCCAGTTTTTCCATTTCTATAATAATGAGAACATTATCGCCGACTTCCTGCGTGTGCTGGCCCAATATCAGGACAGTCCCGTACCGGAACTTTACACGATGGGCTCGATGTGGCGGTTTTGTCCGTGGCAGCTCTTCCCTCCGCTGCTCACCGAGCAGGCGTTGGCCGATGTGAAAGAGGAACGTATGTCGCTGATGTTCACCATACAACTGCTTCAGTTGATCCTTTCCGAACAGGCGCAGTACGAGAATCCAGAACTCGTCTATTGTGCGGTGCAGGCCACCAACCGTATGTGGAACGATGTGATGCTCCAAAAGTATCGCTTCGATATGTATCACTATATGCAGACAAGAGATGTGGCAGATTATCAGAAGTTGGAAGAGTCATCTGCTGATTTGCGGGCATGGTTGCATAAGTTGCAAGAGGGGTACAACTATTTGCGCAACTTGGAGTACCGTCCCTACTGGCAGTCGGTTACCGACCAGCATTATGACCAACAAATCAGCCAGATACATGAATCGCTGCAGCATGTCTTTTTCCACACTTCACGCACGCCGGAAGGTCTGTTGTTGGAATTGAGCACACCGAATCCGAATGGTTATATCAATTACATGTTAGATCATGATACCAATACGATAACGCCTTATACTCATCCTTTCATCATCCAACATCCTTGCGTAGTGGCTGTTAGAAGTGGTGCGCAGGATGAGGAGTTGGTTTATGATGAAAAGAAATTTGATGTTCATCTTGGTTTGATGGCGCAGGCCAGCAGTTCGGGCGGCTACAGCACCTATCGTCCCGAGTATAGCGGTGGGGGAGAGGATGCCCTTTTCGATGGGGAGCGAGGCTCGGAAAGTTATCGTGATGGAAAGTGGCAAGGATTTCAGGGTAAGGATGTTACGCTGACTTACCGCTGGTCGCACGACACCCTCATCAGCGAGGTGGAAGTGTCGTATCTGCACCATTATACCGACTGGATTCTGGCCCCGCAGGATGTGGAGCTCTATACGACCGTCGATGGCAAGGAGAAGTTGGTGAAGAAGCTGCACGTGAAAGTCAACCAGGTGGGCGGCGACCGTCTCGGTTCTATCGTGCTGACCGGTTTGAAGTTACGTACCGACAACTTGAAGGTGGTGGTGCGCAATCCGGGTGTGCTGCCATCAGGTCACAGCGGAGCGGGTTATCCTTCTTATATTTTCTTGGATGAGATTTTGATTCGATAATTCTTTAAGAATAAGATATTTATGGATATTTTTAATGATGAATACTTCATGCGGCAGGCCCTCAACGAGGCTGACGATGCGTTGTTGGAAGGCGAGGTGCCTATCGGGGCGGTAGTGGTGATGGAAAACAAGGTGATTGCCCGTGGGCACAACCATACACAGCGGCTCAACGATGTGACAGCGCACGCCGAGATGGAGGCGATAACGGCTGCTGCCAATCATTTAGGAGCCAAATATCTGAACGACTGCACCTTGTACGTTACGGTGGAGCCGTGCGTGATGTGTGCAGGTGCTATCGCCTGGGCGCAGGTGGGCACTTTGGTGTATGCCGCCTCCGACCCGAAGCGGGGCTTTACCACCTTGGAGCGTCCGGTGCTGCATCCTAAAACGCAGGTCAGAACGGGCGTGCTGGCTGAAGAGAGCGAGAAGATGATGAAGGACTTTTTTGCATCGAAACGAAACGGGTAGGGAATGGCTGCGAAAATTATTGAGATAGAAACGCTTGACCATCCCGGCTTGGATCTGTTTGCACGGCTTACCGAGACGCAGTTGCGCAACCGGTTGGAGCCCGAGAAGGGCATTTTCATTGCCGAGAGTCCGAAGGTGATACGGGTGGCGCTGGAGGCGGGTTGCGAGCCGCTGGCGTTGCTCACCGAGCGGAAGTTTGTGGAGACGCAGGCGGCCGAGTTCATCCGTGCCTTTGAGGGTGTGCCCATCTATACGGGTGCGACGGAGCTGCTGTCGCAGCTGACGGGTTATGCGCTGACGCGCGGGGTGTTGTGTGCCATGCGGCGGCCGGCACCAAGGCGTGTGGAGGAGGTGTGTGCGGGATTGCGCCGCGTGGTGGTGCTCGACAGCGTGGTGGATGCCACCAATGTGGGGGCGATCTTCCGGTCGGCGGCGGCCCTCGGCTTCGAGGCGGTGCTGCTCACACCCACCTGCTGCGACCCGCTCAACCGCCGTGCTGTGCGCGTGAGCATGGGAACGGTGTTCCAGATTCCGTGGACATACCTTTGCAACCGTCCGGAGGAGTGGCCTATGTCCGCCGCGCAAAGCCTGCGCACGTTAGGGTTCAAACTCGCCGCCATGGCACTGGCCGACAATGCGATAGCACTCGACGACCCTCGCTTGGCAGCGGAGGAAAAGTTGGCGGTAATCATGGGTGCTGAGGGCGACGGCCTCTCGCGGAAGACTATCGCCGGCAGCGACTATGTGGTGAAAATTCCGATGGCACACGGGGTGGACTCGCTCAACGTAGCGGCGGCCAGTGCGGTGGCCTTCTGGCAACTGCGGGTGAAGTGAGATAGATATCGTTTCTTTTTTGAAATAAAAAAGGCAGAAACCATTTCGATGGCCTCTGCCTTTTAATTGCCTACAATGGCAATTATCGGTTCAGCAGCACCTTGGCTGTTCCCATGACATTGTCCTTGTCAATCCAGCGAATGAAATAGACACCCGAGGAATAACGCGACAGATCGATTTGCACGGTCTGTAGGGATACACCGCGTGCATCTGCCATATTGACCACATCCAACACCCTGCCGTACACATCCAACACCTGAATCTCACCATCCACCCATTGAACATTGTTCATTGTACATTGTACATTGACAATCCCTGTGGTGGGATTCGGATAAAGGGTGAGAGAATTCGTGTTGTACTCGTTGATGCCGACCGTGACATCTACACAGTCGGTGGTATCCACACATCCGTTATAAGTGATGATACAAGCGTATGAGCCTGAAGCTTCGGGTGCAAACTCCTGTCCAGTAGCATTTTCAATCCATTCGTTCGTCTCGCAATTAATCCATTGGTATTCGGCGTTTTCTTGGAGTGCATGAATGGTGGTGTTTTCCGTCTCAACATCTGTGTTGATACGGGTGACGGTTAAGGTCATGATAACCAGACTGTCGCAGCCGTTGGCTGCCGTCAGGGTCACGCTGTCCATGCCTTCATCTTCAAACACGATGTCGTTCCAAGTGTAGGGCAACTCGCTGGCACAGATGGTGATACTCTCGGTGCTTGTCACGGGCTGGTTGATGGTGAGATGCAGCGTCACCACGCTGTCGCAGCCGTTGGCGGCGGTGAAGGTCATCGGGTAGTCACCCGACTCGCTGTAGGTCTGACCGTTCCATGTGTACGTCACACAAGCCTCATCGGTGATTTCGCTCTCAACGGGCTGGTTGATGGTGAGATGCAGCGTCACCACACTGTCGCAACCGTTGGCGGCGGTAAGAGTCATCGGGTAGTCACCCGACTCGCTGTAGGTCTGACCGTTCCATGTGTACGTCACACAAGCCTCGTCGGAAAATTCGCTCTCAACCGGCTGGTGGATGGTGAGGTGCAGCGTCACCACGCTGTCGCAACCGTTGGCAGCAGTGAAGGTAGCGGTGTAGTCACCAGACACGTTATAGGTCTGACCGTTCCATTCGTAGCTGACGCAAGCCTCTTCGGTGATTTCGCTCTCGACGGGCTGGTGGATGGTGAGGTGCAGCGTCACCACGCTGTCGCAACCGTTGGCAGCGGTGAAGGTAGCGGTGTAGTCGCCAGACACGCTGTAGGTCTGGTTGTTCCATTCGTAGCTGACACAAGCCTCGTCGGTGATTTCGCTCTCAACGGGCTGGTTAATGGTGAGATGCAGCGTCACCACGCTGTCGCAGCCGTTGGCGGCGGTGAAGGTGGCGGTGTAATCGCCAGAGGTGTTGTAGGTCTGGCCGTTCCAATCATACGTCACACAGGCCTCGTCGGTGATTTCGGTCTCAACAGGCTGGTTCACGGTGAGGTGAAGGGTGTAATGGGTGGCGCAGAAGCCCTCGCCAGGAATGGTGGCTTCGTAGGTGCCCGCTTCACTTTCATTGAAAATGTTATCGGTATAAGTCTGACCATTGCAGATACTCTCGTTGAGCACCACCTCCTCGGTCGGATCCAACGTATAGGTCATTTCGCTTAAAGCGTAAACAACGGTAATGTTGCTGACATACACGGCGCTGCCGCCAAGTTTGAGGTAGAAGTAGCGTGCGGGTGTGGTGATCTCCCAGCGCACTTCAGAAGCATTGTCTGCTGCCGTTTGGGTATTAAGGGATATGCCATCTTCACTGTAGTTATTCTCTGTGAGTGGAGTGTTGGCAAGGTAGGGAGTCCATGGGCGCGGTGAACCGTTGCCGGCTCCTACGATGCTGATGGACATGATGTTGCCGGGCAGTTCGGTTGCATTGTAGGGATGCGGGGCGGTAGTGCCACGCATCTGCATGCAGGCATCGTTGGTGTAAATGTCGGCGATGCCGGTGATGGCAGTGCCGTTAACGGCTGAAATAGCCTGCCACTCATCGGGGGTGCCGTAGCCCGCCACGGTGGCAAAGCTGGCGCGGGTGATGACAATGCTGTCGAGTTCAGGCATCTGCAGGAAGACTGCATACAGTGTAATGTCGCTCGTCGGGGCGAGGGCGGTGATGAGTTCGGGCATATTGTTAGTGCCGAAGGTGTTGTCGGTCGTCCAGCCGGCGAACTCCACGGCGCCGCAACCGCTGGGCGTGGGCAGGGCGAGAGGCTCATCATTCGTGTTGAAGACGACAGACGGCACCAGCGAGGTGTTGCCGTTCACATCGAAGGTGACGGTGTAGTTGTGGGTGATGGTCAGGTGCAGGTTCACCACAGAGTCGCAGTTGTGAATGTTGGTGAAAATGCGAGTGTAATCGCCTGATTCGTTGAAGGTTTCTTCGTTCCAAGTATAGCTGTCAACAGCCGTTTCATTCAGGTCGGTGGTGTCGGGCGTGTTGATGGTGAGTTGCAGCGTGACGGTGGAATCGCAGCCGTCGGCGGTCTGTCCCAGCCAGGTATATTCGCCACTTTCCGTATAGGTGGTGCCGTTCCATTCGTAGCTGGAGCAGGCTTCGTCGGTAATGGTGAGGGTGGCGGGTTGGTGAATGGTGAGGGTGAGCACGACGGTGCTGTCGCAGCCGTTGGCCGCCTGACCGTTCCAAGTATAGATGCCGCTTTCAGTGTATTCGGTATTGTTCCAGGTGTAGGTGCCGCAGGTCTCGTCGCTGATCTCCTCATAATAAGTGGGGCGTACGGTCAGCGTGAGGTTCACGATGCTGTCGCAGGTGCCCGGACGCTCGATGGTCATGCTGTGGGTGAAAACGCCGGCAGTCTCCGCCAGAATGTCGAATCCGTTTTCGGTATAATGGGTGTTCTGGCACACCTCGCCGGTGAGTTCCGTAATGGTGGCCGAACCCACGGCAAGGTGCAGACGCACAATGCTGTCGCAATTAGCGGCATTGGTGAGCGTTAACTCGTAGTCACCAGCCTCGCTCTCGTTGAAGCCGTTCTGGCTGTAGGTCTCGCCACTGCAAATCTGTGCGTAGAGGTCGGTGGTGTCGGGCGCGTTCAGCGTCAGGTGCAACGTGTAGGTGTCGTCGCAGAACTCACCGGCCATGGTGCGGGTGTAGGTGTCGGAGGCCGTCAAGGTCTCGACATTGCCGGCGTAAGTCCATACATATTCGTAGCCGCAGGTTTCTACGGTTTCTTCGTAGTTCGCCCCTTGACGGATGGTAAGATTCAGGGTCACAATGCTGTCGCAGCCCTCCGTAGTCAGGAATTCTTTCACATATTCACCACTCTCATAGTAGGTATCGTCGCCCCAAGTGTAACTGTCGCAGGTGTCGATGCTGAGGCTCACATTGGCTGGTTCATAGATGGTGATGTTGTAGATGGTAGTGATAGGACATGCGTAGAAGTAAATGGGATTGGGCTCACTGATCGTGTCGCTGGTGGTTTCCGTAAAGATTCTGTCGGGGTCGCCGGCGATAACCACCGTTCCACAGGCGGCAGTGTCAATGCGGATGGTATCAGGCTCTTCTACAGTTAGTTCCAAACGCATCACTTCGCTGCAATAGGGAATCTCGGAAGGCATTTCCACAAAGTAGGTACCAGTGGCGGGGTCATCTATCGAGAATCCCCAGTCGTAATAGCTCTGACCAGCGCACACCATGTCGGTCACCATGTTGGTGTCGGGTTGGGGGATGGAGAAGTAACTAACGGCTTCAGGGTTGAAGTAGTCGATTTCCACTTGGTCCAAATAGGCGGCCGAGGTGTTGAAGGCGAGATAGAAATAGTGGTAGTTGTCGGAGATGGAGAGATCCCACCAGTTGTTGTCACCGCCGGCGATGGACTTGGATTCCAGCGGGGTACCAGCAGTCTGGTAGTTCTCTTCCGTCAGCGGCACATTGGCCACGTATGGGGTCCAGGAGCGGGTGGAGCTGGTGCTGGCCACCGCGATGCGGATGCCCGTGACGATACCGTTGACAGGACGGGTGTTGTACATGCCCGCACGGGAGGCATTCATCTGCATGGAACTGTTGTTGGTATAAAGGTCGCAGTAACCTTCCAATGTGTCAATGCCGTTGGGGTCGATGGTGAGCCATGCATCCAGCGTGCCGTAAGGGGTCACCGTCTCCTCAAAGTTTTCTCTCATAATGTAGAATTGACTTGAGGCGAATTCCCATCCTTTTACAAAAATGGCATACAATGTGGTGTCCTGCGTCGGGGTGAATGCACCGGAAGGAAGCAAGTCCATACCGCTGATATCAGAGGTGGGTGCTGCCAACTCGACCGATGACCATCCGGCAAAGTCCCATCCCTTGCATGTCATAGGCATGGGGAGACCCACTGGGGATTCGCCTTCTGTATAATATAAAGTATCGAGAAGGGTGTCGCTCCCAGCTACATTCAGTGCCACATAAAAGGTCTGCGGGTCAACAATCGGGATGTCTTCGTAATCCTCCAAGTCAGCCATGCTTCTCGGGAAGATTTCGTATGTGCCGTTGTAGTCGAAGATAACGCCAGTAATGTTCTGTGCTACAGTGGGAATGGTTTCTCCTACAAGGTCAAGGTCGTTGTATCGAACTCCCATCTTGGGATTGGTGTTCCCATTCAGGTTGTAATATTTATTGTAAGCAAATGTGTCCACATTGATGGGGTTGATGACCACGTTGGTGAGAGTGACGAGCTGGGCCTCGTAGCTTTCAGCGTCGGCCAGTAACTCATCGCAGGTCAGCTCGATAGGGGTGATCACACTGCCGGCGCCTGCGGAAACTCCCGGGTCCATGGTGGGCACAAACTGCAGCATGCCCTGATAGCTCTGAAGGGTACCGACAACGCCGGTGATGGCGTCGCCCTGCACGTAAGTGCTGGTAATATGTCCTGGGCTGTCATCAATGAGGATGGCGGCGGTGGCATCCTGGATGTATTTGGCGTGGCGGGTGTTGTTGGCGAAGGTGACGGTGGCCGTGCCAGTGTAGTGGTACAGCGTGCCGTCGGTAGCCCCTTGGCGCAAGGTGGCAAGGTCGGCCACGTCAATCGGGAAGGTGTAGGTGGCGGTGGCAATCGGACTGCTCTCGTCATTCAGCACGGCGATGGCCTTGAGGGTGGTAGTCTGCGTGATGGTGATGGGAGAAATGTACTCCAAAGAGCTTTCGTTAGGTTCAGTGCCGTCCAGTGTGTAGTAAATCACCGCATCGGGCTCTTCGCATGCGATGGTGACGGTTTGCGGGGTGTAATAGATGCCTGTATTCACCGAGAAGGTGGGACGTGGAACGCTCGACGTGGATTCCGTAAGTCTGAAGAAACAGGTGCGGGTGCTGCTGATATTGGTGTGGATGGAAGTGTAACTGCGCCAGTCAGCCCCATTGTAAATGCCCACGTAGCGTCCATATTCCACATTTTTCAGGTAATTGCTTTCCATGATGAAATGCTTGTTGGTGTTGGGGCCCACGCGGATGCCATTGTTGGTGCTGGTACTGTACAGCCAAGTTTCTGTCGTGCCGTTGGGGTATAAAATATAGCCAGTGGCATCTTCTCCGATGTTCCACTTGCAGTTATCGGGCACCACTGACGTGATTTCCGTTTTGTCACTGTTTAAGGTGAGGGGATAGGGGGTGGGAGCAGAACCGCTTCCGTTGCTGTTGATCATGGCACAACTGCTGGTCGTGTCCAAAATCACGAAAATATCAGTCGAGGTGAGCTCACTGATGTCAACGAGATTCCAGGTCTGCCCTTTCAGGGTGCCAAAGGTGGCGACAAGAAAAGCCGCCAAAGTGAAAATTGCCTTGGGTAAAAATGATTTTTTCATAAATTATAAATTTTCTTAATACTTATCTATCAATATTTTAAAATGAATTGTTAACCTTTGTGTGTGAATTATTGTTCACAGCAAAAGTACGATATTATTATGAAATAAGGATAGGGTGAAGAAAATTTATTCTGCCAATGCTTGCAGCCTTTCAGCCATTGTATCGATGACTTGGAAATTCCTCGGACAGAGGTTGTCAATGCTGCTGGATGGGATGGGGTAGGCGTGGCCTTCCTTGACCGCTCTGAGCTGGTTGTAAGGTGCTGTGTGGCAAAATGCATCATAGTCCTCCTCACGGATGAAGATGCAGTCGGGGTCTTGTTGGAAGAGGTATTCGCGGCTCACGCTCCAGGTGGTGAGACTCTCGCCGATGTTGCGCCCTCCCGCCAGCGTGATGATGTCGTGGATGAAGGTGTTGCCAGGAACGGTATAGTCGCCAGTGGCGCCAAAGCCCACCACGTAATACACCGACTTCTGCGACTTTGGTGCATTTGACTTGTACTGGTTGATTTTTTGATGATAGTTTTGGGCAAGTTGGTCGGCCGCCTCGGGGCGGTTCAGCAGCACCCCTACGGTTCGGATCAGCCGCGGCAGGTCGTCAATGCGCTGCTCCTCTTTCAGGCAATATACCGGAATGTTGGCTTTCTCAAACTGCTTCACGGTCTTGTCGCTGACAATAGAGCCTACGATGACCAAGTCGGGACGTTGTTTCAGCACGTTCTCCACGTTGATGTTGATGAGGTCGCCGACTTTGGGAATGTTCTGGGTCTCAGGTGGGTAATCACAGAACTGGGAGATGCCCACCAGCTTCTCTTCCGCATGCAGCAGGAAGATGGCCTCTGTGACGGCCTGCGAGAAAGAAACAACGCGAAGGGGCTCTTTTTCGAGCACCACTTCGCGCTGGTAGGAGTCCTTTCCTTTGAAAAATACGTTTTCAGATGTCTGTTGCTGACGGTTACAGCCCATCAGCAGAATACCGATACAAAGGACAAGGAGGATTTTTTTCATGAATTATTGAGGATTGACTTCCAAAAGTTCAACTTCGAAGATCAGGGTTGCGCCGGGCTTGATGGTCTGTGCGCCACGGTCGCCGTAGGCAAGGTTAGAGGGGATGTAGAAGATGTATTTTGAGCCCTCGGTCATGAGCTGCAGACCTTCGGTCCAGCCAGAAATCACGCCGTTGAGCGGGAACACGGCGGGCTCACCACGCTGTACTGAGGAGTCGAAAACGGTACCGTCAAGCAGGGTGCCCGTGTAATGCACTTTCACTCTGTCGGTGGCGGCAGGCTTCTTGCCGTTGCCTTCTTTTACCACTTTGTACTGAAGTCCGGAGGAGGTCTCTTTCACGCCCGGGTTCTTCTTGTTTTCAGCCAAGAATTTGGCACCAGCCTCTTTCTCTTCCGTCAAGATGCGGTTCTGTGCCTCTTTCACCATCTCATCCACATAGCTGAAGGCCTCCTGCATCTGTTCCTGGTTGAACTGGTTCTCGCCGGCCATGGCCTCTTTGATACCCTTCACCAGCATGTCCATGTCAACGGTGATGCCCAGGTTTCTGAATTGTTCGCCATAGTTGGCACCAAGCGCGTAGCTTGCTTTCTCTTGTTTTGTCATTTCGGTTTGTGCTTTGGTCGCGGTGCCGGCAAAAATCAGACTGGCACATGCGAAGATTAATAATAGGTTTCTCATGATTTGAGGTTTTGAATTTGAGGGTGCAAAAATACGATTTTTATTAGAAAAATAGAGCCATCATCTCATCCAGCGTCACATTTCTGAAATAATCGCCGATCTCCACTGTCTCCAAAATCTTGCGAATGCTTTCAGTATCATACTTTTGCTGGAGGAAATGCCTTTCAAACTCCGCAGGTTCTTTTTGTGAAAAGAAATCCCCGTAGAACTTGATGCCCTGGATGAGACCCTTCTCCACGTTGAGGTTCAGCTCCACGTTGCCGCCGCCCGTTCGCATCAGCTTGCTGTAGCTGAACTTGGGTGAGGTGCCAAAATTCCACTCCCAGGTGCTGTATTTTTCGTCGCGCAGCTGGCGGATGGCCCGCAGGTCTTCCTCAGTGAAATCATACATGGTGGCCTCCCCGCTGTTCTCCCGGATGTTCTGCATCACGGTGTCGATGAAGTCGGTGACCGTCATCGGTTTGGGCAGGTGCTCGCTGATGTTGGTGACACGCTTCCGCACCGATTTTACGGCCTTGTCGGTGAATTTCAGCGGGTTGACCTTCAACGCCGCCGTCAGGTCGCTCATCTCGGAGGAGAACAGCAACGTGCCGTGGTGCAGGATGCGGTTTTTATAGACGCATTGCGCCGTTCCAGAGAATTTCATCCCGTTGATGGTCAGGTCGTTGCGTCCTTCAAATCGGGCGGGTACGCCCAACTCGTTCATCACCCGCAGGATGGGCTCCGAGAAGGTGCGGAAGTCGCCGCTGCCTTTGCTGCCGATGAAGGTGTAGTTCACATTGCCGAGGTCGTGAAACACCGCGCCGCCACCGGTCATGCGCCGCACTACCTTGATGGCGTGCTCCTGCACGTAGTCTGCGTTGATCTCCGCTGCCGTGTTCTGGTATTTGCCAATGATGATGGATTTGTCGTTGCGCCAAAGCATAAAGATGTCTTCCTCAAAATGTTTGAGAACATACTCCTCGGCGGCAAGGTTAAAATAAGCGTCAGTGCTGGGGTTGTAAATGCAAAGCATGGTGGTTGGGGGTTGATTTGTTGATTCGTTGATTCGTTGATGGGGAGGGTTTGAGTTAAGGAGTTAAGAAGTTAAGGGAACACTACTTAATCATCGTATAATCATATAATCTTTTCATCTTTTCATCTTTTCATCTTTTCATCCCTTCATCTTTTCATCCCTTCATCCCTTCATCACTCCCAGCGGCGATGCGGTCACCATGCCGATGCGAATACCATTGTTTTCGGCGGCCTTGCGCAGATAGGGCTGGAAATGGAAGGCTACGGAGCCCATCAGATGCAGGGGGAGGGTGTCGTGGTTGGGTAACGGAAGGATTTGTTGTTGGAAGAACTGGTTGAAAGAATCTGTTGTAATTGTTTGTAATTCAGTAAATTCTTCTATATTATTGCCAATAAATTTAGCCAATCCTGAAAAGAACAGGTTGGGGGAGGGGGCGCGGTACACACGGCGCAGTACCTCGCTGCGGTCCAATCCGTATGTGCTCTCCAGCTTCGTGCGGCACGCTGCCGACAGGTCGTTTTGGAGGTAGTGGGTGATGAGCAGCTTGCCGAGGTGGGTGCCGCTGCCCTCGTCGCCGAGCATCCAGCCCAAGGAGGGCGAAATCTCCGTAATCTGCTGGCCATCATACCGGCAGGCAGCGGCACCCGTGCCGAGGATCGCCACCATGCAGGGTTCTCCACCGCCCAGCAGACGGCAGGCACCCGCCAGGTCCGACTCTACCACTATGGTTGTAGCGTGGTAGTGGGCTTCGATGGCCTTCCGCACGCGCGCGGCGTTCTGCGCGTTGCCGCATCCCGCCCCCGCAAACACGATCTCCCGCACGTCGCTCCCGGTCTGTTCCGCAAATTGCGCCATGGCGGCATCGATGGTGGCGTCATCGGCATAACTGGCGTTGATGCCGGCGCCGGTGAAATGCTGCACATAACGGTGTTGCTCATCCAGAAGGATGCAGTCGCACTTGGTGGCTCCGCTGTCGAAAAATAAGTTTGTCATTTTCAGATATTTGAGGGTTCGTTTTGACGGAACGAGAACTCGCAGCCGCAGTATTGTTGGTTGTAAAAGCCGTTCTCTTTCAGCAAGATGTTGCGACGCTCCTGCAGACCACCCTTTCGCCAGTTGCGGTCAAGAAACTCCACATCGGGGTAGGGAAGCGCTGCCGCATGTCCCGCATCGCTGATTTGGTCGAGGCGCTTCCAGCGGGAGGAGGCTAACGTGGTGGCAAACAGTGTGATACCCAGCTCGTGGGCGAGGCGGGCGGTCGCCTCCATCCGCATGAGGAAACATTGCAGGCACCGCTCGCCGCGCTCGGGTTCCTCCTCCAGTCCGGCGACCGAACACCGCCACGCCTCATGGTCGTAGTCGCCGTCGATGATCGGCACGCCTAATTTGGCGGCATACTTCGTGCATTCGTTCTTGCGGATAAGGTACTCCTGCTCCGGGTAGATGTTGGGGTTGAAGTAGAACAGGGTGGGTTCCCATCCGTTCTGCAACATCCATTCCAGAATGGCAGCCGAACAGGGCGCACAACAACAATGCAGGAGGATTTTCATGATGATTTGGGTTATAAAATAAAAAAGTGAATAGCAGCAGAACTGCCATTCACTTTATCTGATTTAGCAGAAATATCTGCTATTCATACTCATAATAATAAGTGGTGACGGAGGTGTAGATGTTGGTGAGATTGCCGACCGTGTGGGTGGTCTTTTCGGTGCGGGTCTCTTCAACAGGGTATTTGCCGTCGAGTTTCGGGAAGGTGACTTCCATGTCGATTACGCGAGTGTTGATGTAGGTGTCCTCATAGTGGTAGGAAGCAACGGCATTTTTGGAGAGACCGTAGCCGGTGACATCATCACCGAGGCCTTCGGGGGCAAGCAGGTGATAGAAGGGGTTGAGGTTGTCGCTGTAGGTAAAGGTGTAGGTGAAGTCATTGTTGTTGTTGTCGTGTCTTTTGAGGGTGACAAGGTTTTTGTGGTCATATTCGTATACATCGCTGTATTTGTAGAGACCCTTAGCTTCTGCTTTGGCAGCCTCAAACTGAGCCACTTGCGTTTGGGCGATGGTCGGGTCGATACTGCGGAAAGCTACATCAAGAAGGCGTGAGCTCTTCATGTAGTTGTTGTCGATAACAGCATCCACGCCGGAGATGAATTTGCCGTCGTGTTTGAAGGTGTAGGAAGCAATTTCTTCGTTACCGTCCATGTAGGTGATTTTGTCAATGAGCTTGCCATCGTATGAATAGATGATTTGCTCGTCACCGTAGGTGAGGGAAGTGAGCTGTTTTTTGTCATAGTTGAAGGCGATCATTACGTCACCATCGTTGAGCATGATGCCGCTCAGGACTTTTCCGTCCCAAATCCAGGTCTCTTGCAGAATGCGGTCATTGCCATCGGTAGAGGTGTAGATTTTGGAGATTTTCTTTTTCGGGTTGTACATACCATCTTTCTGACATGAGGTGAAAGCGAAGGTCACCATGCAGGCCATGAGGGCGATAAATAAGGTTCTGATGTTTTTCATAGAGTGAAAAATTAATTTAAATAATTGATTGATTGATATTTTTCTTTTTTAATATTAAGGCTGCAAATATACAAGTATTTTTTGAAAAAAAATATCAAAAAAATTTTTTTCAGCTTGATAAATATTTGTACCTTTGCACTCTCAAAATTTCAAGTAAAATGAGTGATAAGTTACTTCAAATTTCTGGCTCTCCGCACGTGCATGGCGAAGAGTCCGTGAAGAAAATCATGTGGTCGGTGGTCATCGCGTTGCTGCCGGCTTTCTTAGTCTCGGTTTACTACTTTGGCATCCCTGTCATCATTCTCACGCTGGTTTCGGTGGGGTGCTGTATGTTGTTCGAGTGGCTGATTGTGAAGTTCCTGATGAAGCAGGAGCCCACCATCATGGACGGTTCCGCGGTCATCACGGGTATGCTGGTGGCCTTCAATGTGCCGGCCAACCTGCCCATCTGGATGCTGATTGTCGGTGACCTGGTCGCTATCGGCATTGCCAAGATGGCATTCGGCGGATTGGGCAAGAACCTTTTCAACCCGGCCATCACGGCTCGTGTGTTCCTGCTGATTTCGTTCCCGACGGCCATGACCAGTTGGCCGGTTCCGCGCCAAGGTGCGGCATCGTTTGCCGATGCGGTCACGGGTCCCACCCCTCTCGGCGTCATCAAGGAGGGTGTGAAGAGCAATCCGCATGCCATGGATTCGCTGATGCACAGCACGCAGACGCTCAGCGACAGCACGACGGCGACTATGCCCAATGGCTTCGACTATCTGGTCGGTCAGATGGGCGGCAGCTTCGGTGAGGTTTCGGCCATCGCCCTGCTGCTCGGCGCTATCTTCCTGCTGGTGCGCCGCGTCATCAGCTGGCATATCCCCGTATCGTTCCTGCTCACCGCCTTCGTCTTCGCCGGCATCTTCTGGCTCGTCGATCCCACCCATTATGCCACCCCGTGGTTCCACCTGCTCACCGGCGGTATGATCCTCGGCGCCTGCTTCATGGCTACCGATATGGTCACATCACCCACCTCCAAGTGGGGCATGATCGTGTTCGGTGTGGGCTGCGGTCTCATCACCATGATCATCCGTCTCTGGGGCGCCTATCCGGAAGGGGTGTCGTTCTCCATCCTCATCATGAACGCCCTCGTGCCGCTGATCGACAAGGCCTTCAAACCGAAGCGTTTCGCCCATTAATTTTCAAGAAATTTTCTCAACTAATAAATAAATAATAGTAATGAGTAAAAAAACATCCACCCTTCCCAATATGCTGTTGGCCCTCGTGGTCATCGCAGTGGTGGCCGCCGGCGCACTGGCCGCTGTCTATGCGCTGACCAAGGATCCCATCGAAAAGGAGCAGCAGCGGATTCGCCAGGAAGCCATCCAGAAAGTGCTGCCCAACTTCAAGGGAGAAATCAAACAGGAGAGTGTCCTTGCTTCCCAAGGTGACAAGCAGGAAATCACGGTCAATCTGGCCTACAACGCCGACGGTTCGCTTTTCGGCGCAGCCGTTGAGACCTACACCGACAAGGCTTTCGATGGAAAGTTCACCATTATGGTCGGTTTCGATGCAGAGGGCAACACCATCGGCACCTCCGTCATCAAGGCCTCCGAGACCCCCGGTCTGGGCGACAAGATCAAGACCGACGAGTTCGCCGGACAGTTCAAGAACAAAGATAAGAGAATCAATCCCAAGGCCAGCAGTTTCGACCTCAAGGTGGTGAAGGATGGCGGCGAGGTGGATGCCATCACGGCGGCCACCATCTCCTCACGCGCCTTCTGCGACGCTGTGAACCGCGCTGCCAAGGGTTATGATAAAGTCCTTAAAAAGAAAGGAGTTACCAAATGAAAAAGCTGAAAATCCTCACCAATGGCATTCTGAAGGAGAATCCCACCTTCGTGCTCGTACTTGGCATGTGCCCTACGTTGGGTGTCACCACTTCGGCGTTCAACGGACTGGGTATGGGTGTGGCCACCATGTTTGTGCTGGTTCTCTCCAACATGCTCATTTCCATGCTTAAGAATTTCATCCCCGACCGTGTGCGTATCCCTGCCTTCATCGTAGTCATCGCCACCTTCGTCTCCATCGTTGACCTTCTCATCAAAGGTTATCTTCCGAGTTTGGGCGACAGTCTCGGACTGTTCATCCCGTTGATTGTGGTGAACTGCATCGTGCTGGGCCGTGCGGAGGCCTTCGCTTCCAAGAACGGCGTGTTCGACTCCATCCTCGACGGTATCGGTATGGGGGTCGGATTCACGCTGAGTCTTACCCTTATTGGCGCGGTGCGCGAGATTCTGGGAAGCGGCGCCATCTTCGGCCACGCTTTTCTGCCCGCCTCCACCAATATCCTGGTCTTTGTCCTCGCCCCCGGCGCGTTCATCGTGCTCGGTCTGCTGATGGCCCTTATTCGTCATATCCAACAACCCAAATAATCTTTCGCTATGGAATACATTTTAATGCTTATCGCCTGCGTATTTGTCAACAATATTATATTGTCGCAGTTTTTGGGAATCTGCCCCTTCCTGGGCGTTTCCAACAAGCTCGGCACCGCTCTGGGTATGGGTGTCGCGGTCATTTTTGTGATGACCCTGGCCACGCTGGTCACCTCCCTTATCCATGTGTATGTGCTCGTGCCGATGGGGTTGGAGTTCCTGCAGACCATCGCTTTCATCCTGATTATCGCTGCTTTGGTGCAGATGGTGGAGATTATCCTCAAGAAGTCCAGTCCGTCGCTCTACCAGGCATTGGGTATCTTTCTTCCCTTGATCACCACCAACTGCGCAGTACTGGGTGTGGCTATCGGCGTTACCCAGAAGTTCGATATTACTGCCGGCAGTTATATTCTTGACAGTGTGATATATACCGTTTGTTCAGCCATCGGTTTCGCGGTGGCCATCTGCATCTTCGCTGGTCTGCGCGAGCAGCTGGAACTGGTGAAGGTTCCGAAAGCGATGAAGGGCGTTCCGATCGCTCTCATCACCGCCGGTATCCTCGCCATGGCATTCATGGGCTTCGCCAACCTGGTGCCCGCGAAATAACGGTCCCCCTCGCTGTCGCACATAATTCGATTACAACATCTGAAATGAAAAAAATATTTTTCCTGATTATGATTTCAAGCCTCGTCACCACGGGGCTTTTCGCACAAAAGAAGGTGTCGCCGCTGCCGGTCGATAGTGCTTTCGCATTCGGAAAAGAGTATGTGGTGTATGCGCTTCCGCAAACGGCTTTCCAAGTGGAGGTTACCATCACCCTTTCGCATGAATTTGCCGGCATCTACTCCCAATATGCCGACAAATTGCTCGGTCTTACTCATGTCATTTCGAGTGACAAAAATGTGTTTTCTTTGAAGAGTGTTGAAATACAGGCGATTGCAATTCCTGATACCGCTTGCATGTATGCTGTTGAACTTTCATCTGCGCAGATGAAAAAAGGATGGCTGACCCAACATAAGATGGCATGTGCAGAATCGGGATTGATGCAAGAACCGATGTGTTATGCCGAACAGTCTGTGCAAATTCCGGACTTTTTCCGTTACTACTCCGACCTCGCCTATATGGAGCAGACCGATAGTTATACGGAGACCCAGCTGGTGGATGGTGTGGTACGCCAAGTTCCTGCGCAGAAAAAACAGATGGTGGCCAAGAGCGGTGCGCAGCAGGCTCAAGAGGCGGCTGATATGATTGGTAGGATTCGCGATGACCGCTATGAATTGCTGACGGGTGAAAATGAAGTCGCCTATTCATCGTCCACTTTAGCCATGATGCTGGAAAAGCTGGATGAGTTGGAGCGGAACTACCTCTCTCTCTTTACCGGTTTTGTAGTGGACGAAGAACTGCATTATACACTTGTCGTTACTCCCGACAGCACGGCAAGACTTCTCCCGCTTTTCTCGGTTTCGCCCACCGCAGGCTTCAATACCCGACTGTCGGCAAAACCTGCGGAGAACTATTATCTTCAGTTGGAACCGGAGGAAGGGGTGAATATTGCAGATGAGTTTGTCATCAGCTGGAATTGCTCCAAAGGAAATAAGCCGAATACGGGTTACCGCATTCGCACCCCTAAGGCTACTGAACTTACCCTAATGCAGGGTGGCTCGGCCATTCAGCCTCTCGGCACCCGCATGGTATATCAGTTTGGAAATATAGAAGTCCTTCCCTTAAATCAAAATCATATTGATATTGAAAAAATCGGAATCATTTTTTAAAGCATGAGAACTTATATAACGATATTATTGGCAGCCATTTCCATTTCCATCGTAACCCTGTCAGGCTGCAAGAAAAAGGAGGAAGATAAGGCACAGACCGAAGAAGAAGTGCGCTCGAAAGTGGAAGCTGCCGCCATGAACTATGCTCGTACCGATGATGCTTTGGGAGCGTACGACAGCATCAAGTTTGTGGGATATACACCCTATTTCAAATCCACCTATTGCGACCTGATGTGTCAGCTGCTGAGCATACAGCGCGATGAACTCCAGCCCAAGCTCGATTCCGCTATCGAAAACCGTGACAACGATGCCCTCGTCCAGCTGTCAGAAAAGATGGACAAGATTCAGAATAGTATCGACTATTTCAACAAGCAGTCATACAATAGCTTAAGTACTAAAATTGATCCTGTCGTGTTGTATGAGGCCAAATGTTACAGCTATACCGATGGCTATATTGAAGAATTTGTTTATTTTGTCACAAAAGATTGGAAAGTCATCGATTTGAACCCTTACGATCTTAAGTATTTGGATCGGTTTTGATTTTTTTTGCAAAAAATTGAAAAAAACACTTGACAAACGTGTTTTGATGTTGTAATTTTGCACCCCATTTTTTAGAGAGGAAAATTGTAGCATGAAGTTATCACAATTTAAGTATTTTTTGCCTCAGGAATTGATTGCTTTACACCCTACAGAATCACGCGATGAGGCACGTTTGATGGTATTGAATAGAAAGACTCAAACCATTGAGCATAAGAAGTTTAAGGATATTTTGGATTACTTTGACGAGGGGGATCTTTTTGTGATGAACAACACCAAGGTTTTCCCTTCCGTTTTGTTTGGTGAGAAGGAGAAGACTGGTGCGAAGATTCGCGTCTCATTGCTCCGAGAATTGGACGAAGAGAGCCGTTTGTGGGATGTCTTGGTTGATCCTGCCCGTAAAATCCGTATCGGCAACAAGCTCTATTTTGGCGAAAATAACGATTTGGTGGCCGAGGTGATTGACAACACCACCTCGCGTGGCCGTACCCTCCGCTTCCTTTTCGATGACGACCACGACGCTTTCAAACGCAAGCTCCGCGAGCTGGGCTCGATGCCCATTCCGGATGATATTCTGCGCCTGCGCGACATCACGCCGGAAGACGAAGATGATTATCAGACCCTCTACGCCAAGTGCGAAGGCGGTGTGGCAGCTCCCACCGCGGGCTTCCATTTCAGCCGTGAACTTCTGAAAAGATTGGAAATCAAGGGAGTGGAATTCGCAGAGCTGACCCTCCATGCGGGCCTCGGCAACTTCCGCGACATTGACGTGGAAGACCTTACCAAGCACAAAACCGACTCTGAGGCCATGGAGATTCCTGAACTTTGCGCCCAGAAGATTAACGATACCAAGGATGCTGGTCATAATGTGGTGGCTATTGGTACCACTACGATGAAAGCGCTTGAGTCATCCACCTATACCAACGGTCATGTGAAGCCGTATCAGGGATGGACCAACAAGTTCATCTTCCCGCCCTATAGCTTTATGGTTGCCAATGCGATGGTCACCAACTTCCACCAGTCGCAAAGCCCCATGCTGATGATGGTGGCGGCTTTTGGCGGTTACGAATTTGTGATGGAGGCTTACAAGCAGGCTGTGGAGCAGAAGTACCGCTTCCTCACCTTCGGCGATGCCATGCTGATTTTATAGTGCGGTTGACAAGTTTTTCTTTCTGAACTGCGCGGGACTGATGTCTTCGTGACGGCGGAAGAATGTGCCGAAATGCGACTGGTTTTTGAAACCCAGCCGGTCGGCAATCTGCTGTACGGACAGCCTTGAGGTAGTGAGTAATGTCTTGGCCTGTAGTAGAATATGTTCGTTGAGCCAGTTGCCTGCAGGTTTGTAGGTTATCTTTTTGATGACGTTGGCCAGATACTTGGGCGTGATGCACAGCTGCTCCGCATACCATGCGATATCCTTGTGTTGGAAACAGTTGTGTTCAACCAAATCGAAAAAGTCGGCCGTGAGTTGCTCGGCTCGCGAGAGTGCCGCCTGCCGTTGGTAGAGTTCGGAAAAGCTGCCCTGCAGGTAATGGAACAGCGAGCTTGTGAGTTTGAGGAGGCAATCGCGCGTGTTGGGATTGGAATCTTTCTGTCGCAAAACCTCCTGTAAAAGAGAAAAGTACTGGAGGGAAGTCTGTAATTGCTCTTGTGCCAGTGCGTTGCAAGGATAGGCGTGGGCTGCCTGCCGGGCATGGTACGAGTAGTCGTTCATCTGCAACTCTTCAGCGAATTGGCCATTGTGCGCCAAAATCAACGCTTTGCAATTCTCCGACATGGAATCAACATGCAGCACAAAATCGGGCAGCAAGGTGATCAGACACGGGGCTTGGGCGTGCAGCTGGTGAAGGTTGATGCTGCAGTGCATCTCTCCTTCGAGCAGGATTTCAACCGCATAATAGTTGATGCGGAAATACTCGGGCAGCACGTTCCTATTAGGGTAATATTCAAAGAGTTGGAAATAATCATTCTCAAACGTCAGGATGGAATCCACGTTGTCGGTGTTGTAAATCGGCAAGGGGTTGTGGTGCGATGGGGAAGGCTTTTTCATGAAAGTGTATTTTAGACCACAAAAATAGGGTGATTAGGGCTTTTGGGGTTCCATCAATATCCGTATTTTTGCATCTTCTTATTTTAACCATTATGAAAAGATTTTTTGCATTTTCCCTTCTATTGATGATGTGCTTTTTCGCTATGGCACAAACTGTTACACATAACCTTTCCCTCCAGAATGCCCCCAATCCGTTCAGCGGTACCACCAACGTGTGGCTGACCACGGTGGAGGAGGGTGCGGTGACCTTGGAAATCAGGGACATGAATGGACGTTCCATTGTAGGGATGCCAAATTATGACATCCCTACGGGGAGGCATGAATTCCGTGTCACGCTGTCGGTTGCGGGCACCTACATTCTGACCGCCCGCCAGAACGGCCAGATGGCATCCGTAAAAATGGTGAATCATGGCGGCGGCAATGGGGATGCAATTGCATATTTGGGCAGCTCATCCATATCTACAGGGATGGTGCCTGCAGAGACGGTGCATGCACCGTCTCTGCAAACGTACGATTCCAACGACCAGATGGGATTCGGGGGAAATGTTGATTTTGCCGACCTGCAGCCTGCCGACACGTTGACCGCAGAGGATGGCGACAAAGAGGAGAAGAAAGGCCGCACGACCCAAAACAGCGATTTCCGTGTCGCCCTGTCCCTCAGTCCCTTCTCGCTGAACCAGTTCCAGCAGGGCTATACCTTTGCCGTCGGTCACAGTACGGCCACCACCCCGCAGGAGTTGCAGAACATTTACCGTGAACTCGGCTCCACGGAGATGTATGTGCGCATCGCCACAAAGCGTCATGTCACGGCTGAAAATACCGTTGACGGGGTGGAGAATGAGAACGCCAACGTGCACACCTTCGACCAGGGAATTGAGTTGTGCCGCATTGCCGCCGAGTTGGGCATCCCGATCAACCCGGAAATCATGTGCGCCTACACCTATATGGATATGATGGTGTCGCAGGGGCCTCGTTTTGAGGAGTATCCGGAGATTTACGCGCTGCAGAATGGAAAACGTTGGGAGGAGCTTACCCTCGACGAGATCTGTGTGGTGCTGGAGGCCTATGGCGCTTTTGTGGCCGAAGCGATTCTCAGCACCGGCTGCACGGTCAACAACTGGAACCTCGGCAACGAGGCCAACTTCTGCTTCGCCGGTATCGGCATCGGTGCGGAAACCGCCGTGGATCCCAAGCTGGCAAAGGCTGGAACTCTCAAACGGTATCTGGCGCCGGTCTTTTCGACATGGTGGCTGAAAAAGCATGTGTGGCAGCATGATGCGAAGGCGTACGCAGCTGTGAAAAACGGCATTTTAAGCGCTTATGCGAAATTGGGCATCTCCGATTCCACCGTCAGATTTTCCACCCACATTGCCACTGTGGTATTCCCGCCCAAATGCAGTGTGAAGTTCTTCAACTATATGAAAGACAATGGCTATGAGATGGATGTGGCGGGCATCAGCTACTATCCCAGTGCCCCGGCCATGTCGGCGAACAAGAAGAAACTGTTGAAGAAAACGGTGACCAAAATCAACAAAAAGTGCGGACTTCCCGTTTTCATCGGCGAGTTCTCCTATCCGTCGGGCAAGATGGAGGGACCTTTCGCGGGATGGAACAAAAAGGTGCGCGGTTACAAGCACGATCAGCAGGGACAGGCCGACATCTATGCGGATGTGATGGTGTGGGGCAAGGACAACGGCTTGGAAGGCATCCGCTACTGGGCGCCCGACTACGAGGGCTGGTATTCGATGTCGATGTTTGAATTCTCCGACAAGAAAGGCACCGCGAAGTACATCCTTCAGCATCATAAGGAGTTGATGGAGCGATAGGGCGCTGTCGAAATGGTTTCATCACACATTCCGCACCAATAACTCAGTGGGAATCTGCATTTTGGAGAAGGCAAACCATTTCTTGCCGAGGTCTTTCAGCGATGCTCCAATGTGATAAACGACATCGTCAATGCAAAGGAATCTGTCGTGTATTTTGTTCATGAAGATAATATTAGTTGTTTTGTAAATTTTAACAACGTGATATGTGTGCGGTTTATTGTGACTAACGAAAAAACGCAATTATAAATTGTAATAATATGTGAATCGATATTTTGCACATTCCCCTTTTTAATAAAATTAACGTCAAACCCTTGGAAATCATAAAATAATTTGTAACTTTGCCCGCTGTATTTTAAGATGCTTACAGGGTAGGGAGGTGTGGTTAGAAAGTAAAAATTTAAGTCCACCAATAAAGGCTATGAAAAGACTATTCACTTGTTGGCTTCTATCATTTCCACTATTTTTATATGGGCAAGTCCAAATTATCCATGTCGATGAGGAAGCATACCCCAACTATCCATTTGAAACGGAATTGATAACCAAAATCCTTAATGCCTTATCACAAAACGGCGCAGATGCATCAGGACCAGTTGATGTCTTTTTTGATGTTGACACTACTGGTCAAATTATTGATGTGCGCATAATTAGAGGCATAACTGAAGGTATTGACGAAGAAATTATTAAAAAATGCATATATGAGATGCCCCCTTGGGAACCAGCGATATATAAGAGACGCAAAATACGTTCAACAGTCCATGTCTTCATGTTCGTTTAATGTACGTTATCACTTCGTTTATCCCTAACGGATGGTGAAACCTGTCCTTTACTGCTGCCGGCTGTACAGCTGCAATTCCAAATATTGCATCGCTGCGTCGTGCTCCATCTCGCAGAGACGCTCGTGGCTTTCATGATAGAGCGAAAGTTCCGACAGGTATTCGATTAGCGAAATCTGTCCGCTCTCCAATGCCTGGTTGAGCAGTTCGAACACATCCACTGACTGTATCAGGTTGCGGTACTCGTCGATCTGCTGCACCAGAGCGCGGGTGGTCTCGTAGCAGCATTGCAGGTGTGTGCGGAAACGGAACTGCTCGTCGGCGGCCAGCAGCGCTGCAGCAGAACTTTGCGCGTTCGCTAGCTTCACGGTGTTGGTCTGTTGCCACAACGGCAGCGTGAGACCTACCTTGATGCCTTGGAAAAGCTCCGAAGGCACCCGTTCGCACATGTAGCCGGCCTGGAACTTGGGTGCCCACATCGACTTGCTGAGCTTCACCTCCTGCTCCGAGATCTCCTGCTGCTTGTTCAGCCACTCCATCTTGGGATTCTTCAACTGCCAGTCGTTGAAGCTGTTATAGAGCGCAAATTCGGGGAATTCGTCCTCCGTAACCTCTAACTTCACCCCGCCATTCAGCTGCTGGAGCTGTAAGAGCAGGTTGTTGCGCTCGGTTTCGGCATGGCTTTTCTCCTGCTGGAGGTTCAGCTCCGCCAATTTCACCCGATTATAGTCGAAGATGTTGATTTCTCCCGCATCAAACTTGGCCTTGTACGCCGATGAGATGTCGGATAGGAATTGCAAGCAGTGATTCATGTCGCTGATACGAGCATTCTGATACACAATGTTATAGTATAATTCTCCCACCTCTTTCAGAACCTCATTTTGCTGTTGGTTGAGAAAAAATGCCGACTGCTCATCGCGCAGGCGGGCGATGCGGTTGCGGTAAACGTAGGTGGTAGGGAATTCGAACGGCTGCATCACGCTCACGTCAATGCGGTTGCCGATGCTGTTGGGATTTCCCCACAAGTATGCAAACTCCACTTCCGTGTTGTCGGGTGCCAATCCCACGTGGTTTTCCATGCATTCCGCTTCTTTCTGCTGCTGGTAAGCCTTGATGGTCAGGTTGTTATTGCTTACGGCATTCCATACCTCCTCGACAGTTTGGCCCAACAATAGGAGAGGGGAGATGGTGATCAAAAGGCTGGTGATGATTTTTATGCTTTTCATAGTTTTATTCTTTAATGGATGATGCTTTCTCCTTGTGTGTCAGGAAGTAAACCACGGGCACTACGTAAATGTTGAGGATGGTGGAAGTGACCAGTCCGCCCAGAATCACGATGGCGAGCGGGCTCTGAATCTCGTTGCCAGGAAGGTTGCCGTTGATAGCCATGGGCAGCAGGGCGAGTGCGCCGGTGATGGCGGTCATCAGGATGGCATTCAATCGGTCGTTGGAGCCTTGTACCACCGTTTCGGTGAGCGAAAGTCCGCTCTTTTGAAGCCGTAAGTAGTTGGATACAAGTAGGATGCCATTTCTGGTGGCGATGCCAAACAGGGAGATGAATCCGATGATAGCCGGAATGCTGAGCACACCGCTGGTGAATCGGAGGGCGAACACACCGCCGATGAGAGCCATGGGCAGGTTGATCAGGATGATGCTGGCGAGCTTGAAGTTCTTGAACTCGCGGAAGAGCAGCAGCAGGATGATGATGAGGGCGAGGCCCGAGGTGAGCAGCAGCATACGGAAGGCGGTGGCCTCGCTCTCGAACTGGCCGCCGTACTCAATGCGGGTGCCTTCGGGCAGCTTCACGTCCTTGTCGATAGTTTGTTGCAGCTCGGTTACCACACCGTGCAGGTCGCGACCAGCCACGTTGGCCGATACCACTAATTTACGCTGACCGTTCTCGCGGTTGATGGAGTTGGGACCGCTGGCAGAGCGGATTTCGGCCACCTCCGACAAAGGTACTTTCCCGCCATCGTACGTGTCTATCAGCGCATTGTTCAGTCCTTCAATAGTTTGCGTGTAGTTGGAGTCGAGGCGCAGAATCAGATCATACTTGTAGGCGCCTTCGTAGATGTCGCTCAGCTTCTCGCCGCCGATGGCTGTGCTGACGTAGCGGTTGAACTGCTCGATGGTGATGCCGTGTTGCGCCAACATTTGGCGGTTGGCCCGAATCTGCAACTGAGGCACTTCCACCTGCTGTTCCACATTCACATCTACCAGTCCTTCAATATGTTCGATGCTCTGTTTGATTTTCTGACCGGTGGTGTAAAGGTCGTTGAGGTCGTTGCCGAAAATCTTGATGGCGATGTTGGCGCGGGTGCCCGACAGGATGTGGTCGATGCGGTGCCCGAGCGGCTGTCCGACGGTGGTGGCGATACCCGGAATGGCGGCCAATTTTTCGCGCACTTCCTCCACAAACTCTTCTTTGGAGCGGTCTTTCAACTGGAAGTTCACCTCGATTTCTGCGCTGTTGGTGGCCTGCGAGTGTTCGTCCAGCTCGCCCCGTCCTGTGCGGCGGCACGTGCCTGTCACCTCCGGAATCGACAGCAAGGTTTTCTCCACCAAATTTCCAATCTCATTATTCTCATCCAATGAGGTGCCTGCCTGCGTCACTACAGAAAGCGTTAGCGACCCTTCGTTGAATTCGGGCAAGAAACTTCTTCCTAACGTGAAGAAAAGCGAAACCGCTACGATGAAGAGACCTACCACGCTGCCAATCACCCAGCCGTTGTGCCGCAGCGACCATTGCAGACTTTTCAGGTAGTGACGGCTCAGGAAGCGCGTCAACCATTTGTCTTTCTGGTTGCGTGCCAGGAACTTGTCGTGTCCCAGCAGCATCTTCGAAAGTAGCGGTGTCAGTGTCATGGCGACAATCAGCGACATGAAGAGCGAGACGATGAAGGCGATGCCGAGCGGTTTCAGCATGCGGCCTTCCATGCCCGACAAGAAGAAGAGCGGGATGAACGACACCATGATGATGAGGGTGGCGTTGAAGATGGAACTGCGGATTTCGGAAGAGGCGTGAAACACCACGTTGAAGAGGGTCTGCTGCTCTTCCGGCGGTTTGAGCCGGTTCTGCCGCAGTCGTTTATAAACATTCTCCACATCGATAATGGCATCATCCACCAGCGAGCCGACAGCGATGGCCATACCGCCCAAGCTCATGGTGTTGATGGTCATGCCTAATGCTTTGAGGGTGATGATGGTAGCCAGCAGTGACAGGGGAATGGCGAGCAGCGAGATGAGGGTGGTGCGGAAGTTGCCGAGGAAGAGGAAAAGAATGATGACCACCAGCACGCTGCCTTCGATGAGGGCGCGTTCCACGTTGCTCACCGAAGTATGGATGAAGTCGGCCTGACGGAAGAGGTGGGTGTTGACGGTCACGCCTTTGGGAAGGGCTTTCTCCATGGAGGCGAGTTTCTGCTCAATCTGTTCGGTCACCTCCAATGTGTTGGCATTGGGTTGTTTGGTGATGGACATCACGATGGCGGGTTTTGCGTTGGCGCTGCCGTAGCCGAATTTCTGGGCGGGTGCGATGGTCACGCGGGCCACATCGCCGACGGTGACGGGCTGGCCGTTGCGCATCTTCACGAAGGTTCGTTCCATCTCGCTAGTGTCGGCGGTACGGGCGATGCCGCGCACGGCGTACTCGTTGCCGTATTCACGCACCACGCTCCCCGACGAGTTGTCGCTCATACTGCGGCACACTTGCTCCAGCTCTTCCATCGTAACCCCGTAGCCATCCATCTTGTACGGGTCGGCCAGCACCTGGAACTGCTTGTAGTCGCCGCCGATGATGGTGACCTGCGCCACTCCGTTGGTGGACATGATGACGGGCTGCACCTGCCACTCTGCAATGTCGCGCAGCTCCATCGGCGAGATGCTGTCGGACTGCAGTCCCACAAAGAAAATCTCGCCCATCACGCTCGACTGTGGTGCCATCACGGGCTGACCGACCTCTTCCGGAATCTGCCCTTCAACGGTCACCAGCTTCTCGCTCACCACTTGGCGTGCTTTGGAAATGTCGGTGCCCCAGTCGAATTCCACCCACACGAACGAGAAGCCCTGCGACGAGGTGGAACGCACCCGCCGCACGTCGGTAGCCCCGTTCATGGCGGTCTCGATAGGGTAGCTCACCAGCCGCTCCACCTCCTCGGAGGTGAGACCATGGCAGTCGGTCATCACCACCACGGTGGGGGCGGTCAGGTCAGGAAAAACATCAATGTCCATCTGTTTCGTGGTGCGTACACCAAAGATGATTAACAGAATGGAACACAACAAGATAAAGTACTTGTTGTTGAGTGAGAATTGTATAATTTTGTCTAGCATGGCTTTCCTATTTTATTAATGCACATGACCGGCGTGTGGGTCGAGAGCGCCGCTGGCCTTGGCGAGTTTCACCAGTACGGCACCTCGGGTTACAATGCGCTCATGGGCATCCAATCCCGAAATCACTTCCACGTATTTGCCGTCGGAAGCACCGATACTGACGGGTTGCTTTTCAAATTTTTCTGGAGTGAACTGCTTGAAAACAAAGTAGTTGCCTTGCTCCTCTAAGAGCGCGCTCTTGGGGATGACCACGGTCGGTTCGGTGCCTTGCGTGTTCAGCCATATGTTGACGAAGCCGCCCGGCGTGAAGCCACTCATATTGCTGATTTCGAGCGTGACAGGCAGCAGATGGCTGCCCGTGCCCAGCGACTTGCCGTAGGATAGGATACGGCCGTTCATCTCCGTCAGTGTGCTGATTTCGTGGGTGATGGGATTTTCGATGGCGGCATCGGTCACGCTGGGCAGCCATGCGGCATAGCGCTGTGCCACTCCGGCCTGCAGCACCAGACTGCGGGTGTCGGACACCACCGCTATGGGCTGACCTACCGTTACATAGTCGCCGTTGGCCACTAAAATCTCGGTCACGTAGCCGCTCATCGGTGCGGTGACGGTGCTGCCGTTGCCGCTCACGTTCTTTTGTAGGTTTTCGTAAATGGACTTTGCATTCTCGTAGGCTGCTTTCAGTTCCGAAAACTCTTTCTGTGAAACGATTTTGCTGTCCACCAAGCCTTTGGCGCGCTCGTAGTTGGCCTTGGCAGTCTCGTAGTTGGTGCGGGCCTCGCTGAGACGCACCGACAGGTTGTCATCCACCAAGCCGTCGGTGAGCACGCTGCCGATGGTTTCGCCGTTGCGCACCTGCTGTCCGGCTAAGAAGTTAGTGGAGTGGTAGTGGAACACGCCGTTCGACTTGGCCACCACCCGCATCTGGTTCCCTTGGGTGGGCTGCACCTGTGCGGTGGTGGGAATGCTCTGTCCGATAGGCCGCCATTGTGCGCAGCCGGTGGCGAAATCCACCTGCCATGACTGCTCTTTCGTGAAAGTGATGGCGTTGGGGTGTTCGTCAATCAGCTCGTCGGCCTCGTGGAGGGCTTTATCCTCTGAGGAATAGACGGTTACATCGTTTACAACGAGCGTGGCGGTGCTGTCGGCCGTGTGCAGGGTGAAGGTGAGGGTGCCTGTGCCGGCTGTGGGCGGGGTGAGATGCAGGTGGAAGATGCCTGCCTCTTCAGGCGCGTCGGCGGTGGCGGTCACACTCTTGCCGCCTACCGAAAGCGTGGCGGTCAGCGAGCCGGACTTCAGCGGTTTGAAATCCGCGAGGCGGGTAACATGGGTGATGAGCTCGCTCTGATGTCCAGCCGATAGGGGAGTGGCATCTGCAAAAATCTCATAATCAGAATTGTACGCGGTGAGTGCCAGCGTAATGCCATGACCATGATGTTCATGCTCATGTTCTTCATCATCGTGATGATCGTGGTGGCAAGCCCCTAATGCTAACATCAGACCTGCCGACACTATATATAATAATGTCTTTTTCATTTCAAAAAAGAAAAAAATGTTTTGGAAAAATGTTGATTTTCAGACTGTTTCTGTTATGCCATTACAGCCGGAGGTCCACGGTGGGACACAATACACCCGTCTGTCAGATTCAGCACGGGCAGGTCGGTGCAGTTGAAAATCAGGCTTCCCGTGGCAGGTGCCGATAGGGAAGTGGATAGGTCGGAAAGAATGGCATCGGTGAGGTGTGCCAAAAAAATGCTGCTTGCGTTATCCTCAGGAGACAAGTCTATATGGCTGTGGATGAGGATATAAGGCATGTTGAGCACGCAGTTGTCTTCACTATGAAGGGGGTGATGACCGTGGTGGCAGCCGCAGGTGGCACAGTCGCAGCCGTCTTGGTCATGGTCGCAGTCCTGTTCGTGTTGGCAGGTCATGCCGAAGCACACGATATCGCCGTGGTGGTGGTGCGGCACGATGGAATGCACCATCGTCAGCAGGAAGGCAACGGTGATCAGCAGGCATGAAATTTTACGCGACAGACTCATAGTGAAAAAACAGGCTGCAAAATTACAAAAAATTATTCAGCTACTTTATACACAATGCGAAAACTTCCTTCGTTGAAGCTGGTGCTGGTGATGCGGAAGTTGCCGATCTCGCGGGTGGATTTTACGTGTGTGCCGAGGCAGGCGCAGATGTCGTAGTCACCGATGCGCACGATGCGGAGGGTGTCGCTGGCGTTGTCGGGCAGTTTGGCGAGGGTGACACCGGCGGGGATGTTGTCGCGGGTCACCAACTCGTAGGTGACGGGCAGGTCGGCCTGTATGAGCTCGTTGATGCGCCGCTCAATGTCGGCCACCTCCTCTTGGGTGAGCGGCCGGTCGATGAGGAAGTTAATCTTGCTTTTTTTGCGTTCGATGTGACTGTTGCGGCTCCGTTCGCAGCCGTACAGCCGTCCCATGGTCTGGTTGAGCAGGTGCTCGGCGGTATGGGCAGGCGGAAACTCCTCCTTGTTGTGGGCGTTGAGGGTGGGGGCGTTTTCGAGATTGTCGTTCTGGCTGTTTTCCATCTTGAAATTTTTTGCAAAAGTAGTATTTTTTTGTGGGAATTTGTTTCTAAAAGCATTATTTTTAGAAAAGCAACATTTTGACATCTTCTATCTTCCCGCCCGTTCTTCCGCGGCAAACCCGCCGTCAGGTTCTAGCCTCCTGTCTGCGTGCCGCGGGGATGTGCGCAACGGCCTCGTACCCCGGACTGCGTCCGCTATTCGCGGACTAGTCTGGGGTTACTGAGATTTCGTCCCTTCGGGACGAGGTCGTTCTTTTCGTCTATTTTCTTTGTGCAGCTGCAAAGAAAATAGACATTATTTTCAGTTTAATTCCGTAATTTTGCCGCCGTTTTCAGAGGAGCCTGTCGGCGATATGAGGGTGGGGAAGTGGTTCCGTGATAATTACGATAATATGCAGAAATACAGAAGTTTGGTGCTTCCTGTGGCCATTGTGGTCGGACTTTTCTTCCACCATTGGCTGGCGATGATGCGGCCGGTGGTGCCCTTTTTGCTCTTTATCATCCTCTTCCTCAACTTCAGCGCGGTGGAGATCCGCAAGCTGCGGCTGTCGCCCATGCACGGCTGGATGCTGCTCTTTCAGGCGGTGGTAAGTCTGGGCGGCTACCTCGCCCTGCGGCCGTTCGACGAGCTGCTGGCGCAGGGCGTGCTCATCGGTGTGCTGAGTCCGGTGGCGGCATCGGTGGTGGTGGTGGCCTGCATGCTGGGCGCCGACCGTGGCACCATCACCGCTTATAGTTTGGTCGGCAACTTTGCCATCGCACTGCTGGCTCCGCTTTATTTCTCGTTCATCGGCACGCAGGTAGATCTGCCGTTCCACCAGTCGTTTCTGATGGTATTTGCCAAGATTGGTCCCACCATCCTGCTGCCGCTGGTCATCGTTATTCTGCTGCAATGGCTGGCGCCCAAGGTCAACGATTTTGTCGCCCGTTTCAAAGGCTGGTCATTTTACCTGTGGGCCGCCGCGCTGATGGTCACCATCGGGCAGACCATCGATTTCATATTCTTGCATGGCAAGGGCAATTGGCACAGCATTATATGGCTGTCGGTGGCCTCGCTGGTGGGGTGTGCGGTGCAGTTTGGTGTGGGGCGTCTCATCGGGCGGCGTTATGGCGACCGCATCGCGGGCGGACAGGGGCTCGGACAGCGCAACACGGCATTGGCCATCTGGATGGCGGGCATGTACTTGCAGCCGCTGGCGGCCATCTTCCCCGCTGCGTATGCCGTGTGGCAGAATCTGTACAACAGTTTCCAGCTGTGGCAGCACGACCGACGGGGAGAACAGTAGGGGAATCCCTTTCAAGAAATACTAAAGTAGCAAATTTTCGTACAGAAAATTACCTCAATTATATTTTACTATCCAGAATTTGACTGGTTGAGATTTTTTTCAAATTTTAATAAATCTCTCATTCCATTAATAATCACCACTTTATCATTATCACAAAAAAATGTGAAAAAAATTAATGCACTGACTGTCAGAATAAAAAAAAGTTGTAATTTTGCAGCCTCAAATTTTGGACGTTTATAAACAACAAAAAATCAAGTATTAATCAAATTCAAGTATGCCGACAATTCAGCAATTAGTAAGAAAGGGAAGAAAAAAGATCACTTCCCAGAGCAAGTCAAAGGCTTTGGACGCATGTCCGCAGAAGCGCGGTGTTTGCCTCAGAGTTTACACCACGACGCCTAAAAAACCTAACTCAGCTATGCGTAAAGTAGCGAGAGTTCGTTTACAGAACCAGAAAGAGGTGAACGCCTACATTCCGGGCGAGGGCCACAACCTTCAGGAACACTCCATCGTGCTCGTGCGCGGCGGCCGTGTGAAGGACCTCCCGGGTGTGAGATATCACATCGTGCGCGGTGCTTTGGACTCCGCCGGCGTGGAAGGCCGTCTCCAAGGTCGTTCTAAATATGGCGCCAAGCGTCCGAAGAAAAAAGCTTAGTACTGAATATATAAAATAGTACGAGTAAATTGGGCACCAAAATGGGTGTGCCGAGAGTAAGTAAATTTTTAATCATTTATTGAAGCTACAAGACTATGAGAAAAGCAAAACCAAAAGCCAGAATAATCCTTCCGGATCCTAAATTCAATGATGTTATGGTGACCAAGTTCGCCAACAACATCATGTTGAAAGGCAAAAAACAGACCGCTTTCCAGATCTTCTACGATGCTATCGACATCGTTGAGGAGAAAACCAAAGAAAACGGTATCGAGGTTTGGAAACAAGCCCTCGCCAATGTAACTCCTTCTTTGGAGGTCAAAAGTAAGAGAATCGGTGGTGCCACCTTCCAGATTCCTACTGAACTCCGTCCGGCTCGTAAACAATCCGTCGGCATGAAGAACCTGATCAACTTCGCCCGTAAACGTCACGAGAAATCTATGGCGGCTAAGTTGGCAGCAGAAATTATCGCAGCTAAGAACGAAGAAGGACAAGCATTCAAACGTAAAGAGGATACCCACAGAATGGCTGAAGCCAACAAGGCATTCTCACACTTCAGATTTTAATCTTTGTTGATACCCCCACCCACACCTTATTCAAGGTAAAAAAAGGATCTTTTATGTCGGAAAACTTATCGAATATTCGAAACATCGGTATTATGGCGCACATCGACGCCGGTAAGACCACTACGACTGAACGTATCCTTTTCTATACGGGTAAAAGCTACAAAATCGGCGAAGTCGATGAGGGAACGGCGACGATGGACTGGATGGTTCAAGAGCAAGAGCGAGGAATCACCATTACCAGCGCCGCCACTACCGTTTTATGGAAACACCTCAACGAGGAGTACAAAATCAACATCATCGACACCCCCGGCCACGTGGACTTTACGGTGGAAGTGGAACGCTCCCTCCGCATTCTCGACGGGGCCGTCGCCATTTTCTGCGCCGTAGGCGGCGTGCAGCCGCAGTCGGAAACGGTGTGGCGCCAGGCCAACAAGTACCACGTGCCCCGTATCTGCTACATCAACAAGATGGACCGCTCCGGCGCCAACTTCTACTCCGCTGTCAGCCAGATCAAGGAGAAACTCGACGGCAACCCCGTCATCCTCGCCATCCCCATCGGAGCCGAGGACGAGTTCTCCGGCATCATCGACCTGCTCGAGATGAAGGCTTATGTGTGGAGCGACGAGGACCAGGGCGTGACCTACGAGGCTTACGACATCCCCGAGGATATGATGGAAGAGGCCGCCGAGTATCGCGACAAGATGCTCGACAAACTCTCTGAGTTCGACGACGACCTCGCCATGAAGTACCTCGACGACGCCGACAGCATCACCGCCGAAGAGCTGATACCGATCATCCGCAAAGCCACGATTGATCGCAAGATCCAACCCGTGCTTTGCGGCTCGTCGTTCAAGAACAAGGGCGTGCAGAAACTCATCGACGCAGTGGTGGAATATCTGCCCTCACCGGCCGACATTCCCGCCATCACGGGCATCAACCCCAAAACCGAAAAGGAAGAGACCCGCGAGTGCGATCCCAAAGCGCCGTTCTCAGCCCTCGCCTTCAAAATCGCCACCGACCCGTATGTCGGCAAACTCACCTTCATCAAAGTATATTCCGGCACCCTCCAGGCCGGCGCAACCGTCTGGAACGTGGCCACCGGCAAACGCGAGCGCGTCGCCAAGATCCTGCTCATGCACTCCAACAAACAACAGCAGTTGGAGAGCGTGGAGGCCGGCAACATCGTCGCCCTCGTAGGCATGAAGGAGATTCATACCGGCGACAGTCTCACCGACGAAAGACATCCTATCTCGTTGGAAAACATTGAGTTCCCCGAACCCGTCATCACGGTGGCCGTGGAGCCAAAGACCAAGGACGATGAGGACAAGCTGATGAATGCGCTGGCCCGCCTCGCCGAGGAGGACCCGACCTTCACCGTGCGCGTGGATGAGAACTCCGGACAGACGGTCATCAGCGGTATGGGCGAGCTGCACCTCGAAATCCTGCTCGACCGCCTCAAACGCGAGTTCAACGTGGAATGCAACCACGGCAAGCCCCGCGTGGCCTACAAGGAGGAGATCCTCCAGAGTGTGCGCCATCGCACCGTCTATAAAAAACAGACCGGCGGCAAGGGCTCCTACGCCGACATCGACTTCCAGCTTGAACCGCTGCCGATGGATCAGCACGGACTGGTGTTCGAGAACAAGTCGCTGGCAAGCGCCATCGCCCGGGAGTTTATCCCCGGCATCGAAAAGGGCTTCAAACAAGCTATGACCAACGGCGTGATGGCGGGCTTTCCGCTTGAAAACCTGAAGGTTACGGTGTTGGACGGCAGCTTCCACAGTGTGGATTCAGACGTGATGGCCTTCGAAATCTGTGCCAAGATTGGCTTCCGCGACGCATGTCGTGAGGTGCCCTCCATCATTCTGGAACCCATCATGAAGATCGAAGTGGTTACTCCCGACGAGTATATCGGCAATGTGACCGGCGACCTCAACCGCCGCCGCGCCATCGTGGAGCAGATTGATGCCCAGATCGGTCTTCAGATCATCAAGGCTCAGGTGCCGCTCGCCGAGATGTTCGGTTACGTCACCACCCTGCGCTCCATTACCTCCGGCCGCGCCAACTACAGTATGGAATTCTTCAAATATGAACCCGTCCCGCAGGATATTCAAGATCATATCATGAATGTGGGACGTTTTGCATTATTATAGAAATTATTGAAAATCAAATATTTGTAAAATAACAAACAATTAAAAAAATGGCAGAAAAAATTAGAATCAAACTGAAATCTTTCGACCACAATCTGGTTGACAAATCAGCTGAAAAAATCGTCCACACCATCAAGGCTGACAAGGACGACAAAGTGGTGCTCGTTGGTCCCATCCCGCTTCCGACCCACAAGAAAATCTTTACCGTGAACCGCTCCACCTTCGTGAACAAGAAATCACGCGAGCAGTTCGAGCTCTCCACCTACAAGAGACTCCTCGACATCTATGGTCCCACCAGCAAGACCATAGACGCTCTCATGCGTCTCGAGCTCCCCAGCGGTGTGGAAGTTGAGATCAAAGCGTAATCTTTATCATTTTCATAATGCGTTGGCCTGGCTGCCTTTCGGGGCGGCAGGCCTTTCTTTTATCTGTCGGGAAGGGTAGTCCGGCACCCATTTTCTGTTGAAAACCCTATGCAAATCAAGACCAGCGGCATCGTTCTGCATAAGACAAAGTATTCCGAGAACAGCGTGATTGTCAACATCTTCACGCGGGAGGCGGGCGTACAGTCGTTTATCGTGAAGGGTGCCTACTCAAAGCAGCGGCGCGGCACGATGGCCCTGCTGGAGAACCTCTCGATGGTAGAGGTGGTTTTCGACGACAAAGGACAAAACATCAAGTATTTTCGGGAAATCAACCTCCGATATACCTACCAGCTGATTCCGTTTGATTTTGTTCGGCGTACGCTTTTTATCTTTTATAATGAATTGATTTATAAAATATTAAGAGAGTTTCGGGCGGATGCTGCCTTGTACGATTTTGTGGAAAAAGCTTTGTGGGAATTGGATGATGAGACGGCGCAGCTCACCGATATCCACCTGCGTTTCATGGTGCGCCTCGCTCACGAGATGGGCATCTTTCCCGCCACCAATTATTCGGACTACAACTCCATTTTTTCCATCGACGAGTCGTGCTTCGTGCATGAGTATTTCGAGTATCCGAACTTCCTGAGCCGCGACGCCTCTGCCTATCTGTGGCAGCTGATGAATGAGGAAGATGTTTCGGTTATGCCGCCCAAGGTTGTTCGTAATGAGCTGATGTATGGACTGTTGCGGTATTTTGAGGAACATAACAGTCAGATTGGTAAAATCGAGTCGGTGGAGATTTTGTCGCAGCTGCTGAGCGAATAGTCGTTTTTTCTAACGGTTCTTGGCATCCTTCCCGTTTTTCCGCGGCATACCCATCGTCAGGTTCTATTGTTCTGTCAGTGTGCCGCGGGATGTGCGCGGCGGCATCGCTCCCCAGACTGCGTCCGCTAATCGCGGACTAGTCTGGGGTTACTAAGATTTCGTCCCTTCGGGACGAGTCCGTATCTCTGGCCGCCTTGCAAATGGAGGCGTGAAGAAATCGGCGCGAACGAGAGTTAAGAATTATAAAGTAGTGTTTCTTGATTTTTTTCTTAATGAAGAAGGTGAATTTTCGGAGAAAATTATTACTTTTGCAAAAAAAATAACGATATGAAGTGTAGAATTGTCAATCGTTCTGGAAATGCGTTGCCGTCGTACTCCACTGCATTGTCGGCGGGTATGGACTTGCGCGCTGACCTTACTGAACCCATCACGTTGAGTTCCTTGGAGAGAGCTATGGTTCCCACCGGCATTTTCATTGAGCTGCCGGCCGGTTTCGAGGCGCAGGTGCGTCCCCGTAGCGGTCTGGCCATCAAGAGCGGCATCACTGTCATCAACTCGCCCGGCACCATCGATGCTGACTATCGTGGCGAGGTGAAAGTGGGGCTGGTCAACCTGTCGAAAGAGCCGTTTACCATTCAGCCCGGCGACCGCATCGCCCAGATGGTGGTGGCGCGCCACGAGGTAGTGGAGTGGGAAGAGGTTGCGGAACTATCTGACACTGAGCGTGGTGCGGGCGGCTTCGGCAGTTCCGGCATCCATTAATTTTTTATTTTATCATTGCTAAATAATCCGATCATGAAAATACATTTTATTGCCATCGGCGGCAGCGCCATGCACAATCTGGCCATCGCCCTTCACCAGAAAGGTTACACCATTACCGGTTCCGACGACGAGATTTTCAATCCCGCCAAAGGCCGTTTGGAGAAATATGGACTGCTTCCAGACTCCATCGGCTGGAATCCCGACAAAATTACGCCCGACCTCGATGCAGTCATCTTGGGAATGCACGCCCGTTTGGACAATCCTGAGCTGATTCGTGCTAACGAGCTGGGTATCAGGGTGTATTCCTATCCCGAATTTCTGTACGAGCAGAGCAAGGATAAGCTCCGTATTGTGGTGGGCGGCAGTCATGGCAAGACCACCATTACGGCGATGATTCTGCATGTGCTGCAGTATCATCATGTGGATTGCGACTACATGGTGGGGGCACAGTTGGCCGGTTTCGAGGTGATGGTGAAGTTGTCGCACGAGGCGAAGATTATGGTGATGGAGGGCGACGAGTACCTCACGTCGCCGATCGACCGCCGTTCAAAGTTTCACCTTTACAAGCCTAACGTGGGCATTATCAGCGGTATAGCGTGGGATCATATCAATGTTTTTCCGACCTTTCCCGAGTATGTGGACACGTTCCGCACCTTCGCGAAGATGATCGACAAGGCCTTTATCTATTGCAATGATGATGAGAATGTGCGGATGTTAGGCGAGGAGATACAGGGCGTGAAAAAAGAGCCCTATACGGTACATCCGTACGTGATTCGCGATGGGGTGACCTATTTGCAGACGGCTGGTGGTGAGGTGCCGATGCAGATTTTCGGCAAGCACAACATGGCGAACCTCAATGCGGCGCGGTTGGCGTGCCGTGAGGTAGGGGTGACCGACGAGCAGTTTTACGAGGCCATCCGTACCTTCAAGGGGGCCTCGAAGCGGTTGGAGCTGGTGAAGCGCAACGACAGGGGAGTGGTTTACAAAGATTTCGCCCATTCGCCCTCCAAGTTGAAGGCCACGATAGGTGCTGTACGCGAGCAGTATCCCGACCGCCGGCTGGTGGCCTGCATGGAGTTGCACACCTTCAGCAGTCTGTCGCAGGCGTTCTTGGCGCAGTATCAGCACGTGATGGATGCGGCCGACGTGCCGGTCATCTTTTTCGACCCGAAAGCAGTGGAGCACAAGAAGTTGCCACCTATTACGAAAGAGATGGTTTACGAAGCTTTTGGTCGCACCGACCTTGAAGTTTTCACCGACACAGAGGCGTTGCACACCTTTTTGTTGGCGCACCGCGAGGCGGGCACGGCCTACCTGCTGATGAGCTCCGGCAATTTCGGCGGTCTGAGCTTCGAGGAGCTGGCCGATGAGTTGCTGTAGGGGTAGGGACATTCTACTGACGAAATGTGGGTTTTTCCGTCATTTTCGTCAGTACGCAGAGATATTCTACACTCTTACCTTAATTGTATAGGTATGTAATATCCCAATAAAAAAGAGGATTTCCAACGGAAATCCTCTTTTTCAATGTGTGTATCAGACGGCTTATTTGTTCACCTGGAACTTCTTGTCGCCGGTCTGGAAGAAGCTGACAATCTGGCTGGCAGCTGCCTTGGCGGCGTTGATGTTGGCCTCGGCGGTCTCGGCACCCTGCTTTTTCGGGGTGGCGAAGAAGCGCTTCTCGAAACCTTCGAACAGACCCATCTCCACGGGGGCGATGTCGGTGCAGTATTTGAGGTCTTCGCGTTCAGCCATCAAAGCGGCGAGCTCCTCTTCGTTGATGACCTCCTTACGGGCGGTGTTGATCACGCAGCCGCCTTTGGGCATACGGCCCACGAGGTTCTTGCCGATCGACTTCTTGGTCTGGTCGTTGGCGGGGATGTGGAGGGAGATGTAGTGGCAGTTCTCGTACATCTCTTCGAGGGTAGCGGGAACATGCACACCTTCGGCTTCCATCTTCTCTTTCGGTACGAAGGGGTCGAAAGCCCAGACTTCCATGCCGAGGGCTTTGGCCTTTTCGGCGACGAGGCGGCCGACATTACCGTAGGCCTGGATGCCGATTTTCTTGCCCTTCAGCTCGGCACCGGTGCCGGGTTTGAAGGTGTTGCGGGCCATGTAGATCATCATGCCGAGGGCGAGTTCGGCCACGGCGTTGGAGTTCTGGCCAGGAGTATTTTCAGCCACGATGTTGTTGGCGGTACAGGCGGCGAGGTCGAGGTTGTCGAAGCCGGCTCCTGCGCGAACCACAATCTTGAGGTTCTTGGCGGCGTCCACCACCTGGGCGGTCACCTTGTCGGAACGCACGATCAGCGCGTCCACATCGGCCACTGCATCGTAAAACTGCTGAACATCAGTATATTTTTCGAGAAGGCACAGCTCATAACCAGCGGCCTCCACAATTCCGCGAATGCCATCAACGGCCACCTTCGCGAAAGGTTTTTCGGTTGCAACTAATACTTTCATTTTTTTTCAAGTTAAAAATTAAAAACTAAAAACTAAGAGTAAAAAGTAAAGAGTAAGAAGGGTTAACTTGCGTTTGCTTTTGTGTCGTTTGCCTTGATAGTTTTTAAGCTGGCTGTCAACAGAGCAATGATTTCCTCTGCATCTTTGAGCAAATCATCACACTGCTCAGACGATATAAAATCCGTATCATGTAGAAGTCGTATCCAATAGTGGGTCTCTCGTGCTTCTTTCAGGGCGATATGAAGCTTTGCTGTAAAATCCTTGCAGGATTGTGTTCCGCTCGCTTCTTCAATGTTCGCTCCAATGGAAGTTCCGCTTCTGAGAATTTGCTTTGAGAGAACGAACTCGCTTTTTTCATTGCGCAAGAACTGGTAAAATTTCACCATTCTCACAGCAAAAGCATAGCTTTTATCTCTCAAAACACTCTTCTTGGCCATTCCTATTAACTGGACACAAACTCTTTACTCTTTACTTTTAACTCTTAACTCAAAAAAATTATTTATTATTTTTTTCAAACTTCTGCATGCAATCCACGAGTGCCTCGACGTCTTCGATGGAGCAGGCGTTGTAGAGGGAGGCGCGGAAGCCGCCGACGCTGCGGTGACCCTTGATGCCCACCATGCCGCATTCCTTGGCGTAGGCCATGAAAGCGTCCTGCTTGTCCTCGTAGCCGGGAGCCATCACCCAGCAGTGGTTCATGATGGAACGGTCGGCCTTGTCGGCGACGGTGCCCACGAACATGCTG
>JAGCUN010000005.1 GCA_017962845.1 Bacteroidales bacterium | reverse complement strand
GGGACGGAACCCTGCTCACCCTGCCCAACTACATGCAGTTCCTGCTCGATCTCGAACCCGAAAAGGTGGTGCTGGAGAAGATTGACACGGATGAGCTTACGAGATTGGCGAAAGAGGCTTTGGAAAAATAAAACCTAAAAAATCGTACCTTTGCACCCTCGAAAATTCCCAATTTAAATACAAGACAATTATGATATTACTCATCCCCGCGGCAATTGTTGCCATCAGTGTGTTTATGCTTTTGGCTGTCAAAAAAAGGCAAATCGTCAAGAACACTCGCTTCCTTAAATACATAAATGTGTTAAATCTTATCGCTGCATGCTTATTTTATCTGTTCGTGTTCTTAATTCTCCCATTGTTTGGAGGCAGGGACGAGTTTGTAACAGCGTTTTTCATTTACGCCCTATTCGGCGTGACGGCGTTGATAAGTAGTATTGTTGTTCTTCTAATCAACAAATTCACGAAAAATGATGCATAAACGAGCCTTCCTGCTTCGAATCGTAATCACGCTTCTTTGCCTCATCGTCTTAACACCCGTGGTGAAGGGCGCGGAACCTAAGAAGCCGCTTAAGTGTGCGGTTCCTGCCTACCTGAAACCGGGCGACAAGGTGGCGCTCATCTCGCCGTCGTACTACTGTTCGATGGAGACGGCTTTCCAAGCGGCAGACACCCTGCGCAGTTGGGGGTACGAGCCGGTCATCGGGCCGAATGTCGGCAAACAGTATTTGGAACACTATGCCGGAACCGTGGAAGAGCGGCTCGCCGACCTCCGCTGGGCGCTCAAAGACCCCGACATCAAGGCCATCCTCTGTCTGCGAGGCGGTTACGGCACTTTACAGTTGGTAGAAGGCCTCCCTTTGCAAGAGATGACTGCCGCCCCCAAGTGGATGATTGGTTACAGCGATATTACTACGTTGCTCAGCATGGAGGCTTGCGCCGGCGTGATGGGCATCCATGGTGTGATGGGCTGTAATATTGCCGCACGTGGTGGTACAGAACAATCCTGCGCCTTAGTGCACGACCTGCTCAAAGGCCAACTGCCTAAATATGAGCTGCCTGCACACAAACAGAATATCCTCGGCAAGGCTACGGGCACCCTTGTGGGCGGCAATCTCGCTACCTTTGCCCCGCTGCTCTGTTCCCAAGTCAAGGAAATAGGAAATTCGGACATTATCCTCTTTGTGGAGGAGGTGGAAGAGACCCATCATAATATTGACAGGCTCTTTAACATGCTGAAAATAAGCGGTGTTCTCGCACATTGCAAAGGCATCATTTTGGGTGATTTCACCGATTGTACGAATGATGTCGGCTTTGAGAGTGCGGAGGCGATGCTGCGAGAGTACATTGCCCCCTACAACATCCCGATGCTTTGCGGCTTCCCTGCCGGTCATGAAAAGGTGAACCTGCCCCTCGTGATGGGTGCGCCGGTCACCATGGACGTTCGTGCCGACGGATCCACGCTCACCTTCGATATCCCTGGCAAGCAGAAAACAGTGCACACTAAGGAGTTGCAGCTGCCCGAATCGACCCTTGAGCAAGATGCCAGCCAGTTTGTGAACATCACCGATGTGGTGCCGGATGTGATTCTGGAAATCCGTTATTATGGCACCTACAACTTTGTAGGTCAGCGCATTGACGGTTACCTACAGCCTACCGCGTTGCTGACGAAACGCGCTGCCGATAGTCTGAAGGCGGTGAGCGACGACGTGATGCGCATGGGTTACCGGCTGAAGATTTACGACGCATACCGTCCGCAGATGGCCGTGGATCATTTTGTACGCTGGGCTGCCAATGTGCCCGACACGCTGATGCGGCGTTACTTCTACCCCGAAGTGGATAAGAGTCGGCTGTTCGAACTAGAGTACATCATGGCGAGAAGCGGCCACACCCGCGGTTCCACCGTCGATCTCACCCTCTTCGACATGAACACGGAGAAGGAACTCGACATGGGCGGCACCTTCGACTGGTTCGGTGAGGAGAGCCATCCCGACTTCGGTGGCAATCCCGAGACGGGCGTCTATAACGGAAAACCGTCGCCTGCCGGCCGCACCATCACCGCCGAACAGTTTCGCAACCGCATGATCCTGCGGGAGGCGATGTTGCGCCACGGTTTCAAGCCCCTCGACAGCGAATGGTGGCATTTCACGTTGAAGGACGAACCGTATCCGGAGACCTATTTTGTGTTTCCGGTGAAAGAACTGTGATAATTTATCTCTTACATTGGTCGTAGAGACGCGGCGCAGTAGAGACGCGCTGCAGCACGTCTCTACTCCCCTTTGTCGTTCACCATTCGTTTCAGTTCCGCCAGCTCCTGTTTCAGTTGAGCAATTTCATCGTTATTCTCCCGTTTCACCGTGTGTTTGAGTTTGAACATGGCGAGGTTCAGCTCCACGGAAGTCTCGCTGCTTTGGATTGGTAGGTTGTCGGCCAACAGCTCCGCCGCCAGCTGTCCGCCACGCTGCATAAGCGATTGCTGGACCGCTTTGTCGTCCTCATATTGAGGAATCTCCGTAATCACCCGTGAGAGTTCGCGCAGTTTCGCATACGCTTCCACAATAGCGATGGTGGTTTCCACAGCTTTGGGACTTTTTAGAATGGTCGCTAACATATAGAGGCCTTTCTCAGTGAAAGCCTTAGGTAATTGTGGTGAAAAACGAAGATTTTGGAGGTGGTCGAAATTTTCGACCACCTCTGCTTTTTCTTTATTATCAAGCATTAGCACATATCCTTCGGGGAATTTTTCGGGATTGTTGCTTACAGCTTCATTAACACGTTTGGTCTGCACTCCATAGAGCTCAGCCACGTCAGAGTCTAGAATCACCTGTTGGTTTCTCAAGGTGATCATCTTGTCTTCAACATCCATAATGTTCGTCATAATAATTTAGTTTTAATGATAAAATACATTAATAATTCTAGACCGCAAACATACAAAATCCTTTTGATAAAATCAAGAGCAAAAATAATTTAACT
>JAGCUN010000004.1 GCA_017962845.1 Bacteroidales bacterium | reverse complement strand
TCAACTCAGGCGATTTGGTGGAGTAGTCGTACATGAAGAGGTCATAATTGGACTGGGGCGACAGCTGGTCGAAGTGTTCCTTGGGATGAAGCTGGTTGTCGGGACGGTTGGATGAGAAGACGATCTGTTTGTTATTGTTGATGAAACGGGGGGCATAATCATCGTAGAAATCGTTGGTGAGATTTTGGAAGGAGCGTGCGCGGAGGCTATAGACAAAGATGTCGGACTGTCCGTGCTGGAAGCCCGAGAAGAGCAGCAACTTACCATCGGTGTCGAAGGAGATGTCGGTAATTTTCTCCACATCCACCAACAGCCGTTTCTCGCATTTTTTCTCTTCAATATTATAAGGATAATAGTAGCAACGACCTGCATCTTCGATGGTGAAACCCAGAATGTTACCATTGGGATGCCATGCCAGAAGCGGGAAGGTGAGGTCGGGATTGTCTTCTGTTTTGTGAAAACGATGATAGATGCGGCGCGGTTTCTTGTCGCCCTCGCGACACATCCAAATGGTCATTTTCCCCGCCTCGTTGGTGACGTAAGCGTAGCTCTTGCCGTCGGGCGAAAGGCGGAACTGGTTGTAGTCGCGCTTGGCCTTGGGGCGTTTCAGCAGACCGTCATCGGCCGGTTTATCCCGTTTAATATCTTTTTTATAAAGAACATAATAATAACGATACCAATCGATGAGCAACTGTTTGTAGGGCACGCCAGTCACATTATAGAAACCTCGCTCGTGACTTCTATACGAACGGGTGGCGAACAAGATGGCCGGAATGGCCGATTTGCCAAAACGGTCGCCTACATACTTCCAGAGGGAGTGCCCCGCATACATGGCATCCACCTGCGAGAGTTCGCCAAAGTCGGCGTACTTCTCCGTCAGGATGCCGTTTTTCACGTAGGCATCTATCGTACTATTCCACTCCTCACCGATATAGGAGGAGAGGCCCGAAAAGTACCAGTTCGGCACATCCAACAGACTTTCAGAAGAGATATTAGCCCCCACCGACGTGCCGTTGATGACCCAATGGGCGTAGAGGTTCATGATGCCGGCGCGCAACATGCGGTCGAAATGGGTGCGATCGCCATCGAAATAGAGATACACCTTCGTACCATAGATGTTGGTGACACCGCCCTGGTTGTAAAAGTCCTCATTGTCGTAAGCGAAATTCGACTCACGGAAATCAGACTGCGTATTATAAACGATGAACTGTATTTTCTTGGTAGAAGTGTAGTTCAGCATCCTTTCAATCTCATCAATCTCGGTAGGTGCTTTCCACAACACATACTCGGCCAGTTCCTTGCCGGTGGGATAGAAATAAACGTCGAACTGCTCGGTACGGTAATACTCCCAGTTCTGTTTCTGATACTGCACCCGATTTTTACCAAAAGAGAGCTGCGACCCGTTATAGAACTGTGCGGAAAGAGGCTGTATAACGAAAATCAAGACACTGATTATCAAAATTTTCAGCATCCATCCTTTCATCCAATTTCCCTTAATTTCCGTTTGTCGCAACAACACTTATCCTAAATTATTGAAAGTGCAAAAGTACAAATAATTTGAATAATGGAAACGGGAAAATTGAAAGGTTTTTGAGGTTACGGATGGGGATTGAACACCATTCCCCATCCGAACAAGAAACCATTATCACCTGTCCATGTGTCGCACACCTGAATCGTCCACCGTCCGTTGAGCGGACAGCCCACCAAACTATTGAACGACTGGTAGGGAGTATAGTACTGCTGTCCAGGCACGAAGTCGTCATACCCCGGATAACTTTGCGCCACATGGGAAGCATCCACCGTTTGATCAGCATCGTGGCCGATATTGTCGTTCAAGTAACAAGCCCCTGAAAGCTGCGCATAACCGGAATTCTCGCTCCAACAATACGTCCATCCCGTTCCAGGCATGTTACTGGTGGGATCACAATAGTCGCCATCAACCGAGGAATTCACTCCAAAGTGAGCCATACTGTTACCGCCCAAATTACCACAATGGTCGGGCATCAACAGCACCGAGTGACCATTAGGACAAGTCAGTATGATATTGAGGTCCCCGATACTGGAATGTTCAAGGTTCAGTCTCACCTCCAGGACATCGGCTGCCGAGGAGATGTATGCAGCCGGCGGGAAATGGAAGATATCGATACTGGAACTGACACATGGCGCCGAACATCCGGCGTCGTGGAGAAACACCGTACTTTGCAGAAAGAAACTATACTCATCATCCATTATCACGCTATCACTCAATGTGGTGAAGTCCACCTCGTTGCCGTATGACGTACCCTCGCTGTTGGTGGCATAGGCACGAACATAATAGGTGGTATTCGCCGAAAGTCCATGCGCGATACTGGTGAAATTTCCCAGCCCGCTGCCCTCGGTGGTATGATTGTCATTCAAAGTGGGATTGTGCGAAAGGCTCCAGCAGAAACCCCTGGCGGTCACCGATAAACCGCCATCATACGTCACCTCGCCGCTCAACGACGCCGAAGTGGTAGCGGGCGTGGCATAGTAGGTATTGACGATGGGAAGATTGGCCAAGCTCCCCCCTTCCCCACGAACGCACCGCACGGAATAGCCATCGGATTTGTCGCCATTGCCGCGGTACACGCCTGCATTGTCGTACTCGAGTGACCGTTTAAAGGCGCAGCACTCCCCGTTGCCCGTCACAGTCCAGAAATAGGCTACGGAGTCGAAATCACTAAAGTCATCGTTGTAGCACCCCGCCGGCAATGCGCTGAAGCCCGATGCGTTGCGTCCTTCGGCAGCGGTATTCCCCGCCGCATTGGCTATAGCCGACGACTGCCACCCCGTATTCCCACACAGCAGGGCGGCAATATCGCCCCTGAATCCTGTATGCTCAGCATCATACTGATTCATACCCAAATACCGCTCCATCTGTTTCCACTCGGCATCGCTGGGCACATGCCAGCCGTCGGGACAGATGCCCTGCACCCCGCTCGGATTTTCCGCTGAAGCGCCCGAATTACGCCGCACCGCCTTCCAGTTATACAACAAGCCATACGTGGTCTTGTTGGCCGCAAGGTTGTTCGGATAATACCAGTGCGCCACAGTGGCAGAGCTTCCGGTTCCATACGCAATGGCATTGCCATCAGCATACTTCGTGGTGCGAAGGTTCTCCCTCATCCAGCACTGACCGCCCACCCAGACCGTACCATACGTGTTTCCATCTATGTCGGTGAGCGTCGGAGTGCCCTGACAAGGATGTCCATCCAACATAAACTGGAACACATAAGTTTGAGAAGAGAAATTCACACTACTGATTGTCTCACTTTCCACCTCTTCATCACCCAGCACCACATAGCCCTTAAACTCCATCACGTCGCCACTATTGAAGGGATGGGCCACGTCACTTTTGGGCTGCAGAACAGCACCTTGGCACAACCCTACAACACCTTTATACCTAATATCATCTCCATCGCCATTCCCATTATTCATCATTTTGATGGACGAAACATTTCCATTTTGGCGGGCGGTCAGCACATAGGTGCCAGCAGTGGACAGGGTGATGCGGAATAGATGATTGCCGGTTTGTGGACGCATGCGATGCGTCCCTACAATGCGGCCGTGTACATCCACGATTTCCAATGTCACCTCACCCTCATCCGCCACCGTCAGATTCACATCGGTGGCGCCATTGAACGGGTTGGGGTTGTTTTGCGACAGACCAAAACCATGGTTGCGGGCGTAATCGTTGATGCCGATATTATTCTCAACGGTGAGCACGGTATCGGGCCAGTAGATGGTTTCCGTCCAGTTTTGTGTAAGATTCGTGATCTCCACGCGGTCGAGTTGCACCCAGTGTCCATTCATATCGCGTCCAGTGAACGTAACGGTGACAGTCTGTGCGAACGCACTAATACTCAAAATTATAAGTAAAGAAAGAAGAGACAGCTTTTTCATGACAATATGATTTAAAGGGTTATAAAGGGATTGTTATTGATGGGCAAAAATACACATAATTTTTTTGAATAATTATCCCTCACAACAAAAAATTACTGCACCAGTTCGCGGAAAAGGCGCACGCCGATGGGAAGAAGCTCATCGGGGAAGTCGAAATGGGGGTGGTGGAGCGAGGGCTGGCATTCGCCGGAGCCGAGGCCAAACAACGCACCCGGATAGTGTTGGGTGAGCAGTCCGAAATCCTCACCCCACGAGAAGGGAAGTTCTAACTCTTTGTATTCCAGACTACTGCGCAAAGCAGCATCTCGCACCTCCGCCATCGCCTCGGGATGGTTGTCAGAAGCCGCAAAGTACTCTTTCCAGCTCTGGCTGGAAACCAGTCCAGGCACTTTTTTCACCTCTTCGTCCACAATCTGAAGCACCTCCTTTTTGGTTTGTTGCAGCCAGGCGTCGTCCTTGGCGCGCAGAGTGAAGCGCAACACCCCGTCGCCGGCGGCCACCCCATAGGCCTGCTCCCCTACCCTAAACTCCACCAGCGTGAGCAGACGATAGTGGTCGCTGCGCATATCGTAATTATTGAGCGACAGCAATTTATCGGCGATGGCTCGTGCGGCTGGATAGGGCGATAACGCCTTGAGGGGCTCGGCAGCATGGGCACTATGTCCCTGCAAAACGATGTCGGTGCTCACCACCGAGCAGGTAAAACTGCCCGGCTTGCCCAGCACGGTGCCCAACTTCTCGCCCGGAATATTATGCAGCGCATACACACGGTCGGGTTGATACGCGTCGAGACAGTGGGTGGCGAGCAGCTGGCCAGCGCCCTGGCCGGTCTCCTCGGCGGCCTGGAAGAACAGCAGCACCCGTCCGCGCTGAGGCGGCCGCTGGTGCAAGCTGCGGGCCAGTCCGAGCAGGATGGTGGCATGGCCGTCGTGACCGCACTTGTGGGCCACCCCCGCCATCTCGGAGGCGTAGGGCACGTCGATAGTCTCCTCCACCCGCACGGCGTCGAAGTCGCCGCGAAACAACAGTGTACGCCCGGGTTCTTCACCCTCAAAAACAGCAATAATACTCTGTGTATCTCCAAAAGTAAGAATCCGTGAAGGCGAACAGGCTTTCAGCTGTTCCAAAATAAACGCATGGGTGCGCACCTCCTCGCCGGAGGGTTCCGCCAGCCGGTGCAGCTGGTGGCGGATGTCAGAAAGATTGAAGTCTGATATTTTGCACATATAGTGTGTGATAAAAGAGCTGAGAAAAAACAAAATTTCCCAATGCAAAAATACTAAAAATAGTATCACCTTTCTAAAAAATATTTTGTGTAAATTTGCCGTTTGTAAACTAAACCTCGTAGGTATGAGTAATAACGTAGATATCAGAGAATTGAACGAACGAATAGAGCGTGAAAGTTCGTTCGTGGAGCTCATCAACAGTGAAATGAGCAATGTGATTGTGGGACAGAAGCTGATGGTGGAAAAGCTGATGATCGGGCTTTTAGCCAACGGACATATTTTGCTCGAAGGTGCGCCTGGACTTGCTAAAACATTAGCTATCAAATCATTGGCAAATATCATTCAAGCTAAATTCAGCCGCATTCAGTTCACCCCCGACCTGTTGCCTGCCGATGTCATCGGCACGATGATATATAGTCAGAAAAAAGAGGAGTTTGTGGTGAAACACGGTCCTATCTTTGCCAACCTCATCTTGGCCGATGAGATCAACCGTGCCCCCGCCAAGGTGCAGAGCGCATTGTTGGAGGCCATGCAGGAGCGGCAGGTTACCATCGGCGAGGCCACCTACAAACTCGACGAGCCCTTCCTCGTGCTGGCCACCCAAAACCCCATCGAGCAGGAAGGCACCTACCCCCTGCCCGAAGCCCAGGTGGACCGTTTCATGCTGAAAGTGATTGTAGATTACCCCAAGCAGGATGAAGAGCAACGCATTCTGCGCCAACATCTTGAAGCCGTATATCCCACCACCCGCACGTTACTGAAACCCGAGGACATCCTCAAGGCACGACAGGTGGTGAAGGAGGTTTATCTGGATGAAAAAATTGGCCAATACATCACCTCCATCGTCTTCGCCACCCGCTACCCCGAACAGTATGGTCTGGACAAGTTCAAGCCGATGATTAACTTCGGAGCCTCCCCGCGTGCCACCATCAACCTGGCGTTGGCCGCACAAGCCCTCGCCTTCATCAAACGCCGCGGCTACGTGATTCCGGAAGACATCCGAGCGCTGGCTTACGACGTGCTGCGCCACCGTATCGGACTCACCTACGAGGCCGAAGCCGAAAACATCACCACCACCGACATCATCAGCGCGGTGCTGAATACCGTAGAGGTTCCTTAAACGAGGGGGATGTGAGGATGTGAGGACGCGAGGAAAAGATGAAAAGATGAAAAGATGAAAAGATGAAAAGATGAAAAGATGAAAAGATGAAGAGATGAAGAGAGTATGTGAGGATGAGATTATTAGATAGTGTACCCTTAACTATTAACTATTAATTATTAACTTTTAATTTTCAGTTTTCAATTCTCAATTTTCAATTTCCCAAGATGGAATCATCGGAGCTGATCAAGAAAGTACGCCGCATAGAAATCAAGACCAAGGCGATGAGCCAGCAGATTTTCGCTGGGCAGTACCACAGTGCCTTCAAGGGAAGGGGCATGGCGTTCAGCGAGGTACGGCAGTACAACTATGGCGACGATGTGCGTTTCATCGACTGGAACGTGACGGCCCGTTTCAACACCCCATACGTGAAAATTTTTGAGGAGGAACGCGAGATGACCGTGATGCTGCTGATTGACGTAAGCGGCTCCAACCTGTTCGGCACCCGCCAGCAATTCAAGTCAGAACTGATCACTGAAATTTCTGCAGTACTTTCATTTTCAGCTATTTATAACAATGACAAAGTAGGTGTGATTTTCTTCAGCCATGAGGTGGAGAAGTTCATCCCTCCGGCGAAGGGAAAGTCGCACATCCTCCGCATCATCCGCGAGCTCCTCACCTACCGCTCCACCTCCAACCAGACCAACATTGCCGAAGCGTTGCGATTTCTCACCAACGTGAGCAAGCGCAAGACCACCGCTTTCCTGATGTCGGACTTCATCGACAACGACTACGAGCAGGCTTTGCGCATCGCCGCCAGTCGCCACGACATTGTGGCGTTAGACATTGTGGACCGTGGCGAAACGGCTTTGCCGAATGTGGGTATTGTGGAACTGCAGGACCCCGAAACCGGCATGCGCGTATGGACCGACACTGCCAGCAAGAAGGTGCGGAATGCCTACGCACAGTGGTGGAACAACCTCAACAGCAACACGTTAAACACCCTACGAAAAGCAGGGGTTGACCATACGCAATTGTTCACCGACACCGACTACGTGCCCGCCCTGCTGGAGCTGTTCCGCAGAAGAAATTAAAAACTATATTTTTTTGATTTCCATCTTCACCACCTTCCCTTTCACGGTCCACATCTCCACTACTTCACCCGCAACATTTTGCCTTCACGCAAGAAGGTTGAATTCCCCATTTTATTAAGTTTCTGCAACTTAGATACCGTGGTGTGATACTTGGCCGCGATGGAGCCGAGGGTTTCGCCAGCCTTGATTTTGTGATAAACAGGCTTGGGGGCAGGAGCCGACGGAGTGGACGGCGCTGACGATGCCGCATTGGCAGCCGCAACAGTGCCACGCTTATAAATCTTCAGACTCTGCCCTATGCTGAGCTTGTCGGGCGACGGCAGGTGGTTCCAACTCTGGATTTCATTCACGGTAACGCCGTACTTTTTGGAGATGGCATACAACGTCTCCCCTTTCTGCACGCGATGCACCACAAAAGTAGTATCGGGCTTGGGAGCGGGAACTGTCACTGTATCAACACTCTCCTCAGTGGGTTCGGGGGTGAAGACCACCGGCACACGGGAGGAAGTATCGTCGGCACACTCGAAGATGCGTCGCGTGCCACAGAAGGTCTTGGCATACCAGTTGCTCTCCAAATGGTCGATTTTCACGCCCGTTTTATAGGTGGAGGCATGGATGAAGGTGACATTTCCGGCAGAATCCACCTCGGTGACCAGACCGACATGTCCCACACAGCGACTGCGGTAAAAGAAGACAAGGTCGCCGGGACGGATGTCCTTCCGTTCCACCTTCTTACCCACCTTGAACTGGGTGACAGAGCCGTGCGGCAGGTCGATGCCGAACTGCTTGTACACCCACATGGTGAAACCTGAACAGTCGAAAGAGTTCGGACCGCTGCCCGCACGCACGTATGGTTTACCCTTCTTGGTAAGCGCCAGCTGAACCAGAGAATCAATCTTGCTACACGACGGTATGTCAATGCACTGTCCCGCAGCAGGACGCACCAAACTCTGCGCCCGGGATGCGGACGGGAGGAAGGAGAGAGCTACGATTAGGATAGTGATGATTTTTTGCATGAGGGGGAAGATTTGAGGATTTGAGGATTTGAGAGATTAGTAGTTGATGATTATTAATTATTAACTATTAACTATTAACTAAATACTGGATCTTCTTGGGGTATGACAGTAGTAATGCCGTTTTTGAAATCCCTGTCTAACAACGACTTCAGGTATTCATAATGTTCGGGATGTTGAACGAAGTCCAGCTCGTGGGTATCCACTATCACGACGGGCATATTGGTGATATGGTTGAGATAATTCATATAGGAACCTTGTATATCTTGCAGATAATCAGGGGAGATTTCCTGCTCGAAGTCACGGCCGCGATGGGCGATGTTTTTCAACAGATGATCGACATCGTTATGAAGATAGAAGATAATGTCGGGTTTGGGAAGATAGGCAGAAATGATGTCGTAAACCTTTATATAAAGATTGTACTCATCGCCTTGGAGGTTGTTTTTGGCGAAAATATAACATTTGTCAATGAAATAGTCGGAGATGACGAGATCGGTGAAGAGGTCACGTTTGGAGAGCAGGGTTTTGAGCTGCTGGTAGCGGTCGGTGAGGAACGACATTTCGAGCGGGAAGGCGTAATGCTCTGGTTCTTTGTAGAATTTTGCCAAGAAAGGATTGTCGATAAAGCGTTCGAGCACCAGCTGGGCGTTAAACTCAGCCGACAGTTTTTCGGCGAGGGTGGTCTTCCCCGCCCCGATACAGCCTTCGATGGTGATGTAGTTATATTTCATATCTTCAATAATTCATCTATATTAAATATCAGAAAGCATTTCTTGAAAAGACTTTTCAAACGGTGCAATGATCTGATTACCATATATTTCTACAAGAAGAACCAAGATAAACTCCCGATCCGCAATATGGGGATGCGGCAGGGTGAGCTTCTCCCCTTCCCTATGTTCACCCTCGTACCACAGCAGGTCGATGTCGATGGTACGGTCGTGATAGATGGGATTCCCTTGTGCGTCGCGGCCCGATTTCTCGGTGCGGCCGAGGTCTTGTTCTATCTGCTGGGTCACCCGCAGCATCTCCTCAGGCAAGAGGGCGGTCTGCACCTCCACCACCTGATTCAAAAAGGGGTGGGAGCTGAAGCCCCACGACTCCGACTCGCGCACGGAGGAAGCACGCACGATGTTTCCCACGCGCTGCGACAACTCCCGTGCGGCACGCTCGATAAAGGAGCGGCGGTCGGCGAGGTTGCTGCCCAGTGACAACACCACGCTTTTCATCGGCGGGTGATGAGGGAGAGATAATAGAGCAACGTAGCCAGCGAGGCGAGGGCGGCGACCACGTAGGTGCGGGCAGCCCAACGGAGGGCGTCTTTAGCATCGTTGTGCATCGCACCACTCAGCAGTCCGGTGTTCTCGAGCCATGCGAGGGCGCGCGCCGAGGCGTTGTACTCCACCGGCAGGGTGACGAAGGTGAAGAGGGTGGTAAGGCCGTAAAGTCCCACCCCGATAAGGGCCACCACCTCGCCGATGAGGGGATTATTGGCCAGCACCGAGAGCAGCACCAATCCCGCAAGGATAATCCAGGTGGAGAGGGTGCCTCCGATATTGGCCATCGGCACCAAGGCCGAACGGAGGCCGAGCCAGTGGTAGGCTTCCTGATGCTGCACGGCATGTCCGCACTCGTGGGCAGCCACTGCGGCGGCGGCCACATGACTGCCGTTATACACATCCTCGCTCAGGTTCAAGGTCTTGTTGGTGGGATTATAATGGTCGGTGAGCGTTCCCTTGATACATACCACCTTCACATCGTAGATGCCGTGCTCGTGCAACATCTTTTCTGCAATTTCGCGCCCTGTGAGGCCGGAAGGCAGAAACTCTTTCGAATATTTGCGAACTTTCGATTTCAGACGAGCCTGCACGATGAGACTCAGAATCATGAAAAAGCCAAAAATCAACCAGTACATTTTTCTAGAATTAAAAGTTTAACATCTTTCCTCTACAACAAATCCAACGCCATAAAGTTTGCAAAAGTACGCATTTTTTTCCAAAACTTCAAACAAAGAAAAAATTATTACAAAAGATTTAGGGGAATGGGAGAAGGATTTAGAAAAATTATGTAAATTTGCAGCCTTAATTCTGCATAGCAGGTTTTAGAAAGAAGAATCAAACAAATAACAATATAAAATTATAGCACAATGAAGAAAGCGATTACTGCAAAAGAGGCTGCCGCCCTGGTAAAAGACGGCATGACCATTATGGTAGGCGGTTTTCTGGCTGCCGGTTCACCCAACAGAGTTATCGAAGCGATTGCGGAAGGTCCCGCCAAGGATCTCACCATCATCTGCAACGATGCCGGTTATCCCGACAAGGAGACCAGCAAGGGCAAGGAGCTGGGCTGCGGTCTGCTGATTGCTGCTGGCAAGGTGAAAAAACTCATCGCCTCCCACATCGGCACCAACCCGAAAGCCATCGAAGGCCTCAACAACAAGACTTTGGAAATCCAATTCGTTCCCCAGGGCTCATTGGCTGAGAAAATCCGTGCTGGTGGCGCTGGCCTTGGCGGCGTGCTCACCCCCACCGGTCTCGGCACCATCATGGAAGAGGGCAAGGAGAAAGTAACCGTTGACGGCAAGGAATACCTGCTGGAGAAACCTCTCCACGCCGACATCGCCCTCATCGGCGCATCGTTGGCCGACGAAAGCGGTAACCTCGTGTATCGCGGCACCACCAACAACTTCAACCCGATGATGGCCACCGCCGCTGACCTCGTCATCGCAGAGGCCAAGGAGATCGTGCCCGTGGGCGACATCAAACCCGAACACGTTCACACTCCCGCCTTGTTTGTTGACTATCTCGTACAAGCATAATTTACAACCATTTACGGGCGGACAACTCAATTGTCCGCCCTCTTTTTATCCCATCACCAACATGATTGACTATACCAGTCTGATACAGCCACACGGCAACTTCTTCCTCATCGCGGGTCCGTGCGTTGTGGAGAACCGCGACATCACCTTCACGGTGGCAGAACACGCCGCCGAGGTATGCCGTCGCCTCGACATCCCCTACTTCTTCAAGGCCTCGTACCGCAAGGCCAACCGCTCCTCGCTCCACTCTTTCACCGGCATCGGTGACGAGGCCGCGCTGAAAATCCTCGCAGAGGTGAAGGCGGAGTTAGGGCTGCCCATCGTGACCGACATCCACACGGAAGAGGAGGCGGCGATGGCCGCTGAGGTGGCCGACATCATCCAGATTCCGGCCTTCCTGTGCCGGCAGACCACGCTGCTGGTGGCGGCTGCGCAGACCGGCAAGATTGTCAACATCAAGAAGGGACAGTTTCTGTCGCCCGAGGCGATGCGCTTTGCGGTGGAGAAGGTGCGCGAGGCCGGCAACCCGCAGGTGATGCTCACCGAGCGCGGCACCACCTTCGGCTATCAGGACCTGGTGGTGGACTTCCGTGGGGTGAAGGCCATGCAGGAAAATCGGTGCCCGGTGGTGCTCGACTGCACCCACTCGTTGCAGCAGCCCAACCAGCCGGCCGGCGTTACGGGCGGCCACCCCGAACTCATCGAGACCATCGCACGGGCAGGGGTCGCCACCGGCTTCGACGGACTCTTCCTCGAAACCCATCCCGACCCGAAAAAAGCCCTGTCGGACGGAGCCAACATGCTGCCGCTCAACGAGCTGGAGGCATTGCTCACCGGTCTGGTGAAAATCAGAAAGGCCATCGTATTGTAGAGACGCGGTGCACCACGTCTCTACACGCACACGGAATGACAAGGCAATTAACGACAAACCTGTAGAGACGTTGCGCGCAACGTCTCTACGATTACCGTTCAAATTCGTATTCGTACAACAATGAGGCGCTCACGGCCCAATGGCTGAAGCTGCCGCCCAGCGGCTCGCCTTGCGGGATGGCGATGGTGATGGTATGGTTGCCTTCTTCCAGCGGGGGAATGTCGAAATAGACCGGCTGGGTGGCGGTGCCCGGACACCAGCCGCTGCGCGAGTAGTCGCTGCTGGACATGCCGTTCCAGAAGTTGCCGCTCACAGGGTTGAAGCGACGGTAGCAGCCGCAGTCCTGCCGCCACGGTGTGTAGGTAAACACCGGCTCGCCGTCAATCAGGATGGTGTTGGGCTTCGGGGTGAACTCGTCGCCGCCGTCCCATCCGCCATGTCCCGTGCTGATGTAGCGCAAACGGATCTTTTTCTCTTTCCCCACCACAAAAAATGTAGTCTTCAGACTGTCAGTGGCGAAAAGTTTGCCGTAGTTCTGCCCCGCCATCTCCAACACATTGCAGGTGTTGAATAGAGATACGACATACTTGTCAGGCATGGGACTCTCCTCCCACTTTTCGCTGCCTGGATACGACTTGATGTCGAGCGTCACCTTGTGGCCACCGCCGTCGTAGTTGCCAATCCAAACGCCGATCCAAACCTCGCCCTGTAGCACCGACGACAGGTCGGTCACCTCCTGCTTGTAGTAGGTCTCATCAGCCCATTCCAGCCCGTCAATCTGCACGCGGTCGTTGAAATGGCCCACACCGAAGGGGGTGAAAAAGCGCATCAGCTCCACGGGAGGACTATACACGGAAGATGAGATCTTATACTCTTCCAAAGGGCTAACATCCTCTATAAAGCCCTGATACCGCTGACCGTCTTTCCCAACGAATACAGGCAGGGAGTCGGGGTGATAGTTGATGCCGTCGAAGAAGTTGGGCACAAGGTCGAAGCCGGCTCCCGGGATGACGAACACGCTGCCGGTACGGTCGTAGGCGTCGCCGTTGCTGCGCTGGTGCAGCTCGATGAAGGTCTGGTAGTGTTTGGGCAGTTTGGGCAGGCGCACCCGTTTCAGTGCGAGAGTGCCACCAGCGAAGTGTAACACGCTGTCGTACGGCATGTTGTCGATGTAGTCGCCCTCCACATGGTCGTTTTGTTGTCCCCAACTGAGTTGCACATCATCGAAGATGCGGGTGGTGATGACCAGTCTCTCTTTTTTCATCTGCGACAATTCACGGGCAGAGACTCTCCTATTAGGTTTGGACTTTTTCACAGCGCCGTCATCATCATGATTCGCTTTCTCCACATACTCGGATGATTCCACCAACTGCAAGTAAGTCTGATTGTTGCGTTTAAAACAGACCACAATCCCTTTGAATCTTCCGTAATAAGTCAGCGGGTTGATGTCGGCGGGAAAATCCTGCACGAAAAACTCCAGCGTATTGCTGTTGATATGGCAGGTGTAGCGGGTGAGACCGCCCACCACGGTGGTTTCGTATGCGATGTCGCTGCGGCTGAACGGGGAGGTCACCTCAACCGTTTCCCAGTACGGATCTCTGAATGACGCACACAGGCAGGTGCTGTCGTTTTTCAAATCAACGTATGTTGTTTCATAAGCGTAGCCTGGCACATTACGTCCTGGTTTTTCATCTTGAAAAATCAAATAATATAACTGAGATTCTTCCAAACTGATTTTCAGTTGCGATGTGTCGATTTTTTCGCCATAATCATACACTTCATAAGTAAAGCGATTGGCATTTTTAACGATATTCACAGGTTTCACCTGCGCCACTACTGCCTGCGCCAACAGCAACAGGCCGGTCAAAAGGAGGAGCGTTTTTTTCACAATAAACTCTTTATAAATGAGCAGCAAAGATAGCAAATAATTCCGAACTTTTTTTGTACTTTTGCAAAAATTTTGGTTAACCTATAATGACACTACTTTTAGCATTCCTTTTCGGCGCATTAGGAATCTCGTTTTTATGTTCCCTTTTGGAGTCTTCGTTAATGTCCACCTCCTACTCCTATATTATCGCGAAGGAAGAGGAGGGTGACAAAAATGCCTCATTGATAAGGAAATACAAGACCGAGCCGGAGAAACCGTTGGCGGCCATCCTTTCGTTGAACACGATTGCCAACACCATCGGTGCGGCGGGCGTGGGCTTGCAGACCAACGTGGTATTTGGCGAGGCGTGGTTCGGTGTAGTGTCGGGTGTTACCACCCTATTGATTCTCATTTTTTCGGAAATTATTCCGAAAACCATCGGCTCCACGCACTGGAAACAGCTGTTAGGCTTCACGGTGCGCACCATCCGCGTGCTGATTGTGCTCATGTATCCGTTGGTGATGTTGGTGAAGGTGGTGGGACGGATGGTAAACCGCAAGCAACCCGAGTCGGTGGTGAGCCGCGAGGAGGTGTCGGCCATGGCCAATGCTGGCGAGGAAGAGGGTGTTTTGGAAGAAGATGAGAACAAGATCATACAGAATATCATCAAGTTAGACAATGTGAAAGCGGCGGATGTGATGACCCCGCGCGTGGTGGCCGCCATCGCTCCCGAGAGCATGACGCTGAAGGAGTATTACGACGACGACCGCTTCGACCACTTCTCCCGCATACCCGTCTATGCCGAGTCGCCGGAGTATATCACCGGCTACGTGCTGCGCGACGACGCATTGGAGAACCTTGCCGAAGACAAGTTCTCGCTCACCCTCGGCCACATCAAGCGCGACCTCCCCTACTTCAGCGAGGAGAAGTCCATCAGCGACATCTGGGACGCGCTGCTGAAACAGAAATCGCAAATCGCCCTCATTATCGATGAATACGGCTGTTTCCAGGGCATTCTCACCATGGAAGACATCATCGAGACCATCTTCGGGCTGGAAATCATCGACGAGAGCGACGAGGTGTCCGACATGCAGCAATACGCCCGCGAGCGTTGGCAGATGCGCCAGAAAAAGTACAAAAAACTGCGGCCCAACAACTAACCGCTCCCCTATTTTATTCTTTCATCCAACCACTTCCCTACCTGCTCCAAAAAAGCGGGCGAAAGAGTTTGCTCGATCAGTCCGTACTCGTCCACATAGCCGGTTTCACACTCTTGGAAGAGGTGGTTGAGGCCGGGCAGGATGCAGGGGGTGAAGTCGGGGCAGTGTTTCAGTCCGTCGCGGATGGCATAGACATTCTCCACCGCATCCACCTGCTTGTCGCGGTCGCCGTTGAGGGCCAGCACCGGACAGGTGATCTTCTTCAGGTACTGGGCAGGCTTGAGGTGCATAAGAGTAAAGAACCAGTTGCTGGCGAGGGTCTGCGCCGAAAGCATAATACCTTGATCAGTGAGATTCAACGCGATACGTTCCTCCTCCGTCAATTGGGCGGCACGGGAATGCAGATAGTCGCTCACCTTACGGGCGGCAGTGGGAGCATCCTTCGCACGCTCCACCAAGGCGTATGTTTCATCGGAAATCAGGAGAGAAGCCCGCAGCATCTCCGCCGAAAAATGGTTTTGGATCGCATTTTCCGCCGCCTGGTACAGCAGCACTTCTCGCAAGGTGGTGCCCATGCCAGCCATCGAGATGACAAAGTCGAGGTCATGCCGTTCGGCGGCCACCATCCAAGCCACCATGCCGCCCTCGCTATGACCTAAGAGTCCGATCGGGCAGCCATGCAGGTCACCCTCCTGACGAAGTCTATCCACAACCACCTTCACCTGTTCGGCAAAGTCGAGGGTATTCATCTTCTGGAAAGCCATGAGCGGGGCGTCGTCGTAGCGGAACACGGCGTAGCCGAGGCGGGTGAGATAGTCGGCGAGCAGTTTGAAGGGCTTGTGGGCCATGATGGTCTCGTCGCGGTCCTGCCAGCCGGAGCCGGAGATGAGCACGACAACAGCCTTGGGCTTGCCCCAGTAAGGCAGGGTGAGCGTGCCGCTAATGTCGATCCGCTCGTTATAGGGGAAGGTGAGCTCATGCTGCGTGTATGGAAATTCTTGCGGTTCTTGCGGACGGGGGAAGAGTTGGCGGTGGGTGGTAGGTCGCAGCACGAGCGGGAAGCGACGGCCGTTCTGGCGGAACTTGCCTGTGATGCTGTCGCCGCGCCATACGCCGCGGAACGAGGCGCCCACTGAGGCAACGGCGAAGGTGAGGGTGTCGCCGCGCAGCGAAAATTCGGTAACCGGGATGTCGGTGACGTACTGGTCGGGACTGTCGAGTACGGCTGTTACTGTATCATCGTGATTGTCAAGCACCAGCACCACAGCCAGCGAGTCACTGCCGAGGTGCAGGCAGCCTTTCCACATCCCCGAGAGGGCAGGCGATTGGGCGTGAAGCCATGGGATACAACATCCCATCCATAAAAACAATAATAACTTTTTCATCAATTTCTTACGCATCTTACAGAATAGGCCCATTCCGACATATCATAGGAGACCACCGGGTAGGGATGATTAACCATGAGATTCCAACTGTAGGCGGTACTGCTGTCACCACTTGCGCCCCAGAAGGAGGCGTACTGGGTGATACCTGACGGATCCTGTGCCCACTGTCCGGCTGGCATCGCGCTGAAGCCCGTGGCATTGTTGGCGGCCAGGTTGTTGCCGGGTGCGCAACTGATGCCCGAACTCATCCATCCTTCGTTGCTGGCAAAGGCGGGAGCCACATAGTTCTCGTAATTCGGGTTGCACACATACTCGCTCTGCGACTGCACGTAGTCGGTCATCTGGGTGTATTCAGCCTCGCTGGGCAGGTGCCACCCATTGGGACACACACCCTGCACCCCGCTCGGATTGGAGGTGGAGGCGTTGGAAATGGTGCGGATGGCCGCTTTCCAGTTATATAACAATCCATAAACAGCTGCATTAGAAGTATTTCCATCAGGATAGAAATAATAACTGATGCTGGTGGTGAGGGCGAACATGGAGTTAGAGCCTTGCGAAATGGAGGTTCCATCGGCATAGTGCTTGGTGCGAAGATTGTCTTTCATCCAGCACTGGTTGCCTATCTTCACCACGCGGTAACTGTTGTTGTCGTAATCCCTGAGCTCGGTAATTCTGCCGCCACTGGCAGTTTCGTTAGCGTTGGGGGACGCCACCGGACAGGAGTTGAGGTCGCTAGCACTGCCGCCACCACCGCCGTTGCCTTCATCACGCACGCAGCGCACTCCGAATCCATAAGTGGTTTCATATCCGCCGGTCGGATGTCCCACCATGGCGGTACTGTATGCCAGATAGTATGACTCCGCATTGTTGCCTACAGCCGTGCAGGTCCAGAACATGGCGAACTTGCCGAAGTTGGCAACCCCAGAACTCACAAAGCCGCCCGTGGGCATTCCACTGAAATGAGTGGCGTCGTTGCTCGACTGGTTGAGTCCCACCGCACAATCCACCACTGCATTGGTATTCCAGCCGCTGTTGCACGCCAACGCCTTGGCGATATTCTCGCTCTCACCATCGCACCAATACTGGCTTCTTCCTGAAACATAACCCGTTAAGGTCGCCCATTCGGCGCTGCTGGGCACGTGCCAACCGTCAGGACAAACTCCCTGCACGTTGCTGGGGGAAACATTAGAAGAAGCCGCGCCGTGCATGACCGCTGTCCAGTTGTAGAGCAGACCATAAGTGGCGGCATTGGCGGTATTGTTGTCGGGATAATAGTAGAGGGACTCTGTGCTGGAATGCTCCTCCCCTAACGCCAACGGCGTGCCGTCGGCAAAACGGGTGGCACGGAGGTTCTCCTTCATCCAGCACTGGCCGCCCATCTGCAAGGTACTGTAAACATTGCCATCGATGTCGGTGAGCGTGGGCGTGCTAGGACAGGGCTGTCCGTCCACCGGAACGGGCAGCGTAGCATCGAACTGCAGCTGGAAGCTCTCGGAGCCCTGCTGCTGCTGACTGATGGTCTGGCTTTCGCACCCATTGCCGCCGATGGTGGCGGTGCCCACATATTCCATCTGGTCGCCCGATTGGAAGGGATTTGTGGTGATGATTTGGGGTTGTAGAGACGTGCCACGGCGCGTCTGTATAGACGTGGTGCACCGAGTCTCTAAATGGGTACCCATATATTCAATCCGATTGCCGTTGCCGCCGCCGTGGCACACCATTTTAATGGATGATGATTCCCCGTTCTGGCGGGCGGTAAGGATATAGGTGCCGGCGTGCGACAGGGTGACACGGAATTGGTGGGTGCTCGGTTGTAGAGACGTGCCATGGCGCGTCTCTACGATTTTACCATTCCCATCCACAATTTCCAATGTCACCATCCCCGCATCGGCCACCATCAGGTTCACGTGGGTGGTGCCGATGAACGGGTTGGGGTTGTTTTGCGACAATTGTAGAGACGTGGTGTACCGCGTCTCTACGGCATCATCAATGCCCGTGCTGTTCTGCATGGTCAAGATGGTGTCGGGCCAGAAGAGGGTTTCCTGCCAGCCGCGGGTGACGTTGGTGACGGTCACCTGGTTGAGCTGCACATAATGGTTTTGCGCATCGCGACCCGAAAAGGTGAGGGTGACCGTTTGTGCCAAACCTGTCAGCACGAAGCCACAAGCCATCACCAAAAGCAATATTCTCTTCATTTTTATTGGTCTAAAAATTTCTAAAAATGATGTCATTCACCCGAGCATGCCTTCCACGTTTTGTAGCCGCCGGCAAGGTTGACCACATTCGTGAAGCCCATCTGCATCAGGATGCGGCAGGCGATGTAGCCACGGAGCCCGATGGCGCAGAACACCACCACCGGCTGCTCCGGATCCATATCCTCGGCATACTCGCGCAGCTCGTCCAACGGGTAGTTCTCCGCCCCCTTGATGGTGCCGGCGCGGTTTTCCAGCAGACTGCGCACATCCAGCAGGATGAAATCGTCGGGCTGGCGGTGGGCCAGCTTCTCCTTGAGTTCGTGCCACTGTATCATCTTCACCTTTTCGGCAAGGATATTCTCGGCCACATAGCCCGCCACAATTACGGGGTCTTTGGGCGAAGAGAAAGGCGGCGCGTAGGCATGGTCGAAGTCGGTGAGGTCGTAAACGGTACCGCAGTGGGCGATGGTAGAAGCCAGCACATCGAGGCGCTTGTCAACGCCTGCCGCGCCACACACCGATGCCCCCAGCAACTGGCCTGTGTAGGGAGCAAACAGCAGCTTGATGGTCACAGGGTGGCTGCCAGGATAATAGGTGGCATGGTCGCCCGTGTGGGTTACCGACACCTTATAGGGAAGATTCAGCATTTGCAACTGTCTTTCCGACAGTCCCGTACGGCCGACCGTCATACCAAAAACTTTCGCGATGCCCGTACCGATACTGCCACTATAACGGTGGATATTACCTTCTACCATATTATTGGCACAAATACGCGCCTGCTTGTTGGCGGGACCAGCGAGGAAACAAAGTTGCGGCTGGCCCGTCAGCGGGTTCACCGTCTCCACCGCATCCCCCACCGCATAAATGTCGGGGTCGGAAGTCTGCATATACTCGTTTACTCTGATGCCGCCCAACTCACCGATTTCGATACCGGCATTCACGGCCAGCGTGGTAAGCGGTTTCACGCCCACACTCACCAGCACCATGTCAGCCTCTAGCACCTCGCCACTCAACAGCTGAACCTGCGTGGCATTGCCATTCTGAACGAAGGCGGAAACGCTGTCATTCACCATCAACCGCACTCCGTTGCGAGTCACTTCCTGCTGCACTTCAGCCGCCACCTCCCAATCCACAGGTGGCAGAATCTGCGAGGCTTTCTCCACCAACGTGACCTGACAACCCGAAAGCACCAAATTTTCGGCCATCTCCATTCCAATAAAACCGGCACCTACCACGACTACACGAGCAGGTTTAGTCAAACCATCCAAATAGGTACGGATAGCGTCGGTGTCGTTCACATCGCGGAGCGTGAAAATGTTGGCCGCATCAATGCCCGGAATAGGCGGTTTGACAGCGGTAGTACCAGGGGCCAGCACGAGTTTGTCGTACGATTCCTCATACGTCATACCCGTTTTCAGATTCACACAAGTTACTTTCTTTTGCACTTTGTCGATAGAAGTAACTTCGGTAGATACGCGCACATCGGCATCAAAACGATTGCCGAAAGAGGTGGGTGTTTGAAGGAAAAGTGCATTTCTTTCCGAAATCACGCCACCAATATAATAAGGTAAGCCGCAATTGGCATACGAAATATAGGGGCCCTTTTCAAAGATAACAATCTGGGCATCCTCGTCCATACGACGCAAACGGGCAGCAGTGGTAGCACCACCTGCCACACCTCCGATAATTAAGCATTTCATAATATATTTATTTTCAATTATTTAATCAAGCCTCTTTCTCACTCAGCTCAAGCCAGCGCATCGACTTATCGTCAAGTAAAGTGGATACTTCCTGATAACGATTGCTCCATTCTATCAACTCATCAGCCGTTCCATTACCCGAATTCATCTTCTCCAAAAGCTCTTTTTTCTCGGCTTCCAACGTTTCAATTTCCAATCCGAGTGAGTCAAATTCCAATTTTTCTTTATATGTAAGTTTGTTGGATTTGTCTTTTTTAACCGAAGTAGTTTCTTTCACCTCCGCCTGCTTCTGTAACTTCTCTACTCGCTTTTCAATCCGCAACTCTTTATCTCTGGCCAATTTATAATCGGTATAATTGCCATAGAAATCCTTTACCTTGCCATCTCCATTGAAAACAAAGATGTGATCAACCAGTTTGTTCATAAACCAGCGGTCGTGCGAAACAATCAACACACATCCTTTATAATAATAGAGAAAATCCTCGAGTTTGTTGAGCGTGTCGATGTCGAAATCGTTGGTTGGCTCATCCAAGATGAGGAAATTAGGATTGCGCATCAGCGTGATGAGCAGATAGAGTTTGCGTTTCTCGCCGCCGCTAAGGTCATCGAAATAGGTGTATTGCTGTTCGTACTTGAATCCGAAGTGATTAAGGAACTGCGAGGCACCGATATAATTCCCTGTTTCTGTGCGAATTACCTCAGCATACTCCTTCACAATGTCGATGATTCGGCGGTTGCCCTTAATCTGCATTCCCTCTTGCGAATAGTAGCCGAAATGGATGGTCTGTCCCGCCACGATCTTGCCTGCCGTCGGCTTCAGCTGTCCGACGATGAGCTTCAAAAAGGTGGATTTGCCAGTTCCGTTCTTTCCCACAATGCCGCACTTCTCCCCTCTTTTAAATACATAGGAGAAATCATCCAACAGGACTTTATCTCCAAAGGAAAAATCCAAATTATTGATTTCCAAAATCTTATTACCTAACCTTTCGGTCTCAACATGAAAACTCTCGGCGGGTTTCTCCACTTTCCGGCTCACCGACTCCTTCAGGGCTTCAAAACCCTGTATGCGGGCCCTCGACTTGGAGGTACGTGCCTGCGGGGAGGTATGTACCCACTCCAACTCTTTGAGATAAAGCTGTTTCAGCTTGTCGTATTCGGCATTCTCTACTGCAATACGCTCCGCCTTTTTCTCCAAATAATAGTCATATTTTCCTCTATAATGATAGAGATTCCCATTTTCAATTTCGAAAATATCGTTGCACACCTGGTCGAGAAAATGACGGTCGTGCGTCACCATCAGCAGGGTGACATTGGCACGGGTGAGGTAGTTTTCCATCCACTCAATCATCTCAATATCAAGATGATTGGTAGGCTCATCAAGAATCAGCAGGTCAGTATCAGCGATGAGCGTTTTGGCGAGGGCGGTCTTTTTGCGCTGTCCGCCCGAAAGCGTGCCCACCGGCTTGAAGACATCCTCGATGCCGAAGCGGGAGAGGATTTCCTTCACCTTGCTCTCAAAATCCCAGGCGTGCAGCCGTTCCACCTCTTCGATGGCGCGGTGCATCCGCTGCTCTAATTCCCGAGAAACCTCACCGGTGGCATTCGCCTGATTCATCAGGGCAAGACAAATTTCGTATTCTCTAATAACTTGTATTTCTGGAGTTTGAGAATCAAAAATCGCATCTAACACCGACACCTCATCGGCGAAATCATCCATCTGGGGCAGATACGACACCGTGATATCTTTACGCACCACCACCTGTCCGGCATCCGGCTGCTCCAGGCCGGCGATGATGTTGAGCAGGGTAGATTTTCCCGTTCCATTCTTGGCAATCAGCGCACTTTTCTGTCCCTTTTCCAGTCCGAAAGTGATGTCGTGGAAAAGCAGCTTTTCGCCATAGGTTTTGGAAAGATTCTCTACTGTCAGATAGTTCACACCGAGATTTTTATACCCAATTAGTAACCTAAAATTTTCAGCATCGACTTGTAACTCTGCTCTTTAGCAAACAGTTTAGTGCAAAGTTCACCCTCCTCATCACGGTAAATGATGATATGTTTGGGCGCGGGGGTGAGACAGTGCTGGATGCCGCCGTAGCCGCCCACCGACTCCTGATAGGCGCCCGTGTTGAACAGACCGATGTATTGCGGATCCTCATCGAAATAGTCGTTGCTCTCCTGCGTGGGCAGGCTGGCCCGGATCTTGGGAAGGAAGACCGCGTTGAGGGAGGCCTCCGAGTTGTAGAAGTCCTGACTGTCGCAGGTGAGGCCGCCGAGGAACACGCGCTCGTACTCTTTGTCCCAGTTGTTGACGGCGAGGATGATAAACTGCTGGTCGATGGCCCACGTGTCGGGCAAGGTCGTCATAAACGAACTGTCAATCATATCCCATAACTCCCTGTCGTTCTGCCGTTTCTGCTGGAGAATAGAGAACAGCACCGCACTGGCCTCGCCCACGGTGTAGGAACCGAACTCCGTGAAAATGTCAGGTTCCGGAACCCCCTCGCGGTTACAGATATTCTTAATCTGCGCCACAATCTCTTCAGCCATGTACTCGTAATCGTACTCGAAGGAGAGGCTGGTCTTGATCGGGAAACCGCCACCGATGTCGAGGGAATCCAATTCAGGACAGATTTTTTTGAGGTCGCAGTACAAACTAATGCACTTTGACAGCTCATTCCAATAATAAGCCGTATCCTGAATACCCGTGTTGATGAAGAAATGGAGCATCTTCAGTTCAAACTTCGGATTGTTCTTGATTTTATTCAGATAAAGCGGGATAATATCATTGTAGCGAACTCCGAGTCGGGAGGTGTAGAACTCAAAACGCGGTTCTTCCTCAGCAGCAATACGGATACCTATCTTACATTTGGTATTTACTGCAGCATCCAACATATCCAGTTCGTGAATGTTATCCAGTATCGGGATTGTGTTCACATACCCCTTATCCAACATCATCGCAATGTTGTCGATATACTGCTGTTTTTTAAAACCATTACAGAGAATAAAATTCTCTTTATCGAACATCTTCTGTTCCTCCAACACCTCAATCAAGTTCAGGTCGAAAGCAGAAGAGGTCTCAATATGCACATCATTCTTGAGCACCTCCGACAGCACGAACTCGAAATGGGAGCTTTTTGTGCAATAGCAATAATGGTAATCCGCCTGATAATCTGCCTTAGCGATGGCCACATTAAACCACCGGCGGGCTTTTTGAATGTTCTCTGAAATTTTAGGTAGATACGTGATTTTCAGAGGAGTACCATATTGTTTAATAATGTCCATCAATGGCACGCCATTAAAAATCAGTTCATTGTCTTCCACTTCAAACTGTTCTTGCGGGAACTCGAAAGTCTGCGAAATCAGATCGATGTACTTGGTTTTCATCTTCTAATGATTCTAAAAATTTTCAGCGGCAAAAATACATGAAAAATAGTATCATTGTCATTCTTTTTAAGAATTTTTGAATAAAATTTTATTTCGGATGAAAACAGAAAAACAAATCCGACTTCATTACATTCGTCAGAAAAACCCAATCCAAGTGAATCGGATTTAAAAATAACATTACTTATCGCCCCATTCGAAGCACTCTTCCAACTCCCAATACCCTCTTACCGTAAGGCTTTGGCTGAAAAACTCCACCTTTTCTGGAAGCAGTTTCTGTTTGTAATCGCCTGTATCCCAGACCCCGTTACCATTATTATCTTCCAGCAGCCGCACTTTATATTTCCCGGCGGGCATGCGGTCGTATACCACCACCTCGTTGGGTGCAACTTTGTCGCTTCGAAGTTCTGTACCCTTTTCGGAAAGCAGCGTGGCCACATAACTCACACCGTTAGCCGGCACCTTGTACTGCATTTTCAAAGTGCCGTAGTCCTTCTCTGTCTTGGCGGTAAATGTAGCTGTCACAGTATCGTTGCAACATCCGTTGTAGCCGGTAAATACCGAGTCGCGAATCATCAGTTCGTAAGGAACTTTCTCCTCATAGTTAAAGGGAATGCTGACTGACATGACGAAGGTGTCGGGGATGGTGATCCACAGATAATTGGTGTCGTTGCCGGCATATTTCTTTTTGGCCACAAGGCGCACGCGCACCGAGTCGCACGAATGAATCGGATAGGGGAAATTCAGCGTAAGCGGCTTGTATAGCTCGCCTTTGTTAGACGCTGTAACCGAGAGGGCTGCAGATTTCTCATCACGGTTACGTCGTGTCCCGCGGGTATCTTTCTCCTTGAAAGGCTTGAGTTCGAGCGTATCCACCAATGTATCTCCCATCATGCAAACCAGCTGCACCGTGTCGGTCAGGTCAGCCTTCAGGTAAAGGATAAGGCTGTCATGGCCCGTATAGGTAAAGAAATCGACAGTGGTGTCGATACCCTGCAATTTGACATCAGCGACCTCTTCGCTGAAGACGAACTCATATTTTCCTTTCTCCTTATTTTGCGACTTTTGCAGCTTCTGCGGCACTTTGGCCTTGAAGAGACGCAGCAGCGGCATGGGCTTGACGGTGTCGGCCACCACCTGCACCGAATCGCTGGCTACCGAGTCGGCGACAGCGGCCGTATCCTTCTGTATCGGCACCGCATCGTAGAGTTCTGTCGAGAAGGCGACTGACTCCGTGGGCTGGCTGTACATCAGGTTATTATCCTCATCATCCAAAACAAAAATCTTATATCTACCTGCTTTCAGATTTTTAATTTGGAAAGTGCCGTTGGCTAATGTTTTGGTGATGAACTGCGGGCGGGTGGTCAGGGGCAGCGAGTCCACATCGTCGAGGTAGGCGAACACAAAGCAGTTGGAGGCGGGTTTCATGGTGATGGCGTCCACGACCTTACCCTCCACCATCATCGAATCAACCGCAGGGCCTGTGGAGAAGGCGTAGCTGTATAGCGGCAGCGGATTCCCTTCGGTGAAATCTTGGATGCAGTTGGCGAAACTCACATTATAAGTCTGATCTGGGAGAAGCGTATCCTGAAACTTGACTATCAGCGACTTACCCGACAAGGTATAGGTGGGCGGCGTAGCTGGGGGCGGCGAAATCAGCACATTCTCAACCGTATTGTTCAGTGTGACATACTCGTTGAAAGTGACCTTGAACGAATTTCCCTTGAAATTGGTGGTGCCGTTGGCGGGGTGTTCCTTGGTGACCGAAGGCGGTGTGACATCCTTGGGGCCGCCGACAGGGGTCACAATCTTGGCGCAGCCGGCAGCCAAGAGAAGGAGCACGAACAAAACAATCGGGGCAGAACGGTTCACGGGGCTACTTTTTAGGAATCTTCAGTTTCTGTCCGACATGGAGGGTATTGACATTCGTCAGACTGTTGCACTCCGCGATCTGTTTCACCGTAACTCCATAATGGCTGGCTATTTTGTAGAGCGTATCGCCAGCCTTGACCGTATAGATAATGGTGGAAGAAGAGGATGTCTTTGGGTTACCGGAAGATGATGACGATGTGCTGGCTGACGACCCTGACGGGGTGGTGCCACCGGAGGGCTTCACGGCTGTACTGTCGGAGGCGGCCTGCGTATTGTCGGTCTTGGGCGGTGCCACGTAGGTGTACCCCACCACCAACTTCTGTCCCACCTTCACATAATTGCTGCTCAGCTTGTTCATCTTCTTCAACTCGGCCACCGAGAGCCCGTACTTGTTAGCGATTTTCGTAAGACTCTCGCCGCTACGCACCGTATGGTATTTCTTTTTGGTAGTGGAATTGTCGTTGGGTTTCCCCGTATAGGTGTTCACATAAACTTGAAGTGGACCGAAATAGGTGTCGTATTCGTATTTGTAGATAGAGTCCTGCAGATCTTCAAATCGCTCGAGGTCGCGACGGCGGAGGCGCAACGGGAACGATTCGGTGAAGGCCGGGATGACATTGCGTTTGTACTGTGGGTTCAGCGTTTTGATTTCTTCAACATCGATATTGAGCACATGGGCAATCTGCTCAAAGTGCACCTCTTTTTTCACCATAATCGTATCCACGTCGAGGGGGATGCGGATGTCGGCAGGAGTAATGCCGTGCATCTTGTAATACTTCATCATGTAGTAGGCGCCGATGTAGGCGGGGAAATAGTTTTGGGTTTCGCGGGGCAGATAGGCACGCACCTCCCAGAAGTTGGTCTTGCCGCCGGAGCGCGTGATGGCCTTGCGAACGTTGTTGGCACCGCAGTTGTATGCCGAGATGGCCAATCCCCAGTCGTTGAAGATGTTGTAAAGGTCGCGCAGGTGGCGAGCAGCAGCATCGGTAGCCTTCATCGGGTCACGGCGGTCATCAATGAAGGTGTTGACCTCCAGTCCGTACATCTTGCCGGTCTGGTACATAAACTGCCAGATGCCGGTAGCACCGGCGGGCGACACGGCCGTAGGGTTAAGGCTGGACTCGATGATGGTGAGGTACATCAATTCCTCTGGCACATCGTACTTGTCGAAGATGGCCGCCATGCGGGGATAATAGTACTGGGCGAGACCGAGGATGACGGAAGAAGAGCGCTTGCGGGTGTTGGCATAGAGGTTGATATAACTGCGCACCGAGGAGTTGTAGCCCAGTTGCACCACCGAGTGGAGACGGTTGAGACGCAGGTGGTAGATGGAGTCGCAGTTGGCGTCGGAGACCGTGTTGGTGTCGCTGTAGGAGTTGATGACACTGCGGGCGTTGGCATTGGCGTGGGCCACATACCAGGTGTCGAGCATCTTGTCCATCTTCGCATTCAGCTGACTTTGCGAACGCTGAATCTCCGCCTCCTCAGCTCGCTGGGCTGCAAGTTTCGCACTGTCACTCTGCGCCCATCCCATCGAGGCGGTCAGCACCAAAATCAAAAAGGTATATATCGTTTTCTTCATCATCAGTATTCAATTTTATAATTGTTCCACCTCAACTCCTTCCCGTCCTTATATTGGGTGGTGAGCACCAGTTCACCAGTGTCCTCATACTCGTACCAAATCCCATCACGTTCGCCGTTCACACAGTGTCCCGTTCTTTTTATAACGTGATTTTCATAATAAATAGTATATTTCCCATTCATCAAATCCTGATCATACTCAATTTCAGAACAGATAATACCCTCCTCGTACCAACTTTTCCAAAGGCCGGTGCGCATCCCGTCGTAGTAGTCGCCCTCCTCAATGGCCTTGTTGCGGCGATACATCCAGTGGCCTTCCTCGCTGCCTTCCACGAAGTTGCCCTTGGTGACTTCCGCCCCCTCCTCATCGTACTCCACGAACTCCCCGTCGAGGGTGCCCGCATCGTACTGTGCCTCGCGCATCAACTGACCGTTGGCATAATACCAGCGCCATTCGCCGTCCTGCTGGCCTTTGTTGTTGTATGCACCCTCCACCTCCACGGTCTTGTCGGGCAGATAAAACTTCCATTTGCCCGTACGGCTGGAGTTCTTGTAGGTACCCTCCGATTTCAATTCACCGGTCGGGTAAAACTCCTTCCACTTGCCCTGCCGCCGTCCTTCCATGTCGGTGATGCCCTCGGCCAGCATCAGGCCGTTGGAGAAAACGTAGCCTTTGATGACATTGCCTTCGGTGTCGAACTCGCGGCGCAGGCCCTCTGCCTTGCCATTGTAGTAAGTGGCCATGATGGAAGGCTGTCCGTTGGAGTGGTACGCCACCTTCAGGTCGAGTTGCTTGGTCTCCTGTGCGTCGGCCACGAGGTAGTCGTTCTCGTATTTCTGCACGGTGAGGAAGTTGCCCTCCTCGTCGTACTCCTTGAAGTAGCCGTGCCGTTTGTCGTTCACATACTCACCTTCGAGCCGGAGGTTGCCGTTGGGCCAGAAGTACTTCCACTTTCCCTGTTTGAAGCCGAACTTGTCGGTGCGGTTCACGCTCTCGCGTTTGGTGAGGATGCCGCGGTGATAATACATCAGCTTGATGATGTTGCCGGCGGTGTCGTATTCCATGGCCATGCCGTGGGGCTTGCCTTCGAGGTAGGGAGTTTCGATTTTGAGGTGATGGTCGGCGGTGTAGGTGCGCACCGGACTCAGCAGCGTGTCGGCGTCCCAATCCTCCACCACGTATTCATCTGTGGAATACTGGATGCGGGGGCCCTGTTTCACGCCGTCACGATAACTGATCTGGAGGGCGGGACTTCCTTTTTCGGTGTAAAAAGTCCACACACTGTCGAGCAGTCCGTTGTGCCGGTTGCCTTCCGACACCAGGATACCCTTCTCGTTGTAGGATTTCCACCAGCCGTCGGGCTGGCCGTTGACCATCGTTCCCTCGCTAGATTTCACGCCGTTAGGGTAATAGAAGACGTTGTAGCCGTTCGGATTCACGGTCGGCTGGGCGCAAAGCACCACCGACAGCAACATCAGCAAACCGAACCAGAGACAAGACTTCATATTAGTTTTTCTTACAAAGTTGCAAAGATACGATTTTTTCTTGAATAATAGATGGGAGACCTTGATTTTTACTAACATTATAAATTTCATAAGGGATGCGAAGATTTTACAACATTTTTGTACTTTTGCACTTTCAAAAAAAAGCAAGACGATGATCACTTTTTTCATAGCTTTAGCGTTACTAATTGCAGGATATTTCATTTATGGGAAATTGGTGGAGAAGGTTTTCGGCATCGACAAAAACCGTCCCACGCCGGCCACCACCATGGCCGACGGGGTTGACTACGTGCCGATGAAGCCGTGGCGCATCTTCCTCATCCAGTTCCTGAACATCGCTGGCGTGGGACCGATCATCGGGGCCATCATGGGGGCGCAGTTCGGCACGGCCTCGTTCCTTTGGATTGTGCTCGGCAGCATCTTCGCCGGTGCGGTGCACGACTACCTGGCGGGCATGATTTCGCTGCGCAACAAGGGATGCAGCCTGCCCGAGATCCACGGCACCTACCTCGGCAACGGCGCGAAGCAGGTGATGCGGGGCTTCACCATCATCCTGATGATTCTGGTCGGCGTGGTATTCGTCAGCACCCCCGCCACCCTCATCAACGCGCACTTCACACAGGGCTGGAATCCTTATATTTGGATTGGCATTATTTTAGCTTACTATCTGATTGCCACACTGTTACCCATCGACAAGTTAATCGGCAAGATCTACCCGATTTTCGGCATCCTGCTGCTGGGCATGGCGGTGGCCATCCTCGTGGCCTTCTTTATGTACAAACCTGAAATCCCTGAGATTTGGAGCGGCATGGAGAACCGTCATCCTGATGCGGCCAACAACCCCATCTTCCCGATGATGTTCATCAGCATCGCATGCGGCGCTATTTCGGGCTTCCACGCCACGCAGTCGCCGCTGATGGCGCGCTGCATGGTGAACGAGAAGCAGGGACGGCCGATCTTCTACGGCGCCATGATTACTGAAGGCATTGTCGCCCTGATATGGGCGGCGGCAGCGGCCTACTTCTTCGGTCCCGACAGCGTGGTGAATGTGGCGGGCAAGAGCGGTGCCGCCATCGTGGGGGTGATTGCCAACACGTGGTTCGCGCCGGCCATCGCTACCATCTGCATCTTGGGTGTCATCAGCGCGGCGGTGACCTCGGGCGACACGGCCTTGCGGTCCGCCCGCCTCATCATCGCCGACTTCCTGCACTACGACCAGAAGCCTATTAAGAACCGTTTGTTGGTGGCCATCCCGATGTTTGCCGTCACCGCCGGCATCTTGGTGTACAGCATTTCCGATGCCACCGGCTTTCAGATGATCTGGCGTTATTTCGCGTGGGCCAACCAGGTGTTAGCCACTGTAACCTTATGGGCTATATCGGTTTATCTGATTCGTAACAAAGGCAAACTGTGGTATCTCATCACCCTTATCCCTGCCCTGTTCATGACCATGGTGACCGGCTGTTTCCTCTTTGTGGCCAAGGGCGCCGACGGCGGATTCGGGTCGGTGATTCTGAAAGTTTGCGAGCATGCCTTGAAAGGGAATGAGTGTGCCGCGCCCACCATCGCTAAGGTGGTTAGTTACGGCATCGGTGCACTTATCACGGTGGCGGCATTGGTGCTGTTCATCATTATTGAAAGAAAGCATTCCCGCAAAAACGAACTCCTTTCCAAATAAGCTATCCTCATGCTGAAAAAAAGCTTCATTCTAGTATTACTTATAGGATTGATAACTGGTTTTATCCCTCAGTTGCAAGCCCAAGAGGATGATAATGAAATGAATATTGCCGGTCCTGGAGCCGACTTCATCATCGCAGGCGGCATCTATTTTGGTGGGAAAGGACCGGCTGGATATTACAGCGGAAAACCCGAAAATGAGAACAACCTCAACTACATCTATGGCAACAAATACATATGGCGAGATCAGATCACCCGACTCATTGCTGACAACAACAACTTCATCTCTCCCAACGACACACTAGTCATAGGCAAAGACGACTACCCTGAAGACATGCGCTACAAGCCGGCCATGTCGGTGACACTCGGAATTTCATACCGCTTCGACAAACACTGGCGCCTGACGCTCTACTACAGTTTTGCACGGCTCACTACCGTTGGGGGTTTCAACGTACAATACACCAACTATGTGCCCGGCAACGAACGTCCCGAATTCCTAACCTACAACCTCGTGGGCAAGGAAAACCGTTCTTTTTTCGACCTTACGGGTTCTTACACCTTCCACGTCAACAAGGTTGTGAAGCCCTTCATTGAGTTAGGGGCGCAGTTTAACTTCGTGAGAGTGAAGAGTTTCGATGCTGTTATCGAAAACAAGACTTACAATCTGTTAGATGTTTATGGAGGGCAGACATACGTGCCAGGGGCAGGGATGCAGGAGTTGGACACCCGGTATGGCGGGGCAGGCTTTGGTTTTGTGGGGGCTACCGGCATCAAGTTCGCCTTCAACAAGGGCGTTTCGGTGGATCCCTGCTTCTATGTGTCTTTCGGAAAGGTGGGGCTGAATGGTTACAAAGATTTCCATTTCAACTACGGCGCTTATGTGCGGCTGGTCATGAGCGACGCCCTTTTCCAACATTAAGTCAGAATTTTAAGAAATTCCAACATTTTCTTGGTATTTCAGAAAAAAATCGTATTTTTGCCGCCGATTTCTAACGACACAGAAATCCTTTTTCAACGACTTTCATTACGTTAAAAAAAGTACTCAAATCACCATTACTATTTTTATGATTAACTCAGAAGAGAAAAAGCCTAAAAGAAGGCGCATTGTTGCCGACAAAAGTCCTGTTGCAACATCCAATGAAAAGAAAGTCAACTCTTTAGCATCTATTTCAGAAGAGGACACCCGCAAAGAAACGGTTTCTGAAGAGCTGCCGATGCCCACCATGAGTGTTGCACCGACCCCGGAAGACGATTACATCTCCGCTCCTGTCGGCGACACCTTCCAGTTCACGAAAGTGTCTGCGCCTGCCATGCCGTCCGCGCCCACAGACACCGCTCCTGCTCCGAAAAGAAGGAGAAAAGCTGCCGACACCACCCCCAAACAGATGGAGATTCAATTGGATTCCCCCCAGCGGATGGCCGAACAGATTGACCAGATGCAGCTGATGGATACGCCACAGGCTATTGTCACAGAAACTGAGGAGAAGCCTGCAGAGGAGCCTGTGAAAAAGCCCCGCCGTGGCCGCAAGCCCAAAAGCGAGGAAACACAGCCGTCTGTCGTGGTTAATGCAGACGCACCCAGCGACAGCAAGCCTGCCAAAGTGGAGGAAGTACCAGCTGAAAATTCAGAAACTGCTGCCCCCACCGCCCAGCAAGAGGCTAAGAATGAGGTGGGTGATGACAACCATCGCACAGGAAATCCCTCCCAGAAGAACCATCCCAAGAAGGGGAAGAACCCCAACAAGCCCCACCATAACGAAGACCTCTCGTTGAAGGCCGCCCATGCCCAGTGGGAGATGGTGGCCCACTCACAATATGAGGGCTGCGTCACTGCCGAGGGTGTTCTTGAAGTAGTCAACGACACGTGCGGCTTCCTGCGCTCATCCGACTACAACTACCTGAACTCACCTGACGACATCTTCATTTCAGCTGCACAGATCAAGCAGTTCGGACTCAAGAACGGCGATACCGTTCAGGGACTTATCCGTCCGCCGAGAGAGGGAGAGAAATATTTCCCGATGGTGAAGGTGGAGACCATCAACGGGCTGCCGCCGGAAGCCATCCGCGACCGCATCCCGTTCGACTACCTCACGCCGATGTTCCCGAACGAGAAAATCAAGCTCACCGGCCACCCCGGCGACAACATCTCCACCCGTGTCATCGACCTCTTCGCCCCCATCGGCAAGGGCCAGCGCGGACTGATTGTGGCACAGCCGAAAACCGGTAAGACCGTGTTGCTGAAGGAGGTGGCCAACGCCATCGCCTACAACCATCCCGAAATCTACCTCATCATCCTGCTCATCGACGAGCGTCCCGAGGAGGTTACCGACATGCAGCGCAGTGTGAATGCGGAGGTCATCTCCTCCACCTTTGACGAGCCCGCCGACCGTCACGTGAAGATCGCCAACATCGTGCTGGAGAAGGCCAAGCGAATGGTGGAATGCAACCGCGACGTCTGCATCCTGCTCGACTCCATCACGCGACTGGCACGCGCCTACAACACCGTTTCGCCCGCATCCGGCAAGGTGCTGTCGGGCGGTGTGGAGGCCAACGCCCTCCAGAAGCCCAAGCGTTTCTTCGGCGCGGCCCGTAACATCGAGAACGGCGGCTCGCTCACCATCATCGCCACCGCCCTCATCGACACCGGCTCCCGCATGGACGAGGTCATCTTCGAGGAGTTCAAGGGAACGGGCAACATGGAGCTCCAGCTCGACCGCCGCTTGTCGAACAAGCGCATCTATCCCGCTGTGGATATCGTGTCGTCGAGCACCCGCCGCGACGACCTGCTACAAGCCGCCGGCACGCTACAGCGCGTATGGGTGCTGCGCAGCCACCTCGCCGACATGACCCCGCTGGAGGCCATGGAATTTGTCAAAGACAAGATGCAGTTCACCAAAACCAACGAGGAGTTTTTGTCCAACATGAACGAATAATTTTTTTTTGAAGAGCATGAAATCTTACGAAAAACAAGAAGTTTTCAAATCCGACGAGATACAAGAGCTGTCGGGACTTTATAAAGGATTACTGACCAACATCCATGAGAATCCCTATCGTGAGGGATTGGTAAAGACCCCCGAGCGTGCGGCCAAGGCCATGAAGTTTCTCACCCACGGCTACGAGATGGACCCGAAAGCCATCTTGGAGAGCGCGCTCTTCAAAGAGGACTACAGCCAGATTGTGGTCGTGAAGGACATTGAGATCTACTCTTTGTGCGAGCACCACCTGCTGCCGTTCTTCGGGAAGGCCCATGTGGGCTACATCCCTAACGGTACCATCGTGGGACTCAGCAAGATACCGCGTGTGGTGGAGGCTTTTGCGCGCAGACTGCAACTGCAGGAGCGCCTCACCTCGCAGATCAAAAGCTGCCTCGAGGAGGTCTTGCACCCGAAGGGTGTGGCCGTCGTGATTGAGGCGCAGCACCTCTGCATGTCGATGCGCGGCATCCAGAAACAGAACTCCGTGACCACCACCTCCGAGTTCACGGGCGCGTTCCTCACGCAGTGGAACACCCGTCAGGAATTTATGCACCTGATTGGTGCTGACTTGCACTAACCCTTTATCCCACAGCATTATGGCCAGCGAAAACTTCATCGACTTAGTCAATATCTTCTGCCGCTCCGGCAATGGCGGGGCTGGCTCGGCGCACCTCGCCCGCACGGCCCAAGACCCCAAGGCGGGTCCCGACGGCGGCGACGGTGGCAAGGGCGGCGACATCATCCTGCGCGGCAACCGCAACCTGTGGACGCTGCTCCACCTCCGCTACACCAAGCACATCTTCGCGGAAGACGGCGGCAACGGCTCCGCCAACCTATGCTTCGGCAAGAACGGCAAGAGCGCGGTCATCGAGGTGCCGCTCGGCACAATCGCCCGCGTACAGGAGACCGGCGAGCAGCTCGGAGAGGTGCTCGAAGACGGACAGGAAATCATCATCATGAAGGGCGGCCGCGGCGGACAAGGCAACGTGCATTTCAAGAGCGCGACCCGCCAGACCCCGCGTTTCGCGCAGCCCGGCGAAGAGGGCTACGAGCAGTGGGTGACCCTCGAACTCAAAGTGCTGGCCGATGTGGGCCTCGTAGGATTCCCCAACGCCGGCAAATCCACCCTCATCTCCATGCTCTCCAACGCCAAACCCAAAATCGCCGACTACCCCTTCACCACCCTCAAGCCCAACCTCGGCATGGTGGCCTACCGCGACTACCAGTCGTTCGTTATCGCCGACATTCCCGGCATCATTGAGGGAGCTTCCGAAGGCAAAGGCATCGGACTGCGCTTCCTCCGCCATATCGAACGCAACTCCATCCTCCTTTTCCTCATCCCCATCATCACCGAAGACATCGTCAAAGAGTACCATATATTATATAATGAACTCAAAGCCTACAATCCGGAGCTGGTGGATAAAAAGCAGCTCATCGCCATCACCAAGTGCGACCTGATGCCGGAGGATGAGATCAAAAAAATACAGAAAAAACTCAAACTCCCCTCCCCCACCATCTTCATCTCCTCCGTTACTAGAAAAAATCTTACCGAACTGAAAGACATGCTGTGGGATGCCCTCAAAGAGGACGAAAACAACTAAAACTTCTACCATGATTATTAGCGAAGAAATTAAGGATTTATCGAAGAGAATCAACGAGTTAAGAAAATGTCTTGACATCGAAGGGAAGAAAAATTTTGTAGCTGAAAAGGAAGAAGTGACCCACCAGCCCGAGTTTTGGGACGATCCCAAGGCGGCGGAAAAGCTGTTCAAGGAAATCAGTCTGGTGAAATCTTGGATTACCGATTTTAAGAATGCGGAGGAGAAATACGAGGAGTGCGCGATGACCTTCGACTTTTTCAACGAGGGCGATGCCACCGAGGCGGAAGTGGAAGAGAGTCTCCGCACCGCCACACAGGCCATCGAGAAGTTGGAGTTCCGCAACATGATGCGCAACGAGGAGGACGTGCTTAACGTCATCCTGACCATCAATTCGGGCGCGGGCGGCACCGAGAGCTGCGACTGGGCGGAGATGCTGCTGCGCATGTATATGCGATGGGCAGAACGCAACAAATACAGTGTCAAGCTGTTGGACCGTCAGGAAGGGGATGTCGCCGGCATCAAGTCGGCCACCATCGAATTAGATGGCCCTTACGGCTACGGCTATCTGAAAAGCGAGAGCGGCGTCCACCGGTTGGTGCGCATCTCACCATTCGACTCGGCCGCAAGAAGGCACACCTCTTTTGCCTCCGTATATGCTTATCCTATTGTCAATGAGGATATTAATATAGAAATCAATCCGGCTGACCTCACGTGGGACACCTACCGCAGTAGTGGTCCTGGCGGACAGAACGTGAACAAGGTGGAGACGGCGGTGCGTTTGCACCACGCGCCATCGGGCATCATCGTGGAGTGCCAGGAGACGCGCTTCCAGGCGCAAAACCGCGAGAAGGCATTGCAGATGCTCAAATCACAGCTGTATCAGATCGAGTTGGAGAAGAAGCGCGCGAAGCTCAACGAGATTGAGAGCAGCAAGAAGCGCATTGAGTGGGGTTCGCAGATCCGCAGTTATGTGATGCAGCCTTACAAGATGGTGAAAGACCTGCGCACGCAGTACGAAACTTCGAACGTAAATGCCGTTTTGGACGGCGACCTCGACGGCTTCATCAAGGCATTTTTGATGATGTCGGGACAGTAAAAATTCAACTTTTTGATTTTCTGTAAGATGCTGATTTTAAGTAATTTTTAAGAATTATTTTTCTCTTTAAAACCTCTCGAAACGCCCATTCTTCTATATACAGAAAAAGATAAAAAACAATAGCAAAAACAATTTTTTGTTCACTTTTTTTTGTTCACTTTTGCATCAAGAATTTTGGCGCAAGGACTTCCCATCAACGCCTTAATTTTCAAGATTTTATTATTTTCGACTTTTGTAATCAATATTATGACCCAACAATCGACACCTGACCATCAGCTCGTTTGGCAAAACTGCCTCGACTTCATCAAAGACTGTGTATCCGACAACACCTATAAGATGTGGTTCGCCCCCATCAAGTCAGTGTCGCTTCAGGGCAGCTGTCTGACCGTTGCCCTGCCGAGCCAAGCATGTTTTGAATGGTTGGAGAAGAGTGCCCAGAAGGTCATCCGCACAGCCATCCGCAAGGAGCTGGGCGAAAAGGCCCGTTTGAAATACCAGATTCCGGTAGCGAAACCTGTTGATGACAACCCCATCACGGTGACGGTGCCCTCCAGTCCTGTCACCAACGTGCAGAACCCGCCCCGTATGCCGCGCAACCCGTACATGAGCACGGGAGAGGGCAATCCCAATCCGGACTTGCTGCCTGGCCTAAAGGCGCTCAGCATCCCAAGCAACCTGGTCGATTCTTTGAACTTCGACAATTTTGTGGAGGGCAAATGCAACCAGTTTGCCTATCTGGCCGGCAAGGCCATTGCCAACGCGGCTCCCGGCTCAACTCCCTACAATCCCTTCTTCATCTACTCCGACACTGGTCTGGGGAAAACCCACCTCGCCCATGCCATCGGCCTGGAGATCAAGGCCAACTTCCCCGACAAAGTGGTATTGTATGTCAGCTCGGATCTGTTCATGCAGCAGTTCTTGGAGGCATGCCGCAGCAACAACCGCAACGACTTCATCTACTTTTACCAGAACGTGGATGTGCTCATCATCGATGACATCCAGTTTTTGGCAGAAAAGGAGAAGACGCAGGAGGCTTTCTTCCACATCTTCAACTATCTGCAACAAAGAAAGAAACAGATCATCATCACATCTGATAAATCGCCAGCCGACATCACCGGCTTCGACACCCGCGTACTCTACCGTCTGAAATGGAGTCTCGTGGCCGAGCTGACCCCCCCGGACTTTGAGACCCGCATCGCCATTCTCAACAAGAAATTGGAGAACCAAGGCATCGAATTCCCGCAGGATGTCACCGAATACCTGGCCTTGCGCGTCACGGCCAACGTGCGCGAGCTGGAGGGCGCTATGATCACCATCCTCGCACAATCGTCCATCAACCACCGCGAGATCACCATCGACCTTGCCAAGGAGATGATTGACAAGTATGTGCGCAGCACCGCGCGCGAGATTTCCATCGAGTTCATCCAGCGCACGGTGGCCGACTACTTCAACATTGCGGTGGACACCATCAACACCTCCACGCGACGCCGCGAGGTGGCCCAGCCCCGTCAGATCTGCATGTATTTCGCCAAGAAATACACCAAGCTGCCGCTCAGCACCATCGGCAAGAGCTGCGGCAACAAGGACCATGCCACCGTGCTGCACGCCTGCCGCGTTATCGCCGACCTGTATGAGACCGACAAGAAGATGCACGCCGACATCGACGAGATCGACAAAAAGATGAAGCTGTAGTCTGTGGCTACCAATTTCCGGACAAAAAGTAACCTTTTATCAACGCTTTACTTCCCGCTCTTCCTGCGGTTGCACTCGCGGCACAGCATCTGGCAGTTGTCGGCGATGGTGCGGCCTCCATCGTGCCACGGTGTGATGTGGTCGGCCTCCATCTGCGAGAGGTCGAAGTGTTTGCCGCAGTCGGCGCAGATGCCGCCCTGCCGCTCGTAGGCCGCCAACTTCTGCGCGTCGGTGAACGCCCGTATCGACAGATACTTTTCCTTGCGAGTGAGAATATAGGGGTAAATGCCCGTCTTCTTCGTCACGTCATCATCTAAGATGAGACGCTTGACTTCTTCATCAATCTTTTGATAATCAAACACTTCATCCTTAAACTGCTTGTAGAGCATTCCCCAATCCACGCCCTTCATAATCTTCTTACGCTCACGGTTGGGGCGGAATGAGGTTTCTATCCACGTGATGACGGCTTGGAAGAACTGCCACAGCGGGGCAGCACTCGCATCGTGCTGATGGGTGGCCATATACACCTCAATGTTGCCGTCCGACATCCACGAGATGGCGGTTTCAAGATAGTCTTGGCGGATGGCGGATCCTGTGAGGTAGTCGCTGCCGATTTTGGCCGCTGGTGCGCCGTTTTTGCTGAAGTAGCGTTTGGCGTCGCTCACCCAGCTGCCGGCATACACAGCGTTGCGCAGCTCCTGTTCGGTCAATTCCTCGCCCGCTATATTGATGGTTTTGAACCACTTGAGCTTCTCGCTGTCGGAGCCGCTACAGATATAGACTTGCAGTTCGTAATCGAGAATCTGTTTCTGCTCATCGGGCTGGAGGTTGTGGAAATAGCGGAACATATAGGCGAAGTCGCCGTTCACATACTGGCAGATGGAGATGGTGCGTTGCTGACCGTCAATAATTTCGAATGTGGCGGTGGGGCATGCCCCACTGCCACATTCGCGCACGGCCCAGTACATCACATTCAGAGGAAATCCCTGCGTGAGGGTGTCAATGACGGCGTCGCGCTGTTTCTCTTTATAGACAAATTCGCGCTGGTAGGGTGGGCGCACATCGAGGCGTCCGCCGTAGGCGCGCACGCCGTTCTCGTTGTTGTCTTGGTAGCCCGCGGTCAGTTCGCGGACGGTGATGCGGTGCAATTGGATTTGCATGGTATGGTTGGTTATGGGTTGATAGGTTTATTTATCGGTGAAATCGTTCATATTCGCGGATTTTGATTTCACCCCGTATTCCGCATCCGGTTCGGCGGCCATTGGCAGGGCGGGGGCGGCATCCCGTTTCGATGGTTCCATCCGTAGGGGCGAATCATTATTCGCCCCTACAACGTTCCCATCACCCCGACGCCGACGAATCAAAATGCGAAAATAAGGACATTTCCCATTGACAGACAAATCCTTACCATCGTCCCCCTTCCTGAATTTAACGATTTCGAATTGGTCAGGATTATATTTATCCAAAAACGTAATCGGCACGCCCATCACACCATCGTAATCCATCGGGATTTCAGAGGTTTTGTCAACATTGATGGCATCATAATTATCGTATTTTGGATAATCTTCAGAATTATATTGTTTGTATAGAATTAATTCCTCATGTCTTTTAGATATATCTAAATTGGTAAACCAACAAATATTTCCAAAACTACGCCATTTTTGTCCTGTTTCATCAATCCAAAAACGGGAGCTCCTTTCTTCGTAATAATCAGGAACTTTGAATTTTGCAAATGACAATGAAGACCCCAGCCATATTTTATCATTTTGTAATAATGGAAAAATTTCCTTGTATGTTATAGCATTCTGATTCCCCAGAATCACAAATTGCTTCTCATACTTCATCAGTTGTGCCACATACTCACGGAAGAGGGAAAATGGCGGATTGGTCACCACAATGTCGGCCTCTTTCAGCAATTCGATACACTCCTGTGAACGGAAATCGCCGTCGCCATTCAGATAGTGGATACCTATCTCTTCGGGATCGGGTACGCGGTTGTTGTTCTTGTCTCCGAAATATTCTAACCAAATTGCCCGTTCGCTGTCGTTCTGCGAAAATAGGTCGCGATTCTGGTTTTTGTAGCAGGTGGTGATGAGCTTTTTCAGTCCCAACTGTTCAAAATTGTAGCTGAAATAGTGGAAGAAATTGCTGATGCGCGGGTCATCACAGTTGCACAGCACGGTTTTACCTTTGAAATGGGCTTTGTAATGCTTCAATTCATTCTCAATGTCAACAAGTTGGGTGTAAAACTCGTCTTGTTTTGCGCCTTTTGCATCTCTAAAACTTTTCGCCTCCATACGGATAACAGTTATCGCATTTCCATTATCCGCAACGCAAAAAGAAAGGTGCTTTCCTTATTGCGCTACCAAGGCAACCCTGCAAGGAGACCTCTTGACGAAAACAAGTACTCACACCTTTACGGCATGAGCATCTTGCTATTATACTTCGTCAAAAGTCTATCTGCATGCAGTCAGACCTTCACTTATTATTTCCGTGTTTTATCTCCGTTAATCTTGCAGGGTTTTCGGTAAACGCGAAATAATAGCTAATGCTTTGGTTTATAATATGTTATTTATAATTTTTCTTTTATAATATTGTTTTGGTTTTTAATTCATTTTCTAAAACATCGTAAATATATACAGAACTTTGAAAATAAAGCCCTGTTTCCTTGTTGCTCAAATTTTCAAATGTTTTGGAATTGTAGAAAATATCCATAGCTTCAGCAATGGACAAGTGCTTCTTTTCCACTAACATGGTAATCACATCGCGTGCCGTACATTCGTTCAGGTATTCCATCTCACTCATACTCGTACCAGTTTTGAAATTGCCTTTTCCGTTCCGAAAAAATATTGGAATGTGATTCCATGCATATACTTTAGCCTTTTCAGAAAGACTTCCATATCAATGTTTTGCTCTAACAGATTACGTATTTGAACTCCCACTTTGTCGTTTGCAATCGGACCATAAACAACATCATACGGATGGATATTTGCAGAATTGTCATTGGTCCGATTTTTCAATACAAACTCTGCCCATTCCCTTGAATACTCATCAAAGCGCAAAAAAGATAAAGAGCCATTCGTGAGTAAGCATTCGTCAAATTCGTATGCAATGACAACTGGTTCTGCATTGAATTGGATGGCTTTAAATACTGCTAATTGATGTGCCTGTTCATAGTTGTCCGACAAATAAAATCCTTTGCCAAAATCTTTTCCCTTATTGGATTTTGACAAATCAATGATGTCGAAATTCGTATAAGTTCCGTGGTACAATTTCATGCCAAATACCCTCCATTCCTTTTGCAGTAGTCAGTCATAGCATCCACCATATAGGGGAAGCCCATTGTGTGAGCCACATCATATTGTTTTTCTAAGAAATCCAAAGCCTTATACTGCCGCAGATACTGGTAGGTCTGTCTGATATTCAAATGGTGATGTTGTGCGAACTCACCAATGAAAATCACAAGGTATTCAATTCTATCGCGGTTGTTCATAATAGTTAATTCTTTGTTTTACAATATGTTATATAACATTATTGGTCATAAAACTCCCCTTCTCATCTCATCTGCAAATTCCAGCCGCAAAGATAATCATTTTTCCGAAATTATAGGTCATCGTGATTATTTGATGAAAAAGTCGTAATTTTGCGGCTGCAAATCTAAATTTCATCATCATGAAGCCGATTGCACCTCTGCCGCTACTCCTCACAGGTATCCTTCTGACCACCTTGGTCATGGAATCGTGCGCGCCCAAGATTCAGGGGGCTCGCCCCCACCGCCGCGACCGCCATTGCGGCTGCGAGAACGTGCCTGCACATACCGACACCACCACTTGTCTCATCGCCGAAAAAACATACTGACATGAAACCCAACACCAAAAAATTCCTGCAGGAAGCTGAAAAATACCTGTTCGTCTTCATCGGTCTCGCCGTCTTCGCCTTCGGCTGGACCTTCTTCCTTATCCCCCACCAGATCACCGGCGGCGGCATCAGCGGTATCTCGGCCATCATCTATTTCGCATGCGACAAGATCCCCGTCTCTGTTTCCGCTTTGGTGCTCAACCTCATCCTGATAGGCATCGCATGGAAAATCCTCGGCCGCAGGTTCTGCATCGACACGCTCATCTGCTCGGTGCTGCTCTCCCTGCTGCTGCAGGTCGGACAGTCGCTGTACGACTTCCTTCTGAACTTTTACGGGCACCCCATCATCCCCGATGACCCCTTCATGTGCGCCATGATCGGCGCCGCGCTGTCGGGACTCGGCATCGGCATCGCCCTCACCAATGGAGGCAACACTGGCGGCACCGACATCATCGTGCTGATGATTGCCAAATACCGGCGCGTTTCTTACGGCCGTACCAGCCTCTACCTCAACATTTTCATCGTTCTCTCATCCATCCTCACCACCCACAATCCCGTACTGCTGGTATATAGCGCCGTAGTGCTGTTTGTCTATATCATCGTCTCCGACCTCGTCATCGACGGTTATCGTCAGACCTTCCAGTTCATGGTATTCTCGAAGAAAAACCACGAAATCGCAGAACGCATCAACAACGAGCTGCATCGTGGCGCCACCTTCCTGAAGGGCACCGGCAGCTACAACCACCAAGACACCGAAGTGCTGCTCATCATCTCGCACCGCACCGACCGCGCCAACATCATCCGCATCATCAAAGAGGTGGACAACACGGCCTTCATCTCCATCTCAAAGGTGCAGAGCGTGTTTGGTAAGAATTTTGAGGAGATAAAACTCTGAAAATGGAAAACTGAGAATTGAAAATTGAAAGTTGAAAATTGAAAAATATTGGATATGAATACTGACATTATTGAGAAAGCAAAAACTTGGTTATCAGACTATTTCGATAAAGAGACGCGCGATGAGGTGCAGCGGCTCATCAACGAGGACCCGAACGAGCTCAACGAAAGTTTCTACCGCACGCTGGAGTTTGGCACGGGCGGTCTGCGCGGCATCATGGGCGTAGGCACCAACCGCATGAACCGTTACACGGTGGGCGCAGCCACCCAAGGGCTCGCCAACTATCTGAAAAAGAACCTCCCTGACAAGGAGCTGAAGGTGGTGGTGTCGCACGACTCGCGCAACAACAGCCGCTTCTTCGCCGAGGTGACCGCCCGCGTGATGGCCGCCAACGGCATCCTCTGCTACCTTTTTGAGGACCTGCGTCCCACACCGGAGCTCTCCTTCGCCGTGCGCCACCTTGGCTGCCACGCCGGCGTAATGGTGACCGCCTCGCACAACCCTAAGGAGTACAACGGCTACAAGGTGTATTGGGGCGATGGCGGACAGTTTGTGCCGCCGCACGACAAGGGCATCATCAACGAGGTGAACGCCGTGACCTCCTACGACCAGATTCTGTGGGACGGCGGCGACGACCGCATCCGCATCATCGGCCGCGAGGTGGACGATGTCTATCTGGCACGCATCAAAGCGCTGACGCTGAATCCGGAGGCCATCGCGCACCAGCACGACCTCAAGATTGTCTATACTCCCCTGCATGGCACGGGCATCACCATGGTACCCAAGGCTTTGGAGATGTACGGCTTCACCAACGTCACCGTGCTGGAGTCGCAGAAAACGCCCGACGGCAACTTCCCGACGGTGGCCTCTCCCAATCCGGAGGAGCGCACCGCCATGGAGTTAGCCATGCGCAAGGCCGACGAGATACAGGCCGACCTGGTGCTCGCCACCGACCCCGATGCCGACCGCGTGGGCATCGCCGTGCGCGACGACCATGGACAGATGATTCTCCTGAATGGCAACATGACCGGCTCACTGTTAGTATATTACATCCTTTCGCAATGGAAAAACAGCGGCAAGCTCACGGGCAAGGAGTTCACCGTGAAGACCATCGTGACCACCGAGCTGATTCGCGACATCTCCGCCTCCTTCGGCGTGGAGTGTCCCGACGTGCTGACCGGTTTCAAGTATATCGCTGAGCAGATTCAGAACAGTCCGGACAAGCAGTTTATCGTGGGCGGCGAGGAGAGCTACGGCTACTTGGTCGGCGACTTCGTGCGCGACAAGGACGCGGTGTCGGCCTGCTGCATGATTGCCGAGATGGCGGCCGTGCTGGCCGACAGCGGCAAGAGTTTGTACCGCCAGCTGCAAGAGCTCTATCTGCAATACGGCTTCTACAAAGAGTCGCTGCTTTCCATCACCCGCAAGGGACAGGCCGGCGCGGCGGAAATCCAACAGATGATGAGCGACTTCCGCAACCAGCCGCCGAAAGAGGTCAACGGCTCGCCCGTCGTGCGCATGATGGACTACAAACAGAGCATCGCACAAGATTGTCAGAACGGCACCACATCGCCCATCACCCTGCCGAAGTCAGACGTGCTGCAGTTTTTCACCGCCGACGGCACCAAGATCACCGTCAGACCTTCCGGCACCGAGCCCAAAATAAAATTCTACTTTGGCGTAAAAGAGCAGTTGGCTGATTTGCAATCTTTTGAGAGAACTTCCCAAGAACTTGACGCCAAAATTGAAAAGGTGAAAGCATCGATGAAATTATAATAAATCTTAAAAAAAGAAACATTCCGCCATTTCATACGAAAAACATAGTACCTTTGCAGTGCTATTGCTAACCATCAAACACGCATTATCATGAAAACAATGAAGATTTTGACATTGGCAGTTTTAGTGGTCATTTTTGCTGGATGCCAACAGAAATTGAAAGAAGCAGATGTGGAAAAAGGAGTCAAGGAGATGTTCAGCAGTCTCCAGAAGAACGGCATTGAAAAGACGCTCTCCGTATTTGCGGATGGTTACGACAAGATGTCCGACAACCAGAAGCAGCTCTTTCAGGACGCATTTGCCGGCCAGGAGTACAGAATTGCCAAGATTGAGGGCGACAAGGTGACTGCCGAGGTACTGGTTTCACCCGCTGAAGGCGGACAACTGATTGTGAAAACGGTGATTTTCAAAGTGATACAGGTAGATGGCAAAATCCGCGTCAAAGACATCATCAATGTGATTGACAATGGCGGCAAGGCCACCTCCGCTGGTCCCGACGAAGAGGTGCTCGTTGATGACGAAGACGACCTGGACAGTCCCTTGTCGGAAGAGCACGACTGAAATGACAGACCATAAAAAAAAGCGGGGCATCCGATGGATGCCCCGCTTTTTTTTGCTTTCCGGCAGACTACTCATCAAGAGCGATAGCACCAGTCGGGCAAGCGGCAGCGCAAGCACCACACTCGATGCATTCATCGGGATTGATTTTGTAGATGTCGCCTTCGGAAATAGCTCCGACAGGGCATTCGCCAGCACATGTACCACATGCTACGCAAGAATCAGAAATTTTGTAAGCCATAGTTTGATTAATTTGATTGTTTACGGCTGCAAAAATACTACATTTTTTACAATTGGCGCGTGTCGTGACAAAAAAAATGCGTAATTTTGCGTCTTCAAACGACAAGCACGACTATGAGCAAGAATCTGTTTCAGGCGCACAAGGAAAAATGTGACTGCAAAAGATGTTTCTATAGTTGGGGTGTGCTTGCCATCATTGCCATCGCCTATCTCGTTACCATCTTTATTCCCAATAAGTTTTCCACCCCGCACAGAGTATTCGACTGGGATGTAAAATCCTATTACTCATACCTTCCCGCCTATTTCATCGACCACGACATTTGCATGTCGAAATGGGAGAACCAGTATCCCAACTTCAACAAATACTGGCCCACCTATGTTCGGGATGATAAATATGTCATCAAGATGACATTAGGGGTTTCCATTTTTTATGCACCATTTTTTGCGGCAGCGAATGTCATTGCCGAACCGCTAGGCTACCCTGCAGACGGGTTTTCGAAACCATACGCCCTCGCCATTCTGCTGAGCGGGGCTTTCTTCGCTTGGCTGGGATTATTGGTTTTACAGCGTTTTTTATCGCGCTATTATTCCGACAAAGTGGTTGCCGCGACATTGGCCATCATTGGATTGACATCCACCTTGTACTGGTATGCCACATACGAGTCCCCCATGTCGCACAGCTACAGTTTCTTCCTTTTCGCGACATTCCTCTATCTCACAGACCGATGGTACGAAAAAGCCGCATGGTGGAAAGCCCTGCTGATGGGCATCGTATTCGGCCTGATTGTTTTGATCAGACCTTCTAACATACTGGTAGTGCTTGTTTTTCTTTTATTTGGAATTAAAAATTGGAAAGATATTCCAGACAGAATCAAGTTGTACGGAAAGTATTGGTACCACTTTCTCATCGTTGCCCTGATGGCTGGCTTGGTGATGCTTCCCCAATTGTTGTACTGGAAAGAAATCACAGGCCAATGGATTTATTATTCCTACGGGAAGGAACGCTTCTTTTGGGATTCGCCTAAAATCATAGCCGTTCTTTTCGGCTACAGAAAAGGATTATTCATCTACACGCCGGTTTTGTTGGCTTCCCTGGTAGGAATGTATCTTTTATGGAAGAGGCAACGCGGATGGTTCTGGCCGCTGATGATCTTTTTCATCATCAATGTATATGTGGTCTCTTCTTGGTGGTGCTGGTGGTATGGAGGAAGTTTTGGGATGAGACCATTTGTTGAGAGCCATGCATTTTTGGCCGTACCCTTAGCCTGCTTTTTGGCCTGGGCAGCCGAGAAACGCGCCCCCATTCGCATCCCCCTATATCTCATTGTAGTATTACTATCGCTACGCTCCGCCTTCCACACCCTCCAGTATTACAATGAAGTCATCCATTATGATGGAATGACAAAGGAAGCCTTCTACCACAATTTTTGGAATAAAAAAAAGCCCAAAGACTATTGGGATGATATAGACTTTCCCGATTATGACAAAGCCATGGAAGGAGATCGTTGTGATAAGTAAGAGTTGCGCAAAAAAGAAACTATTAATTCAATCAATATCAACTACGAAAGAAATCTAACTTATGAAAAAAATCCTCATTACCGGCGGTGCCGGCTTTATCGGTTCCCATGTGGTCAGACTTTTTGTCAACCAGTACCCCGATGTTGAAATCCACAATCTGGACAAGCTCACCTACGCAGGCAATCTCGAGAACCTGTCGGATATCGACCAGAAGCCCAACTATCGTTTCGTGAAAGGCGACATCGTGGATGCGGAATTCATCACCCACCTGTTTGAGCAGGAGCGCTACGACGGGGTTATCCACCTCGCCGCCGAGTCGCATGTGGACCGCTCCATCGTCAACCCCATGGAGTTCATCTTCACCAATGTGGTGGGAACGGTGAACCTGCTGAACGCCGCCAAGAACATCTGGAAAGACAACTACGAGGGCAAGCGTTTCTATCACATCTCCACCGACGAGGTGTATGGCGCATTGGGCGACACAGGCTCCTTCAAGGAGACCACCCCCTACTCGCCACACAGTCCGTACTCGGCCGCCAAGGCCAGCTCCGACCATTTTGTGCGCGCCTACCACGACACCTACGGCCTGCCGACCGTCATCTCCAACTGCTCCAACAACTATGGTCCCAACCAGTTTCCTGAAAAACTCATTCCACTGTTTATCAATAACATAAAGCACAACAAGCCGCTACCTGTTTACGGCAAAGGCATCAACGTGCGCGACTGGCTCTACGTGGTGGATCACGCACGCGCCATCGACCTGATTTTCCACAAGGGAAGAACGGGCGAAACCTACAACATCGGCGGCAACAACGAGTGGCGCAACATCGACCTCATCAAGAAGTTGATTGAAATTATGGACCGCAAGTTAGGCCGTCCGGAGGGCACCTCTCTTCAGCTCATCACTTACGTCACTGACCGGGCAGGACACGACCTGCGTTACGCCATCGATGCCAGCAAGTTGCGTGCCGAATTGGGTTGGGAGCCCAGCATCAAATTTGCGGAAGGTTTCGAAAAGACCGTTGACTGGTACCTGGCCAACGAGAAGTGGCTCGACAATGTCACCTCGGGCAGCTATCAGGACTACTATAGAAAAATGTATGGCGAATAGCGGGACAGGACTTTTCGAGTATCTGGTGGCCGGTCCCTGTGCCGCGGAGAGCGAGGCGCAGCTGTTGGAGACGGCGGAGCGGCTTCACCGCATGGCGGATGCGCTCCCCTGCCCCGTCACCTATTTCCGGGCGGGCGTTTGGAAACCGCGCAGCAGCGGAGCCGACTTCTGCGGAGCCGGCGCGGAGGCGCTGCCCTGGCTGCAGGAAGTTAGCCGCCGGTACGGCTTTTCCATCTGCGTGGAAGTAGCACAGCCACAGCACGTTGAGAGCTGCCTTCAGCACGGCATCAACAGTTTCTGGGTGGGTGCCCGCACGGCTGTGAACCCCTTTGCCGTACAAGAGCTCGCCGACAGTTTGAAAGGAACCGGCAGCACCGTCCTCGTCAAGAACCCCGCCATACCCGACCTCAAGTTGTGGCTCGGCAATGTGGAACGGTTCGAGAAGACGGGGGCCAGCCGCGTGATGGCCGTCCACCGCGGGTTTGCCGTGGAGCACGAGAACGCCCTGCGCAACGCCCCCCTCTGGGAGATTCCCATCGCCTTCCGGGTGGCTCGCCCCGACATCCCCCTGCTCTGCGACCCCTCCCACATCTCCGGACAGCAGCAATACCTGCGCCAGATCGCCCAAATTGCCATCGACTACGGCTTCAACGGACTGATGGTAGAAACCCACTGCCACCCCGAACAGGCCCTCAGCGATGCCAACCAGCAAATCACCCCAGAAGAACTTTCTACTATTCTTAACTCACTGACATTCAAAACTTCACAAAGCGATACCGACCAGCTACTTCAGCAACAACGCAACCTTATCCACAACATCGACACCCAAATCAGTCAGCTGCTGGCCAAACGGATGTCGCTGGTGGAGGAGATCGCCCGCATCAAAGCGGAGCACAACATCCCGCTGGTACAGCCCAGCCAATGGAACAGCGTGGTGAAAAATTACGAGCAGGCGGCATTGCAAGACGGTGAATACCAAGAATTTCTGCAACAATTTCTCGAAATTTTACACCAATATTCCCTAAAACGACAAGGTAGAGACGCGGTAAACCACAACCTCGTAAAATAAATACAACCCATGTAGAGACGCGGTGCACCACGTCTCTACAGAATAAATTCAACATTATGCCAGAACCACAGACAGAACATCGCGCCGGATTTGTCAACCTGATTGGCAACCCCAATGTGGGGAAAAGCACCCTCATGAACCAGCTGGTGGGCGAAAAGCTTTCCATCATTACGGCGAAAGCGCAGACCACCCGCCACCGCATCAAGGGCATCGTCGATGGCGACAACTACCAGATCATCTATTCCGACCTGCCCGGCATTCTCACCCCCTCCTACAAGATGCAGGAGATGATGATGAAATTTGTGACCCAGTCGCTGCAAGACGCCGATGTGATTCTCTACTTGGTGGAGTGCGGCGAAACGCACTATGATGCTGACATCATGCAGCAACTTCAGAAAATTGACATTCCTATCATTTTAGTAATCAATAAAATAGACAGATGCACATCGGAGCAAGTGGCGGAATCGGAAGTTTTCTGGAAAAAGATTTTGCCGCAGGCAGAAATGGTGTTGATTTCGGCTTTACAGTCGCAGAATATTGATCAGTTGTTGGAGAAAATCACTGAGAAGCTGCCGGTTCACGAGCCCTATTTTCCGAAAGACCAACTCACTGATCGTCCGATGCGTTTCTTTGTTTCGGAGATCATCCGCGAGAAGATGTTGTTGAATTATAAGAAGGAAATACCTTATAGTGTGGAAGTTGTGGTAGATGAATACAAGGAATCCGACGATATGGTGCGCATCATGGCGACGCTGTATGTGGAGCGTGAGACGCAGAAGGCCATTGTCATCGGGAAGGGCGGACAGGCCATCAAGAAACTCGGCATGGATGCTCGAGCCGAATTGGAGGAGTTTATCGGACAGCATGTCTTCCTCGACCTGTCGGTGAAAGTGCTGAAGGACTGGCGCAACAACGAGTCGATCATCAACCGTTTCGGATACGGTTTTACAGAACGGTAGTCATTTCTCTACCATACCATTTTCAGTACAATTTTTCCGTCATCATAACAAAAAAAGGCGGCCTTTTCAGGCCGCCTTTTGCGTATGGATGGTAGGATGATTATCTTTGTGTCACCACAAATTTCTGGGAGATGACTTTCTCGTTGTTGCGTACATTGAGGAAGTAAACGCCCTGTGCGAAGTCGGACACATTGTAGGTGAGCACCTCGTCGCTGCCGGTGAGTTCGGCGTTGATGACGCGCACCACCTTGCCCTGTGCATCAGTGATGGTGATCTGGGTGTTACCCTCCATACCCTTAACAACCAGGTTCAGCTGGTCGTTGACCGGGTTCGGATAGGTGCTCACAGAAGCGTTGTTGCTGTACTCGCTGATGGCATTCGGAGCCGGCGTGGCGGTCTGCGGAGCAGCGCCATCCTCGTTCACGATGATGGTGAAGGTGCGGGCCGCAATGATTTCCTTCTCGCCCGGCACATCGCCGAATCCACCCCAGAGATGACCATATCTGCGGTTGACGATGAACGGGTTGTAGATACCGGCACGGTTGGTGCCGCCAGTGCTGTTGCGCAACTCGGCTTTCAGCTTCAACGTATAAGTACCGTTCTCCAATGCGGTGAAGGACACCATGTTCGGGATGTTCTTGAAGGCATCGAAGTAGAAGTAGTCGAACTGCAGGACGGTACTGTTGGCCGTCTGGCGGAATGCCAAGGTGTTGGAAGGAATCTCGCCCGTAGCTGAGGTCAGGCTGTCCTTGCCATAGTACAAACCTGTACGGTCATAGTAGGTGGAGATCTTGAAGCGGGACACCATGCTTGAAAGGTCTTCATCAGCGATGGGCTGCTCGTTGTACAACAGTTCGTAGCTCATATCCATCTTCTTCTCATTCCATGTGGTTGCACTGGTGTTCTGCAAGTAAGCATAGAAGAGGGCAGCGTTGTTCTTCGCCACATAGATGGTGTCGCCCAACAGGTTGTCAGGTGTGTTGGCGTAAGCGGCCGTGTAGCTGGAACGGGTCATCACGCAGTTGTCAGCGATAAGGATGGTAAGGTCGTACTGGTGGACCTCATAAGTGATGATGCTGTCGCAGCCGTGGATGGTATGGAGATTTTCGGTGGCGGGAGTCTGACCCACATTGTAGGTCTCACCATTGTAGGTGTATTCGGTGATTCCCGTAGCGATATTGATCTCACGTACGATCTCGTAGGTCGGCCATACCGTCAGTGCGATGGTGTCGGCAGCGTTGCCGGTGCAACCGAAAACATCGGTGATGACCATAGCCAAGAGGTAATCTCCAGCTGCCAGCTCGTTGAGGTTGAAGGTAGCAGGAGTGCTGCTGACCTCGTCGGTTTCGGCCACCACTTCGCCATCGTTCACGTTCACCCATTCGATGGTGTAGTCAGGTGTGCCACCGTCAATCGAGAAGGTCACGATATTGTCAGAGCCTTTGCAGATGCCTGCTTGAGCGATGTCGCTGATGATGCTCTGCGTACCGGTGATGGTGCCGGGATCGCCGACGGTGACGGTATCGTTGGTGGTACATCCGTTGTTATCGGTGATGGCGTAGATGTAGTCGCCGCCATTCAAGTTAGAGAAAGCCTTGATGTAACCATCAGCGGTCTGCTCAACAGCAACTGGGTTGGCGCCGTTCCAAGCGCAAGTGAATGAGGTGCCCTCGCCAGTGATGATGAGGGTGACAGCACCACGCTCGGTGCAGCTCACGTTGACCACGTCGGTGGTGACCACCGGCAGGGTGTGTACGGTTACCGTCAGGGTGTCAGAAACATTCGAGCAGCCGTTTTCATCGGTGACGTTCACCACGTACTTACCAGCCTCGGTAGCACGTAAGGTGCTTTCTTCAGCTTCTTCAATGAGCGTGTTGTTGAATTTCCAAGCGTAGGTGGGCTCCTCCGACTGGCAGGTAGCTGTGAAGTGGAAGGCGCTGTCGGCACAGATGGTGCTGAGGTTGTTCTCTTCTGAAATCGTCACGGTCGGCAGTTCGTTGATGGTAATGTTGATGGTAGCCGTGTTGCTACAGCCCTCGCCATTGGTGACGGTGACCGTGTAGTTGGTTCTATCCGGTTCTATTTCAATGATGTCGTCCTCTTCTTCATTGCTCCATACATACTCTTCATAGCCTGCCGTAGCGGTCATGGTGATCGCATCGCCAGCACAAATCGTGTTGTTGTCGGCATTGGTGGTGATGGCGACTGCCGGGATGGTATCCACTATAATGGTGCCGTTGAAGGTCTTGACGCTAGCCTCGCAAGCTTCGCTGGAAGCGGTGATGGTGAAGTTGAAGGTGCCGGTTGCAGTCGGCGTGCCGCTCATCACGTAGTTCGGCTCGGTTTCGCTTTCAGCTTCGACGGCTGCGAGTGTTACGCCTGCGGGTGCACCGGTGAGTTCTACATTGTCAGAGTTGGTGATGCGGAAGTTCAGGTCAGTCATCGCAATGCCTTTGCAGAACTCCTGGCTGAAGTCGTCGGCACGTGAAAGGGCAACCAGCTTCACGGTGTCGTTCATGGTGATGCTCACGGTCTGCTGCTTGTCGCTGGAGGAACAGGAGGTGCTGGTGGCCTTGATGGTGAAGGTGTGTGTGCCAGCGGTGGTCAGTTCTCCAGTGATAGCAGAATTGTCTGAATTAGCGGATAATCCTGTCGGGAGGCCAACGAAAGATACCGTTCCATTCTCGGCTTCAATTTCAATAGTGGTGATCGGCGTGCCGAGGCAAAGCGTCTGCGTGGCAGGGGTAACCGTCAGGCTCACGGTGTCGTTCACGGTGATGCTCACATCCTGAGTCTTGGTGCCGCAGCCATTGGTGGCGGTGATGGTGAATTCGTACTCATCGGCTTCGGTCAGTTGGCCTTCAATCTGGTGGGTAGTTGCATTGTAGCTCAATCCATCCGGCATTTCGTCGAAGTCAAGCGTGCAGTGTGCAGTGTCGAGCACGATGGGCTGAATCGGTGTGCCGAGGCAAAGGGTCTGCGTGGTATTGGTAGCCGTCAGCTTCGCGGTATCCAACATGGTGATGCTGACATCTGCCGTCTTGTTGCCGCAGTTGTTGCTGGCCGTAATGGTGAAAGTATAGGTGCCGGCATTCTCCAGCTCGCCTTTGATTTTGTGCTCGCCGGCGTTGTAGGTGAGACTGCTCGGCATCTGGCCGAAGTCAAGCGTGCAGTGCGCCGTGTCGAGTACGATGTCGGCAATCGGTTCACCGAGACAGAGCTCTTGAGTGGTGTAGGTAACCACAAGGCGTGCGGTGTCATTCATGGTGATGGACACCTCAACGCTCTTCATGGTAGAAGGACAGGTGGTGCTGCTGGCCGTGATGGTGAAGGTGTGTTCACCGGCGCTGTTCAGCTCGCCTCTGATGACGTGGTCGCTTTCATCGTAGGTCAGTTCGCTCGTCGGCATCTGGCCGAAATCAAGTTCGCAGTTGGCAATTGTCAGCTCGATGGGCTCAATAGCAGTGCCGAGGCAGTGGGTTTGCGTAGTATTAGTGGCTGCCAGTTTCACCGTGTCGTTCATGGTGATGAATACCGGCAGACTCTTGCTGCTGCATCCGTGTTCGGAAGTGGCCGTGATGGTGAAGCTGTGAACACCGGCAGAGGTCAGTCGGCCAGTAATCTTGTGTGTCTCTGCATCGTATGCGAGTTCTTGCGACATCTGACCGAAGTCGAGGGTGCAGTTGGCCGTCGTCAGCGCGATGGGCTCTATGGCAGTGCCAAGACAGAGCGTCTGGGTAGCGTTGGTAGCCGTCAGCTTCACGGTGTCATATACGGTGATGTTGATGGCAGCGGTGTTGGAACATCCGTTGTCATCGGTACCCGTTACCGTGAAGGTGGAGTCTCTCTTCGGTTCAACGGTGATGGTGGCAGTATTGCCAGCTTCGTTCTCCCATACATAGCTGGTGGCACCGACAGCGTTCAGGTTCACCGTTCCGCCCAAGCAGATAGCAGTGGACTGTCCGTTGGTGATGACCACGTCGGGAAGTGCATTCACCGTGATGCTGCGTGAGGCGGCTTGCGTTGCCGTACAGCCGTTTCCATCGGTGTAGTTCACGGTCACGGTCTTGGTACCATTGTCAGACCAGCTCAAGGTGAGGGTGTTGCCCGTGGTTTCACCTTCTACCGTGGCATTAGTCTCAGGATAGGTCCAGATGTAGTCATGAATGCCGTTGTCAGCATTCGCGATATCGGTGGTGAAGGTGATGGTGTTGCCTTCGCAGACAGCGTTATCGCTGGTGAGGGTGGGAGTGGGCAACGCATGAACCATGACTTCGGCGGAGGATGAATTGGTACAGTTGTTGTTGTCAGTAACGGTAACGGTTACGGAGTGCGTACCCGTGGTGGAACTCGTGAAGGTGGCGGTGGCACCGTCAGCGGTCAGCGCATCTTCGGAAGAAGAAGCCCATACATAGTTGGTGTAGTTGCCATTTTCAATGGTCCAGCTGGTGCTTGCCCCTTGACAAATCTCTTTGTTAGCCAGTGTAAGACCAGTGGTGGGCAGATTGAGTACGGTAACGGTGGCCGTCGTCTCGTTCACACAGCCATACTCATCAGTACCTGTAATGGTGATTTCTTTCTCTCCAGCTTCGGTGCCGTAGAAAGTGACGTTGGAGCCAGTAACAACATCGGTTATGGTGTTGGGTGCCATAAAGTAGCTGGCCGGAGTCCATTCATATTCATCTGCACCAGATGCGGAAAGTGCAACAGTGCCGTTGAGACACACCTGTGCATTGGCGACTACAATCGTCGGCAGCTCGTGGACGATAATGGTGCGTGATAAGGTCTGTGAGCAGCCTGTGAGTTCGCCGGTAGCAGTTACACTGATGGTGTAGGTGCCCGCCGGAGCTTCATTGCTGAAGGTGCGGGTATTGCCAGTGGTAGAAAGGTAATCGCTGGTTGACCATGTGTAGGTATAGGTCTCAGCATCTTGCATTTGTGTTGCAATGAGGGTGACTTCTGTGCCGCGGCATACGTTCGTCTCATTTTCCTGACTTCCAGTCTCGCCGACAACGACTCCAAAGATGAAATCAGGAAGCGGGTTTACGTACACGGTTATCGTGTCGGAAGTGTTGGAACAGCCGTTGTTGTCAGTCACACTTACAGTGTATTTGCCTTCTTCTGTGACTTCTAAGGTGTTTCCGCTACCTTCAATGGACTCTCTGTCTTTTTCCCAACTGAATGAGTTGGTCTCTGAAGTGGCGGTGAGGGTTGCAGTCTGACCGTCGCAGATAAGAGCTATGCCATCGATTGCTGCGGGCGTTGAGGCCAGCGTTACGGTCGGCAGAGCATACACAGTGATGCCAATGGATTCGGTCTTGGAACAGGTCAATATGGGTTCTGGTTCTTCGTTAGAAGGTTCGTCAATCGCCACCGGGTACAAAGCGTTTGTAGCGGTTGCAGAAATGGTATAGTCGCCTGCTGTTGCGGGTCCGAATGTGCGCGTGTAATTGCCATCGCCAGAAAGGTAATCACTGGTTGACCATGAATAGTCATAAACTTCTTCCGAAAATCCGGAAGCATAGATGTCGACGGTGCCGTCAGCACACATGCTGATGCCTTCAGTCTCGTCGTTGACAGACAATGTGAAGTTCGGAAGCGGAATTACGCCGATAAGTACGAAGTCCGATTCATTCGTGCATTCGTTATCGTTGGTAACAACCACGTAGTAGATGCCCATATCTTCTTCAGTAATGTTGGACAGGGAGAGAGTATAGGTTTCGCCAACTAACTCATCATCAACTTCTTCACCTATCTCTCCACCTATCTCTTCCTCATCACTTATCTCCTCTGCTATTCCCCTTTTGTACCATTTATAGGTGTTGTCGTCCACATTGGGTACGCTAAGGGTGATGTTGTTGCCTTCGCAAAGTAACACTACCGCGCCGCGGTCGTCGATGCTTGTCGGTTCTGTGCTGAAGGTGAGCTCGGTGCTCGGCAGAGCGTTCACTGTAACGGTCTTTGATGCGGAAGCGGTACAGCCGAAGCTGTTGTAGCCTGTCACAGAGTAGGTTCTGTCTGCGGTAATGTAATCGTAAATCATCTCTTCAGTTAGTTCATCATCCTCGCCCATGCCTTGATAGCTCCATTCATATTCGTCAGCATTATTTGCATTTAACTCAAAATATTGGTCTTTGCAAACGCTGGCAGGACCGGTGATGGTTACGTTCGGCACAGTGTCAACGGTGAGGGTGATGGTAGCCTCTTTGGTGCAGTTGCTTCCGGTTTGGGTAGCCACCACCTTGTAGGTACCAGCAGTGTTGATGTTGCTGAGAGTTGCACTGGTCTGATTGGCAATCTCATTGTCGTTCAGATACCATTTCAACGTGACATCGCCCGTTGTGGTAGCGGTGAAAGTGGTGGTCTCGTTAGCGCAAATCTCATCGTCGCCAGAAACGGTGACGGTGAAGTTGGCGGGCTGGGTGAGGGTGATGTTCTTGACGGAGGTGCAGTAGTGGTCATCGGTGACGGTTACGGTGTACTCACCGGCAGCCAGATTGGTTCTCTCTGCCACTCTGTTCTGCTGGTTGTCATCGTTCCATCTGTAAGTGTAGGGTTCGGTACCGCCAGAGACACTAACCGTGATTGTACCATCGGTTTCGTCATAGCAGGAGATGTTGGTGCCTTCAATAGTAGCAGTCAGTTCTTCAGGTTCAGTGATGACCACTGTTACGGAAGCGGTACATTGGTGACCGTCCTTCACAACGATGGTGTAAGTGCCAGCAGTGAGTTGGTCCTTAGCGGAGTTGCCGCCATAGCCACCATTGTTCCAGTTGTACAGATAGGTGCCGAAACCGCCGGTAGCAGCCACTGCGATCTCACCATCGGCATCGCCATGGCAGGTGACATCAATATGGGAGGCAGTGATTTCATGCAGCTCCAGCTCTTCGGGCTGGGTGATTTCAACTGGGATGGAGGCTTCGCAGCCGTTGGCGTCTTTCACATAGAGGGTGTCTTTCTCAGCCGGACGGTTGGCGTAAGTGAAGCTCGTTTCAGCAGTTGCATTACCGTATGAGCCATTGATGCCCACCTTGTACTGGTAGGTGGAGGTGCCTCCGGTTACATTTACGGTAACAGAGCCGTTTGTGCCGTTGTAGCAGGAGACGTCTTGATGGTCATCTGCACTTTCGGTAAGGGTTAACACGGCAGGTTCAGTCAGGGTGTAGGAAGCGGTCTTCTCAACACTGCAGTTGTCCATGACCGTGATTGTGTGTGCTCCAGCGGCAAGTCCGCTGAAGGTAGCCGTATTCTCAGCAGTAGCATCACCATAGTTTTCGTTGTCGATTTTGTATTGATAATTAGCTGTTCCATTGGAAGCAGTCACGGTGATGGAGCCGGTGCTGTTGCCGTTGCAGGTAAGGTCGGAATGATCCGTTACAGCAAGGGCAAGCTCTTCGGGCTCGGTCAGCACGAAGGTAACAGATTCCTCAGTCCCGCAGTAGTCTTTAACGGTGACGGTGTGGCTGCCGGCTGCCAGATTTTCAAATGTAGCAGTAGCTGAAGACGTGGCTTCTCCAAAGGTTCCGTTGTCAACCTTGTACTGATAGTTCGGTGCGCCATTGGCAGCGGCAACGGTGATGGAACCGGTGCTTTGGCCGTGGCAGATGATATCGGTGGAGTCTGATTTGGTAAGGGCAAGGGCAGCGTTCACTGAAACAACCACCTCGTCGTTGGCAGTGTTGCCGCACGCATCGGTAACCACTACTTTGTAGGTAGTGGAGGCACCCGCTGTTGCGTCTGCTACAGGAGTGGTATAGGTGATGTCGTTGGCGGTGTTGTCAGTGAGTGACGTATTGCCTTTGAACCATTGATAGGTATAGGGAGTTTTACCATTCTCCGCAGAAGCAGTAAGCTCCGTTTCCGTGCCCACGCAAATGGTCACATCCTCGCCTGCACTCACAACGGGCATGCTGTAAACAGCGATAGTAGCGGTCTTTTCAACGCTGTTTTCGCAGTTGTCGGTAACCTCTACTTTGTAGATAGATGAGGAGCCTGCGGTGGCAGTGGATGGAGTGTACTGGTAGGTGGTGGCACCGCTGATTAGCTCATTGTCTTTATACCAAGCATAAGTGTATTGGCCGTTGCCGCCGGTGGCGTTGGCAGTGAGGGTGACGGTAGCGTCTTTGCAGACGGTCTGGTTAGCGATGTCCTCGACAGCGAGAGCAGGCCATACGGTAACCTGAACAGGTCCTTTGGTGAGTTGGTGATTGCCGCAATTATCAGTGATGGTCACTTTATAATAAGTAGTGCCAGCTTCATTGATGGGAGCAGCGTAAGTGGCAGCATTGTTGGAGCCAGTAGCATCTCCCCACAATTCAGAATCTTCTCTTGAAGCCATCTTCCATGCGTAAGTATAGTCACCGCTGCCTGAGGTGACGGTGACGCTGAGGTCGTGAGTTTGACCGATGCAGATACCATTGGTGCCACCCGTAATGTCGCTGGCTGCCAATGCAGGATATACATTCACCGTCACGGCTTCCGTATAAACCGTTCCGCAGTCATTCTGGGCAGCTCTACGGAAAGTGGTGTTGGCGGTGAGGCCGTCAGTGGTATAGTTGATGTTATTAGGACTGAAGGTGTTGAGGTCTGTCCATTCATCGTCTTCTTGTTTCTGCCATTTATAAGCGGTTGTACCATTGCCGCCTTCAGCTGCAGAAGCTTCCAGTGTTGTGGAGGCGTTGTAGCAGAGGGTTGATGCGGGAGCAGTGATAGCACCGGCAGTCAGTTCGGGATAAACAGTGACCGTAACCTCATTGGTGTTGGCGGTTCTGCCACAGCTGGCATCCAC
>JAGCUN010000003.1 GCA_017962845.1 Bacteroidales bacterium | reverse complement strand
CCTACTGCTTAGAAGGCAGTTGCTCTATCCAGCTGAGCTACGGAACCTTTTTATTCATTGGTCGGGATGACTCGACTCGAACGAGCGACCCCTTGGTCCCAAACCAAGTATTCTGCCAACTGAACTACATCCCGTATTTCAAAACCGTATCAACCCTGATACGGTTTTGAATGTTGTAACGGGTTATGCTTCAGCGCCCTGTTCCATCGGGATGACAGAAACAAAGGACTTTCCGCCCGTGCGTTTTTTGAATTCTACGGTACCGTCAACAAGAGCGTAGATGGTGTGATCCTTGCCCATGCCCACGTTTCTGCCGGGATTGTGAAGAGTACCTCTCTGTCGGATGAGAATATTACCGGCTTTGCAAATCTGGCCGCCAAAAATCTTGATTCCTAAACGTTTGCTTTCGGACTCGCGACCGTTTTGAGTACTACCGACACCTTTTTTATGAGCCATAATAAATGATTTTTTTAGTGATAAAATCCGTGAATTAATTGATTAAAGGTTGATGCTGTTGATCTGAACAGAGGTCAAATACTGACGATGACCGTTCAAAGTCTGATAACCTTTTCTTCTTTTCTTCTTGAAGACCAGCACTTTTTCTCCTTTGAGATGTTTCAAGACAGTGGCAGAAACTTCTGCACCAGCAACGGTGGGGGTACCCACTTTTACAGAACCGTTGTCGTCCACTAACATCACGCGGTCGAATTTTACTTCGGCACCTTCTTCAGCTTTGAGGCGATGAACAAAGATCTTCTGATCTTTTTCAATCTTAAATTGTTGCCCTGCTATTTCTACGATTGCGTACATTTTGATTGATTTTAGTTAGACATTATTTTTCGGGCGGCAAAATTACAACTATTTTTTTAATTTTTTCCTTTATTTGAAAAATAAAATAATTTTTGGCGAACAATTTCGTTTCTTGTTTGTCTATGTTATATTATATGTTGAATGAATGTTGATAAAAATTACGCCTATGAAAACGATTAAATTACTGATAACCACATTGTTGATTGTGATTGTGACGGGAGTGTCAGCGCAGTCTGCATCCCGCTCGTATGTTGATTTGACTTCCGCCGCCGAGCAGTCGGTACACGCCGTTGTGCACATCAAAACCACCTTTTTATACCGTACTTCTGTCTGGGATGACTTCTTCAGTGGAAGTTTTTGGGAAGATTTTTTCAATTTTTCGTCACCTTTCGGCTCGTATGAACAGCAGGTGATGGGTGCCGGCTCCGGCGTGATCATCAGTCCCGACGGCTACATCGTCACCAACAACCATGTGGTGGAAAATTCACAGGATGTTGTGGTGACCTTGAACGACAAGCGAGAGTTCCCCGCCACCATCATCGGCACCGACCCGCAGACCGACCTCGCCCTCATCAAGATTGAGTGCGATGGACTGCCCACCCTCACCTTCGGCAACTCCGACCAGGTGCGGATAGGGGAGTGGGTGCTCGCTGTGGGCAACCCCTTCAACCTCACCTCTACCGTCACCGCCGGCATCGTGAGCGCCAAAGCCCGTAACCTCGACATCCTCGGCGAAAACACCTCCATCGAGTCGTTTATACAGACTGATGCGGCTGTCAATCAGGGAAATAGCGGAGGCGCTTTGGTCAACGCCTCGGGCGAACTCATCGGCATCAACTCTGCCATCGCAAGCCATACCGGCTATTACACCGGCTACTCCTTCGCTATCCCCTCCAACATCGCCCGTAAGGTGGTGGGGGATTTAAAAGAATATGGTATGGTGCAGCGCGCTGTGCTGGCCGTCACCATCCAGGAGGTGGACAATAACGTGGCGCAGGAACTGAACCTCTCGCAGGTGAAAGGCGTCTGCATCACCTCCGTTGCCGACGATGGCGCTGCCTACCGCGCTGGCCTCCAGCAGTATGATGTCATCACCTCTGTCAACGGCGCTGAAGTTAATTCTGTTTCCGAACTGCGCGAGGTGCTGGCCCAGTACTCACCCGGCGACCGTGTGGAAGTCGCCTACCTGCGGAACGGCAGCTCCCATAAAACACCCCTCACCCTCCTCAACAGCGAAGGCACCACCCAACTCTACTACTCCAACGGCAATAATTAATCCCTATCCTCCCATAATCTCATAATCTTTTAATCTTTTAATCTTTTAATCTCTTCATCTACTACTCCCATCCTCCCATCCATCAAGAATTATCACACCAAAAAACCATACCGTTATGATGCGTCAAATTAAAATCTCCAACTCCATTACCAACCGCGACTCGGCTTCGTTGGAGCGTTACCTTGCCGACATTTCCAAGGCTCCGCTCATCACCGCAGACGAAGAGGTCGAGCTGGCCCGCCGTATCAAGGCAGGCGACCGCGAGGCACTGGAGAAACTCACCACCTCTAACCTGAGATTTGTTGTTTCCATTGCCAAGAAATACCAGAACCAGGGCATCTCACTGTCGGACCTGATTACCGAAGGCAATATCGGACTGCTGCGGGCCGCCGAGCGTTTCGATGAGACCCGCGGCTTCAAGTTCATCTCGTATGCCGTGTGGTGGATCCGCCAGTCGATTCTCACCGCCATCGCCGAGCAGTCGAGGGTGGTGCGCCTGCCCCTTAACCAGGTGAGCACCATCGGCAAAATCCGCAAGGAGATGTCGCGACTCGAGCAGGAACTGCTCCGCAATCCTACCATTGAGGAAATTGCTGAGGCTGTGGATCTTGCGCCCGACAAAGTTAGCGACCTGCTGCGGCAGAACGGCTACCATGTCTCTATTGATGCCCCGCTGAGCGCCGACGACGACACCAAGTTCATCGACACGTTCGTGCCGGAAGGTGGCAAAGCGACCGACGATGTGCTGATGTCGGAGTCGCTCACCACCGACCTCGATGCCGTGCTGGCTTCCCTGCCGCCCACCGAGCGTGAGGTGGTCAGCATGTACTTCGGTTTCCATACCAAACGCGAATATACCCTCGATGAGATCAGCGCCTGCACCTCCCTCTCCAGAGAGCGCGTGCGCCAGATCAAGGAGCGCGCCATCAAGCGCCTCCGCACAGACGGGAACCAGTCGAAACTCAAAACTTATCTGTAGTCTATGCGGCTTGTCGTTGTACCCACCCCCATCGGGAATTTGGAAGATATCACGCTTCGGGCACTTAACGTGCTGAAAGAGGCAGACTTTGTGCTTTGCGAAGATACACGCACCACCAAAAATCTGCTCCGCCATTTCGAACTGGAGAAGACATGCTATGCTTACCATATTCATAATGAGCACCAGCAGCTGGAGCATATCATCCGGCAGATTCAGCAAGCTGAAATGGTGGCGCTTACCTCCGATGCGGGAACTCCCTGCATCTCCGACCCGGGCTATCTGTTGGTACGTGAGTGTGTGCGGCAGGGTATTGAGGTGGAGTGCCTGCCCGGTGCCACCGCCCTGATTCCGGCACTCGTCAACTCCGCCCTTCCCGCCAGCAGCTTCAAATTCTACGGTTTCATTCCCCACAAAAAAGGTAAAGAGACCTGTCTCAAGCAGATGGCAGCCGCACAGGAGACCTCCATCTTTTATGAATCACCCTACCGTCTGGTGAAAACTTTGGAGATGATGATGCCGTTTTTTGGCACAGACAGAGCCGTTTGTGTCTGTCGCGAGCTGACCAAAATCCACGAGGAGAACTTCCGGGGCACGTTGCAGGAGGCGCTCCAGCATTTCTCTGCCAAAGAGGTGAAAGGCGAGATTGTGGTGGTGGTGGAACCCGCGCCGGATGACCGTCCAACGGAATCAAAATGAGCCCACACATGGAAAAAAAATGGCATAGTGGAAGCGTAATTCATGGTCATGAGAATGGCAGGAAATGGCATTATCCGACCATCAATTTAGCTGATATACACCCTATTGTGTCGATAGAGGCGGGGGTGTATGCCGCCAAAGTGAAGGTCGCTGAAAAAACACTGGCTGCGATGCTCTATTGTGGTCATCGTCCCACGCTGAACCTGTCGGAGCCGGTGGTGGAACTGCATCTTTTGGACTTTCAGGGCGATTTGTATGGGCAGCAAGTGGAGTTTATAGTGCTGGATCGGGTGAGGGGAGAGCAGAAATTCGCCTCGGTGGACGAACTGGCCGCGCAGCTCCGTGCCGACGAGCTGGCAGTGCGCAAGCTGCTGGCGGTGTGACCGTTGGTCGGGTGAACCAAAATTGTGGTGAAGTATTGTTTATTTCATTGTAAACTAATGCTTTGCACTTTTTATTAACAAAACATCCACAAACCTCTTTTCTTTGCCATTCTTTTTGTATTTTTGCAGTCAATTATCACTAAAAAAATACATTTATGCATATTGCAGTAGCAGGCAACATCGGATCGGGAAAAACCACCCTTACCGGCATGTTGGCCAAACATTACGGCTGGGAAGCCATGTACGAGAGCGTGGAAAACAACCCCTATCTCGCCAGTTATTATGAGGACATGCAGCGTTGGTCGTTCAACCTGCAGGTCTATTTTCTGAACAACCGTTTCCGTCAGGTTATCGACATCCGGAAGCGCAGCAAGACCGTCATTCAGGACCGCACCATCTACGAGGATGCGTATATTTTCGCCCCGAACCTGCACGACATGCAGCTGATGGCCACGCGCGATTTCGAGAATTACGCCTCTCTTTTCGAACTGATGGCGCAGTTTCTCCAGGCTCCCGACCTCCTGATTTACCTTCATGCCGACACTTCCACCCTCGTTTCCCAGATTCAGAAGCGCGGTCGCGAGTACGAGAAGACCATCCGTCTCGACTACCTCCAGCACCTGAACGAGCGTTATGAAGAGTGGATTTCCAACTATAAGTTGGGCAAGCTTCTGGTGATTGATGTCAATAAGATTAAATTTGGCGAGCGTCCGGAGGACTTCGGCACCATCATCAACAAGATTGATGCCGAGTTGTTCGGTCTTTTCCCCAACAAATAGCGTATGGCGTTCATCGGAATCATTCCTGCACGCTATGCCTCCACCCGTTTTCCCGGCAAGCCGTTGGCTTTGATCCATGGCCGGCCGATGGTGCAATGGGTGTATGAGCGTGCCTGCCAGGCGGGATTGTCACAGGTGGCCGTCGCTACCGACGACGATCGCATCCGTGAGGCCGTGCTGGGCTTTGGCGGACAGGTGGTGATGACCTCTCCGAACCACCGATCCGGCACCGACCGCTGCGCCGAGGCCGCCCGCGCGCTGGGAGCGTCTGAAGAGGATGTGGTGGTCAACATCCAAGGCGATGAGCCGTTTATCCAGCCCGACGCCATCCGATTGTTAACCAGTCAGTTCGATCGTCCAGAGGTGCATATCGCCACTTTGGCGAAAGCCTTCACTGGAAATGAAAATCCCCAGAATCCGAACATGGTGAAAGTGGTGGTGGCGCAGAACGGGCGCGCCCTCTATTTCAGCCGATCGCCGATACCCTATTTCCGAAATGAGCAGTTGCCCCCCATCCATTACAAACATGTCGGCATCTATGCCTACCGGCTCTTCGTTTTGAACGAGCTGGTGCAGTTGCCCGCTTCTTCTTTGGAGGAGGCTGAAAAGCTGGAGCAGCTGCGCTGGCTGGACAATGGGTACGACATTTTCGTGAGAATTTGTGATTACGAGAGTATCGGCATCGACACACCGGAGGATTTGAAACGGGCAGAAAATATGACACAGTTTAATTGAAAATATATGATTGTCAGCAGTTTAATTGACCTTTTACGTACAGAGGAGCAGGTTTATGTGAACCAGATAGGCCTTTTTAGCAAGGAATTTCATCCCGCCAAGGTGGGAAAAACTTCTGTTACCCCGCCGCACTATTCGGTCGTGCTTGACAGTCAGGTGGATGGCAGCGGTTTTACATTCATTCTTCATCATTCCAACCGCCTGAAATCCAAGATTGTAGATGCTGATAATGACATCATCCGCTGGACGGAGGAACTGCTGGAGCGGGTAGCGAAAGAAAAGCGGGTGGAAGTGCCGAATTTTGGCATTTTCTCGATGAAAAAAGGAGTGCTGGTTTTTGAAAGCGGCTTTATTCCCGAACTGAATGCCGAGTTTGAAGGGATGACGGAACTGCCTTTGAAAGAGGATGTTGCTGACATTCCAGTCGTCCCCGTACCCCTCGAAGCACCGTCAGAACCTGAACCGACCGTGGTCGCAGTTCCAGCGCCCGAGCCCGAACCCGAGCCCGAACCGGAACCCGAACCTGAACCGGACCCCGAACCGGAACCAGAACCAGCTCCCGAACCGGAACCCGAACCAGAGCCCGAGCCCGAGCCGGAACCGGAACCCGCCCCCGAACCCGAGCCGGAGCCAGAGCCAGAGCCCGAGCCCGAACCGGAACCCGCCCCCGAACCCGAACCGGAGCCCGAACCTGAACCCGAAGAGCCCGAAATTCCTGTAAAAACCGATAAACCTCGCAAAAAGTCGCGGTGGCGGTTGTGGCTACTGCTGTTGCTGCCTTTCCTCGCCGTCATTGTTATTGGTGTCGGTTTGGCCTGCTTCTTATTCCGAAGCCAACTAGCTGACCTTTATTACACTTGCAAAGATAAGATTATGGGGATGGAACAGAGGGAACAGCCTGTGATCCAGCAAGAAACTCAGCCGATGGATGAACCTGATACTTTTGTTCTCGCTCCCGATACACTAATTGACCCTGATACGATTCAGAGTGAGGAGATTGTGGAGGCTCCGCAGCCCGAGCCGGCTCCCACGCCGTTCGACATCAACAACATGCGGCACATCACCTTCGAGCCAGGCAAGTTTTATGTGATTCACGGCAGCTTGGCCTCTGATGCCGATTGCGCCAAGCATGTCCGCCAGGCGTGCCTCCAGAAATATAATCCGTCCATCCTCGTCACCCCTGGCGATTGGCACCGCCGCGTCTGTCTAGGAGTGTTCACCTCAGAGAGTGAGGCAGAAAGGTTCGCCAGCAACATCCATAAGGCATGGGTGAAGAGTGAATAACCAAATTGAAAAACGATGAACGAGTCCATTACATACGGTTTGCGTCCTGTTTTAGAGGCAATAGCTACAGGCAAGACCATCGACAAAGTGCTGTTCCAGAAGGATTTGAGCGGTCCGCTCTTCAAAGATCTCTTTATCAAGGTGCGCGAGCGCAAGATTCCCTTCCAGTATGTGCCGGCCGAGAAGCTGAACCGTCTTACCCGTGGCAACCATCAGGGGGTGGTCGCCTTCATGTCGGCCATCGAGTACGACGACATATACGCCATCCTGCCCTACCTGTTCGAGCAAGGCAAGGTGCCGTTCCTGCTCATCCTCGACAAGGTGACGGATGTGCGCAACATCGGGGCCATCGCCCGCTCGGCGGAGTGCGCTGGTGTGGATGCCATCATCATTCCGATGAAAGGTGCCGCGCAGCTCAATGAGGATGCCGTCAAGAGTTCCGCAGGTGCCTTGCATAAGGTGCCGGTGTGCCGCCACACCAACCTCGTGGAAGTGATTCGCTTTCTGCAAGATTCTGGCATAGAGGTGGTGGGGGTTACCGAAAAGGCGGAACACCTGTTCCACGAGCACGACTACCGTAAACCGCTGTGTCTCATCATGGGAAACGAGTACGAGGGCATCGCATGGGACTATCTGCGCCTATGCAACGAGACAGTCCGCATCCCGATGGCGGGCACCATCCGTTCGCTCAACGTGTCGGTGGCGACGGGCGTGCTGCTCTTTGAGGTGGTGCGTCAACGCATGACAGAGTAAGGCGAGTAATTCAACGGGCAATGTTCACAAATGTCGTGAAAGCGTGTCTTTCGCTTCGTTTTTTGTCGTAATTTTGCAGTCGTTAATAATGCGAATATTATGAAAAGAATAGCTTTGATGACGGGCGGAAACTCTGGCGAGTACGAGATTTCGCTCAAAACAGCCGACAACATCTATCAGATGCTCGACAAGAATCTCTACGAACCCTATCTTATTCATTTGAAGGGAAATAACTGGACTTATACCGCACCCGATGGGGAAGTGGTAGAGGTGAATCGGAATGATTTTTCTTTGGATTTGAAAGGGAAGAAAGTCACTTTTGATTCGGTTTTCATTGCCATTCATGGCAACCCGGGCGAGAACGGCCGTCTGGAAGCCTATTTCGACATGATTGGGATGCCTTATACGGGCTGCGGAATGCTCTCATCAGCCCTTACCTTCAACAAATATTACTGCAATGTGGTGGTCAAGAACCTCGGAATCCCTGTTGCGCCCTCCCTTCATTATTTTAAAGGGGAAACGGTAGATCCGAAAAAAGTGGCGGAGGTTTGCGGTTATCCTTGTTTTGTAAAATCTTGTAACTCAGGTTCAAGTGTAGGTGTGACTAAAGTACATGGTGAAGAAGAGTTGGCAGCCGCTGTAGAGGAGGCTTTCAAGTATGATTCGCAATTAGTAATTGAAAAGATGATTGTGGGCCGTGAGGTGACCTGCGGTGTGGGCCGAATAAAAGGTACAGTGCGTGCTTTTGCCGTCACAGAAATCGTCAGCATGCGTGAGTTCTATGATTATAAGTCGAAATATACTGACGGTCAGCATGATCTGATTACGCCTGCCGACATTCCCGACACGATTCGCGACCTCATCTTCCACTATTCGGAGATGCTTTTCCGTGAATTGGCCTGCGGTGGCATCGTGCGCGCCGACTTCATTGTCACTCCGGAGGGTGTTCCTTACTTCTTGGAGGTGAACACCATCCCCGGTCAAACCGCCATGAGTATCGTTCCCAACCAGATTCGTTATATTGGGATGAACCTTACGGATGTCTATTCCGATTTAATTGAACAATCTTTTAATCAACTTTAATAAATCTTTACAATTTTTTGAAAATGAATGCTTTAATTGCTCCTTCCATGCTGTCGGCAGACTTCTGCCACTTGGCCGATGATATTGAGATGGTGAACCGTTCTCAAGCCGACTGGTTCCACTTGGATATCATGGATGGAATGTTTGTGCCTAACATCTCCTACGGACTTCCTGTCGTGAAGGCCATTCGTGGACTGGCGGAAAAACCGTTGGATGTGCATCTGATGATCAATGACCCTGGCCGTTATGTTTCGGAGTTCAAACAGGCCGGCGCTGATATATTGACCGTTCATTATGAGGCGGTTACCCATCTGCACCGTGTGGTGTGGCAGATCAAAAACGAAGATATGCTGGCCGGTGTGGCCCTTAATCCCCACACGCCCGTCGCTCTGTTGGACGATATTATCCAAGACCTTGATATGGTGCTGATTATGTCAGTCAACCCAGGCTTCGGCGGACAGAAATTCATCCGCAATGCGGTGAAGAAGGTCAACGAGTTGCGCGAAATTATTGAAAAACGCAATCTCAATGTGATGATTGAAGTGGATGGTGGTGTGGATGGTAATACGGCGGTCGAGTTGGTGGAGGCAGGTGCGGATGTGCTGGTTTCAGGTAACTATATTTTTAAAGCTACCAATCCTGAAAAAACCATTGATGCCCTTAAACATATCGGCAAAGACGATAGTATATCTGTAAAATAATGAAATACAGAAATTTAGTATACTCACTTTGGGGGATTATACTTTTCCTTTTCGTTGGTCATTCCTCAGTGGCGCAGACGGTCACCCTCAGCGGGTATGTGTATGAGCGTGGCAGTCTTGAACTTTTGCCTTATATCAATGTGTATGAGGAAAAGAGTGGAATGTCAGTGTTTTCCAATGAATATGGATTCTATGTGATGCAGATTCCATACTCTGACACGGTTAACGTCATCTTTTCCGGATATGGTTATGCGTATGACACGCTGCATATCATTTCGCCAACGAGTGAAGAATCCTACAATCCTGAGATGATTAAGATCACTGTCTTGGAAGACGTGATTGTACGTGCTGACCGCTTGACGCAGGATGTGCAGATGAGTACAATACAGGTGACGGCGAAAGAGGTGAAAGCCGTTCCTATCTTATTGGGAGAAAAGGACTTATTTAAAACTCTCATGCTGATGCCAGGTGTACAGTCGGGCAATGAGGGCACCTCTGGTATATATGTGCGTGGCGGTGGTCCCGACCAGAACCTTATCATCCTGGATGAGGCGACCATCTACAATGCGAACCATTTGCTTGGCTTCTTCTCCATCTTCAATGGCGATGCCATCAAGTCGGTGGAGTTGGTAAAAGGCGGATTCCCAGCTCGTTACGGAGGTCGTCTCTCTTCCGTAATTGATGTCCACATGAAGGAGGGCAACAAAACCGAGTATCACGGTGAGGGTGGCATCGGCATCATCTCGTCGCACCTGATGGTGGAAGGCCCCATCGTGAAAAACAAGGCCTCGTTCATGCTATCCGGCCGTACCACCTACTTTGACCTGCTGGCACGCCCCCTCATGAAGATTCTTTCGCCCGGTTCATCAGCAGGCTACTATTTCTTCGACCTCAACGCCAAATTCAACTACGATATCAGCGATAAAAACAAACTATATCTGAGTGCCTACTTCGGCCGCGACAAATTCCATCTGGAGGAGTTTTTTAGGGATGAGGGTGAGAAAGAGAAATATAAGATGGGGCTTTACTGGCAGAACGCCACCGCCACCGCCCGCTGGAACCATCTCTTCACCTCTAATCTTTTCTCCAACTTGACTTTCGTGTTCAGCGACTATACGATGGACATTTACGACAAATATAAAGGTGTTGATTATCAGTATTCTTCTACCTATAAATCAGGTATTCGCGACTATACCCTCAAGTACGACCTGACCTACGTGCCGGATGGCTTGCAGCGTATTCTCGTCGGTGCTGCAGTTACCTATCACCAATCGTGCCCGAGTGCCATCTCGTTGAAGGAGGACACTCTCTCCTCGAAACAGGTGCAGATGGAGCATGGTCTGGAATACTCGCTGTATGCCGAGGATGAGATCAACATCCGCAATAAGTTCCGTATCAATCCGGGCATTCGGCTCACCTGTTTCTCTGTGCCGCGCCGCACCTATTTCTCGCCGGAGCCCCGCCTCTCTATGAGCTACAACTTTTTGCCCAACCTCGCCCTCAAAGCCTCGTATGCCATGATGAGCCAGAGTATGTTGTTGCTCAGTACCAGTACGATAGGACTTCCTACCGACCTGTGGGTACCCGTTACGGCGAATGTGAAACCGCAACGCTCGCAGCAGGTCGCCCTCGGCTTGCACTACGACCTGTACAACCCTTCGATGTCGTTTTCGGTGGAGGGTTACTACAAGCATCTCAACAATGTGCTCGCTTACAAAGAGGGAGCCTCTTTCTTCTTGGATGCTTTGGAGGGGATTTTCGACCAAACGGGTGAGTTCGAGAAAATTTGGAGCGACAATGTCACGGCCGGCAAGGGTTGGTCGTATGGAGTTGAGTTTCTGGTGCGCAAAAATGCCGGCAAGTTCACCGGCTGGATCGGCTACACCCTCTCGTGGACGCAGCAGCAGTTCGATGACCTCAACTTTGGCCGTAAGTTCTTCGCCCGCTACGACCGCCGCCACGACGTCTCTATCGTGCTGATGTACAGTCCCACCAAGAAAATCAACCTGTCGCTGGCATGGGTATTCGCCACGGGGAATGCGGTCACGCTGCCCGTCTCGGTATATCAGGAACAAAACATCTCGCAGTATCTCCAAGATTACCTCTATCCCGACCCCGATGCCGCTCTCTATAACGATGATTACGGTCATTATGTGGGTTATGTGGAGAATTATAGCGAGAAAAATAACCTCCGTATGCAACCTTTCCATCATCTTGACATCGGAGCGCAGTTTATCGTGCCCCACAAAAAGAAAGGGGAGAGCATCTTCGAGGTGAGCATCTACAATGTGTACAATTACAAAAACGCGTTCTTCTATTTTGTTGATAGCGAATATGATTCCAGTACGGGCACATCTTCCCAAGTGCTGAAGAAAGTCTGTATTTTCCCCATCATTCCTTCCTTTACCTATCATTTTCGTTTTTAATCTTTGTTATTGATAATGAATAAATTGCATAAAATTCTGATGTTGGTTATGCTCCTGCTTACCGTAGGGTTGACAGGGTGCATTTCGACTGTAGATATTGAAGACCAGCTTCACGAGACACAGAAGTTGGTGCTATACTGCCGTATCTTCCCGGGGATGGACACGGTGAAAGTGCACCTGTCGCACACCCACCTCTTGTACGGTAGCGGCAGCCGCGAGGATATCCAAATCATTGGGGATGGTGTGGTGGAACTCTCTACCGACAAGGCCAACTGGCACGCCGCCCAGTACGATTCCATCCAAAAACTGTATCTGCTGCCCACCACTGATTTTCCTGTCGTAGAGGGACAGACCTATTACATCCGTGCTTTCGCACGCGATTATGATGAAGTGACCTCTACCTGTACGGTTCCATACGCACGTGACATCCATTTGCATTGGGAACATATTCTCAATCAGAACGATACACACGATGGCGCCTTCTATAATGATCCGCATTATGACACCTATCTGACGTGGAATGACTATGCGGGAGAGGAAAACTACTACGCTTTCGGCACACTTTGGGAAGAGGAGTTTGACGATGACTGGACTGAGGTGGAGATGAGTCGTTATTATACCACCTATTTCTCCCTGATGACGTTGCATGAGGGAAGTAAGGTTTATAATTGTTTCTCTGATGAGGGTAGGGATGGCAAAATTATGCGTTATCTCTATGAATATGACACTGATTATGAGGGAGATGATGAGATAGATGAAGAGGTGGAGTGGATTCTCTTCCTCGACAAGCATTGTTATCTGTATGAAAGCACGCTGAATGATTTGGGCGCATTGAGCACCTTTTTATTGGAACCGATACAGACCTATAATAATATTGAAGGTGGCTTCGGACTTTTTGGGGCTTTTGCGCTCCAACATGTAGAACATGGTAAAAAAAACAATAGATTATGAGAGTGGTAGTACAGCGTTGCAGTCGTGCGGCGGTGCGTGTGGACGGTCAAACGATAGGGGAGATTGGCAAGGGATTTATGCTGCTGGTGGGCTTTTGTCATGAAGATACGCCCGCTGAAGTAGAGTTTTTGGCGAAGAAAGTCGCTTGGATGCGTGTTTTTGAGGATGCGGAGGGGAAGATGAATCTCTCTTTGGCGGATGTGTCGGGTGAAATCCTGAGCATTTCGCAGTTCACCCTATATGGCGACGCGCGCAAGGGCAACCGTCCCAGTTTCATCCGTGCCGCCCGGCCCGATGTCGCCGAACCGTTGTACGACCTTTTCAACAATATTCTTCGCGAACAGTACGGTCTGCACGTGGCAACCGGCATCTTTGGTGCTGACATGAAGGTTGATTTTGTCAACGACGGTCCAGTCACCATCCTGCTAGAGTGGCCGGAAAGATAGGGCAGGAGATGAAAAAAAAGAGGATGCTTTCGGCATCCTCTCGTAACTATTTCGATAATTGTTCTTTCAGTTCCGCTAACTCCTTCTTGAGTTGTTGGAGCTCGTCGGCCATTTCCGGAAGTTGTCGTGTACAGGCCATCTCGCGCCATTTGCGGCGTGGATCGATAGCGGGCGTGCCGAAGAGCGTTGTGCCTTCCTCCGTCACATTCTTATCAACAGCCGAAAGGGCCAGGATGGTGGTGCGCTTGGCAATCGTCAAATCTTTGTTGATCACTGATTTGGCCCAAACAACACACTCGTCCTCGATGCGGGAACAACCGGCAACTGCTGAATGGGATCCGAACAAGCATCTCTTGCCGATATAGGTGTCATGGCCTACCTGTACGAAATTGTCGAACTTGCAACCGTCGCCGACGTAAGTGTCGCCCGACACGCCACGGTCGATGCAGACGCAGCAGCCGATCTCCACATCGTTGCCGATGAGGGTCTTGCCGCAGGAGTCGAATTTCACCCAGCCGTCAGGACGTTTCTGGAAATAGCAGGCATCTGCGCCGATGACACTGCCAGAATGGATGACTACATTGTCGCCGATTACCGTGTCGGCATAGATGCTGACATTCGAGTGGATGATGCAATTCTTGCCGATGGAGACATTCTCACCGATGAAAGTGCAGGGCTGCACCACCGTGCCTTCGCCAATCTGCGCCGACGGGTGGATGGCCTCCTGCTGGGGAGTGAAATGGATGTATTTCCGCACCACTGTCAAGTAGCTCATCAGCGGGTCTTTGACGAAGATCAGGGTCTTGCCTTCCGGACAGTCGTAATCCTTGTCAATCAGGATGACAGAGGCCTTGCTGCGCAACATTCGGTCGTAGTACTTCTCGTTGTCCACGAACGACAGGTCACCCTCTTCTACAGAGTGCAGCTCATTGATGCCGCACACGCGGTTGTCTGTCTTCCCCTTGACGATGGCTTCTGTTTGCAGGATGCCCAGAAGCTCGTCAATAGAGATGGGATTAGCTAATTTCATTATTCCTTGACTCGTTCTGAGTATTTGTTGGTACGGGTGTCCACCATGATTTTCTCACCGGTTTCGATGAAAAGCGGCACAAACACCTCTGCGCCAGTCTCAACGGTGGCTCTCTTCAGCGTGTTGGTGGCGGTATCGCCCTTCACGCCGGGTTCGGTATAGGTGACTTCCAGTGCCACGAAAGCGGGCATCTCACAGGTGAGGGGAGTCTCGGTCTTGGCATCGAACATCATCTCCACGGTCTGGCCTTCCTTCAGCAGGTCAGGGTTGCTCACGAGGTCGTGAGGGATAGAGATTTGTTCGTAGGTCTCGGTGTGCATGAAGTTGTACATGTCGTCACCCTCTTTGTACAAAAATTGGTAGGGACGACGCTCAACGTTCGCCAATTCGATCTTCACGCCGGCGGTGAAAGTGTTCTCCAACACGCGGCCGGTCTTGAGATTTTTCAGTTTGGAAGTAACGAAAGCGGGACCTTTGCCAGGTTTAACATGTTGGAACTCAACAATTTTCCAAAGATCGCCGTTGAACTCTATGCATAAGCCGTTCTTGAAATCTGCAGTTGTTGCCATATCAATTCACTTTTATTGTTATTTAAATTTTTCGGAGTGCAAAATTACAATTTTTTGCCCAATCGGAAAACATCATTAACTTTTGTTAACAATTCAAATGGTGTCGAAGTAATATCAAAAGAATGCAGTCGCTTGAAATTTTCCAGCACAATTCTGTATTTTTCAGAATTTTTTGTAATTTTGCGCCTTTGAAAACAAGTTTATTAATTATGTATTAATTTTAATTATGAAGCATTTATCATTTCTTTTGGTCATCGCCCTGCTTTGCTCGGTGATGGTGTCTTGTAACAAAGAGGGACAATTCTCCCCCAAGAAACAAATCAGCAAAATCACCTGTTCTAATTCATCTAAGTCAGAGTACTATGGCGAATATGGATGGGAGACCCTTGACGAAAGTAGCAGCAATTATGTTTCCCAGATCTGGAACTGGAATGGCAAGCAGTTGGAAAGCATAGACCATTATTCTGACGGTACGCTTCAAAGCACTGAATATTTTGTTTATGAGGGTAAGAAACTCACGACTATCAACTGGGGTGGCACAGAACGCTATGAATTTATCTACGAGAAGGGGAAACTCTCCACCATCGAACTTTATGATGGTTCCACTCGAGAAGCCATCTACAATATTGAGCATAATGGGAAAAAACTCTCCAAGATTACTGTCACATACTTTGATTCGAAGGCCGCTAATGCACATCCTCTGCCGTCGTGGATACTCAATCTTCCCCAGCGTCCTCAAAGGCATAATAATATGAATGATCCGAAAGGAACTGACACATACGAAATGCTTTATGAATGGGATGGTGATAATGTGAAACATATTACCTACTTGGAAGATGGTGATAGAGAGGACATCTATTATACCTACGACAATAAGCTGAATCCTATGTGTGGATTGTGGGAAATGGAAGGTTCTGATGTGAGCACAATATTGTCGAAGAACAATGTTACTCGTGAAGAATATCGTTATGATGGAGAAAGTGAAGTTTACAACTATTCTTATACATACAATGGCAATGTTCCTTCTACACAGACTCATTCTTATTATTATTCGTCAGATAATTATCGATACACATCTAACACGACCAATATTTATGACTATAAATAATTTAGTGTAAAGGCTCCTTTCGAGGAGCCTTTTTTATTGGCTTTTATTTTGGCGAAAAGGAATAGATGTGGGATGAGCATGAATGAATGGCGGTCTTTATGGAGAAAAAGTATAAATATGAGCAGAATTTGTGAGGGGGATATTGATTATTTGAGGATTTTAATTAACTTTGCCTTGTCAATATTATAGGTTGAAATTATTGTAAATATTTGAATATTAATTGATTATTTATTTTAAATATTTTATTTTATGAAGAAAATTTTATCAATTGTTGCATCAGCATTTGTGATGATACTGATGCTGTCGGTGTCGCAGGTGATGGCCCAGCGCACCACCATCGCGGGTTGGACGTTTCCTACGACCACCAATCCGAATGCCATGCCGGCCGAATGTGGCGAGGGTACGCTCTACGCTGACGGCACGCACGGTTCCTCCGAATGGGCTGTGGTGACCTCTGGCACCAATGCCGGTATCTATTTCGGCAATAACGGTGTCGCCCCGGAAACCGCTCTCTGCGAAGTGACCGCTGCCAATAAGAGCATCACGTTCGTGGGTTCAGACCATAATGGCGACTGCGCCGTTTTCGTGGTTTCCACCCAGGACATGGTGGACATTCAGGTGAGCTTCAACCATCGTGGTTCCTCCACGGGTTTCACCACCCAGACTTGGTCGCACAGCTTCGATGGTGTGAATTTTGTGGATGATACGGTGATGACGGGCATGAACTCGGGTACCAACACCACCTTTGCCGTAGTTCGCAGCTTCACGCTCGCCAGCGAGGTCAACAACCAGTCGGAAGTCTATATCAAGGTGACTTTTGATGGAGCAAGCGGCACCGGCGGCAACAACCGTCTGGATAATATCGAAATCAGCGGTGTGAGCGACCTGCCCATCACCGCACAGCCGCAGTTCTCACAGCTGGCAGGCAACTACTGCAACGCATTCGAGGTGGAGATTACCTGTGCTACAGACGGTGCCTCCATCTATTACACCCTTGATGGCACTACTCCTAGTGATGTCAACGGTACGCTGTATACCGCCCCCGTCACCATCAATGCCACTTCCACCCTTTCCGCTATCGCATACGCTGACGGCCTGGATGTCAGCGCAGTACGCACCGCCGATTACGTGCTTCCTACCGAGGTGAGCACCATTTCTGAATTCAAAAACGATGCTGAACACACCTACTTCAAGCTGACTGGCGACCTTACGGTAAGCCATCAGACGGGCAGCTATATCTTCATTACCGACGCCACTGCCGCCACCTGCATCTATGGTTCCGGCATGCCGACTTTCACCAATGGCGATGTTATCAGCGGTGGCGTTTGCGGTGTAAAATCTCCCTATTATGGATTGGTAGAAATCGCTAATGCGGAGTTCCTCAACCCCACGCCCACTCAGGGCACTGCAGTTGAGCCCATAGAGGTAACCATTGCCGAATTGAACGCCAACTTCGACAGCTACGATTGCAAACTCGTGACCGTCACCAACGCTACTTTCCAAAGCGGTACTTTCAGCACTTCCAGCAACAGCTATGTGACGCTAACGCAGGGCAGCGATGAGATTTTGGCCTGCAACCAGCTCCGTGTTCTCGATAACTATACTGTTCCTTCAGGAATGTGCACGGTGACGGGCTTCGCCATCCCTCACGATGATCAGCATCGTCTCGCCCCTCGCGGACAGTACGATATCGTTCCGATGATTGCCGATGTCAACATCACTTATCCTGCTTACGGTCAGGTGTATGAACAAAATGAGGTCCTGAATCCTGCATTTACCTATAACTATTTTAATTTTGAGAATGGCTCGATGATCCATGTGGAACTCACCCTCAATGGTGAGAATGTGCTCGACACCTATCTCCACGATGCAGACGAAGTGACTGCACATCAAAGTGCTGATTTGATGGGTTATCTGACTGAGGTTGGCGACTGCCAGTACATCGTCTCCTTGGTGACCAGCGACAATGAGGTTTTGGCCACCGACACGACCATTTTCTTGCTCACCACGACTTACGTGGCCATCGAGACCTCCGAGACTGCCCTCTTATTTGAGGCTACCAATGAAACACACACCTTCACGGTGACGGCCTTCAACCTCACGGAAACCATCGCCATCACGGTGGATAACGCTGCTTTCGAGGTGACTCCGGTCACGCTGCCTGCCAACGCTAACGCAGCCGAGGTGACCGTTACTTTCGTGGGTGAGTCTTCTGCTTCCGCTACCGTCACGCTGACCTCCGGCGATGTGGTGGCTACCGTTGCTCTGAATGCGGTGATTCCGATTGATGAAGTGATTTATACGGTTGGTTTTGAAGAAGATGAAGACTTTAACGCTACCAATACTTATAATAATGCCACCATCCGTTACGACGGTCCTGAAGACCAGCAGTGGGGTAGCTATTTTGGTACGGTTTCTACCAATTACGCGATTGATGGTGCTCAGTCGATGCAGATGCGCTGGTACACCAGCTCTCCCGACGTTATGGGCTATGCCTTCACCAACTTCAATCTGCACAATGTCACCAAGGTTGAGTTCACCGCCAAATGGCGTAACAAACATGTGAATCTCCGCGTGAGCCGCTCACTCGATGGCGGTGCCACCTATGGCGCTGACTCCGTATATGTGCTGACCACCAACCCACAGGATTTCACCTATTTCGTTTCTGATTCGGGCCAGTATTATTCTGTGCGTCTGAAATTCCAGATTGAATTGGATGCCGAAGATATCCCGAACGGCACTGCTCATCTCACTTTCGACCGTGTGAGCGTTTATGGCGTTACCGGTTTGGAACCCAGCGTAGTGGACGATCCGGTCATCTCCGAGCCCAGCAACAGCTACATCAACCCGATTACGGTTACGCTGACCTGTGCCACTGAAGGTGCTACCATCTATTACACCACCGATGGCACCACCCCCGATGAAACCAGCATGCAGTACTACAATCCTTTCGTGATCGACAGCACCTGCACGCTGAAAGCCCGCGCTTTCAAGGGCGGTATGGATCCCAGCAATGTGGCATTCGCCGAATATACCTTCCCGACCGCTGTGGCTACCATCGCCGATTTCAAGGCAGCAGGAGCGGTTGCCGCTGGCACTTACCGCATTACGGGCAGCGTCACCTTCGTGTACCGCAACGGCCGTCGCATCTTCATCGAGGATGCCACCGGCGGACTTCTCGTTTATGACAATACCACACCGGTCGTTACCCGCACCTACAACGAGGGTGATGTCATCAGTGGTGGTATCGTGGGAACCTACAGTCTGTACAATGGTCTCAACGAGATGGTTCCGGTTGCCGACTGGGCCGCCGCTTTCGGTACGGCTACTGTTGCTCCGGTGCTCGTTGACATTCAGCAGCTTTCCACCAACTTCGCCGAATATGAGTCCCGCTTGGTGCGCGTGAACAATGTTACCTTCCCCGATGGCCTTGAGTTCACCACCGAAGAAGCCACCGAAGTTGTCGTGACCGACGAGACGGGCAGTGCAATGTTCCGCAACCAGTTCAAGACTTTGGATACCACCTTGGCCGCTGGCGCCAATGCGGATGTGATTGGTTTTGCCTCCATCTATATGCCCGCTGACGAACCCACCTACCAGATTCTGCCGCGCAGCAATGCCGACATTATCGAAATCGTGGGTATTGATGAGGCTGAAGTGTTGGGCGTAAGTCTCTATCCGAATCCTACCACCGGTCTGGTGAACGTCAGCTTTGAGGCTGCCAACGCCTGCGAGGTGCAGATTTGCGACATGTTCGGCCGCATCCTCTCTAACAGCCAGATGTCTGGCGAGCAGCAGCTTGATTTCAGCGCTTACGCTCCGGGCATGTACATTGTGCGTTTCACTACCACCGACGGTCGTACCGCCGTGGTGAAAGTTACCCGCCGATAGTTATCGTTCCCAATAGTTCAAAACGGGCAGCCATTATAATGGCTGCCCGTTTTTAGTTGGTGTAATCAAAAAAAGTAGGGGCGCAAAATTTTGCGCCCCTACCACCTATATTGGAATATCAGTCCCATGTTAGTTCTCGTTGACTGCTGTCTCCGCGGCCTCGATGATGGCTACAAAATCGCCTGATTTGAGCGATGCACCGCCAATCAGTCCGCCGTCCACATCCTCTTGCGTGAAAAGGTCCATGGCGTTGCTCGGATTGCAGCTGCCACCATAAAGGATGTAGCTATTGTACGCTGTTTCGGTGCCATATTTCTTTTCCACCAAAGTGCGGATGAACTTATGCATTTCTTCAGCCTGTGCAGGTGTGGCGGTTTCTCCGGTGCCGATGGCCCATACGGGCTCGTAGGCGATGACCACATGCTCGAACTTCTCTTTGGACAGGTGGAAAAGCGCCTCTTTGATCTGGGCTTCCACCACTTCAAAATGGCGGCCTGCCTGACGCTCCTCCAACACCTCGCCGCAACAAACTACCGGGATGATTTCCTGCTCGATGAGGCGGTCCACCTTCTCGGCAATCACCTCGGAGGTCTCGTGGAAATATTTGCGCCGCTCGGAGTGACCGACTATGCAGAAGGTGACGCCCATGCCAGCCAGCATCGCCGCCGATACCTCACCGGTGTAAGCTCCGTCGTTGAACTGGCTGCAGTTCTGCGCACCCGCGTTGAAATTAGACTCGTCGGCCATGTCGGTCACCAGCTCCAAGTAGGGGAATGGCGGACAAAGCACAACCTCGGTTTTAAGATTGATATTCTCGATGGCTTCTTGGATGGCCGTGGTAAGCTCTTCGGCGGCCTCGAAGTCCTTGTTCATTTTCCAGTTTCCGATAACTAACTTTGATTTCATAATAATGATTTGTTGAGGTTTGACTTATTGGGAATAAAGATATATTCAATACAGAGGATGAACAGTGATGTGATAGCAGTGTTGACCACAATGGAGATGAGGGTGATGCCGAAGCGGTTGAAACTCCATATTTCGAGCAGACTTGTGAAGGTCTGATGGATGAAAACCATGATGAGGGTGTAATAAAGAAGCCATGAAAAATCCTTGGTCTTGGGTGTGGGGACGGTCTCCTCTGTTTTTATCTTGTTGACACTTAGGATTTTGATAATCCATGGGCGAAGAGCAATGAAGATGAGGCATGCGACAGCATGAATGCCCAGTGTGAGGTCGAAAATATCCACAATAAGACCGGTGGTGAAGCCGATGGCATATTGGGCGGATTTCGGGAGGGTGATGGGGAGTAGCAGAAGAGCCAGTAAGTAGACGTTCGGGTTGATAAATCCGAACACATAGATGTGGTTGCACACCAATATTTGGAGAGCCAGCAGGAGGAAGAAGCTCAAAATCTGTTTGGTGATAATGTTATTCATCTTCCATGTTTTCTTTTAGTTGATCCATCTCATCCTTATATAGGTTGCGGACGATATAAACGTGATTGACGTGGTTGAAGTCTGTGGCGAGCTTGATTTTGAGGGTGAGGAAGCTGTCGGTGGGTGATTTGGTTTTCTCGCAGATGACACCAATAAGGAGGCCACTGGGGAAGATGTCGGAAAAACCGCTGGTGACCACGCTGTCTCCTACATTGATATTCATATGTTCTGGAATATCATGGAGATAGGCCGTGGTGGGATCTCCATATTTCCAAGCGACAGTGCCGAGCTGGTCGGCAGGGATGACCTTGGCGCTGATTTTGCTGTTGGGGTGAAGCAGGGATGTTACGGTGGCAAAATGGGCGGTGACATCGGTGACCACACCGGCGATACCGCTGGCAGACAGCACAGCCATGTCGGGGACCACGCCGTCCTCGGTGCCTTTGTCAATCATCATATAGTTGCATTTGCGATGGATGGTGTTGTACACCACGTTGGCGCTGGAGTAGTCGTACAATTTGGTGCGGGTAGTTTTGTGGGTGTTTGTATCTGTGACGATGCTTTCCGCAGTGGCGATAGAGTCGCTGCTGATGAGAAAGTTGGCATCTCTTTCTTGCAGAAGTTGTAGGTTTTGCTGTACAAGCGCATCATTCTCGGGCCTCAGGTTGAAATGCCTGATGATATTGTAACTCAATTTGTTGACTGGTGCCGTTAGGGTTGAGGTGGCATGGGCAATGGCAAAACGCGGGTAGGTCGTGGTTTGGTAGATGAAGTAGAAGCCCACGATAAACAATATCACAAAAATTATGATATGCAGATATTTTTTGATGAAGGCTATGAGTTTGCCCATGTTTGCGCACGATTAACGGCCAGCTGCAGTGAACTGCTGGATGAAACGGGCGTCGTTCTCGAAGTAAAGGCGGATGTCGTTGGTCTTGTATTTGAGCATCGTCATTCTTTCGATACCGAGGCCGAAGGCGAAGCCAGAATAGACCTTGCTGTCGATGCCGCAGTTCTCCAGCACGTTGGGGTCCACCATGCCGCAACCGAGGATTTCTACCCATCCGGTGTGTTTGCACAGGGCGCATCCTTCCCCGCCGCAGATGTTGCACGACACATCCATCTCCGCCGACGGTTCGGTGAAGGGGAAGTAGGAGGGGCGCAGGCGGATTCGTGTGTTCTCACCGAAAAGCTGCTTGGCGAAATAGAGCAGTGTCTGTTTCATATCGGCGAAAGAGACGTTCTTGTCGATGTACAGGCCTTCCATCTGGTGGAAGATGCAGTGGGCGCGGGAGGTGATGACCTCGTTGCGGAACACGCGTCCGGGGCAGATCACGCGGATAGGCGGCTGCTGCTTCTCCATGGTGCGCACCTGCAGGGTGGAGGTATGGGTGCGCAGGGCGATGTCGGGCTTCTGGTCCACAAAGAAGGTGTCCTGCATGTCGCGGGCGGGATGCTCCTCCGGGAAGTTGAGTGCCGTGAAGATGTGCCAGTCGTCCTCGATGTCGGGGCCCGTCACGGTGGTGAAGCCGATGCGCTCGAAGATGCCGCAAACCTCGTCCATCATCAGGGAGATGGGATGGCGCGAGCCAAGTTCTGCGGTGGCCGCAGTGCGGGTCACGTCAATGTCGCTCTGCTGGGTGGGGGCACTGGCTTCCAGACGGGCGCGGTGCTCCTCGAAGATGGCCTGCGCACGCTGCTTCAGCAGGTTGACCTGCTGCCCGAAGTTCTTGCGCTCTTCCACCGGCACGTTCTTGATCTCGCTGAGCAGCCCCTGCAACTCGCTCTTCTTGCTTAAGAACTGCATCCGGAACTTCTCTAACGCTTCTGCCGTGTTGACGTTGAAATTCTCTAATTCTGAACTGATTTTTTCAATGATTGACATGAGTTTTGGATTTTAATGAATGTGTGTTGAGAGGGATAGGAGTTATTCAACTACCGTGGTGGAGATGATCTTGATGTCGTTGAAAGGACGGTCGAAACGGTCTTTCTTCTGTGCGGCAATCTTATCTACCACATCCATACCTTCCACCACTTCGCCGAAGACGGTGTATTGCATGTCAAGGAACGGCGCGCCGCCCACAGTGGTGTAAATCTCGGTCTGCTCTTGGGTGAACGTGGTGCCATAGTAGGCCGTAATCTGTTTCAGTTCATTTTCATTGAACTTTTTGCCATCCACAATGTAGAACTGTGAGCCTGATGAGGCTTTGGTGGGATTCTGCTGGTCGCCCTGGCGTGCGGCAGCCACAGCACCGCGCTTGTGGTAGTTCTCATTGCGGAACTCTGCGGGAATGGTGTAGCCGGGACCGCCACTGCCGAGCTGCATGCCAGCCGGGGCACCCTTAGAGTCGGGGTCGCCAGTCTGAATCATAAAGCCCTGGATGATGCGGTGGAAGAGAACTCCGTCGTAGTAGTTCTCCTTCACGAGTTTCAGGAAATTCTCCTTGTGGAGCGGCGTGTTGTCGTACAGGGCAATGGTGATGTCGCCCATGCTGGTCTTGAAAATTACTTTCGTTAAATCGTCCATATTGCGTTCTGTTATTGTTTCAGGAACTGTCTGCTCATCAGAAGATTCATTTTGGGCATCTTTCACTGCGGAATTGCTCTTGCTGGCATTGGAAGAGCTGCATCCTACGCCTATCATGGCGGCGCAGAGCAGAATTAAAAAGGTAGCTTTTTTCATAAGTTATTGTATTTTAATTATTTTCTATAAATGATGGCCTAATTATTTTAGTTTGCAAATTTACATGAACTTTCTGAAAATTCCCTCGGATTACCCCCTTATTTTTTCAACATTTTTCTAACGCTTTCCCCCCAGAATTACAAACAATCAACAGCTCAAAAAATTACGAAAGAATGCCCGGAAAAGTCAGTTTTTTTGCATAACTTTGCGCCCGAAATTCATCAATTATCTTCTGAAGAAAATGGCTGAAAATTACAACGACTCCAACATTATCACCCTCGAATGGTACGAACATATCCGCCTCCGTCCTGGCATGTATATCGGCAAGCTGGGCGACGGAAGCTCCCACGACGACGGTATCTACGTGCTCCTCAAAGAGGTCATCGACAACTCCATCGACGAGTTTATGCAGGGGCATGGCAAGACGATTGAGGTCTCAATCAAGGACAATGTCGTGGCGGTGCGCGACTACGGCCGCGGCATCCCGCTCAACAAGATGGTGGACTGCGTCTCCAAAATCAACACTGGCGGCAAGTTCAACAGCGAGGCTTTCACCAACTCCATCGGTCAGAACGGCGTGGGTGTGAAGGCTGTCAACGCCCTCTCCACCTACTTCAAAGTGCAGAGTTTCCGCGACGGACAGACCAAATCCGCCGAGTTCTCCTGCGGCCAGCTCACCAACGAGTCGCCCATCGAGCTCTCCGACCAGCGTTCCGGCACTTTCACCTCCTTTATCATCGACGATTCTATCTTCGTCAACTACCGCTGGTTCACCCAATATATCGAAAAGATGATGTGGAACTACGCCTACCTCAACCGTGGGCTTTCCATCCATTTCAACGGACAAAAAATCTTCTCCAAGAATGGTTTGTACGACCTTCTTTGCAATAATGTGAACAAAGACGAGATGCTGTACGACCCCATCCAGTTGCAGGATGAGAAGTTTGAGTTCGTCATCACCCACACCACCCGCCACTACGGCGAAGAGTACTACTCGTTTGTCAACAGCCAGAATACTACGCAGGGCGGTACGCACCAGAACGCTTTCCGTGAGGCCATCGTCAAGACCTTGCGCACCTATTTCGGCAAAGATTATGATCCCAACGACATCCGCAACGCCCTGGTTGCCGCCATCTCCATCAAGGTGCAGGAGCCGGTGTTTGAGTCGCAGACCAAAATCCGCCTCGGCTCCACTCTCATGCAGCCCGATGGACAGACCATCCGCAACTACGTGAACGATGTGGTAGGCAGACTGTTAGACAACTATCTGCACATGCACACCGAGGTAGGGGATATCATCAAAAAGAAAATCCTAGAGTCGGAGGCCGAGCGTAAGGCAATTGCCAACATTAAGAAGGGAAATAAGGAGATTCAGAAAAAGGTGAGTCTCAACAATACCAAGCTCCGCGACTGCAAGTACCACTACAATACCGACCGCAACGCCGAAGGACTCAGCTCCACCATCTTCATCACCGAGGGTCTGTCGGCCTCCGGCTCCATCACCACCTCGCGCGACAGCAAGACGCAGGCGGTGTTCAGTATGCGCGGTAAAACGCTGAATGTCATGAAGAAAGCGGATGTCTATAAGAACGAGGAGTTGAGTCTGCTCAATGCCGCCCTCAACCTTGATGCCGGTATCGAAGGCCTTCGCTACAACAATATTGTCATCGCCACCGATGCCGATGTGGATGGCATGCACATCCGCCTCCTGCTGATGACCTACTTCTTGAACTATTACCCCGACGTGGTACGCGCCGGCCATGTGTATATCTTGCAGACCCCGCTTTTCCGCGTGCGCAACAAGCAGAAGACCATCTACTGCTACAGCGAGCAGGAGAAGCAGGATGCGATGAAGAAGATTTCTAAACCTGAAATCACCCGATTCAAAGGTCTGGGTGAGATCTCGCCGCCGGAGTTTGTACACTTCATCGGCGAGTCGATGCGGCTCGAACCCATCGTGCTGGAACCCAACACCAAGATTTCAGAGCTGCTGGACTATTATATGGGCAACAACAGCCGTGAGCGTCAGGAATTTATCATTGAAAATCTGCGTGAAGAAATCGACGAGGTGAACCCTGAAGAATGGAACTGATTTTCACTGTCCTTTCAGCTCGATAATCCATAACCACGTCATTGTGCGGGATTTTTCCCGCCACCTCTCTTTATTTTTATTTTTTCCTATTTTTGCAGGCTGTACCATCAAAATGATTCGCATTTTTTATTTTTTGCGATGGGCACGAGCCAAGTCCACAACGCATAGATGCGGGTTGTTTGTGGACGTCTTGAAAGCGATTATCGCTACTCTGCCTATATCGTTTATAACAACTTCCCGTGGTGCAACCCAACAGCTGAACAAAGAGAGAGGAAATTGTGGCTAAACAATTAGACCTCTATCAGAAATTGACCACTAATCCCTGACCACCTTGACCGTCTCAACTCCCTTGTCGGAGATGATCCGTAATAAGTAAGTGCCAGAAGAAAAGTTAGATAAGTCAACCGAAAAGTCATCTTTGCCTACGCTCTGTTGGAAGAGCATTTTCCCGAATAGGTCAAATACTTGCACTTCCACCATAGACTGTCCTTCCGTCTGTACGTGTACGATACCACTGGTGGGATTGGGGTATGCCATGACTTTTCTCCCGCTATTCTCCCCAATTGCTTGGGGCAATTCCGGTCCGCGGATGCCGATGATGATGGCATGATTGCTGTTGAAACCGTATGAACTGCAGTTGGTTAGTGCATAGTAGCCGTTCTGCTGTCCGCCCCATCCCCAGTTGAAATGGAAATAGTTGTCGTCGCGGTAGCCGTCGCAAGTCCATACATGCCCACCATAGTTCCCACTTCCTCCATACATGAAGGGGGCACCTTCGTCAAGCTCGTTTTTCAAATAATTGAGCCATGTGGTGGTGGAAAGATTCCCGCGTTCAATGTATTGTATGGTAGTGGGATAGCGAAAGTAGGTGGAAAGAGCCGACACAATACGGTTGGAGTTGGCCACACTCGCCTCCGGTCCGTAATTCATATTCACCGACACGCCGCAATGGTACAGCAAAGTGGCAATCGCTTCCACACAGCTATCCGGATGGTGCATGATGGAGAGTTTGTCGGGCATATACTCGTAATGGTAAGTTGTCGCCCCAAAGTTGGCCGAAAGGGTGCCATAGTTGCTGGTATATGAATGACTTCCAGTGCCTGTGGTGGGAAATCGCCAATAGCGCATCACCTGTCCCATGACAATCGCGCCGCACCCCACCGCCGCATGTCCGCCGTATGCCGAATTGCCCGTAGCATCAGCAGGACAGAGGTCGTTGTAATACTTGGTCTGGTTCCACTGGTTGTTGCCGAGCAACGGCCCCACGACCACCTCTCCATCTTTGGGTGAAAGAGCATTCCCAGAAAGAAGTGCCTTCCATTGTTGGGTTATTTCTGTGTTGTTATATAATTGGTTATCAATAATATATTGAATTTCTTGAGTATAACTATCCAAGAAAAATTGTATGTGGGCGGGGATGTTTTCGGTGACAAACGTCCCCTCATTAGAAAAGGACAGAATAGGTTGTACACGGTCATCGCCCGCTACGATGACAAAGCCGTCCGGCTCGAAGTTGACGACATAGAAACTGGGTGCTGAGTCATTCTCTCCACGCAGCAGGGGAGCGGTGTAAGCCACTATGGGAGTGAGCGATCCGTTTGCATGGTTGTATTTTTGGGCAAAAAAGTGTGAGGCAACGGTACAGGCTGTAGTGGCATCCACCGACTTAGCGGATAGGCTGCCCGACAATAGGGTTGCCAATAGGAATGTTATGCAGATTCTCAATTTCATCATCTAATTTATTTATAAATCGTTGTAAATAAATGTTTTGGAATAACACTATTTCAAGTAAATCGCTCGTAGCTTCTCTTCCTCGCGCTCCCAGCAATACTGTTCCGCCGCCCGCTCCGTCGCCACCTTGCAAGAGGTGTACAACTCTTTGTCGTTCAGCAGCCTGCTGATGGCCGTCGCGATGGCCTCCGGCGTATGCTCCGGCACCACCAGCCCCACGCCACTCCCTCTCACCACCGCCGCCATCTCCGGCAGATCACTCACCACACAAGGAATCCCCGCCTTGATGTAGTCGAACAACTTGTTGGGCAGACAGTACCGGTAGTTGAGATTGGTGTCCTTCTCCAGCGAACAGCCAAGGTCGCACAAAGCCGTGTAGTTGGCCAACTCCGCTGGCGTCACTCTGGGAATAAAATGTACTCTGTCTTCCATCAACTCTTTTTGCGTCAACTCTTTGAGTTGCGGCACCACATCCCCGTTGCCGATGATAAGCAGCTGCGCGTTAGGAACCATTTTCATCGCCAAAATCAACTCTTCGGCGCCTCGGTCGCGGTTGATGGCCCCCTGCATCACAATCAGCTTGCTGTCAGTGGGCAAGCCCAACTCTTCGCGGCTCTTCGTGATGGGGAACCGCTGTCGGGTGGGCACGTTGCGCACCACATTTACCTTTTCCTTTCGCGGATATTCTTGGTCGTAAAGATTTGCTATAGAATCACATACAGTAATTACATCGGTAAGATGCGGGAAGCAGCGTTTCTCGATGTGCCGCCAGAATTTCTGCACCCGTGGTCGCCCGTTCAACTCTGGCACCCCGCAGAAATATTCGTGACTGTCGTACACCAGTCTCTTCCGTTTCAGTCTGCTGATGAGAAAGTTGGGATAAAGCGTGTCTAAGTCATTGGATACCAGTATGTCGCAACGATGAAACAACAAGAATAGGAAGAGCCTGAAATTCAGTTCAGCATAGAAAAGAAATCCTTTTTTGAACAGCAGCCGCAGCCGCCGTGTGGCGTAGGTGCGCGGTTGTAGGGCAGGGGAGTTGGGCAATTTTCTTCCCACCAGCAAGACGTTAAACCCCATATTAACCAGCGAGTTGCATACTTTATCTACCCGTTGGTCGCTGTAGAGGTCGTTGCTGACAGAAACAATAACGCGTTGCAAATCTTAATGATGGTTGAGACGGCGATCCAGTTCTTGTGCCACGTAGGAGGCCACATCATCGGCGTAAGAGCCGCTGCCGAAACCGGCATCATAGCCCAGTTCCTGTGCCAACTCGTGCGAGATACGCGGGCCTCCGCATACCAGGATGACCTTGTCGCGCAAACCTTCGGCCTCGAGCATCTCCACCAGCTCGGTGAGGTTCTTGATGTGAACATCCTTCTGTGTTACGGTTTGCGACACCAAAAGCACGTCAGCTTTCATCTCGATAGCCTTTGCGATGAACTCCTCATTCGGCACCTGACTGCCCATGTTGAGCGTTTCAAACATTTCGTAACGCTCTATGCCATAGTGACCTGCGTAGCCTTTCATGTTCATGATAGCGTCGATACCAACGGTGTGGGCATCAGTACCGGTGCTGGCACCGATGGCAATAATTTTGCGCCCGATATGCTCGCGGATGTACTCGTCGGTCTCGTGCATATCCATCACCGTGGATTCCACCTTGGGTACGTGGATGGCGGTATAATCTACCGTGTGTACGGTGGAGCCATAGCAGTTGAAGAAGGTGAAGCCTTCGGTTAACTCTTTGTAAAACACCACTAACGGGTTCTCAAAACCCATCTTTTTCAGCATCTGTTTGGCTGCTTCTACGGCTTCGTCACCGCACGGAACAGGCAGCGTGAAACTCAGCTGCACCTTGCCGTCATTCATGGTGTCGCCGTAGGGCTTTACTTTCGTTAAGTCTAACGTCTGATCAAAATCTTTTTGATCCATCGAATACAATCCACCGCTCATTTTCTTTCGTATTTTATTATGAAATAATGATTTTAAAATTAGCCTGCAAAATTACAAAAAAATGAAATATGATGGCAGTCTGCTGCGAAAATTCTAATTTTCACCCGAAGCAAAGCGCACAATCATGTCTCCGGCGTAGGTTTGCGAGATAGGAATGCCGTTGATATTGTGCTCCATATCAAGGAAAAAGCCATCGCTTTCTTTCCGCACCAGCTGCACTTTTCGCAAATTGACAATGTAACTGCGATGGCAGCGGGCGAAGCTGTGCGGGGTTAATTGTTCCTCCACTTTTTTGAAAGTGCTGCGCAGCAAAAGACGTTCCACTTTGTCATTCTTTAAATAATAAACAATGGTATAGTTGGAAGCCGCTTCCGCATAAAGCAGGTTTTCCTGCCGGATGGAGAGTTTGAGTTCGTCTTTGGCGTCGCGCAGGTTGATGGTGGTATCGTTGGCGTAGATGGAGAGAGGTTCCTCAATGGTGAAGGTGTCGTTTTTCTTCATTGAGGATAGCAAATTGTTGATTTTTATATTCTTGATTTTTAGGGCGAAATAGAGATAGGAGAAAGCATACGGGAGAATGAGCATAGAGGGGATGAAGACGAAGGCGCCCCGCAGGATTTCGTAAAACGAGCGGGTGTCGTGGGCGACAAAAATAGCGAATGAAGAGTAGGACAGGGCCAGGAAAACCACCTCTGCCACCAACCATATAATATAAGAAAAGAGGGAGAAGCCTTTTCGTCCGTATATAAGGCACATCAGGCAGCGGCTTCCCAACAGCAGCGATGTTGCCGCGATGATGATGATGGCGGAGTAGAGGAACTCTCTCGGCTGCGAGATGTTTTGTGGGATGAACTGGAAAATGGCGATCGGGTTATATACGCATACGAAAACGATGGAGAAGAGCGCAACAAATGCAAGAATTTTGACATTCGTTGAAATTTTCAGTAAATAGGAGGGGATTTCCCTGTTCATTATGCTTCAATTTTGAGGGTGCAAAATTACAATTTTTTTTGAAACGAGCGATTTTTCTCAAAAATTCGTCCCAAAATGTAAAAATTCGTCCCAAAATATAAAATTTCGTCCCAAGGACAGGGTTGGTGTCACTTAAAAAACAAAATTATTAAAAAAAGTCGTTTTTTTGCCGCCGATTTTTGCGACCATTAACTTAACTATTATAATATGGAAGAAATTTCAAGACTTTTTGACATTCTGACGCGCTACGAAGAGAAGTGGCCGGAGCAGAAGGTGGCATTGGCCGCCAAGAGAGACGGCGCATGGAAGACTTTTTCACCGAAAGAGTACAGAACCATCACCGACAATATTAGTTATGCACTCATGAACCTGGGTATCCAGCCCGGCGACCGTGTGGGACTGATTTCCACCAACCGTCCCGAATGGAACATGATCGACATGGCCATCATGCAGATCGGTGCCGTGACGGTGCCGATTTACCCCACCATCAGCGAGGCCGACTATCGCCATATCATCTCCCATTCGGGAATGCGTATCGTGATTTTGGAAGGCGCAGAGGTGATGAACAAGATCAAAGCCATCCGTTCCGACTGTCCGGCGCTGGAGCGCATCTATACTTTCATCGACCGTCAGGAGTTCCCGTACCTCGACCAGCTGATCGCGCTGGGTGAGGCCAACCAGCAGCCCGACGAGTTGCAGCGTCGCCGCGATGCCGTCAAGCCGGAGGATTGCTCCACCATCATGTACACCTCGGGTACCACTGGCGCGCCGAAGGGTGTGATGCTGTCGCACTCCAACATCGTGAACCAGCTGCTCAACCTCCGCCAGACTCCCGCCCCGTGGAGCAAGCGCGCTTTCAGCTTCCTGCCGCTCTGCCACGCTTACGAGCGAATGCTGGTGTTCTTGTACCAATATCTCGGAATGTCAGTGTATTATGCTCAGAATTTGGGTACGATTGCTGAGAATATCAAGGAGGTGAATCCCACCATGATGTCGGCTGTGCCGCGCGTGCTGGAGAAATTCTCCGACAAGATTTGGAGCACCAGCAAGAATATGAAACCCATCCCGAAGGCCATCTTCCGCTGGGCGTTCCGTCTGGCCGAACAGTATCGCATTCAGGATTCGGAGCGCACGTGGTGGTACAACTTCCGCCATAAAATCGCCGACAAACTCATCTATTCCAAGATTCGTAAAGGAATTGGTGGCAATTTCGACATCATCGTGTCGGGTGCTGCCAGCATCCAGCCGCGTCTGGCCTCTTTCTTCTCCGCCATCGGAATGCCAGTATTTGAAGGCTATGGCGCTACGGAGACTTCACCCGTGATTGCGGTGAGCAGCCGTTTGCCGTACGCCCGTGAGGCCGGTACGGTCGGCTTTCCGCTGCCTGGTGTTGAGGTGAAGGTGGCTGAAAACGGCGAGGTTCTCTGCCGTGGCCATAATGTGATGATGGGCTATTATAAAGATGAAGAACGCACCCGCGAGGTCATCGATGAGGAGGGCTGGTTCCATACGGGCGACCTCGGCCGCTGGACCGAGCACAACCAGCTGGTGATCACTGGCCGGTTGAAGAGCCTCTTCAAGACCTCTTTCGGCAAATATGTTAATCCCCAGATGATTGAGGAGAAGTTCTGCGAATCGCCCTTTATTGAAAATATGGTTGTGGTGGGTGAAAACCGCAAGTTCGCCGCCGCCATCATCTCTCCTGACTTCGAGTTTTTGAAGAGCTGGTGCCAGCGCCACGATGTGGAATTCACCACCCCTGAGGAGATTGTGAAGAACGACGTGATTGTCAAGCGTTTCGCCCGCGTGGTGGATGAGTATAACCAACTGTTCGGCGAGACCGAGAAGGTGAAGAAGTTCGAGTTGGCTCCCGAATCCTGGACGATGAAGAACGGCCTCATCACCCCGACGCTGAAAGTGAAGCGCCATGTGGTGCAGGTCTATTATAAGGATATGATTGAGAGATTATTTCAATAATACCCATAGTAAAATTTTTACGAAATCGACGTGCTGCGAATCTTTGGGTTCGTAGCACGTTTGTTTTATTGCCAATCGTAAATTGTAAATTGTACATTATTAATTATCAATACTTTAATATCTCCTCCCTAATGGGAGTTGTAATTCAATATTAATTAGTATATTTGCACCGTCGTTTTCTCGGATGTTGTCAATGGACTTCGCAGGGTTCGGGAATACGGTAAGAATTGTAAAATAAAGAAGTCCTTATTATTGAAAATGAGAAAATTTTTCGCATCCATCCTGCTGTGTTTAGGTGCATTGTTCTCCTTCGCACAGCCACAGTCCGCTTCGTTAGTCATTCAGGCCGACCAACACGAGATGTTTTGGATTTTTGTCAATAATGTCTTGCAGAACAACGACCCGTCAGAGGCAGTTTTTGTCAACAATCTCACTACGGGCGTTTATAGTATTTCGGTCACGATGAACAATCCCAGTCAGACCTCGATGACCACCCAAATTCAGACTCATGAGGGAAAGAACTATTATTCTGTAAGTTTCGACCCTTACAACAACCGCATCACCTTGCGCTGTGTGGATCAGGATGTGCAGATGGCCAACTCGATGGTGGGCTCGTTTATGCAGATGACCGCCCAGATGAATGCGATGTATGAGGCTGATGTGAACCGTCCCGTAGGGCAGCCCGACCCGCACCATCCGCAGGGCGCGCCCGTTCCCACACCCGCTCCCGGTATGGCACCTCCGCCACCAGCCCCCGCCGGTCCGATGCCATGCAACGACCACGATTTCCACGAAATCAAGATGTTAATAGCCAACGAGACTTTCGAGGACAAGAAGCTCACCATCGCGAAACAGGCGACCCAAGCCGAGTGGCTCACCGTGGACCAGCTGGCTGAAATCGCCATGTTGTTCGACTTCGAGAATACCAAACTCGAGTATCTCAAATTTGCTTACGACTATTGTTTCGACCCCAACAAGTATTACAAACTCAACAAAGTTTTTGAGTTCTCGTATTCCATTGAGGAACTGAACGACTATATTCAGAGTCGTCGTCGCTAAGTTGTATCGGCGATTTTGTGGGGTGAAATTTTTTTGTATATTTGCAGCCTAAATATCTCCTCATGATTTTGCCCCTACTTCAGATTAATATAGAGAAGGCTATCGCCACCCTTTCGGGATGGATATGGAGTCCTGCACTGGTGTTTCTTTGTCTCGGTGCAGGTCTTTTCTTTTCCATCCTCACGCGTTTTGTGCAGGTGCGCCGTTTTGGTGAGATGGTGCGTTTGCTCTTTTCCACTGATAAGAAGCAAAAAACGGGCATCTCGTCGTTTCAGGCGTTTGCTATGGCTTTGTCGGGACGAGTGGGGACAGGTAATATTGTCGGCGTGGCCACGGCCATCGGATATGGCGGTCCGGGCGCTATCGTCTGGATGTGGATTATTGCCTTTTTAGGCTCGGGTTCGGCGTTTGTGGAGGCGACATTGGCGCAGATTTACAAGGAGAACCATAACGGACAGTTTCGTGGCGGCCCTTCCTATTATATTGAGAAGGGACTTCGGAGCCGGTGGTTGGCGATAGTGTTTGCAGTCTGTTCTGTAGTGGCCTGCGGACTATTCATGCCACCGGTGCAGAGCAACGGCATAGCTATCGCCTTTGCCAACTCGCTGTCGATACATCCAGCCGTTGTGGGCTTGGTGACGGCAATTGTGCTCGGTCTGGTGATGATCGGCGGGGTGAAGCGCATCGCCGTGGTAGCTGAGGTGGTGGCGCCTTTCATGGCGATATTATATGTCATCCTTGCCATTGTAGTGTTGATTTGCAATGCACCGCAGGTGCCGGCGGTGTTTTCCGACATGATCCGCAGCGCTTTCGGTGCGCATGAGATCTTTGGCGGCATTATCGGTTACACCATCGCGTGGGGCGTGAAGCGTGGCATCTACTCCAACGAGGCGGGTCAGGGAACGGGTCCTATCGTGGCAGGCGCCGCCAAGGTGTCGCATCCCGTGAAACAGGGTCTGGTGCAGGCCTTCTCGGTGTATGTGGATACGCTGCTGGTGTGTACGGCCACCGCGGTGATGATTCTGGCCACCAAGACGTATAATGTGGTGGATGCCTCCACCGGCGAGATGTTGTACCGCTCACCCTTTGGCTTGGGCGACCCGGATGTGTCCTATACGGCTACGGCTTTGGGCACGCTGTTAGGCAGTTCGGTCGGCAATATCGTGGTGGCAGTGGCTTTGGCCTTTTTTGCTTTCACTACCATCATGGCCTATTATTATTATGCGGAGACCGGCATTGTGTATCTCTTTGGCAAAGGCAAGAAAGAGCATATCGCGGTGTGGGTGCTGCGCATTGTGATTGTGGCGGCCGTGTTTTATGGTTCGTTGAAGACGGCCAAGGTGGCCTGGGATCTGGGCGATATCGGAGTGGGCACGATGGCGTGGATCAACGTCATCGCAATACTGCTGCTGTTCCCGAAGGCCATACGGGCTTTGCGCGACTATGAAAAACAGAAGAAAGAGGGTAAGGAACCGGTGTTCAATCCTAAAAAATTACGTATCCGTGGCGCTGATTTTTGGGAGAAGAAATTGGAGGATAATGCTGATGCAGAAGATGTTGAGGTTAAGGGGAAGGATTAATCTCACCTCACATCCCTACCACCGCGCCATCCACTTTCCGCAAGGCTTCTAACAGATTGTCGGCGTCGCGCTTCTGCACCGTGAAGCGGATGATGCAGTCGGTGTCGTACTGCTGGTCGGTGATTTTCACGGTATCGCGCTTCAGCAGCTGCATCACCTTGTTCATCGAAAGGGGAGGGAAGCGCAGTTGGTAATCCTCCTCCACGAATTTCTCCACAATCGTATTGTTGTCCAGCGCATCTTTCGCCGCGGTCTTATAGGCATTGATTAATCCGCTGACTCCCAGTTTGATACCACCGAAATAGCGGATGACAATAATCAGTGTGTCGGTCAAATCTTTTGATAACAGCTGTCCGTGGATGGGCCGTCCTGCCGTGCCCGAAGGCTCGCCGTCGTCGTTCATGCGGTATGCATCCTTATTAGCCCCCAAGATGTAGGCATAACAGTGGTGGCGTGCATCGTAGTACTTTTTCTTCACGTCGGCCACATGCTGCTTCACCTCCTCCTCGGTGCGCACAGGGTAGGCGAGGGCGATAAAACGGCTGCCCTTCTCTTTGTAAAGACCCTCTGACTCTTTTGCGATGGTGCGGTAGGTGTAATTGAACATGATTAACGGGGTTGAACAATGAGGTTGGCTGTGCCGATACTATAGCCTTCGCTGAAAAACAGGATGTTGCCTTCGCCGCCAATGACGAAAACGGCCGGGAAATTGTTTCGGAAGTTATGGCCAGTGGCTTCGATGAAACTGTCAGTCCAGCGGTTGCCGATATCTTCTATCAGCTGTGAATGTGGGAGGTCCCATGCCTCAAAGTGAAAGTCAGGAGCCAGTTTGTCGCTTGGCACCACAAAGAGGATGTTGTTGCCTTGTCTTTCAAACTCTCTTTTGAGCTGTGACATCTCTTTCAACAGGTGCTTGGTGGGCTCGCGGGTGGGGTCAATAAAACAGACAATCAGCTGTTTCACACCTGACAGTGATCGGATGCTACCTTCTGCGCCATCCACCGGCAACATGAGGTCTGGGTTGATGTGACCATAAGAACTTCCCTCTGGAACAAGGTTGAAATCCCTGAGGATGACCGTCTTGCTCACCGCCTTGTCAGCCGGAATGTTGAAGAATTCCAGTCGGGAGAGGACGGTGCCTTCGCTGTTGCGCACACCGGTGGAGAGCATGTAGTAGCCCGGTTCCACCTCCAACGTGAAGGGGAAGTTGGCCACCCGCGGGTCGTCCTCATAGTCGTAGGTCACAAAGTCGCCGTTTTCAAAGCGGGCGAGCGTGTAGTGCGTCCAGTAGGTGGGCTTGGTGTCTTTATCCCCTTGATAATCAATCGTGAGCTTTTGAAAAGCCGTATTCTCGTTTTTTTGTTGATCGGGGAAATCAATGGGAATCCACTGTTTTTTCTCCCAGACATATTTCTGTCCGGTGGCATTATCCAGATAGGCGGGGATGTCAAAATAACGGCAGGTAGCCACAAACATGATGTCGCGGGAGTGGCGGTCAGCGCGGCGCAGCTGATAGGCACCGATAGGAGAAATCGGGCAGTTGAAGTAGTTGCCCGCATCATCCACCACGATATTTTCTTGAATCCATTGCATAATCTCGCGTGAAGTGGGTCGCTCTGCTTTAAAAAAGACGTCAGGCAAGAAAGGGGTGGGAATTCCACCTCTCCAACAGGAAATCCATTCATTGGAGATGCGCGGTGAGATGATACCTTTCAGATAAACATCGTAGGGATAGCCGCATCTTGGATCATAACTGGTGATATGACCAAGTTGAATTATATCGTAATCAACATCTCTTAAATCTTTTTCTGATAAAGAGTTAAGTAAATCAAACAAGGGAACGTCAGGACTATCCTTAAATTTGCGGATAATGTTAGTTATGTTCACATAGTTCCCTTCGCTCTTTTTGAGGAAATAGCCGGCCTGCTCTTCCGTCAGATTCGGTCCTGATAGTCCTATCCCGTCCTTCTCTGTCTTAAAAGTGGAGATGTAGGCGTTGCGGACGGAGTCCTCATATTGCAGCCGTCGGGCGTTGACTGCGGCCTTCTCGGGCGAAACGGTCTTCACCTCCTTTTTCCCCGCCGGCGGCACGATGGTCAGCTCCTCCACGTATTCCTCGCCCGCTTTTCGGTTCAGTGCCACGGTGAGCTGGGTGGTCTGCCGTACATCTATTTTCTGGTAACCGTACTCGTTGCCGTTGGTGGCCCATATCAGCAGGTCGCCCAATCCGGTGGTGACGGAAGCGTGACCTTCCGCATCGGTCTTAGATGTCGCAATCGGGTAATATTCAGCGTAATTGTACAATTTGAACTTGACCGTCGCACCCTCCACAGGTTTTCCGTTTGGGTCGGTCACGGTAATGGTGATCTTCTTGGTTTCGGTGTAGTTGGGCAGCATGTTCACCCGCGAGAAGAGGTCGGTGCGGAGGTTGACCTCCTCGCTGCCGTAGTATTTGCCGAAGCAGTTGGAGTGTACCATCATGGTGCGGGTGGCCGGAGCGGCAAACCAGCCCATGTCGAGTTCGGGGTCGGGCTCGCAGGCACCGAGGAAGTGCCATTGTCCGTCCACCCAGACCTCCACCCAGGCGTGGTTGTCGTCGGTATGCGCCCAGCGGGGAGTGTAGCACTGGCGGGCGGGAATGCCCACGGCACGCATTGCCGTCACCGTGAAGGTGGATTCCTCGCCGCAGCGTCCCAAGGCAGTTCGCACGGTCGCCAGCGGTGATGAGGTGCGAGCATCGCTCGCACGATACGCCACCTTCTCGTGACACCAGTGGTTCACCTCCAAGGCGGCATCGTACATCGAAAGGCCTTCCAAGCGAGGCTTTAACTCATTGAAAAAGACCTCCCTGGCATTGTCCAAGTTCTCATTATTCACCCTATAAACCAGCACATAATGACGGAAAATGTCCTCCGGAATGGTGCGGCCCCACGGAAAATGGTCGCGTGCCTCCAACGCCTTTCGCACCTGCATAAGGAAAAACTCGCCGTTGTAGTCGGCAAGGTCGCTCAGCGGCATGTAGGCGTACAGGAACATCAGCGCCTCGCTCTCTTCTGTGGTGATCTCTTCATCATCGAAAATGCGAAGCAGCGGCTCGGTGCGGTCGTTCAGCATGTCCAAGCGGCGCAGATAGTCCTGCTGCACCTCTTTGCGCAAGTCGGCATCGGTGATGAAATGCTGGGCAAACAACCCTGAAAAGAGGCTCACGAATAGGAGCGTGACGGCGATTTTTCTCATGAGTTTTCTTTTTATGGATGATGATTTCAGGAGAATTAGGCGTTCACAAGACATTCGTCTAATGCCTTGATAATGGCCTCTTTATCCATTTTCTGACCGATGAACACAATCTTCTGCATGCGGTCGCCGTAATCGTCGTCCCAGTCGCGACGTAGGTTGGGTTCGCGTATCATCATGTCGGCCAGCTCATTGGCGGGCATGGTGGCAAACCACAGTCCGATGTCTTTCAGCGACACCTGCTTGCCGGCCTGTTCGAACAGGTAGCATACGTCGTACTCGTTGGTGAAGTAGCAGATGCCCTTCGCCCGGATGACGCTCTTGGGCAGCCGCGACACAAACTCGTCGAACTTGCCGAGGTTCATCGGGGGACGGCGGTAATACACGAAGGTGCTGATGCCGTACTCTTCCGCCTCGCCTTCATCATGGTGGTGATGGTGGTGGTGATGTCCGTGCTCGTGCTCGTTGTGATGATGGTGTTCGTGCTCATCATGCCCCTCATGATGGTGATGTTCGTGCTCATCGTCATCATCGTCTTCATCATCTTGTGGAATATCTTCAATATGTTGAATCCACGTGGCGGAAGTGGCCACCTTATCGAAGTCGAACATGTTGGTGTTCAATATCTTGTCGAGTTCGATGTCGCAGTAGTCGCATTCGATGATGGCGGCTTTGGGCTGGATGGCGCGTATGATCTCGCGGATTCGCCCCAGCTCGTGCGGCTCCACCTGCGAGGCTTTGTTGAGCAGGATGATGTTGCAAAATTCTATCTGCTGGATGACGAGCTTCTCGAGGTCGTCATCGCCAATGTTCTGACGGGTAAGGTCTTCGCCGCAGCCAAATTCGTCCTGCAGGCGCAAGGCATCCACCACGGTCACGATGCAGTCGAGGCGCGGTACGCCCTTCTCGGTATAGGGACCGCCCATGGAGGGCATGGTGCAGATGGTCTGCGCGATGGGGTCGGGTTCGCAGATGCCGCTGGCTTCTATTACAATGTAGTCGAAGCACTGCTGGTTGATGAGTTCTTTGATCTGATTCACCAAATCCATCTTCAGCGTGCAGCAGATACAGCCGTTCTGCAAGGCCACCAAACTGTCGTCATCTTGTCCCACGATGCCGCCTTTCTGGATCAGGTCTGCATCGATATTGATTTCTCCTATATCATTGACAATCACCGCGAAGCGTATGCCACGACGGTTGCTCAAGATTCGGTTGACGAGGGTGGTTTTGCCGCTTCCAAGATAGCCGGTAAGCAGCAGTACAGGTGTTTCAGGTTTCATAATAGAAGTTTTTGTTATTCAAAAAAAGCAAGAAAATCAGTTTTGGAAATCCCTAAAGTTCTAAGATTGTTGATGACAACATCAACAGGTACAGGATCAATGTGAGATTGTACGATAACAGGACGCGACATGCCAGCTTTCATCCATGCTTCATGTCCACCTTTTGACCGTATTGGTGATAAACCTTGTGAGGAAAGGAAGTTGCGAAATTCTTTTAAGGAGATATTGGAGAGTTTTTTCATAGTGCGACAGGATATCGGGCTGGTATAACGACTTTTTCAAAACCAACAGGTGTGCTAAGCAGTTCTTTCATTACATCTTTTTTCAAAATAGTGGAGATAGCAGGTGTGTGCCACTGGCTTTTGTGTAAAGTCCATCCATGTGCCTTCAAATCCTCTTCAAAAGTACCCGCTTCAAGACAACATTCGGTATGAAGTTGAAAACATTCTATGAAATTGCTTACCGCTTCATTAAATGAAAGACCTGTGGAGGTTAGATCCAATGAAGGACAATACGAGACGTACGTGTTATCCCTTACGTAAACATAGAACTCAATGTTGAGCCTATATTCATTGTTTGGGGAGGTTGAAATAGCAGTTTCTATTTGAATGGTCTTTCGTTTCATAGTACTATAAAATTAGCCTGCAAATATACAATTTTTAAATAATAAAAGGCTTAATGCGGTAAGAAATAATTTTCAGCAGCTGATGGCGGCGAGGGTGCGGCGAATCTCGGCTTCGTCGCTCTCATACCCGTTGATTTTGCAGCTGCCATGCACTTCGCTCACTCCCGTTGTGCGGATGATGGTGGCGGCATTGTCGGCGTTGATGCCACTGCCGGCGAGGATGACAATCCGTCCGGCTGCCTGCTGCTGAATGGCCTTCAGCGTTTCAACACCCTGCAAGGCTGTGGGTTGCTGTCCGGAGGTCAAGATCCGGTGGAAGCCGCACTCGATAATCTGCTCCAACGCTTCCGGCCAGCTAGCACAGCGGTCGAAGGCACGGTGGAAGGTGAACTCCATGCCGTGTGCGGCTTCCATGGCGCGGTGGCAATAGCCGGTGTTTACACTCCCGTCCTCGTGGAGGAAGCCTACCACCACGCCCGCCGCCCCGATGTCGCGACAGTAGCGGATGTCGTCCAATATGGTCTGCAACTCATCCTCGGTGTAGCAGAAGTCGCCGCCGCGTGGACGTATCAGCACGAAGGTTTTGAGAGACAGGGTGTTAACACAGGCCGCGATGTCAGCGCGGTCGGGGGTGAGGCCGCCCAGATCTAACCGGCGGCACAGCTCGATACGCGGCGCTCCGGCACGGTCGGCCTTGCGGGCCGAGTTGAGCGAGGCGGCACAAACCTCTAACAGCGGCTCCAGCACAAGCCGCATCCCCATCTTGGTGTAGTGCTCGTTGAAGGCGAACAACGGCCCCTCGTCGGCAAAGCCGATGCGGCGGTACAGCTCAGCCGCCGCCGATTTCTCCGGACTGACAATGAGGGTGACGTGCGGGATGCGAAGCCAGCGCGCGCGTTCAACTCCCTGACGGACGAGTGCCGTTCCGATGCCACGCTTCCGCCATTCGGGCGCCACATATAGCGAGTCCAAATAGTACTCACCAGCCGCGCACTCGTCGGGCATCGCCATGAAGTCGAGGCCATATAAGGCTTTGATAATCGGGAAAGTAACTGCTTTCATCCGGCAGTAGTTGCGACCATCGTAGGAGGTGATGGAGCCCACCACCTTGCCATCCATTTCAGCGATGGTGGTGTTGCGCCAGCTGTACAGCACATCGTCGCGGCCGCACAGCTCGGCCTGCTGCGACAATCTCTTTTCGTCAACATCATCAATGCCAACTGCCGACAGAATGGCGCGGGTGATAAAAGGGGTGTCGTTTGTTGTTGCGGGGCGGAACTTGATCATCATAAAATCTTTATGTAAAGAAAGACAGGAAACCAGCACGCTGATTCCCTGTCGTGATTTGTCTTAATTGGATAGATTCCGACGATTAGTACATGCCGGGCATTCCGCCGCCCATACCGGCTGCGGGAGCCGCAGGAGTCTCCTCCTTGATTTCGGCGAGCACGCATTCGGTGGTCAGCAGCATACCGGCGATGGAACCGGCGTTCTCGATGGCGACGCGGGCCACCTTGGTCGGGTCGATGACACCAGCCTTGATGAGGTCTTCGTACACCTCGGTGCGGGCGTTGAAACCGACGTTGCCCTTGGCCTCCTTGACGGCGTTCACCACCACGGAGCCTTCCTTACCAGCGTTGGCCACAATCTGACGGAGCGGTTCCTCCAGTGCGCGACGCACGATGTCGATACCGATCTTCTCGTCATCGTTCACACCCTTGATCTTGTCCAAAGCCTTGATGGCGCGGATGTAGCCGACACCACCGCCAGGGATGATACCCTCTTCGATGGCAGCGCGGGTAGCGTGCAAAGCGTCGTCGAAACGGTCTTTCTTCTCTTTCATTTCCACTTCGGAAGCGGCGCCGACGTAGATGACGGCCACACCGCCGGCCAACTTGGCCAGACGTTCCTGAAGTTTCTCTTTGTCATAGTCGGAAGTGCTCTTCGCAATCTGGGCCTTGATCTGGGCCACGCGGTCAGCGATGGCGTTCTTGTCGCCCTTGCCGCTGACGATGGTGGTGTTCTCCTTGTCAACGGTGACCGGTCCACCGGCATGTTCTGGCCCGCCTTCTCGCTGGAAACCTTCGAGACCATCCTGCGCTAATTCGAGGTCGACGCCGACCAGAAGAT
>JAGCUN010000002.1 GCA_017962845.1 Bacteroidales bacterium | reverse complement strand
CTTCGCCCAGTACGGCTACACCGTCACCACGACGGCGGGCACGGGCGGCAGCGTAACTCCCGCAGGCACCAGCAACGTGACCTACGGCGAGAGCCTGACGGTGACCGTCACGCCCGATGACTGCTACCACACCGACTCGGTGTTCGTGGACGGCGTGTACAGCGGCGCCCTCACCGAATACACCTTCAGCGGCATCACCGCCGACCATACGCTGTCGGCGACCTTCGTGCGCGACAGCTACACCGTTACGGCCACGGCGGACTCGGGCGGCAGCATCAGTCCGAGCGGCACCAGCGAGGTGCTGTGCGGAGACAACTGGAGCTGCGCCATCACCCCCGATGAAGGATACTATATTGACTATCTGACCGTTGACAGCGAGCAGCAGCCTGCGCAGGGCAGCTGGTCGTTCAGCGACATCCAGGCCGACCACACCATCACGGCCACCTTCGCCCAGTACGGCTACACCGTCACCACGACGGCGGGCACGGGCGGCAGCGTAACTCCCGCAGGCACCAGCAACGTGACCTACGGCGAGAGCCTGACGGTGACCGTCACGCCCGATGACTGCTACCATACCGACTCGGTGTTCGTGGACGGCGTGTACAGCGGCGCCCTCACCGAATACACCTTCAGCGGCATCACCGCCGACCATACGCTGTCGGCCACCTTCGTGCGCGACAGCTACACCGTCACGGCCACGGCCGGAGCGGGTGGCAGCATCAGTCCGAGCGGCACCAGCGAGGTGCTTTGCGGCGACAACTGGAGCTGCACCATCACCCCTGATGAGTGCTATCAGATCGACTCGGTGTTCATCGACGGTGTGTATAGTGGCGCGCTGACGGAATACACCTTCAGTGATATCACCGCTGGCCATAGTATAGATGTGATTTTCATTCCAATAGAGTATAATCTCTCTTTGTCAGTATATCTCGATGGCGAGGAAGTGCTCATGGACGAAGTGATGGTGACTTGTGGTGATTCCACGTGGTTGGAGGTTCCTGTTTTCGACTGCTATCACATCGATTCAATGAGTGTGAATGGCGAATGGATTGAGCCAGTGGAGTTATATACCATTGCTTTCATGGATATGGATTATGCGGCTGTGGCCTATTTGAGTGCCGACCGGTTCTATGTGGCAACCTCGGTGCAGGGCAACGGCACAGTGTCGCCGTCCGACACTATCTGGGCATCCTGTGAGGAGGATATTACGCTGACATTCACCCCTGCTACAGGTTGGTATGTACAGAGTCTGGTGGTGGATGGACAGAACTTGGGTACCCCTGCCAACAACAGCTACACGCTACTTTCCATCTCTGCCAACCATGACGTTGAAGTGATATTCGCTATCAATCAGTATATTATCACTTCCTCTGTGGAACCTGTGAATGCCGGACAGATCACACCTTATGGTGCGCAGGTGTATAGCTATGGCGACAGTGTCACCTATTTCATCCATCCGTTCCCCAACTATCAGATTCTGCGTGTGGAGGTGGATGGTGAAGATGTGGGTAATGACGACAGTTACACATTCAGTTTTGTGGATGACCACCATACCATCGTGGCCTACTTCGAGTCGGTGGGCATCGACGAGGTTGAGCAGCACCCCATCGACATTTGGACAGCGGGCAACCAACTGAATGTGGATGCAGAAGGCCATGGACAGATTCAGCGTGTGGAGGTCTTCGACTTACAAGGCCGTTGTGTGCAGCGCAGGGATGGAAGTGGCAGTCAGCTGCAGATGACGATGGAAGTGGCCACCGGTACCTATGTCGTGCGAGTCTATTTGTCGGGCGAAATCGTGAGCAGAAAGGTGAGACTGATGAGATGGTAATCCCATCCCATACGCCACTCGACTTCGTTCCTTTTTTTGTACGGGGTACAGAGTGAGTGTGCCTCATTACAAGATGAATAAAAAAAGGAGGGTGGGGAAGCATATCCCCATCACCCTCCGTAATATGCAATTGTAACAGTCTTCTATTTGAAGGCGTTCTCGCACAGCCCGTCGCCGCTGAGCAACAAACGGTCCATATACGCAGGAACTTCCTTGCCCATATACTTGTCCACGTAGATCTTGGCGAGGTACTGTCCCAGCATGAAGCCGTGGCCCTGCAAGCCGACGAGCAAGCCGTGGCCCGGGTCGATGATGTAGCGCGGCTCGGTGTAGTAGCCCGCCCAGAAGGCCTGGAAGCTGACGGCACCCAGCTGCGGAATCCACTCGCGGAACATCTCGGAACAGATTTCGAGGAAGTCTTGTGCGTTGTATTTCAGGTTCTTGCCCGCTTCGGCAGAGTCGGTACCTGGAGAAGCGCAGCCAATGATCTGGCCCGTCTCCTTGAACTGCTGTCCGTAAACGGCGGAGAAGCCTTTGTACCGGCGGCGGTCGATGAGCATGTCGAGGCATTCGCCATCCTTGCCCAACATCGGCAGACGGCCGGTGATAAAGGCTTGGTGCTTAATAGGATAAAGACCCGTTTCAATACCCAACTGTTTGGCGAACTTGGCGGCCTGATAACCTAAGGCGTTGACAAAGTGCTCGCAGTGGTACTCCACATACTCTTTGTCGTGCGTGTAAACCAGTGCCATGAAGCCCTTGGCCGTGCGCTGCACTTCCACCAGGCGGCAGTCTTCGAGCAGTACACCGCCCTTCTCGCAGGCGAGGTGACGGATGTAGTCGATGACCTTGCCGGGCGTGGCCTGCCAGCAGTTGTTGGTGACGCAGGCAGCACTGTACGTCTCAAGTTTCGGGTTGAAGTAGGGCGAAATCTCCTTCTGGAAGTCCTTGCGGTCCACCATGTAGCCGTCCGACCAGCCGAGGGAGGCCTCCAAGGACTTGTAGGTGGCTTCATCATGGGCGAAGCCGACATAACGGATGGGGTAGTAGCCCACATCGGTCTTGCTTTGCAACTCACGGAAGATGTCCTGGTTGTGGTTGGCGATGTCGGCGATCTCAGGAACGGAGAAGGCCGGACGGCCGCCACCGATACAGCGCCATGAGGAACCGCGTTCGGCGTTGCAGAGCACGGTCTTCTTGCCACTTTCAGCGAAATAGCGGAACAGGCCGCTACCGGCGATACCGCCGCCTGCCACAAACACGTCGCATTCCACCTTGCGGGTCGCTTTCTTCACGTCGGTGATGAATTCTTTCGGCAGGTCGTTGGGTTGCATCTCGTTGATGGTGAGCTGGTTGGAGAGCGGTCCACGCGGGGTGGCGTCGCCCACCACCTCGATACCGTAACCGCGCAGCAGCTGCTTCACACGCGGGATGCAGCGCTTGCCACGGCAGGTGCCCATACCGATTCTCGTGGTGTGCTTCAGCTCGTCCACGGAAATGATCTTGCGGTCGCCGATGACCTTCAGCAGCTTGTCAAGCTGCACGTCCTCGCAGTGGCAGACGTAGGCGGGTGACTTTTCGTCCTTGGCGGCTGCCATCTGCACCTTTTCGCCGAACTTCTCTTTCACGATGAAGCCCGTTACTTCGGTCATCTTTTCACCCTTGATATCCAGCGCTTTCACGCGGGCCACATTGGTCTTGTTGGGGTTGACTTTGATGTTCTCCACCACACCTTCGCCCACCTTTTCGCCCTTGTCGTTGATAAGCACCACTTCGGCACCCTTCTCCACGTGGTATTCAATGGGGAGGAAGAGCCACTCTTTCTGCAAGTTATAGCCGAAGATGGCCAAACCCGGACAGTGCGACACGCACTCCATACAGCCGATACACTTGTTGTAGTCGATGACGGGCACGCTGGAGGTGCTGGACTTGGTTATGGCACCTTGCGGGCAGGAGAAGGAGCAGGGGTTGCAGGCGAAGCCGTAGAGGCAGTCGGCCACCACGAAGCCCTTCTCGTTCATCCGTTCGGTGGTGGGCTTGTTGGGAGTCTCCAGCACGCGGACGGGATGTTGTTGGGAGTCAATATATTGCTTGGAGATGGCGAGATAGTCGTCGTAGTTGACGCGCTTGCCCATCTGCATGGCGATTTCGAGAGCGACCTGTTTGCCGCGGAGCACGGCGCAGGTGCCTTCGCCCACGCGTACGGCGTCGCCCGCGCCGAAGGTGTTGAGGCCGAACACCTGGCGGCCTTTCAGCAGCAGCTGGTTGTCGGGGATGAGGCCGGTACATATATTTATAACGTCGATGCCCTCGATGGTCTTTTCGGTGCCGGGCACGGGTTTGAAGTTCTTGCATTCGGCGATGACCGCGCCGACGATGCCGGTATGGTCTTCGTTGGGGATGGCGCGCAGCAGTACGTGCGAGGTGTAGATCGGGATGCCGAGACGGCGCACACGGTTGGCCTGTACGGGGAAACCACCCTCGTGGTCCATGGCCTCCACGATGGCGACGACTTTCGCGCCGGCCTGCGTGGCCTGGTAGGAGGTGAGGTAGCCGATGTTGCCGGCACCGATGGAGAGGATGCGCTTGCCGAGGAGGGTGTGCTCCACGTTCATCATCTTCTGGACGACGGCGGCGGTGTAAACGCCCGGCAGATCGTCGTTCTCAAATACCGGCATAAACGGAACCGCACCAGTGGCCACCACCAGATATTCGGCATCCACGTAGTAGATGCTGCCATCTTTCAGGTTCTTGACGGCCACGCGGGGACCTTCGAGCAAATCCCAAACAGTGGAGTTGAGGAAGATGCCGCTGTGGTCGTCGCCGGCCAGCGTCTTGGCGATGTCGAACCCACGCATTCCGCCGTACAGTTTTTCTTTCTCAAAGAAGAAGAACTGGTGGGTCTGCATGTTAAACTGACCGCCCACACGCTCGTTGTTGTCGATAACGATATTGCTGATACCCTGCTCGTTGAGCATCTCACGGCAGGCGAGACCGGCAGGACCGGCACCGATGATGACCACTTGGGTCTTGTAAATTTTCTGGGTCTGCTGTTGCGGCTCGGCGGCCTGCGGGAAGTAGTTCTGGGGAATCTCCCGCACCTCCTTTACACCGTCAACGGGGGTGATGCAGATACGTTTGATGACGCCGTCCACCAGCATCTGGCAGGCACCGCACTTGCCGATGCCGCACTCGAGGGAGCGTTCGCGCCCGTCGATGCTGTGACTATGAATCGGGAAACCCGCCTGATGGAGGGCGGCAGCGATGGTGTAGCCCTTGTGCCCCACCACCTTCTGTCCGTTAAATTCAAAGACAACTTCTTCCGTTTTCGGAATGTCTAAAATCGGATGTTCATTAATTTTGTACATAAAAAAGAGGTAAATTGTTGTTTATCAGTTATTTTATTGATTGTATTCTTGTGAAGAAAATTGTTGCAAATGTATTTTAAAAAATTAAAAATTAAAAATTTAAAATGAGAAATATTTCAACTTTAATTTCTCAAATCTCATTCTTCAAATTACCATTCCTAATCATGGATGCAGCGGACAGATTTGGCAGAACCATATCCATAGTCATAGTTCCTGAGTATTTCGGCAAGATTGAAGTGAAAAGTGCGGTAATAGACAGGGTCGTAACTGACCTCGGCGATAGTGGATGTCCAAAAGGTAGTGTAGTACCCCAAACCGCCAAAAGTGAATTCATTGGTGTATTCATTATCTCCGTATCCTGCTGGCAATGCCCCGAAACCTGTGGCGTTGTTGGTGGCAGGAGTGTCGTTGCCCGCCAGACAGGGATCGGCTGCGCTTGAGAGGTCCCAACCTACGGTGGAGACCATAGCTTTGGCGATGTTGATATAATTCCCTCCGCATACGTATTCGCTGTGGGTGCTTACGTAGTCGGTCAGCTGAGTCCACTCCGCATCGCTCGGCACGTGCCAGCCGTCAGGACATATGCCTTGCACACCGCTCGGGTTCGCCGCGCTGCCCGTTTCCCCGCGCACCACCGCAGGCCAGTTGTACAACAGACCGTAGTTGGGCTTGTTGGCGGCATCGCCCATCGGATAATACCAGAAGGCCGTGGTGTCGGAGCCACCGTTGCCGTGCTCTATCGGGGTGCCGTCGGCGTACCTTGTTGTGCGCAGGTTCTCGCGCATCCAGCACTGCTCGCCAATCTGCACGGTGTTATAAATATTCCCATCCACATCGGTGAGGGTGGGGGTGCTCGGACAAGACCGCGAGTCGCCATTCGGGTTGATGGGGATGGTGAAAGTCACCTCGTTGCCATACGCCGTCCCCTCATGGTTGGTGGCATACGCCCGCACGTATATGGTGAGGCCGGACTGCAGTCCAGTAAGACTGCTGGTGAAGCTGCCCATGCCATGACCGTCAAGGGTATGGATGTTGCCGATGATGGGATTGGGGACCGTGCTCCAGCACACGCCGCGTGTAACCGTGCTGTCGCCACCGTCATCGGTTACGGTGCCGCCGCAGGTGGCGGTAAAGTCGGTAATGTCGCTGACCGTATCGGTGATGACGACAGGCAGGTTGTAATGCAATTGTGTTTCATTGAAGGGTATAATAATGGTCTGCGAGCCCTCCAACGTTTGGGTGAGGATCGGGCTTTCGAATTCCTCCCCATTGATGATGGCATACCCCACAAATTCCATCTGGTCGCCGATTTGAAACGGCCGGTTGGTGGTGGATTTTGTCTGTAGAGACGCGCCATGGCACGTCTCTACAGACCCCAAATACTCAATCCGGTTGCCGTTGCCTTCGCCGTTGCACACCATCTTGATGGATGACGATTGGCCGTTTTGGCGGGCGGTCATCACATACGTGCCGGCGGTGGCCAGGGTGACGCGGAATTGGTGGGTGCCAATTTCCGGACGCACGCGGTGCGTCCCTACAATTTTGCCATTCCCATCCACAATTTCCAATGTCACCGTCCCCGCGTCCGCCACCGTCAGGTGTGCGTCGGTGGTGCCGACAAACGGGTTCGGGTTGTTTTGCGACAATCGTAGGGGCGAATAATTATTCGCCCCATTCGCCCCAATTTCATGTATCCCAATCTGGTTTTCCATCACCAGCACGGTATCGTCCCAGAAAAGAATCTCCTGCCAGCCCCGTGTGACGTTGGTGACGATTACCATGTCTAATTGCACGTATTGGTCGGCGGCATCCTGCCCTGTGAAGGTTAACGTGATGTTTTGCGCCTGTACGGTGCTGGTCAGTCCACAGAGGAAAAAGATTCCAGCGATGAGGGCTAATATTGTTTTTTTCATAGCGATTGATATTAGGTTTTTATGAAAATGTGTTGACGCTTTCCTACAGGTCGCGGATGGTCTTCACCGGGTGGAAGGTGGTGAGAGGCACTTCCACAAAGACCGTAATCCAGCGGGCCATTGCGCCGTTCCACAGGCCGGGCAACTCCATGGCTTTCAGGGTTCTGCCCTCGTACGACTTGGAGGAGATGAAGCCTGTTTCGGGGTCCACGAAGTCGGGGAGGTGGTAGAAGTCGCCGTCGGGTGTGCGGAAGCTGCACACGAGGTCCACCGGGTTGAAGTGGGAGGAGTGCATCATGATGGACTTCTGCTGCGGGTCGGCGGTGTCGATCTGCGAGCTCTCCACAATCTGCCAGGAGCATTCGCCGCGCGAGTCGCGTACGAGGTAGGGGCCGCCGCCGGGCTCGCCTTCGTTCTTCACCATGCCGCACACCCGGATGGGACGGCACAGCTTGTCGAGCAGCTCCTCTCTTCCGACCGCTCCTTCGGCAAAACGGATGAACAGCTCCGTCTCGGCAAATTTCCGAATATCAGCCAGCTGCGCGTCGCTGACGGCGGGATTGCGCAGCAGCTGTACGGCGTCGAACACCCGCTGCTGCAAGTGCAGGAGGTGGGCGGCCAGCAGTTTCTTGTAGGTCACTGTGTCGGCTACGGTGTCGTCGGCAAACACGTTGTCGATGTTCTTCACGAAGATGATGTCGGCGCGCAGCCGGTCGAGGTTGTCGATGAGGGCGCCATGGCCGCCGGGACGGAACAGCAGGTTGCCGTCGTGGTCGCGGAAAGGCTGGTTGTCGGGCGTGGCGGCCAGTGTGTCGGTGGCCGGCGACTGGAAGGAGAAGTCGATGATGTATTTCACTCCGAACTTCTTTTCATATTTATCTTTAACGCTATCAAGAAGTTGTGTGAACAACGGCAGATGCTGTGGCGACACGGTGAAGTGCAGGTGGCAGGTGCCGTCTGACTGGCGGGCGTAGAGGGCCGCCTCCACGAGATGTTCCTCGAAGGGGGTGCGGCAGCCGTCGGCGTAGCGGTGGAATTTCAGCACGCCCTTGGGCTTGTTGCCGTAGTTGAGCCCTTTTTCGGTGAGCAGGTACTCGAACACGGTTTTGAAATCGTCGTGGGCGATGGCCTCATCGAGCGACAGTCCGTCGTGGGCCATCGCGGCGCGGAGGTCGTCGTATAGGGCGAGGTGGGGGAGGGTGTGGAGCATGCCGATGGCGGCCTCGCGTACGCTGTCGCCGCCGTCGAGGAAGGAGTAGGCCTCCTTGAACATGCGGGATGCGGCGCCCGAGGCGGGCACGAACTTCAGCAGGCTCTTGCCGGCCGTCAGTTGGTCGTAGCGGGCCACCAGGTCTTCGCGGTCGGCGTCGGCAATTTTCAGGATGCCGTTGCCGATGGCGGCTGCGCTTTCTAACCGCGCAAAGGGAAATCCGGTTTCAAAGTAGTGGAACTGCCGGAGCACATCCTCCTCGTTGCTGCCTCTATGGTGCAGAAATTCAATGTCTTGGGATGATAATGTGAACATGATGACGGGTTTGAAATGAATGCGCAAATATACAAATTTGTTGCATTCATTGCAAACCCGCCTAAAATTTATGGGATGTGGAAAGTAAAATGAAAATCTATTTGTGTTTAATATTCAAACTCAATACTATGCCCTGTGATGGTATTGATAGCCGCCTCAACCTCTTCAATCTTATCAATCAGTTGGTAGAATTTCTTTTCCATCTTGTCGAATCTCTTCTCCCAAGGTTCTTTCTTCTTTTGGTAGTCATTCGTTCCATTCACCACATCCTCCACATCGTCCACAGCCACTACTACCAGATCCTCGTCGTAGGATTCTTCTTTTTGAGTGTTCTCTCCTTCAATCTCCCATCCCCACCAAGAATGGGTGATATGGATTTGGCCTTGTGGGATTTCTGAAGGAGCAGCTACTGCGTATGCTTTTGTCTTCAGCTTCATTACTTGACCGTAAAGGTGAATTCTCTTTTTCATCAGTTTTCTGATTCGCTGGCTCTGCTCTTTTGAGAAATAAACGGTATCCGCCCCTTCCGATTCAACATCATCATATTCATAATCATAATCATAATCATCTAAATAACGATAATAGTTGGGAGCATATCCAATACTTTTGGAAGAGGTGTAAGCCAAATTGTTTTTGTAAAAATCTTTTGCGAAATAATCATACAACACACTGCCTTCGTTCAAATGTCCCAAGATGGCACTCTTGGTGTAGCATTCCTTGCAATCGTCATAATAGCCTTCCTCATACAAATCATCGCTTACATATACGGTTAAATATGGTGGAAATTGTGAATGAATACTACAGCTGGTGTCTTTCAAACCGGCCTCATAACACTCTTTCAGTGTCATTTTCTTAATTCGGTCGGGGTAGATGATGAGGACAGTGTCGGGTGTTTGCTTTCTATCATATCGGTTGCGTGATTCGAGAAAAAAGGCAAATTCCGTTTCATAAGGATCACCTCCATAATACACCTCAGGAAAGAGGAGCACGGCGTGGCTGTTGAGCATGAAGTAGGACTGTCCGGAGACTGATACGGGAAAGTCGGTATAGTTGGGGCTATACTCGTATTCTTCGTAGTCGTCTCTGTTGATGGTCATTCCTGCAATGATGGATTCGTAAGCCTCCTCTTCATCGTAATAATTTTCGGATGGTTGCTGAGCGATTCCGTTCAGGATAGAATTGGCTGGCAGGAGGTAGATGTTGTTCTGTTTTTTTCACCGCCATGTTCTTCAGTTGTTCGATACTTTTGGGCGATTCGATGGGCTCGCGGGCAGGTGCTTCCGTGATGGTGGGCTGAGGTACTGCTTTAGCATATTCATCGGTCAGACAGGTAAGTATATTTGAGCGTTTGATCTTTTGAGAAATTTCTACGCTAATCACGTCGGATGAAGAAGTGGTATCTCTAAAGTCGTAGCTTTTGAGATGGCTGATTTTCCAAGCTATCAGACTGTCCACCACATATTGGTAGTCTTTGTCGAAATTTTTCTCCACATATTGTTGGAAGATCGCTCGGCTGGATGTGTTGGCCGAAAAATCGGCGGCGAAGGGGAATACCGCCTTGCGAATCATTTGCAGTTGCTGGGCGTCATGGGCTTCCAGCGGCATCTTTTGCCCGTAGGCGTACAGGTGCGGACCCACGACCGAGGGCTGATACTGGAAGTCGGAGGCGTGGGGTACGGCAATAAAGTAGAAACGGCGCACAAAATAGGCGTGTTTCATGCCGGCGGGGTCGAAGGCCGTGTCTTCCTGCACCGTCACAGCCGGCTCAATAAAAATGTCCCAGTGGCTTAGGTCTTTGTAATAGTTCATCGACAATTGCTTCAGCGAGTCTATGGCCTTTTGTTGGGGATCCCAAGCTTTTTCAATGATTTCATCAATATCTACATCATCATAATATTGGCAATAAGCCATAAAAGGGAAACACAATGCTGCCATCAGGCAGAGGGAGAAAATTTTGGTTTTCATAATGGTTATAAATTAATGAATTCTACAATATTTTTATCGTCATTAAGGAACTTTCCGCCAGGATGGTTGGCTGTATGGTCCATGTTAAGCCAGTAGTTGCCTTCCCTGTCAGTATGGTAGTGTAGAGTCGCTTTTTGGGCACTTGGAAATAGTTTGCGTATCCAATAGAAGGCAAGTTCGGCGTTATGTCTATCTCCTAATTTGAGTTCGGGATATGCGTGATTTTGGGTCAATACGATGCGTGCGCCTGCACCCACTGCCTCCATGCAGGCTGCCATCATTATGGCGTGGTCATCACAGTCTCCAGAAAATAGTCCCTTCTCTTTATCTCGATTGGCAATGGTCCTGCTCGCTTTGGAAAAATACTCCTGCCCCTTAGGATCTGGCACGTAATTCCAGTGACTGTTGATGGATTTGAATATGGCAAATGATTGGATAACACTCATCAGTTCCACGCTTTTCTGCTGGCTTGCACATTCATAGAATGGTGTTTGGGTGGTCTGTTGTACAGCCCAGTCGCGAACGATCCCGTTGTTAAAGTCAGCGGCATTCCGAATCTCTTGTCGATAGTTCGTTTTTAAGTTGTTAGGGATGAATTTGACATTTTCAACAGAGATATTCTTTTTTGAGGGGATGTTGGGAGAGTAGTCTGTTTTGTTTTTAACGCTATGATACCAAACCAGATAGTCTATTGTGACATCTTTAAATCCATATCCTCCATTGATGAAGGAACCTATGGTCAAAAAAACAATGGGTAGGGCAATAAGCACATAAGCCATCCAATTGAGCTTTTTGAGAATCGCTTCAATTAAAACCGACAAAAGAGCGATTTCAATGATTCTGTCGATGTCGTGCCACCAGTTGAATGCTGGGATGATGCTACGTACCAGCGGAAAAAGGAGAAAGGCAATAATCATGGACAGAATAAAAAAGATGGCTTCTCCAAGGCAGGAAGGATTCTTTTGTTTCGGGGTGTTGTCAGGGGTCTCACTCTTTTGACCCACCGCTTGATTGCGGTAGCCGTCTTCGTTTGGGTTGAACTTGCTGTTGTTGCCCATGGTGATGAATGATTATGTGAATAAAATGTTGGATGAAACTGTTTGTGTTAGATCCGTTTTTAGATTCATTAACATCGATATTGGGGCAAATATTGTGTGAATGAAAAATTAAAAATTGACATCGATTCCAAAGTGTATCTTGCCGGTTTTGAATGAGATAGGACTTTCCTTTTGTTGCCCTAAAGCGTAGCTGAGGTAAAGATTGCCCGCCTTGGTGTGGATGGTGGCGCCAATTCCGAATCCGAACGGCCAGTCGCTGTACATCGCCCCCCTGAGGTTGCGCTCGTACCAGGCGGCGTTGAAGAAGGCACAAAGATACGAGAGCCGCGCGAAACGGAAGCGGAACTCGGTGCGGGCGATGAGGTAGGTGGAGGCGAAGAGCGACTGCTCGTCGAAGCCTTGCAGGGTGTGCGTGCCGCCGATGCGGAAGAGGTCGTTGTACAAGTGCTCGCCGCCGAACTGCGTGGCACCTTGCACTCCTGCCGCCCACCCCCACCGCTTCCCGATGGCCACATACCCGTTGAGCTCCGCCTCCATCTGGTAGTGCGTGGACTTCAGTGCGGTCCTTCCCTCCGCCACGGCCTGCGCCGAGGGCAGCAGCTGCCGCACTCCTGCCGACAAGCCCGCATGCCCCTCCAGCCCCGACCACGGCTGCACCACGTTGTCCACATGGCTGACGTTGAGCCGCACCCCCCACAAGCTCTTGCGGAAGTCGGCCGCCAGCGTGTCATCACCGGCCACGTAGCCCGGAGCCACCGAGAGCAGCGCCGAGGTCGTGTATTGGTAGCTGGCCTGCAGACTGCTGCTGCCCGCAAACGAGTACTGCAACGCCGCCATGTAGTTCATATTCAGATAGGTGGTGTCCTTCTTGTCAAGCGTGAACGAACCAGCCACCCCGATCGGCGTGCGGAAAAGGTACGGAAACTCAGCCTGTATGTCCAAGTACTGCGAGTAGCGCTCCGGCGCGCGCCACTGCAACGACAGCCGCTCCCCAATCGTGAAGAGATTCTGCAGTTTGAGCGTCACCTCGCCGTTGAGCATCACCTTGCCGGTGGTGGCACTCACGGGCACAAGCCCGATGTAGCCGTCGAACTGGTTGACACGCTGCCGGTCGAGGAAAAGGTACAGGTAGGCGCGGTCGCCCACAAACTCCACCCCCGGCTCGCGGGTGATGGTGACGTAGGGCAATCGCTCCAGCAACGAGGGAATCTGGCTCACCGCCGCCTCAGAGTAGCGCCGTTTGCGCCGCCAGTTCAGGTAGGGCTGCAAAAACGACGGCCGCACCTTGGCATCGCCCTTCACAATGATGGAGTCGTACACGATTGCCGGACCGACCACTATGGACAATGTACCGATAGTATCCTGCTCAAAGTCAGTCTCTTCGATACTGACTTGGCAGAAGGGATGGCCGTAGTTTTCGTACTGCTGTACCACCTTTTCCGCAAAGCGGGCGTACTCGATGAACGGCAGGGTGCCATTGCGCACGGAACGGACCGATGCGCCGTGCGACAGCGACTCCAAGGTGCTGTCGGCAATGCGGATGACCTTGTCCCCGTAACAGGGACCGATGAAACAGTCGGCAAACAGAGTGTCGACGCTGACACGCACCGTGTCAATCGAGAAGGCGATGTAGCCCTTCCGGTGGTAGTGGTCGGCGAGGAGGGGAAGGGTGGCCTGCAGCGCTGCCGAATCCACCACTTTGCGGGGCATCAGCGTCCGCTTCGGAGCGTCCGGGAATGGCTGTTCTGCGGTGTAAATGACTACTTTTTGCGAAAACAATGTCCCGCAAAAAACAAAAATTATCACCCAAAAAATAACTATCCTTTTGATAATCAATACAATGATTTTGTTGAAAAATCGTTATTACCTATTTATAAACTAAAATGTATTTTATTTATTTTTGCAGATTAAAAAAATATTCGAATATGAAACGTTTCATTTTAAGTCTTTGCGTTGTAATTGCAGTCGTTTTGTTGGCTTGCGCATGCGAAAATCAGCACAAGTGCCCGGCTTACGGTCACTACACCGATGTTCCTACTCAAACGGATGACAACACTCTTGCCGAGAGATAGTCGCTGATGTTGAGAAAGGGCCTTGTCGGTTTGCTTTTTTTGCTCCCTTTCTTCGCTGTCTGTCAGGACGTTGGGGAAGTAGAGTGGAAAAAAGTGATAGTGAAGGAGTGGAGTGTCAACGCCTTCCTCACCACCAATGGGGGAGGTGTGGGTTTTCAGCACGGCCGCACACCCAACTACTACGACAAGCACTTCTGGGAGTTGGACTTCTTGTACAATTTTCACTACAAGGCCGTTCGGGCGCGCTCCTATTATGCTGTTTCTAAGTCGTTTGCGTATGGAAAGATGTGCGACCTTTTCTTCCTTCGCGGCGGATATGGCTACCAGCGCACCATCCACCAGAAACCCTATTGGGGCGGCGTGCGCATCCGCTACACACTTTCGGGCGGCTTCTCGCTCGGACTGGCGGTGCCCGTCTATCTCAATATCGCGGAGTTCGACAACAACGGTCTCTATACCGGCTATACGGTGGAACGCTATAATCCTGAAAACCACAATATTGACAATATCGTCTGTAGGGCGCCCTTCTTCAAAGGGATCGGCAGTACGCAACTTCGCCCCGGCTTCTATTTCAAGACCGGTCTCAACTTCGACTTCAGCAAGGACGAATATACCATCCACGCCTTGGAGGTGGGCGGCTCCATCGACATGGTGTTCCCCTTTGTACAGCAGATGGCCTACAACAAGGCCAAACCCTTCTATCTCTGCGCGTATATCGCATATCACTTTGGCAAACGGAAAGGAAATTACGAATAAGAAAACAATATGATCTGGAAGATTCTCTTGGCGGCAATACCCTTCGGACTGGCGATTTCTGTTTCGCCGGGTGCGGCCCTGTTCGGCATCATCCAGACCAGCCTTTCCAAAGGGTTTAAGTCAGGCATCTTCTTTGCCCTCGGCATCGCCTTGAGCGACATGCTCTTCATCGGCCTCTGTCTGTGGGGGTTCGCCGCCCTGCTCGATAATCCTATCGCCAAGATGGTTTTCGGACTTATATGTGGGTGTGTGTTAGTGGGTTATGGATTGTTGACTTTCTTTAGCAAAACCGACAAAGTGAGCGACAAGCAGCGCGAGCAGGTCGAGAACCGATTCCATGAGATGGACGACAAGATTGACAAAATCGACAACATGCGCCCGGTGTTGCCCCGTCATAATTATCTTAACATATTGAAACCCTTGTCGAAAGGCTTCCTGTTCAACTTCATCAACCCGGGAGCTTGGGTGCTGTGGATGGGTATTATGCCGCTTACCGCAGGGTACGACCTCAAGCAGCAGGTGTTCTTTTTCGGCTGCATCCTCGGCACGATATTTTGTATCGACATGCTCAAAAGTTATTTCGCCGGGAAAATCAAGACCATCGTCACCCCGAAAGTCTTCTACCACGTCAACCGCATCATCGGCATCATTTTCTGTGTGCTGGGTGTGGTGATGATTGTGAAGATGGTGTTTTTGTAAGAGGGTAAGGCGCTTGTTTCTGTCAGCTCTATCTTGATTATTTCCTAAAAATTATCATCTTTTTGGGTGATAAAGGATGAGAAGATTTAATGTGTTTTATTTATTTTATTCAATATCAATAAAATATAAAATAGAAAAATATTTTCTTCGGGTGGCTGTGGGCAAAGAAAAAAGTGCTATTTTTGCACCCTCAAAACGAATGGCGGGGTAGCTCAGTTGGTTAGAGCGTCGGATTCATAACCCGGAGGTCTCGAGTTCAACTCTCGATCCCGCCACGCAAAACAGCCGGAACACTGAATATCAAGCGTTCCGGTTTTTTGTTTATCCTTTTTTTCTTTTTTGCCATATCTCCAGCCTCTAAAATCAGAAAATACAACGGAGCAAGGATACTAAAAAATTGAAAACGGGAAACTGAAAATGGAAAGGTTGTGGGGCATGGGGAGGAGGATTATGATTTGCGGAACAATTGATTGGTCGGGATGTTTTTTAGGCAGGGTGAAGATAGGGGATTTTTTTGAGTGATAATCACGTTAGCGTTGATTCGGATCCATTGTGGCTTATAATTGTGGGATTGGTTTTATCTTGGTTTATACCAATTGCTTTTAATATTAATCCATTTTACTTCCTTACTTCTTTTTTTTAACTCATTCTCATTAGCGAATCTAACGAATGCCAGAGTTTCAATATCTTTCAGATAGACAAAAACATTTCCTTGCGTGTCAGCTTCCAATCGAGGAATTCTGTATTGTATAAACGTTTGTGCCATTTTTTGAAGTTTTAGAGTGTCTGCACTGACATCGTTATCTGTTAATGTCCATTTGGTTCTTATTACTTGATTGTCCCCCCCCAATATTACAACATAATATCCCACTTTTGAAGTATCTCTAACTAAATGTGGGGCATTTATAAAAATAATCGGATTTCCATGGCAGTCTTCACCTCGAATAAAGACAGAGGAATTCTTGAATTGCGAAAAATTCTCATATTCATACTCAGAAAGAAATTTTTTTTCGTGGTATGTCCCGATACAGCTACTGAAGCATAACATTGTCAACAAAATTATTCTTGTATATTTTCTCATATCTCCTATTTTAATCACCATAACCTTTAGGGGACTTCTATTTTTAATCTTTTTTAGCCATACTTCCAGACCCTGCAAGTCCCTTCAACAGAATCTGAAAATACAACGAGGCAAATTTACATATTATTTTCTGATTTACAAGGGTTTGAAGTAAATTTTTTATTAAAAAAATGGGGTGGTAATATGTTGATAATCAATATGTTTCTAAAATCTCTCATTTTATTGTCCATTCCGTCTAAAAATGCCTTTTGTGAAACGGATTGGGATAGTAGTGTAGATTTGTGTTAAAGAATTGATTATCTTTGCAGACACATTTTAGTAAATAGTAATTTGATATGAAGTTTAAATTATTAGTGTTCGTTTTGATTGCGTGCAATGTGTTTTTCTCATGTGCCATTAATAAAGGTCTTAAAGATACGAAATACACACATGGGAAGGAGCAGTATAGTCCTAAATTTTCTTGGCCATATATCAAAGAAAAAAAGATTCATTGTACTATTTCTGTTCCCGTCATTGTGAAGATCTCTCTTATGCACATAAAATAGCCCAAAAACGGGAAATCTGCACCTGTGAATTGTTAGACTCCACAATGATAAATATTGCGCTTGGCTCTGATATCAGGGGAGGAATGTTCCCGAGCATACAATGTGTTTTGTTATATGATAGTGCTTTCGTATCCAGTTACATTCTTCCTCTATTCGAAAAAGAGGAAGATAGAAAAACAATTGAATATACCCTTTTGAATGCGAACGATAGTACTTTTAATGATGTTATTGATTTTGAACACAAGGTGATAATCAATGAAAATGCATGGTACTATCCTGTAAAATCCAACAAATTTGCACGGGTGTGTATAAGCTTTGCACTGGAATGGCTAAAAACGGTTGTCCCCCAAGAAAAATGGATTTATTGCCGAGACTGTTATAATGAAGATGTTGACATTTTTTTGCTGGTACCATTATTGGAAAGTAAGGTGGAATGAATAAGTATATTCCATACATCCAATATATCCCCAATTAAACCTCTCCACAAAACTAATTTTGTGTATCTTTGCCCCGCCAATTTTCACCCAGCCCATCAACCCATCAACAACATCCACCGCCCCATGCCCTACAACCCATCCCCGCATCCTCGCATAATCGCATCCCCGCCACCTCCCTCGGCGCGGCACCGCCATTCCGGCTCTGCCGGAACCTCCGACCTCTCCATCTGGCTCTCGGTTGATCCGATGGCCGACAAGTACCCGAGCATGTCTCCGTACACATATTGTGCCAACAATCCGGTGCGGCTGGTGGATGAGGATGGGAGGGATATATGGGAACTCGATGAGTGCGGGAATATTATCAACCATATTGAAGATGACATGGTCGACCAATTTCGTATTGTAGATGACAAGGGGAAAAAAACTATATCTATACACGAGACAAAGGGTATACAGAATATAATCAAGATACATACTATAAGCCATTAAAAATAAGGTGCCCTTCCTCTCTCCAAAAATGAATTCGTATGAAAAAAGCCGTTATTGTTTTGACATTACTACTGCTCGCCAATACACATTGGGGACAAAGCGTTGTTTCTTCCAAGATATACCATTCTAATTCGAAACAATTGGAGGAGATATTCCATCAGTTTATCACGGAAGAGAAGAAGCATTCGTATTACCATGATTCACTGGTCTATACCATGAAAATTGTCATTTCCGACAGCATGTTGTCGTGCAAGTTTCGCGCAGGATTATCTCATTATCGAAACGACACCGTTTTTATGGACGAGCAGTGGATTGGGGATTTCCCGCCAGAATACCTTAGGATAGGGGGACGATTTGTGCGGCTTCTCATTTCCAATGCGGGAACTTATTGGCCTCCGATGCCGTTCATTCATGACTCGGATGAGTATTGTACAGTTGTTGGACGACATATCGAACGCGACCCCGCATATGAAAACATAGATGACAGTATCTTTCCTTCGGTATGGGAATTCCAATATATAGATGGGAAATTCCAAATGATAAAGAAAACGGAAGGTATAGAATTTTAACCAAGATAAAATTCCATGAAGAAAATTTGTTGTTTAATAATTTGTGTAAGTGCATTTTTGCTTTCAGGTTGCAAACGAGAGATTCGTATTGAGTATGAAACTCCATTGAAACAAGAGGATTATAGATTGTTTTTTTCTGGTTTATCAAAAAATGACATTATAGAAATGCCTCACAATGGGAAATTGTGCAGCAAAGACATGGAAGATATAGATGACAAAATACCGAACTTCTTACTTTTTTATAAAGGGAAATTAGTGTACTACGGTGCAATAGACTTGAACAACATTCATGACCATTTTCATTTACACTTTATTTTGCATCCGAGTCAATCTGACGCAACTGTTGTATTGGAAATCACATATCAAAATAGGGATTCTTCGCATTTGAATTACCATAAATATGCGGTATTGAATTTGGAAGAAGGCTGTGAGTCACCAGCGAAGGGTTCTGTAGCAGAGGCCGCATGGGAGCACATCAAAGAAAACATGAATTAAATTCAACAGGTATAAAAACACCATCGTAACTTCTTATTGAAAAACGCCCGCCCATGCCCCACAACCTTTCCATTTTCAGTTTTCAATTTTCACCTCCCGCGGCGCGGCACCGCCATTCCGGCTTTGCCGGAACCTCCGCCTTGTCCATCTGGCTCTCGGTGGATCCGATGGCGGACAAGTACCCTTCGACCTCTCCATACACGTATTGCGCCAATAATCCGGTAAGGTTGATGGACCCGGATGGGAGAGAAATAGTTGTCCCTGACGATCCGACCAAAAAGAAAGGCCAAAATACCCAGACCACCACTATAGGAGCTTCTAATACTTATTATGGAGTATACATCAATGCCTCAGCATCAACATCAAAAACGAATGGCGAGCAAAAGCTATGTAATACTGACAAGAAAATAATGGTAGAGGAAAGTACTAGAGAAAGAACTACATCTACTGTATATCAATTTGGCAAACCTCTATTTAATGCGTATGCAGAAGGGGGAGCTTCAACTTCAGCCTCTTTTTCAGGACAAGTGGGCACAACTTTTATTGGGATTCAAACGGGTGTGGGTGTAACCAGAGCCAAAGAATTTAATGATTCACAAATATCAGTTAGTGTAGGTGTCTCTAATGGGAAAAGTTCATATAATGCGACAGTGTCTATCAAACCACTCCGTGTTATAGCAACAGCTGCCGCAGTAGTTGTAACGTTTGTTTCTGTTGCTGTACTTCATGTTCCTATTGCACCATAATAATTATTCCTTAAAAACAATCATTATGAAGAAGTGGGTATTTATTGTTGTGGGTTGTGTTACATTCATTATTATTATTGAATTATTCATTGGCTTTACTCATATATTCCATGATATTATAATTAATAAAGAAATTAAAATCGTTGAGAATCTTCCCAACTCTCATTTAAAAAAGATTTTGAATGATTCTTTGTGTGTGATGGATGAATATACTGTTTTGTACCGTGATTCTGTCATAGAGTATAATTGTCTAACAGATGATTCTGCATCCATAATGGTTTTAAAGGTAGGACACACATCTTGCAATTTTTCACTGAATAAAAATATTGTTAGAGATAGTTTATCTCAACAAAAGAAAATGAAGGAAAGAAATCCTAAATATTCTTTAGTACCACTGCCGACAAACGATTTTATCATTTGGAAACCTTACTTTGTCGTATACAACGTAGAAAATTTCAATAAAAACATATCAGTATCCCAATTGAAACTCGTTCATACCGCACAAATAAAGGAAATAAAGACCTGTGATTTTATTAGCATTTATGAAATCAAAGGTGAAGAAAATATTATCCGTTTTTACAAAAACGATTCAGACAATGTCTCCTTGGATATACAATATGTTGCAAACATTTGCAGCATTCCACTTAAAACATATTTGTTGATGTATGAAAACTGTAATAATGAATTGTTTCTCGTGGTGTATGCTACAAAAAATGAAGATGATATCTTAAAATATCAGCAGTTATTTGCGGAACAGATACTTCAGTAGCCCAATCTAAATTCAAGCTTTTTTTGAATTCTTTTGAATATTTTTTGGAAAAATAGTGTAAATTTGCAGCCACTAATTTCGCATACTATATGTCAGAGAATCAAGAGAATATTATAGAGAATAATCAGGAAAACAATAAAGAAACTAAGGAGAAGAAGAAGTTTCAGGAGGTAGAGACCGACCACACTCAGGTGGAAAATCTTGACGAATACCTCAATATGGATATACGTGTCGGGGTGAGCAAGGAGGCAGAGAAGATCTCCGCCAACCCTTATCTGTCAAGGGGCTTGAGCAATTTCCCGAACCCTGAAAAGGTGAACTGCAACGACTACCACCAGCAGGCCTGCAAGCTGAGCTCCTACGACTGGATGAGCGACCTTGACATCACGACCGACTATCTGGAGTGTCCCATCGCGGAGGTGCGTTTCAAAAACAGCCACAAGGATTTCTTCCTGCTCCCCAAAGAGGGGGCTTTCCATGTGGGCGACATCGTGGCGGTGGAGGCCTCCCCGGGTCACGACATCGGCATCATCTCCATGCTGGGCAAGAACGTCTATCGCCAGATGAAACACAAGCGCGTCAATCCCGACGATGTGAAGAAAAAACTCTATCGCACCGCCCGGTACAATGATATTGAAAAGTGGATCTCCACCGTCAACCAGGAACACACCACCATGCTCTCTTCCCGCTATATTGCTTGGGATCTGGGACTGAAGATGAAGGTGAATGATGTTGAATATCAGGGCGATGGAACGAAAGCCATCTTCTACTATTCCGCAGAAGACCGTGTGGATTTCCGTGAGCTGATCAAGATATTGGCCGAGCAGTTCCGCATCCGTATTGAGATGCGCCAGATTGGTGTGCGCCAGGAGGCCGGCCGTCTGGGCGGCATCGGCACGTGCGGACGGGAGCTCTGCTGCTCGTCGTGGCTCACCAACTTCCAGTCGGTATCCACCACGGCGGCGCGTACCCAGCAGCTTTCGCTCAACCCGCAGAAGCTGGCCGGACAGTGTGGCAAGCTCAAATGCTGCCTCAACTTCGAACAGGCCACCTATGCCGAGGAGATTAAGAAGTTCCCCGATCCGAAACTCCGCCTGCTCTCCAAAAAAGGCAAGGGCGTTTATAATAAGATTGACATCTTCAAGAAAATTGTATGGTACACCTATGCGGGCGACAACTCCACCATGTTCGCTATCCCGCTCGACAAGGTGAACGAGATTATTGAGATGAACAAGAAAAACCAGATGCCCGACGACCTCGAGTCCTTCGCGGTGGTCAACCAGAAGAAGGAGGAAGAGGTGAGCTATAGTCTGGATGAACTGAAAAATATTGAAGATAAGTAAAATGAAACGTATCACTCCGCTCTTCATGTTTTTTGCGATGCTGCTGATGGCAGCCTGCGACCACGATGTGGTGAGCGAGCAGATTGCCGAGGTGAAAGGGGAGAAGTGGAAAGCCAACGAGGCCGTGAAGTGCGAGTGCGAAATTGAGGATGCGGATGCCTACTACACCATGGAGTTAGAAGTGCGCAATACGGTGGACTATCCCTACCGCAACCTTTATCTTTTTGTGGACATTGAGACGCCCGACACGATGAAGTACTGCGACACGGTGCAGCTGTTCCTTGCCGACAATGCCGGTCGCTGGTACGGGAAAGGCAGCCGCCTGAAAGACCGTAGCTACTATTTTGCCGCCGACCCCAAGTTCCGCACCACCACCCACGAAATCAAAGGGTACGTGCCCTACTCGGTGTCCACCCTGCATGGCAAGGGCGGACATCCCTTCCGCTTCGAACCGCTCATTGTGCCGTTCGAGATGGAGTATCAGGGACAGCAAGTGTCTGTTACAGAATGCTATCCTGTCAAGGTGCGCTTCCCGAAGGCCGGCACCTACAAGTTCACCTTCCGTCAGGGTATGCGCGACGATGAGCTGCAAGGTATCGCCAGTTTCGGATTGAAGGTGAGTAAATATAACGAGGAGAAACTCATCAAAAAAATTAAAAAGGAGAATAAAGAACGTTTGAAGAGAAATTCAGCAGAATAAACATAATTAACCAATAATAATATCCATCTAAATTAAAAACAATTATGGAAGTAGCAAAAATCACATCAAGCCAACAGGCCATGGAAATGGAAGCCCGCTATGGCGCACACAACTACCATCCGCTGGGAGTAGTTATCTCCAAGGCTAAAGGTCCCTACATGTGGGATGTAGAAGGTAAGAAGTATTTCGACTTTCTTTCCGCTTATTCAGCTGTAAACCAGGGCCATTGCCATCCGAAAATCATCCAGGCCATGATCGACCAGTGCCAGAGAGTGACCCTCACCTCCCGCGCATTCTACAACGACTGCCTCGGACCGTACGAGAAATATGTCACCGAGACCTTCGGCTACGACAAGGTCCTCCCGATGAACTCAGGCGCCGAAGCCGATGAGACCGCCCTGAAGCTCTGCCGCAAGTGGGCTTATCTGAAGAAAGGTCTTCCGGAAAACCAAGCCAAAATCATCGTTTGCGACGGTAACTTCCACGGTCGTACCATCACCATCATCTCCATGTCCACCGATCCTGAGGCGTATGCCGGCTACGGCCCCTACACCCCCGGTTTCGTGAAAGTGGCTTACAACGACATCCCGGCTCTGGAAAAAGCACTGGAAGATCCCAATGTGGCCGGTTTCATCCTCGAACCCATCCAGGGTGAGGCGGGCGTTTACGTTCCCGAAGACGGCTACCTGAAGAAAGCTTATGACCTTTGCAAGGCCAAGAACGTGCTCTTCATCGCCGATGAGGTGCAGACCGGTATCGCCCGTACGGGTAAGATGCTGGCTTGCGACCACGAAGGCGTTCGTCCCGACATCCTCATTCTCGGTAAGGCCCTCTCTGGCGGTACCATGCCGGTTTCCGCTGTCCTCGCCGACGACGACATCATGCTGACCATCAAGCCCGGCGAACACGGCTCCACCTTCGGTGGCAACCCCATCGCTTGCAAGGTGGCCATCGCCGCCCTCGAAGTGGTGAAGGAAGAGAAACTCGCCGACCGCGCCGCTTACCTTGGAAAGATCTTCCGCGATGAGATGAGCAGCGTGAAGAGCGACATGATCCAGCAGGTGCGTGGTAAAGGTTTGCTCAACGCCATCATCATCCGTCCGAAGAACGGCAAAGAGGCTTGGGACGTCTGCGAGAAGATGAAAGAGCTCGGCGTGTTGGCTAAGCCCACCCATCAGCACATCATCCGCTTCGCTCCTCCGTTGGTCATCAGCGAAGAGGAACTCCGCGAGGCTATCGAACTGATCAAGAAGGCTATCCTTTCGTTCGAATAATTTCGTGACGTTCAATAAAAAAAATGGGCAGCGCATCGCGCTGCCCATTTTTTTTATTGCCATCGCTGCTCGCGATTACTTCTTGTCGCGGATGCAACGAACCGACATCTTGAATTCCTTGCTGACCATGCTGACAGATGCATCTACCGTGGTGTGGTTGATGGAGAGGCAGTTGGCGCGGTTGGAATTGTCTTTCTTGGGATCCTCGTTCTTCTCACCTTCCGTTGCGCTCCAGAAGTTGGCGTTGAAGGTCTTGCCATACAGCTTGCTCTGGTTGGCGTTGGCGGGATCCTTGAAATAGTAGCCGGTGGGGAGAGCGTTGAACTGGGTGCGGCCAAAGTGCTCGGATTCGGTCATCTTATCCTTCGCCCAGGCCTCTTTGTCGCCTGCCAGTTCGGCGCCGCTTTCAAAGCCGGCGTTCTTCACCAACGTGGTGAACTCGTCCTTGGTGGGCATGTGCCATCCCTTCGGACAGATCCGCTGGGCGGTCTCCCAGTCATACAGGTAAGCTCCGTCGGCCACCGTGTAGTTGGTGTCAAGTGCCAGAGGCTTGCCTTCTGCGTCGGTCGTGACAGCCATGTTTTCGGCCATCCACACCTGCTTGTCGATTTGCACGGTCTTGATGTCACCGTCCGTGCCGGGCTTGCCCTCTGCGCCGGGAGTCTTGTCAGCGCAGCTGATAGCCAGCAGCGAGAGCAGTGCCATATTCAGTCCTAAAAATAATTTCTTCATTCTATTTGGTTGCGCTGTTGTCGCATCGCGCTCGTCGGTGTTAGGGTTTTCAGATGATTGAGTTACTGCTATTTGGTGATCTTTTCCAACCATTTCACCATGCCGAGCATCACGCCCATCGAGAGGAGGCAGAAACCGGCAAATACAGCCCAGCACATCCACTGGCTCGGGAAGGTGTTGAGCATGGTGACACCCATGGCGATGAACAAGTTGCCAATAGCCGTTGCAGAAAGCCACAAGCCCTGGCAGATGCCCTGCAGGTGCTTCGGAGCCACCTTCGACACGAACGAAAGTCCCAGCGGAGAGATGAACAGCTCTGCCACGGTCAGGAAGAAGTAGGTGAGAATCAGTACCGCAGGACTTGCCTTCATGGCTGTTTTTACCGCATCGGCAAGACCTTTGAACTCAGCACCTGACGGATAGTTGTGCTGCATGGCAATGATGGTGAGGAAGATATAGGCACATCCGGCAATGAACATACCGATGGCGATCTTCTTGGGTGTCGAGACCTCTTTGCCACGGCGGGCAAAAGCAGCGAACAGGAACATGATGATCGGAGTGAGCACAATCACGAAGAACGGGTTGATGCACTGCCAGATTTCCGGCGGAACTGCCTTGGTGGCCACGAAGTCACGGGCAAATACCGACAATGACTGGCCATTCTGGTGGAACGAGAACCAGAAGAAAACAGCGACACCGAGAACGGCAAACAGCGCGTACATTCTCTGCTTGATCTCTTTGGCATTGGCAGCTCTCTCTTCAGGTGTGTAGTCAGCAGCCTCTTTCTTCTCTTTCTTTACGGGATTCGGCAGACGGTTCTTCACAGCAAAGAAAATGAGCAGGGAGATGACCATGGCAGCCACGGAAGCAATGAAGGAGAGGTGTACACCTGTGTTGAACGTGTGAAGGTATTGTTCGCAGAAAGCAGCGTCCACAGCACCGGTATGGCCTACTTCAGTGGCCAGCTTGGTGAGGTTGTCCATGTCGGTAACACCCATGGCATCAGGGTTCTCCATGAACTTATGGCAAAGACGCGGGAAGTCGGAGTTGTAGGAAAGATCGTGTGCCTTCAGCCACATGCTGCGGAGTACGGGAGCCACAAAGGGTGCGATCACACCGCCGATGTTGATGAACACATAGAAAATCTGGAAACCGCTGTCGCGTTTCGACTTGGCGTTGGCCAGTGCCTCGGGACCTTCCTTAGCAGCTTCGGCCTCGAAGTTGTCGTACATCTGGCCCACGATGGCCTGCAAGTTGCCTTTGAACAGACCGTTACCGGCAGCAATCAGCAACAAGGCAAAGCAGGTGAACACCAGAATGCCGGAGAAACCGTTGTGATCGGAAAACACGGGGATGGAGAGCAGCAGGTAGCCGATGGCCATCACCATAAGGCCGGAGATGATGGTGCCCTTGTACTTCTGGGTTCTGTCGGCAATGATACCACCCGGAAGACTCAGCACGTAGATGAGGAAATAAAATACTGCATAAATCCAGCCGGCAGCGTCATCGCTGATACCGAATTTGGAGCAGAGGAAAAGAAGCAGCACGGCATTCATGATGTAATAGCCGAAGCGCTCGCCCATGTTACTCAATGCGGCAGCCACCAGTCCTTTCGGATGCTCTTTCTTGGCTTTCACAAGGTAGAAAACCAAAAAGGGAATCACGACGATCAAAATGACGCACAAGATGACCAAGGACGCATTAGTTTCCCATAATTGTTTCATAAATGTTTAAATTTTAGTGAATAATAAAATGAATATAGTATTTCATATTAAGTCTGCAAAAATACAATTTTTTTTTGAATTGAATGGCGGTTTTATTTCGCGTTATAACACAGCCGCCGAAAGAATTTTTCGGATATAGGCATTGAGAGACATGCCAGAGGATTGTGCTGTAAGGGCGATTTTCGCATGAAGTTCAGCAGGAATGCGCACATTGAAACTGCCGCTGTACGACTTATGTAATGGAATTCCGTTCTCTTTGCAATGGATGATGTAGTCATCCACAGCGTTGCGAAAGTCTTCCTGCAGCTCTGTAAGCGTAGACCCTTCGTAGGTGATAAGGGTGCTCTTGTCTAAACCAAGCACTTTCCCATACAGCGTGTTGTCGCTGAGGTCGGCCTCTATGCTGCCGATAAATCCCTTGTAATTCAGTGTTTCCATTATATTAAATTGTTGTTTTCTAAAAATGATAGGATGTCTTTTAATGCAATCTCTTTTATTACTTTTGTTGGATGTGGTTTGTGGGCTAAGTATTGTACTTTCAGTTCTTTGTTATAAAAACGAATTCGAGAACCGGATGTTTTGCCCTTGTTGTCTATCACAAATCCCAACTGAGATAATAGTGATTCTAATTCCGCGTATGTGAAATCTTTGGGAAGTGATTGTAGTTTTTTGATTAGTTTTTCCTTCTTGCTCATCTGTAACTAAATTTCAGTTGCAAAAATACAATTTTTTTTTGAATTGCAGATTGTAAAACGAAAAAAGCACCCCAAGGGGTGCTGTCTTGGGTTAGACACCCCGTCAGGGGTGTCGTCATAGGTAAGCGCACCCCATTAGGGGTGCAGTCATAGATATACCGCGCCGCCAATGTTGTCGCGTGCCGCCCCCGTCACATCCGCCAGACAGTTGCACTCGCCACGCAACCGCAACAGCCCCAAAAAGGCGAAGATGATCGCCTCCTTGAAATCCACTGTCGCCTCGTCGGGAATCACCACCATCGTGTTCGGCGCGTGCCAGCGTATACGGTCCATCAGGTAGCTGTTTTTTGCCCCGCCGCCCGTCACCAACACCGATTGTATGTTATTGACATTCAGTATTCTGCCAATCTGTACGGCGATGTGCTCCACCGAGGTGCGGAGCAGGTCCTGCGGCATCGCCCCCTCCCGGTCGAGCAACGGCACCACCTCGCGGTCGAACCACTCCTTGCCGAGCGATTTCGCCCCGCCCTGTGCGTAATAGGGCAGCGCGTTGAGCGCGTCCGTCAGCGCATCCACCAGGTAGCCATCGCGCGCATAGATGCCGTTCGGGTCGTACGGCCTGCCGAGGCGCGCCGCCAGCGTGTTCAGCAGCATGTTGCACGGCGCGATGTCGAACGCCACCCGCCGGCCGCCGCTGTCGAACGAGATGTTGCAGAAACCGCCCAAATTCAGACAGGCCGCATAGCCGCCAAACAGCAGTTGGTCGCCAATCGGCACCAGCGGCGCGCCCTGACCGCCCAACGCCACATCCGTCGTGCGGAAGTCGCAAACCGTCGGAATGCCTGTCACCGCCGCAATCACCGCCCCGCTGCCGATCTGCAACGTGAGGGCCCGCTGCGGCTGGTGAAACACCGTCTGCCCGTGCGACGCGATAAAGTCGGGCCGTACGCCCACCTCCTGCAATAATGCGTTCACCTGCCCGCCGATGTGCGCTGCAAAGTCGCGGTTCAACTCCACCAAACCAAGACCGTCCAACGTGTCGGCCTCTTTCAGTCTTTCGCGGAATGGCTCGTTGTAATTGGTTGTTTTACAACTGATTATTTTGTATCTCCATCGACTGTTTTCATAAAAGAACTGGCATAAGGCCATGTCCAAACCGTCTAATGAGGTGCCCGACATGAGGCCGAGACCGATGGGGGAGGGGGAGAGAATGTTATTCATAAGGGAGGATTTGTTTTCGAGGTGATTATTCTGTGGTGGGGAGTAGGGTAGGGGTGATGGCGTCCTCCACGCGGAAGTCGCCGACACGGGTGCGTCGCAAGGCCGAGAGGTGCGCGCCGCTCTCCAGGGCCAGACCGAAGTCGCGGGCGATGGAACGGATGTAAGTTCCTTTGGAACAGACGATTCTGAAATCCACATCGGGCAGCTCGCAGCGGGTGATTTCAAACTCCGAGATGGTGATGGTGCGCGGGGTGATCTCCACATCCTCGCCCTGCCGAGCGTAGGAGAACGCCCTTCGGCCGGCGATGCGGATGGCCGAGAACTGCGGGGGCACCTGCTGCTGTTCACCGATGAACGAGGCCGCCGCCGCCCGCACCATCTCCTCTGTGATATGCTCTGTGGGATAGCGGCCGTCCACCTCCTTCTCCATGTCGTAGCTCGGGGTGGTCTCGCCCAGCCGTATCGTGCCGGTGTACTCCTTCTCCCGCGACTGGAACTGCTCGATCTGCTTGGTGCATTTGCCTGTGCAGATGATCATTACGCCCGTCGCCAGCGGGTCGAGGGTGCCGGCGTGCCCCACCTTCACCTTCTTGCCGAATCGGTGCTTCATGCCCCATTTCACCTTCGACACAAGGTCGAACGAGGTGCACTGGTAAGGCTTGTCAAACACCAACACGTTGTCTTCTTGCTGGTAAATATTTTCGTCGATGGTGAACCTAGCGGAGTGGATAATCTTCATGCTGCCTATCGTCATTAAAATCGGCTGCAAAGTTACAACTTTTTCCCATCCCCTCATCCTTCCATCTTTTCCTCCTTTCATCTTTTCCTCCTTTCCTCTTTTCCTCCTTTCCTCTTTTCCTCCTTTCCTCTTTTCAACCTTTCATCCTTTCATCTTTTCCTCCTTTCCTCCTTTCCTCCCCCCAAAAAAAAAATCAACATTTATTGAATATATAAGATTTTTTATTAAATTGCAGCCGTTTTTAGTATTTGGATGGAAAAGGATTAGATGATTTCTAAATTCTTGATTGTCCGTTTATTGGAACGTTAGGTTCTTTGTGTGCCATGCTAGAACAAGGGCAAAATGTGCTCCAAAATCTTCCAAATTATTCACAATTCGCTGTTGATTGCTCTTGAAAATGCGCCCTTGCTGACATGCCACGGTTGATATCTTTTTTAAGAAGTATTCAGACGAAAAGTAACATTACAAAAACATTATAGTAAAAGTATATAATATCCTCATCATATAGATAATTAGTAATTAAAATTTTAATATTTATGAAAGCATCTTCTACCCTTTCACAAGCTAACAAATCCGGAAACCGCACCGCCTCCCTCCTCGGGAAATGCGTGATGCTGTTCACCATCGCCCTCTGCGCCCTGATACCAGCAGGCACAAGGGCACAAACCACAGTAACCATAGGTACTGGAACAACTACTTATAATCACATTCCCGTCAACAATTATTATAATTATACGTGGAATCAGATTATTTACACTTCAAGTGAACTTCAACCAGGTACTATCACATCTATAGGTTTTCAATATTCCTATAGTTCTGCTTCAACAGTCAAGAATAATGTTCAGATATATATGGCTACTAACAGCAAGTCCTATTTCTCTAGCACGACTGATTATGTGACAAGTGGTTTTACACTAGTTTATAGTGGAAATTTGAATTGTTCTCAAGGATGGAATGATTTCCAGTTACAGACACCGTATAATTATTCAGGAAGTGGCAATTTGATAGTAGCAATTGTGGACCAGTCAGGTTCTTATAATGGTAGTTCGTACACGTTTTATGGTACTACCACTTCAAGTGCGATGACTATTAATTACTATTCGGATAGTTATTATTCATCGTCTGCTACCTCTCCGAATTCAAGTATGAATTCTTACCTTCGTTCATATCGTCCGAATACACGCTTTACCATCACTACTAGTGGTGGCGGCAGTTCCTCTTCTGATTGTGTGGAAGTGGGTTCAGCTTCAACTACCAATAGCTATCTCCCTACGTATGAGTATTATTGTTATTCTTTGACCCAACAGATATATACCGCAAGCGAAATCGCTGCTGCGGGCGGATCTGCTGGCAATATCACAAGTATCGCTTTCGATGTTTCCAGTGTCGGTAGTGTGACCTCAGGAAGAAACCTTGATATCTATTTGAAACACACCAGTAAGACATCTTTTAGCGGCAGTTCCGATTGGGAGTCCATCTCCTCTTCCGACCTGGTCTATAGCGGCACAGTCCAATACTCTTCGGGTTGGATTACTATTCCGTTGACGACTCCATTCGCATACGATGGCTCCAGCAATCTCTTGCTCTGTGTGGATGACAATACAGGATCATATGTATCCGCAGCCTCAAAATATGTGTATAGTGCAACAAGTCAAGCTATTCGTGTATATTCTGATGGAACCAACTATGTTGCGACTTCTCCCACCAGCTATAGTGGAACTGTTATGAGTTACAAGAATAATCTCAAACTCTGTATAGAGGCAAGTTCCAGCTCCTGTGAAGCCCCGTCCAACCCGACGGCCTCCAACATACAGGCCCGTACTGCTACTGTGTCTTGGAGCGGCGGTAGCGGTACCTACGATGAGGAATACAAGCTCTCTTCCGCCTCTACATGGACCCGCCTCGTCTCCGGTACATCCAGTACTTCACACTCTTTTTCGAACCTTACCCCCAACACCTCCTATCAGTTTAGAGTACGTAGCGTGTGTAATGGAGATGAGAGTGCTTGGAGAAGTGTTACCTTTACCACCTCACCGCTCATCTGCCCCGATGTGGCTGTGATCGGTGGCGGCGGCAGTAGCACTCATAGTTACCTCCCCTCCACATCTTTTTATAACTATGGTTATTCGCAGCAGATTTATACTCCTTGTGAGATTGGTGGGGCAGGTTCTATCAGCAGTATATCTTTCTATAATAGCGGTAGTACACAGACCAGAACCTACGATATCTATCTGAAGCATACCAATAAGACGCAGTTCGCCAGCAGTACTGACTGGGAAAGTGTAAGTACTGCCAATAGAGTATTGTACGCGGGTTCCGTAACGTTGACTGCCGGTACCTGGACAACCATTTATTTTGACACCCCATTTGAATATGACGGTGTCAGCAACCTTTTGGTGGCCATGGACGACAATACAGGTAGTTATACATCCACTACATATTTTTATGTATATCCTATCGATGGTGGATTGAGTCAGGCCATGTATGTTTATGGTGATGGTACGAACTACAGTCCGACCAGCATATCTTCTACTTCGGGCACGACGGTCACCTCTAAGAACCAACTGCACTTCGGCATCTGCGACCAGACTCCGATTGCCGGTTCTGTCACCATCACGGCCAACGCAAGCACCGGCGGTAGCGTGAGCGGCGCAGGCACGCACACCGCGTGTAGCAACGTCACCCTCACCGCCACCCCCTCCACCTGCTACAAGTTCGTGAACTGGACCGAGAACGGCAGCGTGGTCTCCACCAGCGCCTCCTACACCTTCGTTGCGCAGGCCAACCGTACCCTCGTGGCCAACTTCACTCCGATTACCCTCACGCTCTCCACTACCCCCTCTGCCATCTCCTGCGTTGACCAGGGTACTGAGGTTACCCTCACCGCCTCCTCCAACGTGTCGCCCAGCTACAACTGGAGCTACACGGGCACGGCAGGCAGCGCGTCGAGCAACACCTACACCGTAACCCCCGCGGAAGGCACCAATACCTATACCGTGAGCTTCACTTATAGCGGATGTAACATGAGCCAAAGCAAAACCGTCACCCTCATGCCGGAAATCACAACGTCTTCCAGCGAAGTGGGTGAGCTTTGCCTCGGCAACAGCGCCACCCTTTCCGCCACCTCAGCCCTCACTGGTAATACCTACCAGTGGAACAACGGTGCCGGCAGTGGTGCTTCCGTCACGGTGTCGCCCACCGTCAGTACCACCTACACCGTTACGGCCACCTCTACCGGCGGCTGTTCCGAAACAGGTACCGTTGAGGTGCCGGTCAACACCAACGTGGCACCCGGTAGCATCGGCAACGGCGAGGCGTGCGCTTCCGACCTTACCGCCATCATCCCCTCCGTTGCACCGGCTTCGGGATGCGGCGTTATAGAATATGAATGGCACGTCGGTGAAATCACCACCGCACGTTCCACCAACCCCGAGGGCGAGCTTACCGCTTCCCAGTTGGCAACCCTCGGTGCGGGTAACCATACCGTAACCCGTACCTTCTACGATGAGGGCGGCAACACCGGCACTACGGCTCCCGCCACCCTCACCCTCAACCCGCCCACAAGCGGCCCCACTGTGACGGGCGTTACCGAGTTGTTCTGCGGAAACTCCACTACCCTCACCGCTACCTCCACCTTCAGCGGCGAACATCTCCAATACCGCTGGTACTCTGATCCTAACGGACAGAACCTGGTGTGCGAGGGCAACGTGTTCCAAACTCCCGCTATCACCGAAAACACCACCTACTATGTGCAAGTGACCGACGAATATATGGATGCAACCGCCACCGATTTCAACTATACAGGAGCTGCACAGACCTATAATATCCCCGCCCATACCGATTACCTTAAGCTCGAAGTTTGGGGCGCACAGGGCGGCGGCCAACAGACCAATGGGAACTCCAGCGCCGGTGTTGGTGGTAACGGTGGTTACTCCGTGGGTAATATGCCCGTGAATGGCGGTGAAACCATATACGTATATGTCGGCGGTGAAGGCCAGGAGAGTTCAGCGCTGGCGTATGGCGGTTTTAACGGCGGTGGCACCAACTATGGCTCTGGTTCTAGTGAACCGGCATGCGGCGGTGGCGGCGCTACCGACATCCGTTTGAATGGCAATACCCTTTATGACCGTATCATCGTGGCCGGTGGCGGCGGTGGTGGCGGAGAAGACTCCGGCGACCAAGGCGGCTATGGCGGCGGTGAAAGCGGCGGTGCTGGCAACGCATACAGCTATCAGGGTACGCAGACCGCTGCTGGTACTGGTGCGGTCTTTGGCATCGGAGCCAGTGCAGGCAACGACGGTGGTGCCGGTGGCGGCGGCTGGTATGGTGGTGGCACCTACGGCGGCTCTCAAACCATTCCGTCTTCTTATTCAGGGTCTGACTGTAACGGCGGCTCCGGCGGCTCCGGCTATGTGTGGACCGCAGCTACCGCTTCCTATGCACCTGCAGGTTATAATGTGCCCGCTTCCTATTATTTGACTGATGGACAAACTATCGCTGGAAATCTCTCGTTCCCCGCTCCTGCTGGTGGAAATGAAACCGGACACGAAGGCGACGGCCATGCCCGTATCACCGCTTATCGCTATGTGCAGGCCCAGTGCCCCTCCGAACTGACCCCCGTCAACATCATCGCACTGCGTATGCCTGCTCCTGTGGTGGAGGTGCGCTCTGCTTGCGTTGGCGAACCCTCCGAATTGGTGGTCACCAACCCCGAACCTGGCTACCAGTATCAGTGGAGCACCGATCCTAACTTCAGCCAGATTGAGTTCACGGGTACTACCTATACCCCCACTGTGAATGGTTCAATTACCTACTATGTGCGTAGCGTGGCAGGTGCCGAAACTGAAACTTATAATTTTGAATATACAGGTGCTGTACAGACCTATACGGTTCCCATTGGTGTTTCCCGCGCTCGTCTCGAAGTGTGGGGCGCTCAGGGTGGAACTGCCCCCGGTAATACCGAAGGCGGACGTGGCGGCTACTCCGTCGGTGAAATGACGGTAAGCCCCGGTATGACGCTGAATGTGTATGTCGGTGGTCAGGGCGGTTACGGCAGTAATGTGGCCGGCGGCTTCAATGGCGGTGGTTTGGGTTACTCATCCAACTCCCGCACGATGACCTCTGGCGGTGGCGCTACCGACATCCGTGTGAACAGTACCTCTCTCTACTCTCGCGTGATAGTGGCTGGTGGTGGTGGCGGCGGCTATGAGACTGGCGTCTCTGGCGACGGCTCCACAGCCTGCTACGGCGGCGGCTTGACTGGCGGTACTGGTTCTGGATATAGCGCATCTCGCTATGGACAAGGTGGAACACAGACCTCAGGCGGTGCAGCAGCTACTGACCAGTCTTGGGGTGGTACCGTCTATGATGGTTCCTTCGGTGTTGGCGGCTACTCCGTGAGCGCAGGCTACTCTAACGGTGGCGGCGGCGGCTGGTACGGCGGCGGTGCGTCCACACCCGATGGTGGCGCAGGCGGTGGAAGCGGCTATGTCTATACTTCTTCCACAGCATCTAATTATCCTTCTGGCTGTTTGTTGAATAATGCCCTATATCTGACCGATGCCCAAACGATTGCGGGTAACACCGCTTTCCCCGCACCTGATGGAACAAATGAAACAGGTCACACTGGCAACGGCTATGCCCGTATCACGCTGCTTGATCTCTCTTCCGATGCCTGCCCGTCTGAAGTGCGCACGGTGGAAATCAATCCCGCTTCGGCACCGAGCTTCACCCTCACGGCTTCTTCCAACGCCTACTGCGCCGGCAGCTCCCCCGTGGTGCTTACGGCCCAGAACCCATCCTCCAGCATCGTCTCTTATGAGTGGAGTGACGGCACTACCACTACCGAAAATACCCATGAGGTAACTCCGGGTTATACCACCACCTACACCGTAACGGCCTCCAATGGCACATGCGGCGTGGCTCAGAGTGTCACCATCTCCGTCGATGCTCCCGAAGTGTCTCTCTCGGGTACCGATAACGGCGCATGTATTGAGGCCGGTACCGAAGTGACCATTATGATAGCGGGTGCTGGCATGAGTGGCGAGATTTCCGTGGGTACAATGGACGGTTCAAATAATGTATTGCCTTTGAATAGCTGCTATAATTATAATTCCTCTGAATCCATCTACACCCCAGCAGAAATTGGCGGTGCAGGTTGGATTACTTCAATTTCATATTATATTGATAGCTGGGTG
>JAGCUN010000051.1 GCA_017962845.1 Bacteroidales bacterium | reverse complement strand
TCCACTTGTGTCAAAGAAGGTGAGACGCACCCACGAGCTGTCCGGGTATGAATACTCCATGCGGCCAACATTCCCGTAAAACATGATGGTGTCACCTTCATGCGAGTAGTAGGGATAATCCTTGTTGTCAACGGAAGCATAATAGAAGTTTTGATAGACAGCAAGCACAGTGTTGTAGTTGTCGTGCTTGAGTGCTGGAACGTTGTCAATGTCCAGCATTTGCGTACATTCGCATTGTTTTGTCTTGGAATTATACTCCTGGTCGCCATAATAGCAAGATTTGTCTTTGCACGAAATTGGCGGCAGGACTTATCGCATTTCCTTCTGTTTTATGGGCACGGATTTACATCAGCAAAAAATTCTGTGCCAAGAGGAACTTCAAAACCATTGGTGAGCTCTATATATTTAATAGCCCTAAGGGAGATATTGCTGCCTGCGGGTAATGTTGTCGCTCCACTCAGGGTGATCTTTTTCTTCACACCGTATGTATAAGTTGAAAAATTTGGGATTTCCACTGCCGAAATGTTTAGTGGTTTGGAGCAGGAACATAGTCAGGAATTCTCACACAGCGGAACGACTTGTCGTATTGGAGATTCTCAACATGTACATACAGGCTGTCTTCCGCATAGAAATATCCCACAATCTCATGGTTGTGACTTCCTACATACTCAAATGATCCGTCGCTTCTCACAAGAAGACTGTCGCTGTTTACGGCGGGAGCGACATTACTGCTCATCGTCATTAGTGAGTCGGTTCCATCTTGAATGAACATGCGAATTCTGCCGTTCCCGCCATTCTCAGGCCAGTAACGCCCCTCCCATTTTTCACGGTAGGTGGAGTCGCTTGCTACGGGATCATCTTCAGGATCAGGTGTCGGAACGGGAATGGGGTCTTTCTCGCAGGAGGCGGCCAAAAGGATGGCTACCGCTGCTAATATGAATGCTGTTTTTAATGTTTTCATAAGGAAAAATTTTTCATGGGGACTTCTATTTTTACTCTTTTCTCGCCAACACCCCAGACCTTGCGAAGTCCGTTAGACAAAGACTGAAAAGTTGACGCTGCAAAGTTACATATTATTTTCTCATTTCCAACAATTTAGCTATATTTTTTTGAAATTTATCGGGGGGGGTAATATATTGGTATTCAGTGTGTTATAAAATTCAATTCATACCCAATCGTTTGATTTGTTCGTATCTGATGAGGCTGTAAACCAGTCCGGAGAAGATGATGTAGGCCTCATTTCGGAGAAATCCCACCGCCCGGCTTCTCATCCCGTGCAGGCATCCCTCCATGATTCCGAACACATGCTCCACCCTAGCCCGCGTCTTCTGTTGCGCTGGCGCGGCACCTCCACAAAACTGCCCATCGCTGAGATGGTACATGCGCTGGAGCACGAGATTCGCTATCGAAAAGGCTGATGTTGCCCTGCTTCTTGTAAGTCTGCTTTGACTGTTCCATTATCGTTCAAATTTTCTGCAAATATACGAATAATTATTTGAATAACAATGGATTATAAGGATTTTATCACCAATTTTGACCAATAGGTAAAAATAAATTTAACGACCCATTAACGCAAATAGGTAAAACAGGTGCAAATTTTGGCTGATTTTTGCTTGTATTTATTTGATAGTCAGAGAGAAATAATTAGAAGTCACCTATTGATTGTTTTTATCATTTTTACCAAAGCAATAGCGGACAGAGAAGACCATTGAAAAATCAAAAAAATGATAAGGACTCCCGCAGAATGACCAGTACTTGTCTCTGCTGTAATCGTGTTCGTCCCAGTCTGGAGCAAAAATCAGACCATAACCCTGACGCGCTTCTAATTGGAAGCAGATAGGCACGTCCAATCTCCATTCTATTCCCAACACTATTCTCGCCCCTGTCCTCCAATAACCTGTTTTAAAATCATCGTCGATATGCTTGTCCCCTAACAAATTAACACCTGCCAACCACCACGTATTGGTTGCATTACGAAACTTCTCTTCATATAAAAAACTCACATCCCCGCCAATCCCTATATATAGCATCGGACCTAATTCTCCGATATACGGATACAACAGGGATAAATGTCCTGTCACGCCCCAATCCGTCTGCAAATAAATATTGCCCTTCAAATTGAATTTCATAGAAAGGCCACCTATATAACCTGCGCAGCCGCCGACACTATGTTTGTAAAGAGGCTGTGTGCGAGTAGAACAAGTCGCAATGGTATCCTCCTGAGCCTTCGCTTGTTGGCCAAAACTCCCCGCCACTGCCATCAGGACGAGGAGAAGAAGCGATTGGAAAATTTTTCTTGTTTTCATGGTTTGGGGTGTTGATTCGTTGATTTGTTTATTTGTTGAAGGTAGAGACGTTGCGCGCAACGTCTCTACACCCACACATTTCATCCCTTCATCTTTTCATCCCTTCCTCCCCTCCTCCAATTCCCGCGTGCAAAGATAGTGAAAATCCGAGAAAATCCACCACCTTTCAGTTTTCAATTTTCAGTTTTCAATTTTTCACGAACCGTCCCGTTTCCACGCCGTTGTCGGTTACGGCACGCAGCAGGTAGATGCCATTGGGCAGGGATGAAACATCCACCTGTAGAGACGCGCCATGGCACGTCTCTACCGTTCCGCCGTCCGCCGTCATCATCACCCGTCCGGCAAGGTCGTACACGGTGATTTCGCGGATGGGGTTGGTGGTTTCCACCGTCAGGGTGCCGCCGGTGGGGTTGGGATGAAGGCGCAGTGTGCCGTTGGTCGTTGTAGAGACGTTGCGCGCAACGTCTCTACGGGGTGTGGCATTTGTTACCTCCATGGGATGGCTCTGCCCTCGTTCTCCCTCGCATTCGGCGCAAGGTTCGATGCGGGCCACGAAATCGCAGCCGTTTTCTGCCGTGAAGCCTGGCCTCAACACAACCTCCTTGTGGGCGACGTATTCGGAAGTGGCACCGGATGGAATGGTGCGCAATGAATCAGCGAAATAATATGTTCCCGACCCATTAGGCACACTGGTTGGCACACTGAAAAGCCGCGTGGCAGTTGGCGGAACATTCTGGTAGGGATGAGGGGTGGTCTGGAATGGAGTGTAATAGGTCATGTAGTGATACCATAGTTCCAAGTCAAAATCACAATGATTTTCGGAAGAAGAAGGATGAATATTAAAAACGGCACGCTCAAGATGATTGTAATTATTGTTATCAACTATAATTGCATCTAATGCGCACCAAGCTGCATCTGACAAATCCCCCCAATTAAAATGGAACATGTCAGTCCCTTCATTATACCCATCACATACGAAGGCATGTCCGCTCTGCCCATAGCCACCAATTGAGTATGAAGCCCCTGCGTATATGAGTGGACGACCATTCTGCAAATCTTGAATTAAAAAGTTCTTCCATGTGTCTGGTTGTGTCAAAAAATCGGATCTTAATCGCCGAATAGCATCAGAACTATATTGGAAACTGTCCACCAATGCATTTCTCGCATCAACCGGCCATGCAAATGACTGACAACGATTAGGGATGATAAAGTTGTGGCAACAATAATACATACCTGCCGCTTCTCCACAATCAGCCATCAACCATGCTATTGCATTTCGTTGCTTTTCAAAATCCTCGTTTTCAATGAAAATATTCTGAAAATATAAATCTCTTTCATAATAGAAAAGACTATCAGGCATATTACACCAATCATACTGCATTTTTTTACCAGCTCTGAAAACAGGATAGTTCCAGTACTTCATAATCTGTGCCATAGCGGTGGCAACACAACCGGTTGGACATTTATAATTTAGTAAAGCATCACAGTGTTTATCTGTGACATCTATATAGTAATTATATGCAGGGTAAGGGGCACCCTCATTGGAACAAGATTGTCCCCACGCTGTTGTAACATATGGACCATAAACAGTTCTATTAGAATTTCCCCCTCGATATTCATCATTTAATAGCTCCTCCCACCGTGGGTGAATAAAGTTTTCACCCTCTTCCATTGCATAAAGAATCTGGTGAATATATTTGTCAATCATATATTGTAGCCCGTTTGGTATATTCGGATTCTTTATGACAGACATTTGTGAGGAATTATCTATGATTGCCAATATTGGAGTGGCAATTTTTTGAGAAGAAACAATAAGTGTAAGCTCATTTTCCAAAGATACTTCATAAAGTGGTGTGAATTCGGTTGGAAAACCAACGATGGAAACATATGGATTTGGGATATTCATGGAATGTTTAGCAAAATTAGCTGAAACAGCATAGATCTCCTCGTCAGATGCTACATATTGTGCAAAAGCAATGCAGTGTATCAAAAAGAACAAAAATAAAAAAATTATTCTCATAATTTATTCAAAGTGATATTCAATAGGAAAAATTTTGGGGAAAATAATGTCGCAAGGACTCATTGCATCGATATTCTTTCTGTATATGTCAAATGCAATAAGACCCGTCATATAGCATTTGCTTGAAACATCAAGCGTATCAGGAAGCGCCCAACAGCAAAGCGGAATTTCCATATCCAACTGATTATCAGATATTATAGGATTGTCAACCAAACTATAGGAGCAATCAATGGCTCGCTTGTTGGTACACATCGTGATGTATCCGCAGACTTTTATCGTATCTTTATGTTCCAACAGTCGCAATCTTTCTGCACCTTCTCCATTATATGTTCTGAAATTATACACAACAGCTTCGCATGTGTTGTATCCAGTATCAGAAAGTACGGGCGGGTTTTCATAGAGGGGTTCATAACAATGTTTTTTTGAACATCCCCCTAATAGAACCATCAAAACACAACCCAAAACTATTGTAAAACAAAACGATTTTTTCATCTCACACCTCCTTTCCCGTTTTCCAGTTGCTGTACCCGCTCCTCCAACTGGAGAATGTAGAGCGTCATCTCCTCAATCTTTTGCAACAGAATCTCGGTGGTGGCACCCAGCTCCACGCCATTCTCCTCCACCTCGGCGGCACTCGGCACTCCCGGCAAGTGGCTGTTGGATTGTATGTACTGCTTCAAATCGCTGAGGTTCATCAAGTCATAGTCCTGTGCAAACACGTAGTCGGGCCAGCAGGGAGAGCCGCTCAACGACACCCTCACCTCCTTGGCACACACGTTGCCGTTCACCGTCAGCTTCGCCAGCGGCGTGTTGGTGCCGATGCCAATATTGCCATCGTCTGCGATGAACAAGGCATTGTTGAAGCCAGGATGGCACTGTGTGGCCGGCCGCCAGAAATTCAGACCATAGCCCTCATCGGCACTGTTCACATACTCAATGCCCCAGTCGCCACGCGAGCAGCTGTCCACCACATCGCCGCCGAACAGCAACGAGCCGTTTGTGGAACCCGGCGCACGGGCTGAGGTTCTCGAAATCATGATGTTGCCGTCCACCACGTGGATGCGCTGCTTCGGGTAGTTGGTGTTAAAACCAAAATATCCGTTGGTGTCCAAAACAAAACCACCGTTGTTGTTCAAAATAAAGAGATTGTCCTTCTCTAACTGACTAAGAATAAGAATTTTATTCCACTGTTGGATGGCAAAACCATCATTACTTGTACTGCCCGTGCTCTCATTGGTCATCCTGAAAGATGTGACACAACCCAAAAAAGAACCATTACTGGAATGTAGATGCAAGTTTGCATTCGGTGACGTTGTTCCTATTCCCAGAAAAGCCTGAGATGGGGATAAAGTCATCCGGGTAAGACTGTTTGTACTAAAATTCAATGGCTGTGAATTAGTGGTCCCTATAAAATTGCTATTGTTAACAGCATTGCCCGACAATGACCAGCTCTGCCCGTATAACAGCGTGGCACACAGACAGAAGGCCAATAATAAAATGGTTTTTTTCATAATGGTTGGGGGTTGATGGTTGATTTCCTATTGATTCTTATACACCTGCTGCTGGCCGAATCCCCCTGCCGCTACCAGCAGCACGAGGAAAAGGAGGGATTTAAAAAAGGGGTGTGTTTTCATGGTGGTATGGTTTGTTGAATTGTTTATTTGTTGAATTGTTTGGCTGGAGGGGCGAAGGAGTTAAGAGTTAAGAGTAAAGAGTTAAAAGTGAAGAGTGGGGGCGTTTTTTTCGCCTGCAAATGTAAGACATTTCCCACGAATAATCCAACCCCTTGAGACAACGCATGCGTTGTCTTCACCTTTCACTCTCCCATTCTCAGTTCTTCAATCTCTCCCCTCACTGCTTCAAGCTCACCGTCTTGTTGAATACAATTCTGTCAGGGGTGGAGTCCTTGTCGATGCAGAAGTAGCCGATGCGCTCAAACTGGTAGTGCTTCTCGGCATTCTCCAATGTAAGTCCCTCCTCAATCCAGCCGTCCTGGATGGTGAGCGAGTTGGGGTTGAGGTAATCGATGAAGGTCTTGCCCTCTTCGCAGTCGTCGGGATCGGGGGAGGTGAACAGGCGCTCGAACAGGCGCACCTCCGCCTTCTTGGCGTGGGCCACCGACACCCAGTGGATGGTGGCTTTCACCTTGCGGTTGCTCTGCGGCATGCCGCTCTTGGTCTCGGGATCGTAGGTGACATGGATGGCGGTGATGTTGCCGTCGGCGTCCTTGTCCACATGGCTGCACTTGACAATATAGCCGTATTTGAGGCGCACCTCGCCTCCGATGGTGAGGCGGTAGAACTTCTTGTCGGCCACCTCGCGGAAGTCGGCCCGCTCAATCCAAAGTTCCTTGGTGAACGGCACCTCGCGGGTACCCGCCTCCGGGTTTTCGGGGTTGTTGACCGCATTGAGCATCTCCACCTTGTCGTCCGGGAAGTTGTCGATAACCAACTTCACAGGGTCGAGTACCGCCATGGTACGGGTGGCTACCTTGTTGAGGTCCTCGCGGGCGCAGAACTCCAGCAGCGACACGTCGATGATGTTGTCGCGCTTGGCAATGCCGACGGTCTCGGCGAAGTTGCGCACTGAGGCGGGGGTGTAGCCGCGGCGGCGCAGACCGCAAATGGTAGGCATACGCGGGTCGTCCCAGCCCATCACATGACCGTCGCGCACCAGCTGCATCAGCTTGCGCTTGCTCATCACCGTGTAGTTGATGTTGAGACGGGCGAACTCGATCTGCTGCGGGTGGTGGATCTTCAGTGCCTCGCAGAACCAGTCGTACAGCGGACGGTGGATCTCAAACTCCAAGGTGCAGATGGAATGGGTGATGCCCTCGATGGAGTCGCTCTGGCCGTGGGCGTAATCGTACATCGGGTAGATGCACCACTTGTCGCCGGTGCGGTGGTGATGGCTGTGCAGGATGCGGTACATGATGGGGTCGCGCATGTGCATGTTGGGCGAGGTCATGCCGATCTTGGCGCGCAGCACCTTGCTGCCGTCGGGAAACTCGCCGGCCTTCATGCGGCGGAACAGGTCAAGGTTCTCCTCGACGCTGCGGTTGCGGTACGGACTTTCGATGCCGGGTTTCGTGGGCACGCCACGGCCCGCGCTGATCTCCTCCTGCGACTGGTCGTCCACGTAAGCGAGACCGTCCATAATGAGCTGCTCGGCCCATGCGTAGAGCTGGTCGAAATAGTCGGAGGCGTAGTGCTCCTCAGCCCATTGGAAGCCGAGCCACGTGATGTCCTCCTTGATGGAATCCACGTACTCCACATCCTCCTTCACAGGGTTGGTGTCGTCGAAACGCAGGTTGCACAATCCGTTGTATTTCTTGGCAATGCCGAAATTCAAGCAAATTGACTTGGCGTGACCGATATGGAGATAGCCGTTCGGTTCGGGAGGAAAACGAGTGTGTACTTTCGATTCATTTTTACCATTCGCCAAATCTTGTTCGATAATTTCTTCAATAAAATTCATTTGCCCTAATTTTTAATATTTTGAAGTGCAAAAATACAACTAAAATTTTTTATGAGGATTGATGAAAGAAAGATTGACGATTTTTTTTGTAAACCGATGATAATTGAGGAAAAACGCGTACTTTTGCCGCATCAAAAACGGGCAATATGGACAACAACATCAGAGTAAAAATCGACGAGATATTAGAAGAAATCTGTAAAATCAACGACCTCACCGCGAAGGCCGACATCCTGACCTACATGGAGCGGCAGGCGGCCTTCCAGCTGTGGCAGCTGGAAGAGGACCTGCGGGTAGATCACAACATGAAGGATTTCTAAGGTTATTCCCCCTTCATTAGAACCAAAAAGAACCTAACAGCCAGCGTCGGAACTTTGTATTTTTGCCTCCCGAAAATAACCCAGGGAGGAAGCCGAAAATCCTTCAAAGAGTAGGCATCATCAAAAATACATTGTAATGAAAAAGAATTTATTATTTGTGGTCGTATTGGTGGCAGCAGTAGCCTTGTTGGCCTCCTGCAAGAAAAAAGAGATCAGCATGACACCCGAAACAACTAAAGTGTCGGGCAGTCTGGCGGCGTGTTTCGAGGTGGTTGACGAACCCGTAAAAGTTGCCCTGAAAGATGGAAAATTAGACGAGATGGAGTCTGTTTGGTCTGTAAAACTTCGCAGAACCGATGCGGCTCTCCCCTTTGGTGATGACTGTGAAATTGCTCCCTATGGTTCATATAGGACAGACGGTAGTTCATATTGTCTTGCTGGCTTCGGTTTAAAAATCAAAGATGCGGATGGTAATGTCGTACAAGAAAATGAGGCCGTAGAAGGTGGGTTGAGTGGTCCCTACAGCAGCGATGATGTGAAAGCTTTGTTCCAACTCAAAGCAGGGGAGGTGGGAGAAATCCGTTGGACGGTTGATTCACGCTGTCAGGATGCGAAAGAGCCCTTGAAATTCACCATCTCCAGCGCACACAATTCAGTAGATGGGTATGGTGGAAATTCAGGAAGCTGTGGTGAGGCTGGTTCAGGAGATGTAGATGCGTTGTTAAACCAGTTTGAAAACACCATCAACAGACTTTCAAAATTGAATTGGCTTGATGACAATTACGATGCAGTGGAAAAACAGGCCATCAATCTCTATGACAAACTGATTGATATGGAAATGAGTTCCGAGCAGGAAAAACGTTTTGAGGAATTGAATAAAAAATTCGATAAAGCTTAATTCCATCCCCAATCGCATTTTTTGCTACTTTTGCATTCTCAAAAAACACAGCATGAATTCTAACGATAACGACATATTGTTGCTGCGTGAGATGGTAGAGGAGTCGGTGGCGCGAAAGATGAAATCGCCCGCCGACTTTATCTTTCTCACCGGTGTCATTCAGGAACGGTGCCACGAGACCCTCAGCGTCAGCACCCTCAAGCGCATCTGGGGCTATGTGGATGGTTACGACATCACCCGCTTCTCCACCCTTTCCATCCTCGCCCGCTGCGTGGGTTTCCGCGACTGGGACGATTTTACCGCCAATCACCACCGTACTGGCGAATCCTCCCATCTGGTGTTGGGGAATACCCTATATGCCACCGAGATTTCTGAAAATGCCCGTCTTGCCATCACATGGGCTCCCGACCGCCGCGTGCTGCTGCAACATCTGGGGGATGGCAACTTCAAAGTAATGGAAAGCGAAAACTCCAAACTGAAACCCAACGACACCTTCCATTGCACGTGTTTCGTCATCGGTCATCCGCTCTATCTTGACAACTTTGCGCGGGGCAGCAACCCGCCCACCATGTTCGTTGTGGGCAACAAAGGCGGCCTCACCACCGTGGAACGCAGGGGGTGAATAGTTGACGCAAGAATCAAATTTCAGGGGCACTATTGTTGACCCCCGATCATTCCTCCTTGAACAATAGCATTCGGGCCTCCACTGCCTTCTCCCGCTCCGATTTATCACAACTTTCTAAGTATTGCTCCAACTCCCCTCGCTTTGTTGCATATTCGGGATAGTGGGTTATCACCTCATCAATGATTGCCTTATTACGTTCCGAATCTTTAGGGGGGATAGCATTAAATGATTCAAACCATAATTCAGAAGACGATTGAGTTGAATCAATAGATACCTCCCTGTAATAACTCCAGAAAGGTGCGTAAATCGTTTTAAGCTTTTCATCAATGAACATCTTTGCTTTATCGGCTTTGGGAACTGATACGATGACTATGGTGTCGTGTAGCGTGGTGATGGAGTCGTGGGTGACACTATCCAGCAATTGTATGCTATTTTGGGCACCTTCCTGTGGCGATTTTTCTTTATTATTTATTTGATAATGAGAAAGAAATAATCCTAAAAGACAGACAGTTACAGTGAAGATGGCGGCAATGATAAGCAATGGCACAAGGGTGCGTCGCCGTTGTAGTTGTCGCAGTATCTCTTCCGCATTGCTGAAACGTTTTTTACGGTCGGCACGGGTGCACTTGCGGGCAATGGCTCTATAGCGGTTGGGGAAGATTTGCGGCAGGATGATACCGAAGGCATACAGGTCGGCGCGCAGGTCGATGGGCATGTTGCCGGCGGTCTGCTCGGGCGCGGCATAACGGTTGGTACCCGCCGGCTGCTTCAGAATGCCGTGGTAGTCGCTGTCGGCCAAACCGAAGTCGATGAGCTTGACATTGTGGCCGTTGCGAGTGATCAGGATGTTGTCGGGCTTGAGGTCGCGATGGATGATTTGCAAATTGTGGTAATATGCTATCGCCGACAGCAGTTCCCGCACAATATTCAGCCGGGTTTTGGCATCGGGTTTCGTCTCTAAAAACTCCCGGAGAGTCATCCCGTCCACATACTCCATCACCATGCAGGGACCGGCCACCGGGTCGTTCTCTTTGCTGAAAGTATGGGCGATATGGGGATGATCCATTTTCATCCCCAACTCAAATTCTTTGGCCAGAAGTTCCAGATAGAGGCCTTGGTTGCGGTATTCGGGCTTCAATCCCTTCAACACAAACCATTTGCCATATCGCTGCGCTTTGTACAGACAATTGAACCCTGAAGAGGGAATCTCCGAATAGGAAGTGAAAACATCGGAGATGTTCTCAAACGAGGAGGTGATGGCACCAGAAGAGGAGGATTCTGTGGACATCTTATTCTTTCTCGCGCTGGAGCGAATGTAAAATCAGATAGACGCACAGCGCCACGTAAGCCACGATGGCGAGGATGCCCGGCCACGGGGAGTTGGCGTAAGCCTGCGTGGTGGCAATGTCCACGCCCGCGAATTTCAGGATGGCGCTCACCACACCCATGATGGCCGCACCCGCCAGCAAGCCGGAGGCTAACAGCGTACCTTTGTTCTTGCGTGCCTTGTTGACCTCTTCGTCTTTGCTACGGCTGCTCACGAACCAGGCGATAGCACCGCCGATGAGCAACGGGATGTTCAGCGCCAGCGGGATGAACATACCCAGCGAGAAAGCCAGTGCAGGAATGCCAATCATATCCAAAATAAGGGCAAGAACCGCACCCACGATATAAAGAATCCACGGAGTGCCTTGTCCCGACATCAGCGGCTGCACGATGGCCGCCATGGCGTTGGCCTGCGGAGCCACCAGTCCGCCATTATCGGCATCGTAGCCATAAACTCTCGACAGAACCATGATCACCCCACCGACCGTCAGGGCCGACACCAGCGTGCCGATAAACTTGAAACCCTGCTGTTTGTAAGGCGATGTTCCGATCCAGTAACCGATTTTCAAGTCGGTGATAAAGCCGCCCGCCATGGCCAACGCCGAGCAGACGATGCCGCCCACCACCAGCGCGGTGACCATACCCATGGGGCCTTTCAAACCCACTGCAGCCAGAATGAAGGAGGAAAGAATGAGCGTCATCAAGGTCATACCCGACACCGGGTTGCTACCTACCGTGGCAATGGCCGTGGCCGCCACCGTGGTGAACAGGAAGGCGAAGATGAAGACAATCAGCAGACCGACAATCACCTGGGTGATGTTCATCTGGAAGCCGCCGAAGGCGAAAAACAGCGCCATCAGCACCGCCAAGCCCAAGAAACCGAAAAGGATAATCTTCATGGAGATGTCGCGCTGGGTGCGCAGCACTTTCTGCTGCTGCTCCGACACATCCCCTTTGTTCTTCTTGAAGATGGTACCCATGGATGTCTTGATCACGCCGGCCGACTTGATTACGCCGAGAATACCCGCCATGGCGATACCACCAATGCCAATGAGTTTCACATGGCTTGAGAAAATGTCGCCGGGCATCATCGTGCTCATGGGTGTACCGTCGGCGGTGATGCCGTATTGGCCGAGCAGCGGCACAATCACCCACCACGACAGGAATGAACCCGCGCAAATGATGGCCGCGTACTTGAGTCCAATCAGATAGCCGGTACCTAACAGTACGGCAGAACCGCTCATGTTAAAGGTGAACTTGTGGTCCATGGCCAACTTCTCGCCCCATCCTGTCATCTGCGAAGAGATGGTTTCTGACCAGAATCGGAAAGTGGTCATAAAGAAGTCGTACAAACCTCCAATCAAACCACTGATTAACAATAATTTAAGTTGGTTGCCACCCTTTGCTCCCGACACCAAAATCTCGGTGGAGGCGGTTGCCTCTGGGAAGGGATATTTGCCGTGCATGTCCGACACGAAATATTTGCGGAACGGGATGAGGAAGAGGATGCCGAGGAAGCCGCCAATCAGCGATGCGATGAAGATCTGGAAGAAGTTCACGCTGATGCCCATATCGGGGTTGTTGGCTTGAATGATGTAGATGGCCGGCAGAGTGAAGATGGCGCCCGCCACCACCACGCCAGAGCTGGCACCGATAGACTGTATCAGCACGTTCTCCGACAGGGCTCCTTTACGCCGTGCGATGACCGACGCGCCAACGGCGATGATGGAGATGGGGATGGCCGCCTCAAATACCTGTCCGAACTTCAGACCTGCGTATGCCGTTGCAGCAGAGAAGATTACCGCCATAATAATACCCCATACAATCGTCCAAGCATTCAGCTCGGGATACTTCTTGTTGGGGTTGAGGATGGGGCGGTACTCTTCGCCCGCTTTCAGTTCGCGATACGCATTTTCTGGGAGTTTCACATCCTGCGGAATGTCTTCCGTAGCCATGTTCTTTTCTTCTGGATTTTCCATAATGGTATTTTTAATGGATAAAAATTTTTATATAATATTGATTATTAACTATTTAATAAAATAACCTTAAGAAATGCAAAGATACATTATTTTCAACTCTTTTTGTAATTTTGCCAAAAATTTTCCAATAATGAAAAAAATCCTCGTACTACTCTCTCTCTTGATGGGGCTGATGCCCGTTCTGCGCCCACAATCCATGCCCCGCGTGATGCCGGGCGACACCATTGCCATTGTGGCCCCAAGTGCCAAGGTGGACACCAACAATGTGATGCCGATGGTGCGCTATCTGCAGGCGCAAGGCTTTTATGTGATCGTTCCCGACGAGCTGTGTGCCGACTGGAACGGTTTCGCCGGCACGCCCGACAGTCGCGCCGCCCTTTTCCAATCTATGCTTGACCGTCCTGGTGTGAAAGTTATCCTGTGTGCAAGAGGCGGCTATGGGGCCGTTACCCTTCTCGACCAGCTTGATTTCACCCGTTTTCGCCAGCATCCCAAATGGATTTGCGGCTTCAGCGACATCACCGCTCTGCACTCCCACCTCCAAACTTTAGGCTTTCCTACCCTTCACTGCATGATGCCCGTCACTTTCCATGCCGACCAACCCGATGATGAAAACACCTCCACGATGCTCGCGGCATTGCGGGGCGACACCCTCCGCTACACCTTCGATACCACCGCCAACAACCGCAGCGGACAGGCGACTGCGGAACTGGTGGGGGGCAATCTCTCCCTTCTTTACTCGCTGCTCGAATCTTCGTCTTCTATCAATACTGATGGCAAAATTCTCTATATCGAAGATGTGGATGAGAACATCTACCACATCCACCGCATGCTGGTGGCCCTCGACCGTGCCGGCAAGTTGCGAAATCTGAAGGGACTCATCGTGGGCGGTATGACCCGCATCCGCTTCGACGACTATTATGCCGACAAGACGGTCAGCGAGGTGGTGATGGAGATCTGCGAAAAGTACAACTATCCGGTATGCTTCAACTTCCCGGCTGGGCATTGCAAGCGCAACCTCGCCCTGCGGTTAGGATGCACCGTCACCTTGAGCGTCACCTCTGAAGGCTGCTCGTTGATTTCGTTACCAGAATAGAATAAACGGCTCTTTTACTGCCGCACTACTTTGATATTCTTCACGATACGACCATCTTTGCAGACATTCAGCATGTAAATGCCCGCAGTGAGTTGGCTCATATCCACGGTGGTCAGCTCGTGGTCGGTGGTCGCCGACAGTACCAATTTCCCATAGATGTCGTATATCATCAGTTGTGCGCCAGCATACGGACACTGCACCTGCAGGGTGTTGTTGCAGGGGTTGGGGAATGCGCTGATGGCGGCAGCCTCTTCGTCGTTAATGCCGGTGTTGGGCGTACGGGTAATCTGCGTGCTGAGCAAATACGTGCCGATAGAGCCGGAACTCTTAGGCTGCACTTTATATACGATGGGACCGCCATCTTCCAACACAAAGGTCGGGGCGATGGTATCGACACCGGCTCCCCAAGAACCACCGTTCTGTGAAATTCTGAAGGTGACATCCGCAGTGTAATACTGGTTGTTGTCGCAGTCGGCAGCGTCTTGTGCCCGCACGTTCACGGTATATCTGTAGCCGCTCGGCAGGTTGATTTTGTAGTGGTCGTAGCTGTCGCCCACATGGAAATTGGATCCCGTGGTGTTGATGGTGGCTTGGTTGTTGGTGAAGTTGGGAGTAAATACGTAGGCGGCACTGGCGGTGTTGTTGTTTTCATAGTTATCAGGGTCAAGCACCACCGTAACATCCAATAAGTTGGCGGAAGTTCCGATGCCGGCATACGTCCATGCAGAGGCGCCGGTGGCCTTATATTGCAACACCAACTGGTAGTCACCGGGAACTGCGGTAATGACATCTGTGAAGGAGATGCTGGCGATGCTGCCCGCGCCCACACTCGCAGTGGTCTGTCCGATGATTTGTCCCACTAAACCATGATTGTCCACCAATACCAGCTGTACCTCACCATTGAAAGCACTGTTGGTACGATTCTTATAGTTGACGCTGAAGGTGGGACGAGAGCCGTGCTGGATGGTGGTGCTGTTGGGGGTGAGCGAGTAGTTGGAGTTGATGACCAGCTGAGGAGGTTCCACGCCGAAAAGTGCTTGTTGTGAGTAGGTGAAGTCATAGTGGCTGCTGCCCCATCCGCCGCTGCCAGGGTTCAGTGACGACACCGCGAAATAGCCATCGTTGGAGCCGCTCCATCCCCAGTTGAAGTGGAAATAGTTGCTATTGTTGTAACCATCGCACACAAAAGCGTGTCCGTCGGTGAGATCCTCGTCAAAACCGGAGTACATTACCGGGCGGCCAGCGTCGAGTTCGGCTTTCAGCATGTCAATCCAGACGCTCTCTTCAAACCCATCTTTTCGTTTGCCTTTCAGGGTGCTGGCATAGCCGAAGTAGCATTTGAAGGCAGCCTCTGCGCTGGGATAGTTGTTGCCGTATGGGTCGAGGGTTGGCGCGCCGGAGCCGGAGGAGGTGTACTGCATCTCCACGGCCACGCCGCAATGGAACATGAGGGTGGCGACTGCCGTGTTGCTGCTGGTGACCGAGTTGGGCATGCTGCTCCAGTTGTAGGTGGTGTTGCCGAAGTTGGCGCTCAACACTTGGTTGTTATAGGAAGTGCATGTGTAAGTATGTGAGCCGCAGCCTTTTTGGGGGTATGACCAGAATTTCATCACCTGCGCCATGGCGGTAGCCACGCAGCCGGTGGGGCACTTGCTCCAGCCGCTGCCCGGACACATGCTGTTGTACGGACTTCCCTGGTCCCACGTGGTGCTGAGCAGGGGCTGCACGGCGGTGGTGGCTCTGGTGGGGAGTGAAACGCCGGCGGACAAGGCGGTCCACTGTGCGGCGGCCTCCTCGCTCTGCGGCAGCTGTGCCTGTGCGGCGGCAGCGATCTCCTCCTCATAAATCTGGAGCCACATCCGGAAATTGTCGGGCATCGTGGCGGCATCGAGCGTGCCGTGGTCTGAGTAGCCCAACACCGGGACGGCGCGGTCGTCGGCGGCAACGATGACAAAGCCCTCGCCTGCCTCGTTCTGCATGAGATATAACTGGCTGAGACCGAGCTGCGGAGCCACATTGCGAAGCTGAACGTTTGTTGCATCCTGGCGGGTAGGATTGATTTGTGAACTCCAGAAGTTAAGGGCCACATTGTTGGCAGTAGTAGAATCCACAGGACCTGCCACAGCGGTCATTCCCATTGCGATAACCAAAAGGAGAAGGAGGGTGATTTTTTTCATTTTTTTTGATGATAATGTTGGATGAAAATGATGAAAACCGGCACCATCCGCGCAGATTTTCAGGCGGCAAAGATACGAAAAATTTGGAATCCAACGGCCTGCCGCGGTGCATTGTCGATGTAGAGACGCGGTGCAATAACAACGTAGAGACGTGGTGCACCGCGTCTCTACATATAAATTTTAACATAGAATTTATTATTATATTATTAAAATTATCAATAATTGGAAAAATATTTGTATTTTTGCCAATGAAATTACAAATATTATCATGAAAGAAGAAATTTTTCAAAACCGATACCGCATTTCATCGGCAAGGGCAATGTGGCACAATTACAATGGAGGTTTTTATTTTGTTACTATCTGCACGCACGGTAGGAAACATTATTTTGGTGAAATTGTGCGGAATGGAATTGACGAACAGCCGCAAATGATTATGTCACCCATCGGTAAATTTGCTGGTGAACAATTCCTAAATGCAGGTATCCATTATCCGTATGCAGAAATTCCGTTGTGGGTGGTTATGCCCAATCATCTGCATGCCATCGTGGGAATTAATCATGGTAAAATCCATCATGACCGCCGCAATGTAAATGCGTTTTATGGGAAGGATGCCAGCGTAGAGACGCGGTGCAATAACAACGTAGAGACGCGGTGCACCACGTCTCTACATCGGGAAATCGCAAATATGCAGGGTTGGTTGTCCGTTGTCATCGGAGGGCTGAAACGTGCCATCACCCATTTTGCCAACCAAAATCATATTCCATTTGCATGGCAAGCCCGTTTCCATGATCGAGTCATCCGCAACACCCATGAAATGAACCGCATCGCCAATTATATCGATAATAATGTGGCGAAATGGAAGGAGGATTGTTTTTACAGCGAATGATGTAGAGACGCGGTGCATTGTCGATGCAGAGACGCGGTGCAATAACAACGTAGAGACGCGGTGCACCACGTCTCTACAGGGGAAAATTGCAAAAACCTTTATTGCCTTACAATTTTTCGGATAGCAAGAATTCTATCTTCTGTACAGATATAAATAAAATAAATACCTGAAACACAGTTTGATAAGTCAATCTCAGTCAATTCAGTCTGCACAGGCATCTGCCGCAATAGTCTCCCTTGGGCATCATACAGGCGAATAGTCGCGGCTTCAGCGAGGTCGCACCGCACCATACACTTATCGGTGGTAGGATTCGGATATACGGTCCAGAGGTTATCATCGGAATCAGTTTCATCGATGCCAACAGAAGAGCGCGTAACGGTAATTTGCAGCCGATACGTACCCAACGAATTGTTGTACGGCACCACCTTGAAATATACCGTGCCGCCGTTGTTCAAGGTCATGGCTGGCATGGTTTCGTCGTAGGCTGTGCCCCACGAATTGGTGTTGGTGGTGGAGTAGAACTGTGCATCGGCAGTATAGTTATATGAGGTGTAGGAAGAATAGAGCGTGGCGTTCACTGTATAATGATAACCAGCAGGGCACACCACTTTATAATAATCCACATCTGAAGCATTATGGAAGGAGGCATTCACGGTGTAGGTCTGACTGTTACCCGTAACCGACCCCAACTGATAGGCGGTGGCGGGGGTATTGTTCGATTCGTAATTATCCATCCCGGAACCTGTTACCGTAATGTTGGCCTCATTTACGTAGGTGCTATATTGTTGCACATAAAACAGATCTCCATCCACATCATAAAATACACCCAAATAATAGGTGCCCGCGACAGGAATAGATGCCGTATTGAAATTGAGGGTCGTATAGGTACCTCCGTTCAACTGCTGTGGCCTCGTGCAGGCAATGTAGTAGTTATTCGTGTTGTTCGCATCCACCGCCACGAGCACGAACTCGCCATCATAGACTCTGCTGCCCAAGTTCACCACATCCATTGTGAGGGTGAAGTTCTGGTTGGCGGGAACGGAAGAGGCTGAAAGGCTCATATTGCTGTAGGTCAGAAGATTGTATCCGCTGAAATCGCTCGGTGGCTGGATGCCCAAAACTGCACCTTGATTGATACTAAAGTCACTACTACCTACCGGACTCAAAGATGTTAACAAGAAGTAACCATCCGCTGAACCGCTCCATCCCCAATTGAAATGAAAATAGTTATTGTTGTAACCATCACACACGAATTCATGTCCTCCAGAGTTCCCTTGCCCACCATATAAAATAGGTCTTCCATTATCCAACTCATTTTTCAAAGCATTGGTCCAAACTGCATCTGTATAATTATCCTTATAATAATAAGTCGCTCCCTCGTCATAACCGAAGTAGTTAATCAAGGCAGAGGGGCAAAGTTCATCATTTGCCCCACTTCCTGAAGGGCTACCGCTATAGTCCATATCCACGCTTACTCCGCAGTGGTACATCAGTGCCGCGATAGAGGTGTTGTTCGCAGGCGGATTACTATTGGGCATGTCGAACCATGAATAGATTGTACTTCCGAAATTAGCCGAAAGGGTACCAAAACTATTATGGTAATAGGAGTGGGAACCCGTTCCTTTATAGGGGTACTCCCAGTACTTCATAATCTGCGCCATGGCGGTGGCCACACAACCCGTCACACATTGCTCCCCATACGTATTATCGTACGGACAGTACACATTGTACGGAGCATTTTGATCCCACGTGGTGCTGAGCAGCGGCGTAACATTGCGGTCGGCACGTACGGGTTCGTAGTTGTTGCTAAGCAGTTGCTGCCACTGGCTGGCAGTAGCCTCATCGGGCTGCGACACATTCTCTTTCACCCAGTCTATCTCGCTCTCATACACGCCCATCCAGCTGACAAAGTTGACGGGCAGCATGGCGGGGTTCAAAGTACCGGTTTCGGAGTATCCCAAAATCGGCAGAGCGCGGTCATCGGCAGATACTATTACAAATCCGTTGCCCGTAGAGGCGTTGAAGAGGTAACAATTGCGAAAACCGCTGTTGGATACACACGCCAATGTGGCCCGGTCATTCACCGCCATTACATTTTTGTTGTAGAAGTTTTGGGCCACCTGTAAAGCTATTGTGGTATCCACCGGTTCGGCTTTCGCAACGATTGTGGTCAACGATAAAAAGATAAGAAAGAATAGATGTTTTTTCATATTTAAAAAATTAAAAAGATTCTTCTACATCTGCAAAAACATGCAAAAGTAGGAAATACGACCTATTTCAGATCGTCTTGCAGCATTAAAACCTAAAAATATGTCACGAAAAGTCGTTTTTATGTCATCACCAATTTCGTGCAAAGTATTATTTTTGCTAAAAATTTCATCTATGGGAAATATCACCTTCAGCTCGGTCACATCAGTCCTGTTTCAAATCTTCGGACTCGTCTTCATCGTTACGTTCCTGTGCGGCTGTTTCTACTTTTCCGCGCTCGGCATCTACCGACTCTTCAAAGGAAAAACCAAAAAGGAACTGTTGGAAGAAAACATGAAACTATTGAAAGAAAACCAGCAGCTGAAGGAGAAGAATGCAGAGATCAGCCGACGGCTCGAACATGTGGAAAATGTTATCATCCAGAACGAACGCTCCCAGATAGAGAGCCGCAGCAACACACAGCTCATCAACGCCGGTTCGTTGAAGGTGCGCAGCAACCACATCGCCTACATCGTGTCGCAGTCGTTCGAACAAATCACCAACGGAAGTTCCCGTATCAAGGTCATCCACTATACAGATTCCACTAATACCGACTCGGTATATGCCACCTTCGAGTCCATTCTCGAACAGCTGGACGGCAACTTCATGATGATCAATAAGAATCAGATTGTCAACTTATTAGAAATTGACAAAATACAAGGTAACGAACTCTATTTGAAGAAAGTTCGCGAATCGTTCATCATCTCCGATGCCCGTCGCGAGGAGTTCGATCTGCGGATTTCGAGATTGTAAATCTGCTATTTGATTTTCTTGTTGCAGATTTCGCCGATCTCCTCACCCAACTCGCTGAAGGCAAATTTGACACGATGCTCCACCACAGGGGTCATCTGGTAGCCATTGCCAGCAACATCGGAAAAGGTGATGATGGCGAAAGAATCGGTACTGCCAGTGGGCACAAACGTAATGGTACCGGTGAGTTTGCAGGGCTGTGAGAACGGACCGGCGAAGCTGCCCGGGTCGATGTCGGTGATTTTCACGATAGCCGTGTATTTCGCATTGGGGTAGTTGCCCGCCTGCAACTTCGACATCTCGTTGTTCCAATCTTTCAGCATCTCCGGCTCCCACATGTTGGTACGGAACTCGCCCGTCCAGTCCTTTTTCCACTGCTCGAAATCATCGTGATCGTCATTCTTTTTGAAGAATTTGGCTTCAGAATCGCCATCGTAAGTAACGCCGTCGTAAACGAAAACCACATTGAGCTCCTTCTGTCCCGACAACGGAGAGAGGTCGCCTTTCAGTTTCTGGGCCTGCATAAAAGTCACGGATGCCATGACCACCAATAAAACAAAGATTCTTTTCATAATGCTAAATATTAAGGGTTAATAATGGATTGATTATTCATAATATTCAAACGCGTCAATAATATCCAAATACACGCCATCGAAGCCGGCATGAAGGATGCGGTTGAGATAGCTGTCGCCAGCACCGCAGATGATTTCCTGCCAGTCGGAATTCCAATAATGCACCTTGTAGTTGCCCTCCCAGGCAGGATTTTCCTTGTCGAGCCACACGGGGCAGTACTGTTTCCACGACGACTGCCAGTAGTAGCGGTAGCTTTCTGCCTCACCAATCGACATATAGCTCATCACCATACGGCGGCCACCGTTGGCTTTGCTGCGCAACTGCTCGATTTCTTCAGCGGTAAAGGCCTCGCCATCGAAAAACAGATCCATGATCAGCAGGTCGTAGTTGGTGGCGCAAACAGCGGCAATAAAGGCTGATTTGTTAGCAAAGCCTTCAGGATTAATGAGATATAGAAAATTTCGCACCTCGTTCAAATGCGTAATGTCATCGTTATTTTCGTGGAGGGGAGGAGTAGCAGGGATGCGGTTGAGCTCGCGGGAGGGCGGAGCATACGGCACGAAGCCCTCCTCATCACAGCGAGTTACGGAGGTGGCCATTTGCTGAATGTCTGTACAATAGTCTGTCACCAAAACCGTCTTTCTATCCGTATGCAAGCGACGGAGGAAGCCGAGCAGGTGGTTGGTTTCGTTGGCTGGAGTAGCAATACCGTCGCCGTCGTAGCCGTAGAAGAGGTCCTCTTGCCCCACGCCATCAATGGCCGACAGGTAGCGTGCTGCCCAGTTCCCATCTGCCTCGCCATTTTCGGTAACCAGTTCCACGCCGTTCTGGGTGATGACCACGAAATGGCTGTTGGTCTCCCGTGCCGTCTCGCTGATACGCACCACAAAGCCGCGCATGGCCTGCCGGTAGTCGCTGCACGGGTCATCGTGCAGACGGTCGCAACCGCCCACGCAGAGAACGAGGAGAAGCATCAGCCAGAAGTGACGGCGCATTTTCATGACTTTACTATTGATTGATAATCATTTTATGATTCCCTCCGGGAAGACTCCTTGTTCGAGGGCACCCGTATCGGAAAGCTTCCTCGCAGGAATGCCCCCGACCGTGCAATTGTCAGGAAACGAGCTGTTAACCACTGCATTAGCACCGATAGCCACATTGTTGCCGATGGTGATGTTGCCATAGAGCTTGGCACCAGGTCCCACATACACATTGTCGCCCAGAACGGGGGTGCCATTGTAATCGCCAATAGAAGTGGAGGGGTGGATGCGGCAGTTGGCCCCCACCCGCACGGCCGGATTGACCACCACCGTGCCACGATGCACCAGACACAAGCCCGGACCAAACACATTTTTAGGGATGGTAACACCGAGCTTCACGGCCAGACGGTGGTTCACCACCTCCAGAAAAATACGGGAGATCAACCGCCAACGCCGACAATTCGTCAGATATTCCAACTTGCGGAGGCGCAACTGGAACCGCAACTGGTCGATACGCAGCCAGTTATAAAAACTAACCTTCTGCAATCCGTAGGCGGCCAGATCAGCGCGGACAAACTGACGATATTCTTGGCGTGAGGTAATCATGGCTTCTACCCTCTTTTCTCTATCAATTTCTGCATAATCTGAATAGCATTGGTGGCGGCACCTTTACGGAGATTATCGGCCACTATCCACATATTCAGACTGTTGGGTTGTGAGAAGTCGCGACGGAGACGGCCCACAAACACCTCATCTTTGTCTTTGGCGAAACGGGGCATGGGGTACTCGTTGCGGTCGGGGTTGTCGAGCACCACCACGCCGGGCATGTCGATGAGGAGCTGGCGCACTTGGGCGAGGTCGTAGTCCTGGTCGAACTCCACATTCACCGCTTCGGAGTGGCCACCAAAGACGGGCACACGCACCACCGTGGCAGTGATTTGTATCGTATTGTCGCCCAAAATCTTACGGGTTTCATTTACCAGTTTGGTCTCCTCGGTGGTATAGCCGTTAGGCTCGAACGTACCGCCGTGCGGCAGCACGTTAAGGTCGATTTCATAGGGATAAGCCTTCTCGCACGGCCTGCCGGCACGCTCCTCGTTGAGCTGCCGCACGGCCTTCACGCCGGTACCCGTCACCGACTGGTAGGTGGAGATGACGAGGCGGTGGATGTGGTATTTCCGGTGGAGTGGCGCGAGGGCCAGCACCATCTGGATAGTGGAGCAGTTGGGGTTGGCGATGATACGGTCGGCGGGACTCACCACGTCGATGTTGATTTCAGGAACCACGAGCGGGATGTGCTCATAGCTGCGCCAGGCCGACGAGTTGTCGATGACGGTGGTGCCTACCTCCGCAAACTGCGGGGCGTATTGGAGCGATGCCGCGCTGCCGGCCGAAAAGATGGCGTACTGCGGACGCTGCGCGATGGCATCCTCTACCGACACCACCTTCAGCTGCCGCCCGCCAAAAGTCACCTCCTTGCCCACCGAGCGCGCCGAAGCGGCTGGTATCAGTTCGCAATTTCCAAATCCTCTCTCTTCCAATACTTTAAGCATTACACTTCCTACTAATCCAGTAGCTCCAACCAATGCAATTTTCATATCTGTAAAATTTTTCTTAAAAATTCTTAAAACACTTGAAATTCACTTGCAAAAATAGTAAATTTGCACAATTGTAACTCGGAAAAACTTCCAAAACTCAAAAAAAATATGAAGACGCTTAAACTCTTATTACTCATTGGGTTATCATTTTCAACTTTTTTCCTTTCAGCACAGGTCTATGATGATTTTTCGGATGGGGACTTCACTTCCTCACCGATTTGGGTAGGCGACACCGACCAATTTATGGTCAACACCCAGCAGCAGTTGCAGTTGAATGCACCGGAGGCGGGCAGGGCCTATCTGGCCACCGTCGTATATTTTGGCGACACAGATTTCGAGTGGCGGCTCTCGCTGAAAATGTCGTTCGCGCCATCGGGCAGCAACTACGCCCGCTACTATCTTGTCGCCGACACTTCCAACCTTTTCGCCCCCAACCTCGCAGGCTATTTTCTTCAGTTTGGGGAAGCGGGCAGCAACGATGCCATCGAGCTCTTCTACCAGCAGGGCGACTCGTTGGTATCGGTGTTCCGCAGCCATACCAGCGTGGCCAAATCTTTCTTTTATAATATAAAGATTATCAGAAATTTAGAAAATGAATGGACGCTGTGGGTGGACACCCTCCAGTACGGCACTTACTACCTCGACACTACAGGCCATCATTCAGCGCCGTTACCTCCCGACGGCCATCTTGGCCCCGTCTGCGTCTTCACCTCCGGCAACCGCACCAAGTTCTACTTCGACGACCTCTACTGCGGACAGCCCCTCATCGATACCACCCCGCCCTCGGTCAGCTATTGGATGTTCGACATCGATGCACCCAACCAGCTCGTTATCAGTTACTCAGAGCGGGTGACCGACACTAGTGCGTTAGACTGCACCCACTATATCAATAGGTCAGGGCAGCAACATCCCGTTCTTTGCGAGTGGGAAGGGGAGGAGGAACGTGCCGTGCGGCTCCATTTCGCGGAGGCCTTGGAGGAACGGCAGGAGGTGGCCATCGGCATTCAACAAGTCACTGACTATAATGACAATATATTGATTGATACCACATTATATTTAACCTATTGTATTCCTCGAAGGCATGAGATTCTGATCACCGAAATTATGGCCGACCCGTCGCCACCCGTTCACCTTCCCGAGTGCGAATACGTGGAGTTGTACAACACCCTGCCGTTTCTTATCTCATTGAAAGGATGGACGTTGGCGATGGGCAACAGTCGTCGCACCCTGCCCGACAGCACGTTGCCGCCGGGTGGGTATGTCATCGTGACGGGCGCCGCCAACGCCCCGCTCTTCCCGTCCTCCGTGCCCGTGGTGAGCGTCTCCTCGCTGAGTCTGACCGACGACGGGCAGCAGGTGGTGCTCTACGACCGGCAAGGCCGTATCATCCATCGGGTGCAGTACAGCCGCAGCTGGCACCGCAACATGCTGAAGCGCGACGGCGGGTGGTCGTTGGAGATGATGGATGTGAATAACCCGTGCGGCACCGCCGACAACTGGGACTCTTCGAACGACGGGCGGGGCGGAACGCCTGGCGAAGCCAACTCGATAGCAGCTCCCCAACCCGACGAGTCGCCGCCGGAGTGGGTGAAAGTCACCGTGCCGGATGCGTGGCACGTGCGGCTGTTCTTCAGCGAGACGCTGCTCACCGACTCGTTCCCGTCGCCTTCCCTATTCCGCATCGATCCGCCTGTGGCTATCGAGCGAGCCGAGACGGAACTGCCTGCCGGACAGCAGATCACACTTGCGCTGGGGGAAGAACTGCAACAGCGGGTGGTGTACACCCTCACCCTGCGGGGTGGGTTGTGCGACTGTGTGGACAATCTCACCGAGGAGGATGTTTCCATGCCGTTCGGTCTGCCCGAGGAAGCCACCGCCGGCGACATCATTATCAACGAAGTGCTCTCCAACCCCTTTGGCGACAGCGATGCCGACTATGTGGAGCTTTACAACCGCTCCGACAAATTGCTGGATGTGGGCGCTTTATGGCTCGGAGCGGGCAATGGCGATCTGCCCTCGCAGGTGGTGAAGGCCATCCCCGACGGCTACCTGCTTTTTCCCTCCCAGTACGTGGCCATTGCCAAGAATAGGGAGCTCACCCTCGAGCAGTACACCTGTCTGTATCCGACGCGGGTGGTGGAGAATGCTGCTCTGCCCGCCTACGCCAACGACGAGGGCACCGTACACCTGCTGGACGACAGCTATCATGTTATTGACAGGTTTCACTATACGGCATCGATGCACCACCCGTTGTTGAGCAGCACCGACGGGGTAGCGTTGGAGCGCCTCCACCCCGATGCTGTCACGCAGGATGAAACCAACTGGACGTCGGCGTCGGAGAACTACGGGTGGGGCACGCCGGGGTACTGCAACTCGCAATTCTCGGAGCTGGCGGCGACCGACGCGGAGATCACCGTCGTGCCGGATGTTTTCAGTCCTGACGGCGATGGTAACAACGACTTTGCCGAGATATACTGTCGGTTTGAGGAGGCCGGCAGCTGCGTCACCATCGACTTGTACAATCGAGCGGGGCAGCGGGTGCGGCAGTTAGCGGCCAACGAGCCGGTAGGCTTCGAGGCCCGGTATCGGTGGGACGGCACCACCGACGACCACCGGGCGGTCAACAGCGACATCTATCTGGTTCATATCCAGTTATGGAACCCCAATGGCAAGCGGAAGAGTTACCGCCGCACGGTGGCGGTGGTAAGGAGGGAATGAGGGGGGCTTCCTGTTGAACACCACGAAAACACCGAACAAAGAATGATTTTCTTTAAAAAGTTTACATATATGGTATTTTTTGTATTTTTGCATAATGGAAAGAAGGATACTTTACTACAAAAACTATTTTTTTGACTTCTTCTTCTCGCTTGATGTCGGAGCACAGAGAAAAATCGCGTATGTCATTGATATACTGAAAACTCAACAAAGGCCAGGCACTAATTTTGTCAAACACATTCGAGAGGGAATTTTTGAATTACGAGCACAGCATAATGGGAATATTTATCGTGCATTTTTTATTTTCGATGAAGGGGATATTGTGATGCTGTTCAACGGATTTCAGAAAAAGACGCAAAAGACGCCTGAGAACGAAATTGAAAAGGCAATTATATTAAAAAACGAATACTATGCAGAAAAAAGCGAATAATGTAGGTGATTTTGACGAGGTGTTAAATGCTTTGTATGGAAAACCCGGAACGCCGCAAAGAGAGGCATTCCGCCGTGAGGCATACGCCTATTGTGTGGGTTCTATTATTCACGATGCCCGTAAGAGCGAGGGCATGACGCAACAGGAGCTGGCGGAGAAGGTTGGGACCAAGAAATCCTATATTTCCCGCATAGAGACCGGCAGCGTGGAACCCAGCGCAGGGCTGTTCCTCAACATACTCAACATACTGGGGCTCACCATCACCCGCCCACTATAAGAACGGAAGGATTGCTACCTGCCATAAATCTGGCTTCGCTTCCAGTCGGTCCAATTAATGTGGTTTCTTCTTTCATAATGAATAATCTTTACTTGCGTTCGCAATTCTGACCTTCACCGTTTCCAAAAAATATTGTAAGTTTGCGTGCTTTAACGCGAAGCTTGTTATTATTTATAAAAATTTGAAATTCAATAAATTATAAACTAAATAACCTTTATCATTATGCCGAAAATTTCATCCAAAGGACAGAACATGCCCTCCTCACCCATCAGAAAGTTAGTGCCTTTCTCTGATGAAGCCAAGAAAAGAGGCGTACACGTGTACCACCTCAACATCGGTCAGCCCGACATCGAGACTCCCGAAGGTGCCCGCAAGGCCGTGAAGGAGTTCGACCAGAAGGTCATCGCCTACAGCCACTCCGCTGGTATCCTCTCCTGCCGCGAGAAACTGGTCGAGTACTACAAGACCGTCAACATCAACCTCACCCCCGATGAGATCATCATGACCACCGGCGGCTCCGAGGCCATCCTGTTTGCTTTCAACAGCTGCCTCGACCCGGGCGACGAGGTCATCATCCCCGAACCGTTCTACGCCAACTACAACGGCTTCGCCATCACCTGCGGCGTCACCGTGAAGCCCATCATGTCCACCATCGAAAACGGCTTCGCCCTGCCGTCCATCGAGGAGTTCGACAAGATCATCACCCCGAAGACCAAGGCTATCATGATCTGCAACCCCAACAACCCCACCGGCTATCTCTACTCCAAAGAGGAAATCCTGAAACTGGCCGAGATCGTAAAGAAACACGACCTGTTTCTGTTCGCCGATGAGGTGTATCGCGAGTTCTGCTACGACGGCGTGAAACATTTCTCCGTGATGGAGGTTCCGGAAATCGCCCAGAACGTGGTGCTTCTCGACTCTGTGTCAAAGCGTTACAGCGCATGCGGTGTCCGTATTGGTGCGTTCATCACCCACAACAAAGAGGTGTATGCTACCGCTATGAAGTTTGCCCAGGCTCGTCTCAGCCCGCCGACCTACGGTCAGGTGCTCACCGAAGCCGCCGTCGATACCCCGCAGGAGTACTTCGACGCCGTCATCAACGACTATGTGGCCCGCCGCAACACCGTGGTTGATGCCATCAATGCGATGCCCGGCTGTATGTGTCCGAAACCGAAAGGCGCCTTCTACGCCGTCGCCCGTCTGCCCATCGACAACTCCGACAAGTTCTGCCGCTGGCTGCTGGAGGAGTTCAACCTCAATGGCGAGACCGTGATGCTGGCTCCTGCCACCGGGTTCTATTCCACCCAGGGCAAAGGCACCAACGAGGTGCGTATCAGCTACTGCCTGAAGGTCGCCGACCTCGAAAAGGCCATGAAATGCCTCGCCGAGGCACTGAAGGTCTATCCTGGCCGCACCCTGTAATTGAATATGATAAATATTTGGTAGAGGCGGTGCATGCACCGCCTCTACATTTTAAAATTATAACGTCCCCATTTCACCACCATGACCCATTTCGATCAGTACCCATCCCCGTGCTACATCATGTTCGAGGAATCGTTGGAGGCCAACCTGCAGCTGCTCAACCTCGTACAGGAGAGCGCCGGCGTGTCCATCATCTGCGCCCTCAAGGGTTTCGCCTTCTGGCAGGCGTTTCCGATGGTGCGCCACTACCTCAGCGGCGCCACCGCCAGCTCGCTCAACGAGGCACGCCTCATCTCGGAGGAGATGGGCTGCGACGCGCACACCTACGCGCCCGTCTATCTCGACAACGAGTGGCGCGACCTCATGCTCTACAGCAGCCACATCACCTTCAACTCACTGTCGCAGTGGGCCAAATACCGCCAGTCGGTGCAGGAGTTCCCGAAAGCCATCAGCTGCGGACTGCGTGTCAACCCCGAGTACTCGGAGGTGAAGACCGACCTGTACAACCCCGCCCGTCCGGGTTCGCGACTGGGTATTTTGGCGGAACAGATGCCAGCGCATCTTCCGGAAGGCATTGAGGGACTGCATTTTCACACCCTCTGCGAAAACAACAGTTATGCGTTGGAGAACTGCCTCAAGGCTTTTGAAGAGAAGTTCGGGCACTGGATTGACGAGGCCAAATGGGTGAACATGGGTGGCGGACATCTCATTACCGAGAAAAATTACGACATTCCGCATCTCATCAGCATTTTGAAGGCGTTCCGCGAGCGGCACCCCAACTTGGAGGATGTGATTCTGGAGCCGGGCGAGGCGGTGGGCTGGCGCACCGGCGTGCTGGTCTCCACTGTGGAGGACATTGTGGAGAACAAGGGCATCAAGATCGCCATGCTGAATGTGTCGTTCTCGTGCCACATGCCCGACTGTTTGGAGATGCCCTACAAGCCTGTGATTCTCGGGGCCACCGAGCCCGACGAAACCAGCAAGTTCGTCTATCGCATGGGCGGCTGTTCGTGCCTCGCGGGCGATTTCATCGGCATGGGCGACTTCGCCTTCCCCGAGCCGCTGGAGGTGGGCGACCGCATTGTGTTCGACGACATGATTCACTACACCATGGTGAAGACCACCTTCTTCAACGGGGTGCAGCATCCGGCCATCGGCGTGGTACACAAAAACGCCGAATTTGAGCTGCTGTCGCAACCCGACTATGCGGCCTACAAGGCGAAGTTGGGGTGATTTTGGTGCTTGTTCAATATTTGTTGAACAGACACTCATTTTTGAACAAAATTAGCACTAAAGCACTATATATAAATTAGATATACGAATTTTTCACAGAATTATCCCCTTGAATTTGTAGTATTCATAATCACGGAATCTTCTACATCGCTTTGATTTTTACAAAAGGCAAAGAAATAATTCCGATTTTTTACAAATTATTTACTATTTTTGCAAATAGTTTTGCTGTAATACTTGCTGTCTGTGCTAAGATTTTATCAGTCCTCACTCGTATGCTCCCAGAGGGGAGCAATTCTCAGTAACCCCGCATGCAATGTGTGGGTGCACAATGCCTCGTGAATCCAAGCGTGCTGGAAGCACGCGCTCTCATCACATAATTGCTACTACAACATCTAATCCATCATACTGTCATGAGCTATATACAATCCATTTACCATATCGTATTTCGCACTTATCGTAGCGAACGGACAATCGATGCAAAACATGAGCGTGAACTCTACGCCATTATTATGAAACAGACAGAAAATCTCAAAGCCAAACTCATCCGTATTGGAGGAATGCCAGACCATATTCATCTGCTCGTTTCATTGCCATCCGACCTTTCTCCGGCCAAGTATGTTCAAGCCATAAAGACCTTTACAAGCAAATGGCTTCGTGAGTGTCCCGTTTTCCCTAATTGGAATGGGTGGGGTAGAGAATACGCGGCTATTTCATATAATGGACGAGATAAGGAGATGATAGTGAATTATATACGAAATCAGAAAGAACACCATAAAATTGTTGGTTTTGAGGAAGAGTATCGCGCATTTTTGATAGAAAATGGCATTGCAATTAGGGAGGAGTATTTTCTCAAAGACTGACGATTTTTGAGAGCGCGTTCCGTATGCTTTTTCTCAGATAATCAGTTAGTTGTGAAGAGCGCATGTCTCCGACATGCTATGCATGATATGCCATTTTCTCACCCCAAATTGCATTTGGGGTTATTGAGATTGGCTCCCTCTGGGAGCATTTCGAAATCACCCCTAATCCTATAGTATCCATAATCACGGAATTATCTATATCACTTCATTTTTGCAAGATTAAAAGAGATAATCCCGTAATATTTTTGCATAAAAAAAGGGAGGCTTAAAACCTCCCTTTTTGATAACTTAAAAGAAATCCTTATTTCTTGATGAATTTCTGGGTAGCGGTGCCGTTTTCGCCGTTCATGCGAACGAAGTAAACGCCGTTGTTGAGGTTGCTGATGTTGATCTGCATGTTGCTGGTGGTGTTAGCGGTGTAAACCGTCTGGCCAAGGAGGTTCACGATCTCAATGGTGTTGAAACCTTCAGCGTTCACATTCAGAACGGTGGTAGCGGGGTTCGGATAGATGGAGAAAGCGATGCTGTTCTCAGCGATAGCGCTAGTGGTGGTGATGGTAAGGGTCGTGCAGTCATTCTGGGCGCTGCTGGGACCACCCAAAACGGGTTCGAAAGTGTAGGTCTTGCCAGCTTCGAACTGATAGCCCTGAGCGTTGGTGGCATCGCACTGGGAAGAAGCGATGTAGTTGGCGTTATAACCGTTGCAACCAGGATTCAGAATGAGGTAGGAATAGGTACCAGCAGGAATCTGAATGCTTTGGCTGGATTCAACAACCACTGCAGCGTCATCTGCACTTGCATTGGCAGGAATCATATATTCCCACTGAGTGTAAGCGCTACCGCAAGCGGGGCCATAAGAATCTGTCCAACCAGCATCGTCAGCATCGATGAGGATCTGATAACCGGTACCGTCGCCCCAAACATCACCAGCGGTGAGAACGATGGTAGCATTCTGTGCATTCAATGCAACAACTGCGAATAAAGCAGCTACAAAAGATAAAGCTTTTTTCATAATTATTACTTTTTGGTTAATAAATAAGTTTTCACGCTGCAAAATTATAAAAAAAATCAATTGCTGAACACAATTTGCAAAAAAAATTCAACGATATTTCCCACAAAAAAAAGGACACACCTTGCGGCGTGTCCTTTAACTGGAATTCAAATACAATATTATTATTTGATAAGGTCAGCGTAAGCAGCTGCATCCAACAGGGTGTCGGCCTCGGCGGGGTTGGTGGGTTTGATTTTCACAATCCAGCCTTCTCCGTAAGGATCGGTGTTGATGAGAGCCGGGTTGCCTTCCAGTTCTTCGTTGAACTCCACCACTTCGCCACCGATGGGGAGCATCAGGTCGGAAACGGTCTTCACTGCTTCGATGGAGCCGAACACTTCGTTCTGCTCGAGGGTCTCGTCAACGGTGGTGACATCTACAAATACGATGTCGCCCAGCTGCTCAGCAGCGTAAGCGGTGATGCCTACGTATGCGAATTCGCCATCCATTTTCAGCCATTCGTGGTCGTTGGAATACTTCAGATTTTCGGGAATCATAATGTTTGATTTTTAAGAATTATTAATAATGATAATTAAACGGTCATAATCTCTTTCTCCTTCATCTCGGCCATCTTGTCGATTTTAGCGATGGAGTCGTCGGTAAGTTTTTGAATGTCAGCCTCTAATTTCTTCACCTCATCCTCTGGAGTGCCATTGTCTTTCAGCTTTTTGGCGTTGTCGTTGGCGGTGCGGCGGATGTTGCGGATGGTCACCTTGTGCTGCTCGGTTTCTTGTTTCACCTTCTTTACCAGCTCTTTACGGCGTTCCTCGGTGATGGCGGGCACCACAATACGGATAAACTCGCCATTGTTCTGCGGGGTGAAGCCGAGGTTGGCGGCCAAGATAGCCTTCTCGATGATGGGGAGCATGTTGCGTTCCCACGGCTGGATGACAATCTGGCGGGCGTCAGGCGTGCTGATGTTGCCTACCTGCTCCACAGGTGTCGGATTGCCATAATAATCCACCTTCAAGCCCTCCAGCATCTGCGGGTTGGCCTTGCCGGCGCGCACTTTCTGTAAATCTTTGTCGAACGCCACAATCGCGCCGTTCATGCTCTCTTTTGCCTGGTCAAGGCATTTTTTCGTTTCTTCGCTCATGGGAATAATATCTATTAGTTTTCAGAATTGTTTCTCTTGGCCAACAACTCGCGTTTCTTCTCTTCCTGTTCCTTGATCTCTTTTTCCAATGCCTTGATCTCTTTCTCCAGCATCGAGCTGTTGAACTTATAGACGAACAGGCCGTGGAAAACCACGATGACCGTCCATAATGCGGTCACCAGCACCGAGAACTTCAGGAAGGTCATACCCTGGTTGATGACATCTTTGGCGGTATCCACTACACTCGCATCAGGAGCGGTCGCTCTGAAAAGAAAGATGTAAAGAATCCAAATCACCAGCATGGCCAATACATAGATGGCCAAGTGGAATTTGAAATGCGATCTCTGGTTCGCTTTTTTATAAATCTGAGGATCGATTAAATTGTTGTTTTCTGCCATAATATAAAATTTTATTGGTTGCTGACAAATGTTCCAATGGGTTCGCCGCTCAGTACCTTCAAGAGGTTGCCGGGGGTGTTGGCATCATAGACATAGAGCTTCATGTTGTTGTCCTGACAGAGCGTGAAGGCGGTGAGGTCCATGATTTTGAGATGTTTTTCGTAGGCTTCGGCGTAGGTGATGTTGGCAAACTTGGTGGCCGTGGGGTCCTTTTCGGGGTCGGCGGTGTAGATGCCATCCACGCGGGTGCCCTTGAGCAACAGGTCGGCTTTGATTTCCACCGCACGGAGCGCCGCACCGGTATCGGTAGTGAAGAAGGGATTGCCCGTGCCCCCACCGAAAATCACCACATAACCCTCATCAAGATAGCGAACTGCATTTTTGAAATAGATCTTCTCGCCCATCCCTTCGATGTCCATTGCGGTCAACACCTTGACTTTCACACCTTTCTCCTCCAAAACACCCTGCAATGCCATGGCGTTGATGATGGTGGCGAGCATGCCCATGTGGTCGCCCTGCCGGCGGTCGAACCCCTTGGTGGCACCGTTCACCCCGCGGAAGATGTTGCCCCCGCCGATGACTACGCCCACCTGCACGCCGGCGGTCACTGCCGACTCGATTTCGCTGGCAAAATGACTCACAGCCCCGTAGTTGATTCCGTAACCGTCGTCACCCATCAGCGATTCACCGCTTAATTTCAACAATATACGATTGTATTTCATATTCAAAATTTGGCCGCAAATTTACGGGATTTTTTTCATTCTTCATCATTTTTTGAAAAAATTATAGTATGACATTTTGTCAGATTTTGCATTTTGGCAAAGTTGTTGCATAATAAGGCACTGTCAAACAAAAATTTTTATCGCTATGAACTTGAACAATCTTACCATTAAATCACAAGAATCGATTGCGAAGGCACAAATGATCGCCTCCAGCAACCAGCAGCAGCAGATCGATACGTCACATATTCTCAAAGCGATGATGGAAACCGACGAAAATATCATCTCGTTCCTGCTGAAAAAACAGGATGTAGATCCTAAAATCATCGCACAGGCCACCGAAAGGGAGATCAAGAGTCTGCCGAAGGTGTCGGGCGGCAACATATATCTGTCGAACGGTGCGCAGGCGGCCTTGCAGAAGGCTATCGTCTTCGCACAGGAGCAGGGCGACGAGTTCGTGTCGCTGGAGCATTTCTTCTACGGCATCCTGATGGCTGGCGACAACATGTCGCGCGCCCTCAAAGATGCCGGCGTTACCGAGAAGGGCACCAAACAGGCCATCACCGACCTGCGGAAGGGCTCTAAGGTGACCTCGCAAGACAGCGAAGAGACATACAACGCCCTCAACAAGTACGCCACCAACCTCAACGAAGCGGCCCGAAAAGGCAAACTCGACCCCGTGATTGGCCGTGACGAAGAGATCCGCCGTGTGCTGCAAATCCTCTCCCGCCGTACCAAAAACAACCCGATTCTGATTGGTGAGGCCGGCGTGGGCAAAACCGCCATCGTGGAGGGGTTGGCCCACCGTTTGGTCAGCGGCGATATTCCCGAGAACCTGAAAACCAAACAGTTGTACTCATTGGACATGGGTGCGCTGGTGGCTGGTGCCAAATACAAGGGCGAATTTGAGGAACGTTTGAAGAGCGTCATCAAGGAGGTGATTGACTCCAACGGCGAAATCATCCTCTTCATTGATGAGATTCACACGTTGGTGGGTGCCGGCGCATCGGGCGAGGGCGCCATGGACGCCGCCAACATCCTGAAACCCGCCCTCGCCCGTGGCGAGCTGCGCTCCATCGGTGCCACCACCCTCAACGAGTATCAGAAGTACTTCGAGAAGGATAAGGCCCTCGAGCGTCGTTTCCAGCCCGTGCTCATCGCCGAACCCGACAAATATTCGGCCATCTCTATCCTGCGTGGACTGAAGGAACGCTATGAAAATCACCACCATGTGAGAATCATGGACGACGCCCTCATCGCCGCCGTGGAGCTGTCGCAGCGCTACATCACCGACCGTTTCCTGCCCGACAAGGCCATCGACCTGATCGACGAGGCCGCCTCGAAGCTGAAACTCGAAATCAATTCCAAGCCGGAAGAGCTGGATGAGATTGAGCGTAAAATCCGCCAGTTGGAGATTGAGCGCGAGGCCATCAAACGCGAAAACTCGCCTGAGAAAGTCTCTGCACTCTCCAAGACCATCTCTGAACTGCAGGAGCAGCGCAACTCCTTGGAAACCAAGTGGCGCGCCGAGAAAGACATCGTGGACAAGATCCAGCAGAACAAAAAACTCATTGAGGATTATAAGCTGGAGGCCGCCAACGAGGAGCGGCAGGGCAACTACGGCCGTGTGGCCGAGCTGCGCTACGGACTCATCAAGAACGCCGAGAACGACATCCAAAAACTCCAGCAGGAGCTTACCTCCGTGCAGGGCGACAAGGCCATGATAGATGAGGAGGTGGGCGAAGACGACATCGCCGATGTGGTGTCGCGCTGGACGGGCATACCGGTCAGCAAGATGATGCAGAGCGAGAAATCGAAACTGCTGCATCTCGAAGAGGAGCTGCACAAGCGTGTGGTGGGGCAAGACGAGGCCATCAGCGCCATCGCCGACGCCATCCGCCGGAGCCGTGCCGGCCTGCAGGACAGCAAGAAACCGATCGGTTCGTTCATCTTCATGGGTACGACCGGCGTGGGTAAGACCGAGCTGGCCAAGGCATTGGCAGAATATCTGTTCAACACCGAGGATGCCATCGTGAGGTTCGATATGAGCGAATTTCAGGAGAAATTCTCCGTCAGCCGTCTCATCGGAGCGCCTCCGGGATACGTGGGCTACGATGAAGGTGGCGAGCTGACCGACAAGATCCGCCGCCGCCCTTACTCCGTGGTACTGTTCGACGAAATCGAGAAGGCGCATCCCGACGTGTTCAACATCTTGCTGCAAGTGTTGGATGACGGGCGGCTCACCGACAACAAGGGACGTGTCGCCGACTTCAAAAACACCATCATCATCATGACGTCCAACCTCGGCTCCGACATCATCCAGAACAACTACGCCGAAGCCGGCAACGAGAGCAACGAGGCGCTTTTCGAGCGTACCAAAGCGGAGGTGATGGCCCTGCTGAAGAAGACCTTGCGTCCGGAGTTCGTCAACCGTATCGATGAGATTGTGATGTTCCAGCCGCTGTCGAAACGCGAGATCCGCAGCATCGTGAACATGCAGATCGACAACCTCAACAAACTGCTGGCGCAGCAGAACCTGCAGGTGGAGTTCACCAAGTACGCGCTCGACCAGCTGGTGGAGATGGGCTACGAGCCGATGTACGGCGCCCGTCCGCTGAAACGAGTCATCCAGCGCAACGTGCTCAACGAGCTCTCCAAGTTCATCCTCGAAGGCAACGTCCAGAAGGACGGCGTCATCACGGTGGACTCGCTCGATGACGGCCAGTTTGTGTTCTTCAACAAAGAGAAGTGAGAGGGTAGGGGAGACGCCACTACTCTTCATAAAAAAAGCACCGACAGTCAGCCGGTGCTTTTTTCGTATCTATTAATGAGATAGTTTCTAATGATTAGCGGCGGGGACCACCCTCGCGGCGCGGACCGTGGCCGCCTTCACGACGGGGACCAGCACCACCTTCGCGGCGGGGTCCACGCGGACGGGCTTCGGGCTCCTTGTAGCCTTCCGGCTTCGGCAGCAGGGCGCGACGCGACAACTTCAGCTTGCCGGTCTTCTCCTCAATGCCGATGAGCTTCACCTGCACGATGTCACCCACCTTGAGGTAGTTCTCGAGGTTGTCCACACGCTTCCAGTCGTACTCGGAAATGTGCATCAGACCGTCCTTGCCGGGCAGAATCTCGATGAAGGCACCGAACTCGAGGATGCTCTTCACAGGACCTTCATACACCTTGCCCTCTTCCGGAACTGCCGTGATGAGCTTGATGCGCTCCATAGCGGCGTTGATGTCGTCCACATTGGCGGCGGCGATGTCGATAATGCCGAAGTCGCCCACCTCCTCGATATTGATGACGGTGTTGGTCTCACGCTGCATCTCTTGGATAACTTTGCCGCCAGGTCCGATGACCGCGCCGATGAACTCGCGCGGAATCTGCATCTGAACGATACGCGGAACGAACGGACGGTAGTCTTCGCGCGGCTCCGGAATGGCCTGGTGCATCTTGTCGAGAATATATAGACGGCCTTGACGGGCCTGCTCAAGAGCCTGTGCCATCGTCTCGGAAGAGAGGCCGTTGACCTTGATGTCCATCTGGCAGGCGGTGATACCATCAGCGGTACCGCACACCTTGAAGTCCATGTCGCCGAGGTGGTCCTCATCGCCGAGAATGTCGGAGAGGATGGCGTAGTTACCCGTTTTCTCATCGGTAATCAAACCCATAGCGATACCTGCGACCGGTTTTTTCATCTTCACACCGCAGTCGTACAGGGCGAGGGTGCCGGCGCAGACGGTAGCCATGGAGGAGCTTCCGTTCGACTCGAGGATGTCGCTCACGAGGCGGACAGTGTAGGGGAAGGTCGGATCGTCGAAGGGGATCATCGGCTTGAGGGCGCGATGGGCCAGGTTGCCGTGACCGATCTCGCGGCGGCCGGTGCTGCGGATGGGCTTCACCTCGCCGACAGAGAAGGGCGGGAAGTTGTAGTGGAGGATGAAGCGGCTGCTGCCTTCCACGATGGCGCCGTCGATGGTCTGCTCGTCGAGCTTGGTGCCGAGGGTGCAGGACATCAGCGACTGGGTTTCACCGCGGGTGAAGATGGCGGAGCCGTGAGCTGACGGCAGGTAGCCGGTCTCAATCCAGATGGGACGGATCTGGTCGAGCTGGCGGCCGTCGAGACGGATGCGCTCATCCAGAATCATATTACGCATGGCGTGGTACTGCACGTCGTGGTAGTAGCGGGCCACCATGTATTTCTTTTCTTCGCGTTCCTCTTCGGGAATGGTTTGCATGAACTCGTCGAAGATTTGGTCGAAAGCGTCGTTGCGCTCATGTTTGCCCATGAACGATTTGGCGATGGCGTAAACCTTGTCGTAAGTTTCGCGGTTGACGCGCTCGCGGAGCTCTTCGTCGTTGGTCTCGTGGCAGTATTCGCGTTTCGGGTTGGCTTTTTCCACCTGGGCGGCGAGGTCGAGCTGAGCCTGGCACTGCACCTTGATGGCGGCATGGGCGGCGTTGAGGGCCTCCACCATATCGGCTTCGGAGATTTCCTTCATCTCACCTTCCACCATCATGATGTTGTCGATGGTAGCGGCCACGATCATGTCGATGTCGGAGCGTTCCATATCTTCCACGGTGGGGTTGATGACCATCTTGCCATCCACGCGGCCTACGCGCACTTCGGAGATGGGGCCTTCCCACGGGATGTTGGAAACGGCGAGGGCGGTAGAAGCTGCGAGGCCTGCGAGGGCGTCGGGCAGGTTGTTGCGGTCGCCGGAGATGAGGGTGACGAGCACCTGGGTCTCAGCGTGGAAGTTGTCGGGGAAAAGCGGACGGAGGGCGCGGTCCACGAGGCGGGCGATGAGGATCTCATACTCGCTGGGGCGGCCTTCGCGTTTGAAGAAACCGCCGGGGAAGCGACCCACGGCGCCGTATTTCTCCTGATATTCGACCTGCAAAGGCATGAAGTCGGTGTTTTCCACTGCGTCTTTTTTGCAGCAGACGGTGGCGAGCAACATGGTGTCGCCCATTCTCACCACTGCGGATCCGTCGGCCTGCTTGGCGAGGATGCCGGTTTCGATGGTCACGTCGCGGCCATCGGGGAGCTGGAAGGTTTGCCGAGCTCCTAAGGGTTTATTGGAATTATACATAATTTTACGTTTTAATAATTACAAAACAACCACGCCGTGCGGGTAGGATGAGTCCACAGCAGTGATTGCTTTTTGAATGAAAAGTTCGTGATTCAAAAAAAGGCAATTGCAGGAATTGCCTTTTTTTGAAGCGTTGGAGATTATTTTCTCAAACCTAATTTCTTCACAATAGCTCTGTAGCGCTCGATGTCCTGCTCTTTCAGATAGGCGAGCATTTTCTTTCTCTTACCCACGAGCTGCATCAGTGCGCGCTTGGTGCCGAGGTCTTTGTGGTTCTCTTTCATGTGTTCGGTGAGGTGCTTGATTCTGTAGGTGAACAGAGCAACCTGGCTTTCCGGTGAGCCGGAATCGAACTCGTTCTTACCGTTTTCTTTGAAGATGTCTTTCTTTACTTCAGATGTCAAATACATAATTTTCTTCTCTTTTTAAAATTTTCTAACGTCTTATTTTTCGGGGTGCAAAAGTACAACATTTTTTTAAGATGGCTCACCTCTTTTTCTTATTTTTTTTGAAAAAAACAAAACGCCGCAAAATCACAAAAAAATCTTACTTTTGCAAACTCAAAAAGTAGGATTATGATCAGGAATTTTTTGGAGACAATAGGCGAGTATTTCATCTTCTTAAAGAAGGTTTTCTCAAAGCCGCCACGCACCTCGGAATTTTTCCGCAAGGTGGTGGACGAGATGAATGCGATGGGCGTTGGCTCGTTGCTGATTGTGTGCATCGTGGCGGTCTGTATGGGTAGCGTTATCACCACGCAGACGGCGTTACAGATTGAGAGTCCGTGGATTCCGAAGTGGACGCTCGGTTTCACGGTGCGCACCTCCGTGGTGATGGAGCTGTGTCCGACCATCATCACGTTGCTGCTGGTGGGCAACCTGGGGTCGCGAATCACCTCCGAGATCGGCAGCATGCGGGTTACGGAGCAGATTGATGCGCTGGAGGTGATGGGTATCAACCCGGCCTCTTTCCTCATTCTGCCCAAGATCACCGCCGCGCTTTTTGTCATCCCGATTCTCACCATCATCGCCATCTTCTTCGCCCTTGTGGGCGGCTACATCACCGTTATTGTCACGCACGTCTCGTCGCCCTACGAGTTTTACGACGGACTCACCTCCTATTTCCGCATGTACGACCTTGTGTATGTGATGACCAAGACCACCATCTTTGCCTTTGTGCTGTCGTCGGTCTCTTCGTTCTTCGGCTATCGCATTGAGGGCGGTGCGCTGGAGCTGGGTAAGGCCAACGTGAACGGCATCGTGGTGTCGTCGTTCATCATCCTCGTGCTGAACCTGGTGATTACCTCAATTATGTTATAAGAGGGTTTTTATTTCCACTCAAACATCACAGGCTCAACAGTATAGCCTTTCTTTCGGAGGAGGGCGATAACTCCTTTGTCGCCGCCGAGGTGGGCAGCTCCCACCACGCAGAACAGACTGTGTTCGAGGGCAATCTTCTCGAAATTCTTCGCCATCCCCACATTGCGGTCAATCAAGAAAACCTTGTTGAACTTTTTGGGCATGGAGGGGTCGTTGCTCATCACAATCATGGTGTCGAGGTTGAACGACAGGTAAGCGTCGAGCATGGCTGCTGACTCATCCTCTCCTGATTGGGTGGTGGTGTCATTGAGGGCGGCCACCAGCATGTCCACCTGCTCTTTTAGCGAAATGGCATCGATGGCATCTATTTGGGTCTGGTATTTTTCCACCCCATAACATAGTTTGTTGGCTTCACGCGCTTTCTTTAAGAAAAAAACATCCAACGCATCTTCCTGATCCTGGGAAAATTCCGATTGTTGGAGAGCGCTCATCACGAAGAAGGGCTTCATGGCGTTGAACAGGTAGGCGGTGGTGCCCACCTTTTTCTTGCAAATACTGTCGAGCTTAAGAAAATCAGCTTCCGACATCATTTCCGACAACAGTTTGCCTTTGGGCATGTAGGTGCAGCCCTTTATCTCTTTCGGGTCGATCTCGTCCATGAGGATTTCCATGGCGAAGGCGTCGCACGAGTAGAGGGCGGTGAGCACGGTGGTGTCAAAGGCGAACACGCGCTGGTCCTGGATGTGAATACTTCCGTACAGGTACGAAGGCTGTTGCATGTTTTTTCCGGTCACTTTCCACAGCAGCGACTGTGGGAATGCTGACAATGTGAAAAAGAAGAGAAAGAGAAAAAAGGATAATTTTTTCATAATCGTAAATTTTGCGGCGCAAAAATAGTGAAAATTTCCGTACCTTTGCCGCGTCAATGGTAATTATAAAATTGATAGGGAAACATGATAGAACTCATCAATGTATCGAAATATTTTGGAGAGCGGCAGGTGCTGAAAAGCATCAACACCCGCTTCGAGGACGGCAAGGTGAACCTCATCATCGGGCGGTCGGGCTCCGGCAAGACCGTGATGATGAAGAACCTCATCGGTCTGTTGGCACCCGAAGAGGGTGAAATTTTGTACAACGGTCGGAATTTCAATAAGTTCACCGACAAGGAGAAACAGAATATCCGCACCGAGATGGGCATGGTGTTCCAAGGGGCGGCCCTGTTCGACTCCATGACCATCCAAGACAATGTGATGTTTCCGCTCACCATGCTCACCCGCCAGAGCTACGACGAGAAGCTGGAACGGGTGAACTTCTGTCTGAAACGGGTGGACCTCGAGGGTTCCAACAACCTGTATCCCGCCGAGCTGAGCGGCGGTATGAAGAAGCGTGCCGCCATCGCCCGTGCCATCGCCTGCAACCCGCGCTACCTCTTCTGCGACGAGCCCAACTCCGGCCTCGACCCCAAGACCTCGCTCCTTATCGACGAGCTGATCTTCGAAATTACCCATGAGTTCGGCATCACCACCGTGGTCAACACCCACGATATCAACTCGGTGATTACCATCGGCGAGACCATCTCCTTTATCTATCAGGGCAACCTCGAGTGGCGCGGAAGCAAGGACAATGTGCTCACCTCCGACAATCCGAGACTCAACGACTTCATTTTCGCGCAACCCCTTACCCAGCGCATCCGCGATCTGAGTTAAGTCATGAATGCCCTCGACCTCATCCTCATCTTCCCTTTGATATGGGCGGGCTTCCGAGGCTTCAAGAACGGCCTCATCACCGAGGTGGTCTCCATCGCCGCTCTTGTCGGCGGCATCTACCTTGCCCTGCACTATACCGACAGCATCGCTCAATATATTCACAACGACGCAGCCCAGCTCATCGCCTGCGCGCTCATCTTCGGTGGGGTGCTGCTCGGCGGTTATCTCGGCGGACTCTTGGCCAAGAAAATCACCGCCATCCCCGACCTGCTCGACAAGATTTTAGGTATCGTGTTGGGAGTGGCCAAAGTACTCGTACTTTGCAGCCTCCTGCTCATCGGACTAAAGGCCATCGACGTGAAAAACGTCATCCTGACCGACAAGGTCACGCAAAACTCATTGTTATATCCTTACATGGAAAAGTCGGCCGACTTCATCATCAGCCAACAGGAAAAACATTAGACCGACACGTCTGCTTTGATGTGCGGGTGCGGCTCGTAGCCCTCCAAGGTGAAATCCTCGTAGTGGAAGTCGAAGATGGACTTCACTTCGGGGTTGATGCGCATGACTGGCAGCTGGCGTGGCTCGCGGGTGAGTTGCAGCTGTGCCTGCTCCAGATGGTTGTTGTACAAGTGCGCATCGCCTAAGGTGTGAATGAAATAGCGCGGCTCCAGTCCGGTGACCTGCGCCACCATCATGAGCAGCAGAGCGTAGGAGGCGATGTTGAACGGCACGCCGAGAAACACATCGGCACTGCGCTGGTAGAGCTGGCACGACAGCTGGCCGTTGCACACATAAAACTGGAACATGACATGGCAGGGCGGGAGCGCCATGCGTTCGATCTCGCCCACATTCCACGCGCTCACAATGAGGCGGCGGGAGTCGGGGTTGTGCTGGATGTCGTGGATGAGCTGCGAAATCTGATCCACGGTGCGGCCGTCAGCGCAGTCCCATGAGCGCCACTGGTGGCCGTAGATGGGACCGAGTTCACCCTGCTCGTCGGCCCATTCGTCCCAGATGGAAACGCCGTTCTCCTTGAGGTAGGCGATATTGGTGCTACCTTGCAGGAACCAGAGCAGTTCGTGGATGATGGAGCGGAGGTGCAGCTTTTTGGTGGTGAGCAGCGGGAATCCGTCGCGGAGGTCGAAGCGCATCTGGTAACCGAAAATGCTCCGTGTGCCGGTGCCGGTACGGTCGCCCTTGTCCACTCCATCCTCGAGGATGGTACGCATCAGGTCGAGATAGGGTTTCATAAACGGGAATTAAAGGGATTGAAGGAAAGTCATCATTTTGCGGATGGCGCGACCGCGGTGACTGATGGCGTTTTTGTCGAAGTCGCTCATCTGTGCAAACGACTCGTTGAAGCCGTCGGGCATGAAGACGGGGTCGTAGCCGAAGCCGCTGCCGCCGATGGGTTCGGGCAGGATGATGCCATCCACGCGCCCCTCAAACTCGTAGCGCTGTCCGTTGAGGATGAGGGCCACCACCGTTTTGAAGCAGGCTTTGCGGTTGGTTACGCCCTGCATCTCCTGCAGCAGCTTGTTCACATTGTCCTCGAAGGAGCAGTGCTCACCGGCGTAGCGGGCGGAATAAACGCCCGGTCGGCCACCAAGAGCTTCCACCTCGAGACCGGTGTCATCGGCAAAACAGTTGACTTGGTATTTCTGATAAACGTATTCGGCCTTTTGTTTGGCGTTACCTAACAGAGTGTCAGCGGTTTCCGGTATTTCATCGAAACAGCCGACATGGTCAAGGCCGAACACGACACAAGAAGCACCCGCTATTGCGACTGCCTCTTGTAACTTGTGCCGGTTGTGCGTGGCGAAAACTAATTCCATCGCTTCGGCGGGCTTCATCTCAAGGATTAGGCCTCAGCGCCCTTGATTTCGATAGCCTGTCTGTCTCTGTAGTATCCGCATTCAGGGCAGATTCTGTGAGTCAGAATGACAGCACCGCAGTGGCTGCAAGTGGTCAGCTGGGGAGCGGTGATGAAATCGTGTGCTCTTCTCTTGTCTCTTCTCATTGCTGAGTGTCTTCTTTTCGGATGTGGCATAACTTACTAATATTTAGTGTTCTACTTTTATTTGATGTTTTTAAGGGCTTCCCAGCGCGGATCGATTTGGTCTTCCTTCTGCGTTTCGCCGGAGAGCTCTTGCAATTTTTTCAGAATGTCGGGGTTGCAGGTGGAGTTTCCGTTTTCATCATCAGGGTGGACCACTTGGATGGGCAGGGCCAGCATGATGCTTTCATACACAAAATGGAACACATCCAGCTCGTACTCGTTCTCATCCACCAGCCACATATCCTCCTCCTCGCGCATCTCACCCAACAGGGGCACCAGCTTCACCAAAAGATGCTCCGAAAAGTCGAGATCCACCTTGACGGGATCCAGACAACGGTCGCAAGGAAGCATCACATACCCCTTGAACTGGAAGTCCAAAGTGATCATTTTCTCAAAAACTTCCATCTCGATTTGCAATTTCACATCACCTTCATGCAAATCGGGAATCTCTGCAAGCTCAAAGAACCTGTTATCACAATCTATTGAAAATGAATGCTTTCCGAGCTCAACTCCGGAAATTCTCAGCTTAAATTCTTCTCTTTTCGGGTCGATTTTCACCTTCTATAAATTGGGGTGCAAATATACAGCTTTTTTTAAGTCACACCACCCCCTTTTATTTTTTTTCAAAAAAAAGAGAGGAAGGAGGGATTCTGCCGCATTATTTCGTACTGGACTTCTTTTTAAAACAATGTATATAGCCGACTTGGAAGCCCAAGTAATTATGTTTGTAATTCAATGTCCCGCTATCAGGATTGAGGCCGTAAACCGTGTACGAGCCGACATACTGACTGGAGAAAGAAAAGTTGGCGACAAAACCAAACCGCAACAAATCGTTGTATGGCAGGCGATAATAAAAACCGGCATTCAATACGGCATTCACAAAAACAGGTGGGTTGGTTTGGGAGGTAAATTGCGCCGACACCTTATCATTGTAATTATCAATCCCCATTACAGCACCAGCACGTCTATAAAAAGGGTTGAAAGCCAAATTGATTCCTGCAGAACTGTAAAACCAGAAATTGCTTTGTCCCAACTGGCTATGAAACTCGAAATGGATGGGCAGCTGTACAAACGATGCTCTATGCCCCCACGGAACGGAATTATACTCTCTGATAACCTTCCATTGTCCAACTGTTCCGTACGATATTCCACAAGAAACCCCAAAATATTTGGCGAAATGATAGGAGAACTCTGCGCCCACCTTCCAGCCCAACATCGGCACTGCTTTAAAAGGCACATATGATGTGGAGTGTGGGGTTACAGATATCTTTTGTGCTACGTTACCTTCGCCAATGATACCGATGTGCCAGCCATCCAGATTCCGCTCGGTGGTCTGTCCAAAAGCAGAAAATGTGCAGGCAAAAAATATCGCACTCAACAGAGCCAAACGAGAACAAAAACTTTTCATATTCATAGCTATTATATTTTAATTAGTCTTCAAAAGTAAAAATATTATATGTCTGTATTTGGCCATCAATAATAACCTTAATAAAGGTCTCATTTGTTCCCATAATCATAATACGACATCTGATTATATAATTCTTGTAACTCTACAGGTAATGTTGAAGAATCACATGGTACAGGGAATTCATTTTGTTTTTTTTTTTGCACAACCAATATATACATCACCATGTAAATGGATGTTACAATTTGAAATGCTAATATTTTCCATAATTCTTATATTTTATTCCTGTTTCAAAAATTGTTTGGTCTAATGTAACTTCTACGACAAAAGGTCAATTTTTCTCTGCAAATATACAGCTTTTTTTAAGTCACATCACACCCTTTAATTATTTTTCAAAAAAAAGAGGGGAAGGGGGTGTTTATTTCTTTGACGACACCACATTTATCGCGCGTTTCGGATAAACGTGACTTATCGTTATGTTCATTTTCTTTTCGATTGCAAAAAGAAAACGAACCAAAAGAAATGCGCTTTGCCGCTGTGCAAATTCCGGCTAAAATCGGGTGGTTCTCGCTAAACGGCGAAAAACTTGATGAGCTTCATTTCATTGCGCTCATCTTCGGACAGTTCGCCGTTCTTCACGCTCGCTCCGCCCGATTTCTTCACGCCTCCATTTGCAAGGCGGCGGTGGGGTTGAACCTGCAAGGCTTGTCATTGTGCTCTCCTCGTGTGCCGTATTATAGGTTAAAAACAAGCCCTTTTACAAAAAGTTATTAACAGACTTATCGATAGACATCATCACGCTGAATATTTCATAGTATTTACGTAAGGTGTCCCTCTTTTGACAACGGCAAACGCTCTTTCTATAAGTTTGAATTTTATAGTGTTGAGTACGCATCCGTATGATTTTCCCTCCTTGAGCTTCCGTTCGTAGTATTCCCTTAGCCATGGGTCAAAGTTGACAGCGGTTTTGGCTGCCTGCGAGAGGTCTGCCTTTAGCATTTTGTTTGCCATTTTGGACACGTGAGTGCCTTTGTTGACGCTTGTCCCGGAGGAATATTCGAAAGGAGCCACACCGGAGTAGGAAGCGAATTTCCTGGCATCTGCAAAAAAATCGAAGTTGCCCGTGAAAACGATCAGGTTGACAGCGTTTACCAGACTGATACCCGGGATGCTGGTCAAAAGTTCGTAGTTCTTGTTCATCTTTTCGTTACTGTTGATCACTTCCTTAATTTCTTTTTCTATAGCTGCAATCTGTTTCTTGTATTCGGCCACGATCTTTTCGGCTCTTTTGTATCTTGGTGCTGATTTCCTCTCCTTATATCCCGTCATGATGGTCTTGTAGGCGGCTGCGTGCTTTACGGCGAGTTTCCTGTCATTCATCAGATTCCTCAGGCGGACAATCTTGTCGTCTTTCAGGCTAGTGGGTGTCAGTTCGTCCCGATAGCGGTAGGCGTAGGTGGCGATTCTTTCGGCATCCACCTTGTCGTTTTTTCCTCTTGCTCCGGCAAAAGCCCCTTTGATCTTTAGTGCGGGTATCAGCACGAAATCAATCTTCTTCCTTTCAAGCAGTTCTGCGAAATAAAAGGAATACTTCCCGGTGTATTCCATGCAGACAATAGCCTGGCTTTTGACTATTTTGTGCTCCTTCATCCACGTAACCAGGTCTTCAAGACCATTCTTGTTGTTGCTGATTTTGATGTAAGATGTATGCATCTTCTCGATGTTGGTGTCGTACAAGACACAGTCGAGTGTTTTTTTGGACACATCCGCTCCGATGATGAAATTTTTCATATTTTTGCAACGCATTTAATTAAACTATCGAATTAACCATATGGCTGTTAATCTATTCCCTTTAATTTGACCTTTGTGTCTGGCATTATAGTTGGATCTAACAACCAAAAGAGTGGAGGGACTATTACGGCACATAGAACAAAATCTAAGAGGCACAGTAGTTCACCCTCCATTCTTGGTTAATTTGTGAACTTTATTTCTTCTACAAAGATAGTGATTTTATCAACATCATTTTCCATTGTTTTTTGACGCTGCAAAACTAAAGGGAGGCACACCATCTCAGTACCCCCAGACAAACGGAACGTAGTGGAGTGCAGTCTGGGGAAGGGATGCGCGGTACGACCAACCGCGGCACGCTGGCTGGAAGATAGAACCTGACGGCGGGTATGCCGCGGAAGAACGGGCAGTGTGTTTCTTGTGGGCACCAGCATGAGGCAACAGAGCGCATCCATCCGCACAACTTGCTGTTTATTAGTAGCGTGCCTCCGACACGCCAATCCACCGTGCGGTTTCCCACCCCAGACTGCGGCCTCAAGAGGCCTTTTCTGAGGTTACTGGGAGTGCGTGCTAAAACGTGACCCCGAACTGAAATCCAAGTGGGGGACAATTTGTCCCCCTACTCGAATGAAGGCTGCCGATTGGAAATGCTATCAGACCCAAGCCGCCACGTTGGAAGGCGTTTTCCGTGTCATACAATCCATTCCTTCCAAAAAAGCTGAGCCTTTTGCCGAAGATGTTGAAGTGAAGGTGATAGAGGAGTAAACTATACTGAAGGTTTTTAGTAATTATGACTATTAATATGCCGGCACGAATTTTTTACGCGGAGGGTCACCGAAATACAAAATGGGAGCCGTCTGTTGGGTGATGATACCTGGACTGGAATTGATGTAAAAACATCGATTATAAGAGTCCCAGCAAAGATAGTCGGAATGCAGCATAAACCATGCCCACCACTCCCTGAGTGTGGCACTGTCGGAATAATTGTCCTCGTTAGCCACTATCTGAGTCAGCCGCTCTAAAGATCGTCCGTATCGTGACCACAATTGGTCATCCACGGGAATATTTGAACCTCTGGAAACAGAATCTAAGTAGTTCCATCTTGCACGAAATTCCGCTTTCGCCATCGCAGTATTACAATCCGCACAAAACCGAGCAATGTCAGCCAATGGAGTTGTACCATATGTATTTGTACCATCTATATAATGATCAATTCTACAAAGTCTCATATCGTCATACTCCATATTTTGGGATTTCACATGGCTTGCGAAACCCACACAGAGCAACAAGATGAAAACAACAATTTTTCCTTTCATGACTATGGGTGTTTAGAATAGTACGCGGCAAAAATACATGATATTTTATTACCAATCACTGCAGTTGTGAAAAAAAAGATAAATTATTGTAACGATGATGACAATGCAGACATTCCGGTTCTACCGATCCCTGCACCCCGTCAGGGGTGCGACGGAACGATGGCAACATGAGTTGATGATGCCCCCGCCGGCGGCAGTCCGTCAGGACTGCCGGTATCGGTAGGGACGCACGCCGTGCGTCCGGGTGGATGCCCTCCCCGTGGCAGATTGGAATATGCCGACACCGTCCCGAGGTCCCGTCGCGGCAGGGATTGGAGTGAGCACGAGCGAAGCGAGTAAAACGGAAAGCCCGACGGCGACCGCAGGGAGCCGGGCCGCCCAAAGAAAAAAATGAAAAAAAGCTACATATTATATATAGTATCGCCTAATACTCCTCTTCGAAGAAAAGCTGGTAGTAATTCAGGCCGGTCTCGGGGTCCACACCCTTCTTGATGCGCTTGGTGTCGCCATGCACGTAAACGTGGAAATTCTTGTCTAACTTAATGACACTCTTGAAGTTGCGCGACTGCTTCTTGATGGCGCTGTCGGAAATGCCGAAGCTGTCGGGCACCACCATGTCGTTGGCCTGCTGGAACTCCTCCTTGTAGGTGTCGAAACTCTCGATGAGCTCCTCGTTGCCGATGACCTCCTGCTTGAAATCCTCCATCTCGAAGGTCTTGTTCTCCTTGAAAAAGTTGACCGAGCGGTTGAGGATTTCGGCTTGATCGGCTTTGGAAACCTCCTCGAATTGCTCTGGCATATAATCCGTTACAAACTCCTTGCAGAGGGTGAGCATACTCTGGGTGTTGTAATACTCATCCTTGCGCTGGCGGCAGTGCAGGAAGTCGTCCATCCAGTACTGCGCCTCGCCACCGCGGTTGGTGTTATCGACCACCGACAGCACGTAGCCTCGCTCCTTCTCGGTGTTGAGAATCAGACAGCCCTTGTCGAGCTTGTTGAGACCGAATCCGAAGTCGCTCTCTACCACGAACTTATCATCCTCCTGATGAATCTTCAGGAACGAGTCTTTGGTCTCGGCCTTGAAAAGTCCGACGGCATCCACCTGCTCATCGTCCAACACGCAATCCTTGAAATAGACCACATAGAACTCGCCGTCCTTGATTTTCGGGTGGTTGCACTGGTTGTAGAGGTGCTGGGCCATGTAGAGCGACTGCTCCAGCAAGCTGTCGGGATCGTCGAAGATGGCCGTGGCCGCCTTGTAGATGTCGTTTTGCTCCACCCCGTCCTCATGGAACAGCTGGAAATACTCCTCCGACTTGAAGGGGAAGAGAAAATAGGTCTTGAGCAGGTTTTTCACCTCGTCGCTCACGTTGAGCAGTTCGTGCGACAGGGTGAGGGGCTCGTCTAACTGTTTGTTGCCGACCGCGTGTACGGCAATGTGCTGGATGGTGGTGTCTGCAAGGTGCATGGGGGTGGTGGTTAGAGGGTTATGTGATTATGTGATTATGTGAGGAAAAGATTAAAAGATGAAAGGATTAAAAGATTATGTTTTCTGTAGAGACGTGGCGTGCCGCGTCTCAAAATTACAAATTTATAATGGCATGCCGCGTCTCGAAACGAGGTTTATCCGACGGAATTTTTCAATGAGATGGAGAGCAGTTCTTGGGCTTCGGCGGCGAATTCGAGGGGCAGTTTTTCGAGCACGCCTTTGGCGTAGCCGTTGACGATGAGGCTGACGGCCTTTTCGACGCTGATGCCGCGCTGCTGGCAGTAGAAGAGCTGTTCTTCGGAGATTTTGCCGGTGGAGGCCTCATGTTCGAGCACGGAGCTGTTGTTGTGGCAGTCGGCGTAGGGCCAGGTGTGGGCGCCGCATTTGTCGCCCATGAGCAGCGAGTCGCACTGCGAGAAGTTGCGCGAGTTGACGGCGCTCTTGTTGATCTTCACCAGTCCGCGATAGCTGTTCTGGCTGTAGCCGGCGGAGATACCCTTGCTGATGATGGTGCTGCGGGTGCGCTTGCCGATATGGATCATCTTGGTGCCGGTGTCGGCCTGCTGGTAGTTGTTGGTGACGGCCACCGAGTAGAACTCGCCCACCGAGTCGTCGCCCTGCAGCACGCAGCTGGGGTACTTCCAGGTGACCGCCGAGCCGGTTTCCACCTGCGTCCACGATATTTTGGAGCGGTTGCCTTTGCAGAGGCCGCGTTTGGTGACGAAGTTGTAGATGCCGCCCTTGCCGTCCTTATCGCCCGGGTACCAGTTCTGTACGGTGGAGTATTTCACCTCCGCGTCTTCGAGGGCCACAATTTCCACAATAGCCGCATGAAGCTGGTTCTCATCGCGTTGCGGAGCGGTACAGCCTTCCAGATAGCTCACGTAGGCGCCTTCGTCGGCCACGATGAGGGTGCGCTCGAACTGTCCGGAGTTTTTGGCGTTGATACGGAAATAGGTGCTGAGGTCGATGGGACAGCGCACGCCTTTGGGGATGTAGCAGAAGGAGCCTTCGCTGAAGACGGCCGAGTTCAGTGCTGCGAAGAAGTTGTCGCCGGGCGGCACCACGCTGCCGAGGTACTGCTTCACCAGGTCGGGGTAGCGCTTCACGGCCTCGCCGAACGAGCAGAACAGGATGCCCTCCTGCTCCAGCATGTCGGAGTACATGGTTTTCACCGAGACGGAGTCGATGACGGCATCCACGGCCACCATCGATTCCTTCTGTTCCTCCTGCTGCTTGGCCTGCGAAAACGCATTGGCGTCTTCATCGAGCGAGATGCCGAGCTTGTCGAAAGTCTTCACCACCTCCGACATCTCGTTCTTCTTGGGGATAGAGAGATATATAATATTCTGGTAATCAGGTTTTTCGTAGTGAAGATGTGCCCAATTGGGTTCGGTCATGGTCTGCCATTTGCGGAAGGCCTTGAGGCGGAATTCGAGCAGCCACTCGGGTTCTTCCTTCCGTTTGGAGATCATTCTGATGATATCTTCATTAAGCCCTTTTGGAAATTCCTCCACCTCAATGCTGGAGACAAATCCGTGCTTATATTCTTCTGTATTGATGTTTTTAATGATGTCTTCTTCCATAATTTCGCACTCAAAAATGCAAGCTGCAAAAGTACATGAAATTTGCGAAATGGCGAGCGGAAAAGTGAAAAGTTTCGGGGAGGGGGGGAGTATGTGAGTATGTGAGGAGGGGATTAAAAGATTAAAAGATTAAAAGATGAAGAGATGATGTGGGGATGTGAGTATATGAGTATGTGAGGAAGAGATGAAGAGATGAAGGGATGAAGGGATGAAGGGATGAAGAGATGAAAGGATTAAAGGATGAAAAGAGGAGGGGAGGGAGGGGTTAGAGATTTTCGCAGTGGATTTCCTCGTTCTCCAGCCGGTACTTTTCGCCTGATTCGGGACAGGTGGCTTCGCCGGCCTCGTTGAAGTCCAGTGTGCAGCCACGGCGGCTCACCCACCCTATCTGACGGGCAGGATTCCCCACTACCAGTGCAAACGGCGGCACATTTTTCGTCACCACCGCGCCGGCACCCACCAGTGCGTATGCCCCGATGTTGTGTCCGCAAACCACTGTGGCATTGGCTCCTATGGTGGCGCCACGTCCCACATGGGTGGGCGCAAACGCATCCTTCCGACACACGCTGCTGCGTGGATTCACCACATTCGTGAACACCATCGAGGGACCCAAAAAAACCTCATCCTCGCAGGTCACCCCCTCGTAAATCGAGACGTTGTTCTGCACCTTCACCCCATTGCCCAACACCACGCCCGAAGCGATGAACACATTCTGCCCGATGTTGCAATTCTCGCCCAGCACCGCACCGCTCATCAGATGCGAAAAATGCCAGACCTTGCTGCCCGCTCCAATGCGGCAGCCCTCGTCAACAACAGCGGTTTTGTGAATAAAAGTCTCTTGGGTCATATCTGAAAATTTGGTGTTGGAAATCAATTTCTACAATTTGTCCTCCGTCACGGGGTTCACATCGCGGTGCTCGGGATAGTCGAGCGAGTAGTGCAGGCCGCGGCTCTCCTTGCGGTCCATGGCATTCCGAATGATCAGGTAGCCCACGTTGATGATGTTGCGCAGTTCGCAGATCTCGGGTATCAGCACCGATTTCTTGTACAGCTCCTCGGTCTCGCGGTAGAGGATGTCGAGACGGTCGAAGGCGCGTTGCAGGCGCAGGTTGGAGCGCACAATGCCCACATAACTTGACATGATGGTCTGTACCTCCTTCACCGACTGCGTGATGAGCACCATCTCCTCGTTGAGCACGGTACCCTCGGTGTCCCAGTCGGGAACGGCATCGCAGAAGTCGATATTGCCGATGCACTCCACCGCATTGCGGCAGGCGCGGTCAGAGAAGACCAATGCTTCCAGCAATGAGTTGGAAGCCAGACGGTTGGCTCCGTGCAGTCCGGTGGAAGCGCACTCGCCGGAGGCGTACAGGTTGCGGATGGTGGAGCGTCCCCACTCGTCCACCTGGATGCCGCCGCAGGAGTAGTGGGCGGCGGGCACCACGGGAATCATCTCCTTGGTGGGGTCGATGCCGATGCTGAGGCATTTGGCGTAGATGTTGGGAAAATGGGCGAACATCTCCTCCTTCTTGATGAGTGTGGTGTCGAGATAGACATGGTCCACACCCTTGGTTTTCATTTCGTTGTCGATGGCGCGGGCCACAATGTCGCGGGGGGCGAGCGAGCCGCGCGGGTCGTACTTGGCCATGAAGCTCTCGCCGTCTTTGTTCTTGAGTACCGCGCCGGCGCCGCGCATGGCCTCCGTAATCAAGAACGAGGGGCGTTCGCTGGGATTGTAGAGCGAGGTGGGATGGAACTGCACGAATTCCATACCGCGCACCGCTCCTTTGGCGCGATATACCATGGCGATGCCGTCGCCGGTGGCCACTGTGGGGTTGGTGGTGTTGCCGTAAACGGTGCCGATGCCGCCGGTGGCCATCATGGTCACCTTCGACAAGACGGTATCCACGGTCTTGGTCTGCGGATTATAGATGTAGGCCCCGTAGCAGGTGATGCCTTCGGTGTGGCGGTTCACCTCGATACCGAGGTGGTGCTGCGTGATGATCTCCACCGCAAGGTGGTTGTCGAGAATCTCGATGTTGGGATTCTTGTGCGCCGCCATGATCAGCTTCTCCTCAATCTCGTAGCCGGTGATGTCCTTGTGGTGCAGCACGCGGAACTCGGAGTGGCCACCCTCTTTGGCGAGGGCAAACTTGCCGCTCTGGGTCTTGTCGAAGTCCACGCCCCACTCCACCAGCTCCATCACACGGGCGGTGGATTCGCGGATGGTGATCTCCACGATGCGGCGGTCGGAAAGCTCGTCGCCGGCAATCATGGTGTCCTGGATGTGCTTTTCGTACGTGTCGGGACTGTACATCACGGCAGCGATGCCTCCCTGGGCGTACTTGGTGGAGGTGTCGTCAATCTTGGCTTTGGTAATCATGCAGACCTTGCCGAAGTTAGCGGCTTTCAGTGCAAAACACAGCCCCGCGATGCCAGAGCCGATGACTAAGAAATCTACTTTTTTTCTCATTGTATAAGATTAAGGTGTGCCGAAAAATGGCAGCTTCTTTTGAAAATGCAAAATTACAATGATTTTTTGTTTTATGAGACTTTCAGGGTTTCATTTTTTATAAAATCACATCATCAGGTATAGTCGCAAGTAAGGACGGCCCATCCTATTTGAGACTTAGTATTTTGCGAGAGACTTTTTAAAAGAAAAAATGATGTAGAAATTTTCAAAATATTTTGTACTTTTGCAGAATCATAAATTTTTTCATAACCATATCCTCTAAAGTCCCTAATTATGAAAAGAATAGCCCTGTTCCTGTGTGCCGCCGCCCTGCTGATGGCGTCTTGCGATAAAGAAGACCCCAAGCCTGACCCGAATGGTGACGACAACGATTATACCCCGACCTATCCTTCCGCGGCGGAGGTGATTTACGATGCGGTGACCGACATCGACGGTAACCACTATGATGCCGTGCAGATTGGTGAGCAGATTTGGATGGCCGCCAACCTGCGCACCACCCGCTATGCCAATGGCGATGCGATACCGTTAGGCTCCGTCAGCAACACGTTTCCGTGCCGCTATTCCGTTCCCCAAACCGACAACATTTACTTTGGGTATCTTTACAACTGGTACGCTGTGATGCAAGGGGAGACTTCGTCTGCGGCCAATCCCAGTGGTGTGCAAGGTATTTGTCCCGACGGCTGGCACGTGCCCAGCGATACCGAGTGGGCGCAGCTGATGGAGTTCTGCCGCACGCAGGCCGACTATGTTTGTAGCGGTCCGGAGGCCACCATCGCGAAAGCCCTGGCGGCCGGCTATGGCTGGCAGTCGAGCGATGCGGAGTGCGCTGTCGGCAACGACTTGTCATTCAACAATAATACCGGTTTTTCGGCTCTTCCCGCCGGCTTCTTCCCGGGTACGGAAACCAGTTTCGGCGTGTATGCCTCCTTCTGGAGCGCTACCGAAGCTGAAGACGTTGTGAACTGCGCTTGCGACTTCAACCTCCGCTACGACCAAGCCACCCCTTTCCGCGATGCTCATCACACGTATGGCGCTCTGTCGGTGCGGTGCGTGAAAGACTGATGATGCCGCGGCGAGGATGGTTGAAATAGATAAACATCTAATTTTGTCACATAAAATTCTAAACACCCATAGTCATGAAAGGAAAGCAGATTTGTTCGTATTTGAAATCGGTAAGGCGCGAGGTGGCGGCGGCCAACGGTATTGATTTGGAGATCCCGGAGTGCACTTTCGAGGGGGAATGCCCGGGTACATGTCCGCGCTGCGAAAGCGAGGTGCGCCAGCTCGAAAGCGAACTCTCGCGGCGGAAAAGCCTCTCGCAAAGGGTGGCGGTTCTCGGAGTGGCGGCTGGGTTGGCACTCTCCGGGATGTCGGTCGCTTCGGCCCAGGCTGTAGATACGGCAGCCTGCCCCCAATATGAGGATATGGTAGGAGAAATTGTGGATGAACCATTGATGGGGCAACTGCAAATTAGAGCTTATTTCCCCGGTGGTATGGATTCTTTGTATAGGTATTTGGCCGCGAATCTGAAGTATCCTACTGATAGAGAGGTAAACGGGGTGGTGTTGACGGAATTTGTTGTGGATAAAAACGGCAAAGTTTGCGACGTGACTATTCTAAAAGGCTTGGATCCTGAAACGGATGAGATGGTGAAGCAGGTTCTCCTCGCCATGCCGCCATGGAGTCCTGGCAAAGCTGAAGGGAAACCGCGAAAGAACACCTTTCAGTTGCCCATCACCTTCAAGGAAAGGGAAGAATAATTACGATTGATAATGATTTGGGCGGCCCGGCTCCCTGCGGTCGCCGTCGGGCTATACGCTTTACTGCGCTTCGCTCCGTGCTCGCTCCTATCCCTGCCGCGACGGAACCTCGGGGCGGCGTCTGCATATTCCATTCGGCCACGGGGTTGCGGGCATCCGTTTCCGCAGGCGGCAGTAGAACAATCCTAAAAAATATTTTTCAACAGCCCTTCAAAAAATCAACTTTTATGTTTATTTTTGCACACTCAAATTTTACAACTATGAAGAAAAATCTGCTCATTGAACTCCTTGAAGATAGCGGCAAAGTCAGTCTTTATTCACCACGTTTTGAAGGCGAAGAATATACCGAATTTGAGAAATTTCTCCTTCAACACAAAGACACCTACCCGAATGATGTGGCTCAAATTGTGTATAGACTTGACATTATCAAAAGAGATGGGGCTGCAGATAGACACTTCAGGTATGAAGGAACTAAACGAGATAGGGTAATGGCACTGCCATCACATCTTGAAACTGCCTCTTTGCGACTTTATCTGCTCAACATCCAATCGAAAATCTTAATCTTGGGCAATGGTGGAGTGAAAAAATCAAGCACATACCAAGAAGATGAACAACTAAACAAATGCGTGACAACTCTACAAAAAATCGACATTCAACTAAAACAGATGGAACGGCAAAACATACTGACTGTCAGCGGGACAAAACTGTTAGGTCCTCTGTCATTCGTTATAGAAATTGAAGATTAAACTTTATGGTATGAGAACCAATAAATTGATGGATGAAATTAGGCAGACCATGACACCGGAAATGAAACGGCAAATGGAGTTGTCTGTCCAAATCGCCAACCGTATCTATGAAATCATGGAGGAGAAAGGCCTTTCGCAAAAGAATCTCGCATCCTTATTGGGAAAGACTGAAACGGAGGTGAGCCGTTGGCTTTCTGGCACTCACAACATGACAGTGGCCACCATCGCAAAGATCACGACAGCACTTGATACTAACATCATCCGTGTAACCCGCAGTCGACGACGGAACGGTTCCGCAACCAACAGGTGATAACGGAGGAATCCCGTCAATCTGAAGATTAAAGGAATTGTGTTGCCTCCTATCGTCGGCAACGGAATCTCCACTGCTTCCACCATCCAGCAATACCAGCCGCCCCGTCCGCGTCCCGAAGGGACGCACTCCCAGTAACCTCAGACAAGGCCTCAAGAGGCCGCAGTCTGAGGTGGGCAACCGCGTGGCAAAGGCGTGCTGGAAGCACGCAACAACGAGTAATACAATCAGGTACTCACCTCACGCAATTGATTCCAAGGGTTAAGTTGGACGAAAGAAAATCACCAATATTTCAGAAAACAATTAGGTTTATTCCCAAAATTGTTGTAATTTTGCCGCTGGTTAAAGTGCATGCTTTAACCTTTAATTTATTGAGACAACGAAGCGTTATGCTCGTCTTGTGAATGGGAACGTAGGAAATTTCCAAACAATGATGCAAGAGAGTGTGATGGCTTGCGCGAATAGCGTGGGCTGGTTCCACATCTGCATCATTAGGTTTCCTACGACCTCCATTCGAAGAAGTGGTGTACAGTGCCACGCTTCTTTTTTTGTAAAATGTTCCTGGGCACTGGAGGACATAGAACATTAAACAATGAAGAGACTAATCATCATCATCCTCACTTCGATTATTTCAATGACATCTTTTGCTCAAAATGATGTGACAAAATTTTTAGGCATTCCCGTTGATGGAACAAAAACGGCGATGATTCAGAAACTGAAGGAGAAGGGTTACATTTATAATTCAACTCTTGACATCTTGGAAGGCGAGTTCAATGGACAATCAGTAGAAATCTCTGTTGTTACTGAAAATAATAAAGTCTATCGTATTTGCCTGATTGACAAAGATGGAACTACTGAATCTCAAATCAAAATTCGATTTAATAAATTATGCCATCAATTTGAAAATAACAGCAAATATCTTCCAGCGAAAGAGGAGCAAGAGTTAGGAGAAGATGAGGATATCAGCTATGAAATGTTAGTGCATAAAAAAGAGTATCAGGCAGCATTCTTTCAAATAGGCGCTAATGAATCCATTTCTATTTACGATATGACATTGGAAGAAATAGAAAAATTGTCAAAAAAAGTTGTATGGTTTTCCATTTCAGAACAATATGGGAAGTATCGCATTGTAATGTTTTATGACAATTACAACAATCAAGCCAACGGAGAAGATTTATAATTTCGCGTAATTCGTGGTCAATAGTCGCGTCTCTTCGAGACGCTATTGCCTTCCCGCGCATTCCTACCCCAGACTAAGCGGAACGAAGTGGAGTGCAGTCTGGGGTTACTGAAATTGTGTGCCTCCGCACACGGGGCGTCCCCTTCTACCTTATCAGCGTAACGTTCCCCTTCTTGAGGGTTTCGATCTCACCGAAGCATTTTACTTTCATGAAATAGTCGTAAACCCCCGGCTCGCACGGCTCACCCCGGAAGGTGCCGTCCCAGCCGGTGTCAAGGTCGTTGGTCTCGAAGACCTTCTCCCCCCAGCGGTCGAAAATCTGCAGGTTCACCTCTATCACAATGTCGCTGCGCACCCGCAGGATGTCGTTTTTGCCGTCGCCGTTCGGAGTGAAGGCGTTGGGCACAAACACGTACGGGTCGTCGCAAATCACCTCGCGCACCAGCAGATGCACGGTGTCGGTGAGCTCGCAGCCCGCATCGTCGGTCACATGCACCACGTAGTCGGTAGTGGTGATGGCGGTGGCCGTGGTGTTGGGTGCCGTCGGCGTTCCCAGTCCTGCCGAAGGCTCCCACTGGTAGCCGAACCCGCCTCCTAAGTCGGTGGCGTGTAGGGTGGTCTGCTGCCCGGCATAGAGGGTGTCATCATCTATCCACGCTTCGATGGGGGTGGGGAAGTGCGACGAGTCGGTCACCGTGACGGGCAGCTGTGCGAGGCAGTCGCGGTTGTCGGTCACGGTCACGGTATATTCGCCTGCACACAGCCCCGTAATATCCTGCGTTGCAGCGTTGTTGCTCCATGAATAGCGGTACGGGTAGGTGCCGCCGGTCACCGTCAGGTCGATGGCTCCGCTGCACACTTCCGGACACGGTGGGCGCACCACCGTCGCACTGAGCTGCAACGGTTCTGTCTGCGGGATGCTGACCGTGGTGTCGATACGGCAGTTGCCGGCATCCAGCACGGTGATGGCGTAACTGCCGGGGGCGAGTTCGGTGATGGTGGCACCGCACCCGCTGCCGTTCACCATATAGGTATAGGGCGGGGTGCCGCCCGTGGCATCAATGTGGATGAATGCGTCGGTGTCGCCATAGCAGCTGGGCTGCTGCACAAACACATGTGTCAGCTCTATCGGCACGCGCTCCTCCACTTGGAAGTACATCTGGTAGTGACAGTTGCCACCCACAGAAATCTCAGCCTCATACACTCCCGCGCACAATCCTGTGATGCTGTCGCCGGTCTGCTCGGGTGTGGTGTTCCACACAATCTGGTAACTGCTTCCGCCAAAGTCGGGCACCACCGCGATGGCGGCGTTGCAGTCGCCGCTACAGGAGATGGGCGTGACGGTGTAGTCGATATGGTGCTGCGAGGTGTCGGCCACCATGAAGGAAGCGCTGGCCGGACACTGGTGCGCGTCGGTCACATTTACGGTATAGAGGCCCGCGCACAAGCTGCCCACCGTGCTGCCGCTGCCGCCGTGCAGCCATTGGAAACTGTAGGGGGCGGTGCCGCCGGTGGCCGCCACGGTGATGCTGCCGTTACAGGCCTGGTCGCAGGGTACGGGGATAATGCTTACCTCTTGTATGACAATGGGTTGCGGCTGTATAATGGTGAACGAGTCCACTCCTCTACAACCCGTGTCATCGGTGATGGTGACGGTGTAGGTGCCGGCTCCTAACTGCATAAGGCTGGGAGTGGTAGCCCCGTTGGACCACAGGTAGAAGTAGGGAGGTGTGCCGCCGGTAACGGTGAGGCTGACGGCTCCGTCGTGACTGCCATGGCAGGAGGCTGCGGTAAGGTCGGCCACGGCCTCATACTGGCGGATGCTGACGGAGACACTGGCCGTAGCGGTGCAGCCATACTCGTTGGTGATGGTGACGCTGTAGGTGGTGTTCTCCAAAGGCCGTACCCACGGACTGCCGCTGTTCGCACCGCTCACGATAGAGCTGAGAGGCTGCCAACTGTAGGTATAGCTGCCGGGTTGGTCGGCGGTGGCGGCAATCTGGATGCTGTCGCCGTAGCACACCACATAGTTGTCGGGCGGCATCACCTCGAAATACGAGGTTTGCACGGTCACCTCATCGGTAGCTTCGCAATAGGTACCGCGCACACGAAGGTAGTAAGTGGTAGTAGCTGTGGGAGTTACGGTGATGGTGGATTGCGTGGTGGTGGGGTTGAGGATGTGGGTGAAATGCGGGTCGGTGGCCCACTCGTATGAGGTGGCCGTGCCGTTGGTGGTGGCCGTGAGGGTGGCGGCATCGCCGAGACAAACCACCTGGTCGTCACCCGCGCTGATGACGAGGTCTTCTACCACTACGGTCTGGGTGATGGTGTCCCAGCACACACCGTCGGTGATGAAGAGCTGGTAAGTGGTGGTGGCCGACGGGCTGGCGATAGGGTTGGAGATGGTGGGATTAGAGAGGTCGGTGGTAGGCGACCAGTTGTAGGTGAGGTTGGCGTTGCCGGAGGGCGGGATGCCGATCTGCACGTACTCGCCTTCGCAGAAACCCGTTTCGGAGAGGGTGCTGTTGGAGTTGGAGAGCACGACCACCTGGCGGGAGATGGAGTCGGCGAAGTTGCAGCTGCCAGCATCTTGGGCCACCAAGGTGATGGTGTAAGTGCCTGATTGGGTGTAATAATGGGTGGGATTTTCTTGGGTGGAGGTGGTGCCATCGCCGAAGTCCCAGTGGAAGGTGGTGGAGTCGCTGATGCGCTGGGAGGTGTTGTGAAATTCGAGGTTGATGGGGGCGCATACGGTGTTGGGGATGTAGAAGTCGGCGACAACGGCTGGCAGGTTGAAGTCGAACTTGATGACTCCGATGTTGCAGTTGTAGCTGCCGTTGTTGGTGGCGTAGGCACCGGGCGTGGCGGGGAAGTGGTGTCCGCCGCAGGCCGCGCAAACGGCTTGATAGATACGCCCTTTGTTGTCGAAGCGGCTCGTACCGCCATCCACATGCTCGCGGGCGTCGCTGCTGCCGAAGAAGGTGCCGTACACGATGTCGGAGGCGTCGTCGGTGATGCATAGGAAGTAGTAGTCGTTATTGTCGGTAGTGATCTGGTAGGCATCGGCGGTGATGGGCATTCCGCTGGTGCCGCCCTGCCCGAAGTTGGTGGTCTGGCTGCCCCATCCCGACAGGTAGATGTTGTTGCACAAATCTACGAGGAGGGCAGTGGGCGAGATGTCCAATCCGAGGTTGCCGGTACCGAAGGCGGTGGACCACACGATGGTGTCGAGCGCCGGGGAGAGCTTGGTGAGAAACTGACCGCCATTGGGGATGTACCACTGTGCGTTATACACCCATGCCATGCCGCTGGCGTAGGTCTGACCGAAGATATGCGGATGGTCGAAGCGGTCGAGTTTTACCTGATAGGCCTGGTCGTAATTGTTTTTTCCTAAATAGGTAAGATGAAGAATCTGGGTGGCGTTGGGGTTGATATGCACCACGAAGCCGTCGTTGTCGCCGCCCCCGTATTGTGGCTGGTAGGCCGTGGAGGAGGTGGGAAGGTCGGTGGAGGTGGTGCCGCCGCACACGTACAGCGAGTGGTCGGAGGCCTGCACCAGACTATAGGCCGCATCGTTGGCACTGCCTCCAATGTAGGTGCCCCATATCAGGGTGGAGAGGTCATGGCTGAACTTCACAATGCAGCCGTCCTGTGGCGAGCCGTTGTAGGTGGAGTCGAGTACGCCGGCGGTCACGGGGAAGTTGACCGACTGTGTGCAGGAGGCCACATACACGTTGCTCTGTTCATCGAGGATAATCTCGCCACGCACCTCGTCAGCGTAGTTTTTCCGCAGGTCGGTCACTGTGTTCAGTCCGTCGTTGCGGCTGCCCCCCACGTAGGTGCAGGCCAGCAGGTTGGAGCCGTCGTCGCTGAACTTGGCGATGACGATGTCGGAGCCGTTCTCGAAAATTACGGTGCTGGTGAGGGTATAGGAGTCGCCGCCGTTGAAGGTGACATCGTAGGCACCTGGTGTGACGGCAAAGTTGGTGGAGCTGGTCGTACCATAGACGTACAGCTCGTTATTCTCGTTCACAAACATGCTGTGTGGCACTTCCGCGCTGTTGCCGCCCAAGTAGGTGGTATAGTGCAGGAAAGAACCGCCCGCATCGAATTTCGAGATGGCGATGTCGGTGGCCCCGCCGCCGTAGTTCACCTGGAAACTGCCGGTGTTGACGGGGTAGCCCACGCTGAAGGCGTTGCCGCCCGAGTAGAGGTTGCCCTCCTTGTCGAAGGTGGCCGTGTAGCCCCAGTTGTCGGCAGTAGAACCCGATAGGGAAGCGAAGATGAGGGTGGGGTCGATAACCAACGGCTGGGTGGGGTCGTAGTCGCCCACCTCGAAGGCGAGCTGTTTGCCCTTCACCTGATAGCGGCACTCCACCGTCGTGCGGCTGCCGTCGGCTGCTATCTGGTAGGCGTATGGTTTCAGCTCCAAAATCTGCATCACCGCCGTAGTCACCACCAAGTCGCCCTTGCTCACCGACAGGTTCTGCACACCGTCGTAGTCCATCTGGATCAGCGAGGGTGAAGCGCCGGGGGCGATGGTGAACTCGTATTTCATCTGGCAACCCGACTGGGTGAGCAGCAAATCGATTCCTGAATATAAATCATTATATTTAACTTCGTGATAACGAGGAACTTCGCTTTTCCATTTGGAAGTGTCTTTTCCTATAAAATAGTTGTAATGCCCTACTTTTTTCTCCCAACCTTCTATCCTCACATCATCATTGGCATTCAAAAAATGAACTTTGTATGCTGCAGCGTCCATCCATTTCGACACCTTGGCATCGGGGTTGAATTTGGCCTCGTAGAAAGCGTCCAGCTGCTGGGGCGACAGCACCACGATGGTGAAACAGTCGCGTTCGGCGAAGAAGGCGCCGCCGTGCAAGGGAGCCTTGAACAGTACCTGTTGCTCCCACTGTCCGAGGTTGGCGATGAACTCCAAGTCGCCCGTGGTGAGCGAGTCGCGCTTGTGCCCATCGGCCATCACACAACAAAAAATGCAGCTGACCAACAACAGCCAGCTGCGTATTTTCGATGTGATGTTCTGTAACATTGCCTTTTTTTTCAGTTTAACGCGGCAAAGATACAAAAATGTTGGGAATTATTCCCTCGGTTTGTTATCGCAATAAATACAACGGTCGGGACCGTTTTCGGTGTGGCGGAACAACAACGGAACTTTTTCCAAGTTGCTGATACACTTAGCGTTGGAGCAGCAACGGGTCTTGTCTTCGAAGGCTTCGTAATGGATGGGCGTATCGTGTTCGGGGTCGTTTTTCCAATCCAATAATTTGCAAATCAAAGCCATACGGACAAATTTTCCGTTCTCTACCTGACGGAAGTAAGCGGCACGCGGGTCGGAGTCCACCTCGGTGAGGATTTCGTTCACGCGCGGCAGCGGGTGCAACACGGCCATGTCGCGTTTGGCCAGTGCCATCTTCTTGCGGTCGAGCACGAAGCTGTCTTTTACGCGGTCGAACTCATCTTCATCCAAGAAACGCTCTTTCTGCACGCGGGTCATGTAGAGCACATCCAGCTCGGGCATCACCTCTTCCATCGTGCTAACCTCCTTGTACTCAACGCCGAGGCGCTCGCACACGTCGTGACGGATGTAGCCGGGCAGACGCAGTTCCTGCGGGGCAATCAGCACCACCTTGACATTGGAACGGGTGGAAAGCGATTTGATGAGGGAGTGAACGGTACGGCCGAACTTCAGGTCGCCGCAGAAGCCGATGGTGAAGTTGTCAAGACGGCCCAACTCGCGGGTGATGGTCAGCAGGTCGGTGAGGGTCTGGGTGGGGTGGCTGTGGCTGCCGTCGCCGGCGTTGATGATCGGCACGCCCGATACCTTGGAGGCAGCAAACGGTGCGCCCTCGATGAAGTGACGCATAGCAATCAGGTCGGCGAAGCAACTCACCGTCTTGGCGGTGTCCTGTACCGACTCGCCCTTGGCGGTGGAGGAGCTGGCTGCCTCGGAGAACCCCAGCACGTTGCCACCCAACTCCATCATGGCCGCTGTGAAACTCAGACGAGTACGGGTGCTCGGCTCATAAAACAGAGTGGCTAACTTCTTGCCCTTGCAGTGCTCCGCATATTTTTTCGGGTTGGCGATAATATCCAGCGCAAGGTGGATGATTTCATCAGTTTCTTCTACCGTGATGTCGGTAGGGTCGATTAAATGTTTCATAATGATTGTTTTTTTTTATTGTTTATTTGTTTATTTGTTGATTCGTTGATTTTGAGTTAAGGAGTTAAGAAGTGAAGAAGTTAAGGTAAAGGTGGCAACCTGTCATTCATCCCTTCATCCCTTCATCCCTTCATCCTTTCATCTTTTCCTCATAAATTATTCCGGAACTCAAGCACTGTCTGTTTTTGTTCGGGTGTGATGTATTTCTCGGCGATGGCCACTTCCACCAGTGCGTCGAGGTTGGAGAGGGAGTGGTACTCGGTTTTGGCTTCCGCAAAGTTGTGGGTGGCGGCTTTCAAACCGTAGGTGAAGATGCTGATGACGCCCAGCACTTCGGCACCGGCCTCGCGGAGCGCGTCCACCACCTCGATGCAACTGCCGCCCGTGGAGATGAGGTCCTCGATGACCACCACGCGGGTGCCGGCCTCCATCTTTCCTTCAATACGGTTGGTGCGGCCGTGCGACTTGGCCGAGGAGCGCACGTAGCCCATCGGCAGGTTCAGCAGCTCCGACACGATGGCGGCATGGGCGATACCCGCCGTGGCCGTACCCATCAGCATTTCGCAGTTGGGGTAGTGCTCGCGTACCAGTTCCGCCAAGCCCTGCTCCACCTTATTCCGTGCCGCCGGCGCCGACAGCACCAGCCGGTTGTCGCAGTAGATGGGACTTTTGATACCACTGGCCCATGTAAACGGGTCGTCAGGGCGCAAAAACACCGCCCCGATTTTCAAGAGTTCAGATGCAATTTCTTGTGATTTCATGATATGATGTTGTTTTTGTTGAATCGTTGATTTGTTGAATGTAGAAACGTTGCGCGCAACGTCTCTACGTTTCAATTTTCCATTCCCAGAAATTCCTTTTTGCAGCGCAGGTAGGCGGCCACGGGGTCGGGGGCCTGGGTGATGGGGCGGCCCACCACGATGTAGTCGGAGCCCAGCTCGCGCGCACGTGCCGGCGTGGTGACCCGCGACTGGTCGTCGGTGGACGAGTCGGCAAAGCGCACGCCCGGTGTCACGGTCAGGAAGTGGCTGCCGCACGCCTCCTTTACGATGCCGGCCTCCAGCGGCGAACATACCACCCCGTCGAGACCCGCCTCGCGGGCGTTCATGGCATAGTGGCGCACCGTCTCCCCAATCGGATGGTCGATCAGCAACTCCTTGCGCATCACCTCCTCGCTGGTGGAGGTGAGCTGCGTCACCGCAATCAGCAGGGGACGCGGCCCGCCGTTGCTGCCTTCGGTCAGTCCCTCCAGGGCGGCCCGCATCATCGCCGTGGTGCCCGCCGCATGCAGGTTGCAGATGTCAACGCCCATGCCCGCCAGCACTTTCATCGACTTGCGCACCGTGTTCGGAATGTCGTGCAACTTCAGGTCGAGGAACACGTGGTAGCCTCTGCGTTTCAGCTCCCGCACCATGGCCGGGCCTTCCGCATAATACAACTCCATACCGATTTTTACGTAGGGATGCAAATCTTTGAAACCTTCCAAAAATTTCAAGGTTTCTTCCGCTGTGTTGAAATCTAATGCGATGATTACGTCTTTTGCCATATTATTCAATGATTCCTATTATTTCTGATAATTTATTGATTTTCAATTCTTTCATAACAGATGGAAGGCTCTCCACAATCTGTGGGCATACAAACGGGTCGCGCAAGTTCTCGCTGCCCACCTGCACCGCCGTAGCACCGGCCATCATCATCTCCACCACATCCTCCGCACTGGCCACGCCACCGCAACCCACCACTGGAATGTGGCAGGCCTTGCTCACCTGATACACCATGCGCAGGGCGATGGGGAAGACTGCCGGACCGGAAAAGCCGCCCATCTTGCGGGCCAGCACCGGCTGGCGGCGACGGATGTCGATACGCATCCCCAACAGCGTGTTGATGAGGGTGAGTCCGTCGGCACCGGCCTCCTCGCAGGCCTTCGCAATGACCACGATGTCGGTGACGTTGGGACTGAGTTTCACGATCAGCGGCTTGTGGCACACCTCGCGCACGGCCTTCACCACGGAGGCGGCGCCGTCGGGTGTGGTGCCGAAAGCCATGCCGCCGTTATGCACGTTGGGACACGAGATGTTCAACTCCACGATTTCCACTTTCGGCGCAATCAGCTCACAGCAAGCGCGATAATCGTCGAGCGAGAAGCCGCACACGTTGCCGATGATGGGCTGGTGGAAGTGCTGGCGCAGGTGGGGAATCTCCTCCTCGGCCACCACTTTGGCACCGGGGTTCTGCAATCCTACCGAGTTGAGCAGTCCCGACGGGCACTCCGCGATGCGCGGGGTGGGGTTGCCGAAGCGAGGCTCGAAGGTGGTTCCCTTTATCGAGATGGATCCCAGCACGTTAAGGTCGTACACTTCCGACATCTCCGCGCCGAAACCGAAGGTGCCGCTGGCGGGTATCACCGGGTTTTGCAGCTTCACGCCGCACAAGTTGACAGACAGATCTACCATATCAGTTCCTCCTTTCTGAAAACGGGGCCGTCTTTGCAGATGCGTTTCGCGCCGTGGGTGGTCATCAGGCTGCAGCCCATGCAGATGCCGAAGCCGCAACCCATACGTTCCTCCAAACTCAGCTCGCCCTCGGTGGTCACCGCCGCGTTCAGCGCTTTCAGCATCGGGGTGGGACCGCAGGCGTAGAAGTAGTCGTAGTCGCACTCTGGCAGCAGTTCGGTCACCAGACCTTTATGGCCGAAAGAGCCGTCCATGGTGGCGTAAAGAGTTTTATCACAAACTTTTGCAAATTCTTTTTGGTAAAAGATTTCCGACTGTGAGGCGAAGCCGGCGACGAGGGTGGTGCCGATGCCTTTGGCTCGCAGTTCCACCGCCAGTTGATAGAGCGGGGCAGTGCCGATGCCGCCGCCGATGAGCAGCGCCTTGCGGCAGCTGTCGGAGATGTGGAAGCCGTTGCCAAGTTGGAGCAGACAGTTCACCACGTCGTTTGCGACGAGTTTCGTCATCTGGGCGGTACCTTTCCCCACTACTTTATATACGAGGGTGACTTTGCCGGGCATCGACTCGCACACCGAGATGGGGCGGCGCAGGTACTGGCCTTTCACCTCCACTTCGACGAAAGAGCCGGCGACCAGTTGCGGAATCTCGCCGGCCAGTTCGAGCCGGAAGATTTTCGAGGCCACCTCCTCATTTCGCATCACTACAAGATTTCTTTTGATCATCTTTCTTTACAAAAAAAAAGTGACTTAAAAATAAGTCACTTATACAATAAAAAAACGGAAACCCTTACAGCTCAGCGCTGTATTAGGGATTTCCGGTGTTCTTTCTCTTTGGTGCATATTGGCTGCAAAAATACTACTTTTTTCCGAATGACGTGCAGCTGATTTTTAATTTTTTTGCACTTATGAACCGACACCATTCTATAGAGCGTCTATTCCCTGTCATCTCTCTTGTTGAGGATGATGAGCGCGCCGATGACGCCGGGCACCCAGCCGATGGCGGTAAGGATCAGCACTATCAGGAAGGAGCCGCAGCCCTTGTCGATAACCGACAGCGGCGGGAAGATGATGGCTAACAGAACGCGGAGACAGGACATAATGGTTATTTTTTAAGGGTTTCTAATGCACGACAAAGTTGGTCGGGACAGGAGGTGGCTTTATCGCCGCAGCGGATGCCGTTGAGCTTTTGGATCACGTCGTCGATTTTCTGGCCAGTGATTAGGCGGCAAATACCTTGGAGGTTTCCGTCGCATCCGCCATAGAAGGATACTTGCTGGATGATGCCGTCGTCATCGACGGTCACATCGATGAACTGCGAGCAGGTGCCTTGGGTTTTGTAGAGGGTGTGTTTCATATTCGTTCATTTTTCAGTGTTGCCACCAGTTCATCACTGATATTATTGCCTAATTACTGGCAGACATCCTCCTTGAAAAGGATGTCCGATACGGTTTCTCCGATACCGATGATGCGAGAGGGGTTCATTTTAAATAGTTGTTAATCATTGGGTTATGTATGTTTCGTCCGTTTTTCCAACACAAAATGATATATTTTTGTCCGTTTTTCCAACTTCGCCTACCAAATATCCATCACATCGATCTGTTGCGAGCATCTGGAGCAGCACCTATTACTTTTTTCTCATTGGCAAATTACCAGCAAATTAGATTGTGATTTATATAATACTGGTTATCAATGTTTTATAATGCAACACACACATCCTATTATACATCTTGGCAAATTACCAGCAAATTAAACAGACGCCCATACAGGAACATATCGCATATATCTTTTAGCTGTATTGGGATCAATGGGCTTTATTCTATGTGTTTCGACAGCTTCTTTAATAAGCCTTGAAACACTGCCGGCCGATGATTCTTTAAGTCCAAACCTATCACGTCGGGATAGTCGTTCAATTTCTTAGTATAGCTCCCACTGCGTATGTATTCGGTTTTTTCAAAAGCGACGGGAATATGCAATACTTTGTGAACCCTGATTATTTCGATATGTTTGCCGTCTGTTTCTGCTTCCAAAAATTCAAAATTTGCATTCCTCGACAACTGGTGTCGCAGCCAGTTTTCAATATCTTCTTGCCCTTTCTTCAGTTGCACAAGCCTAACAGACGTTCCTATAATATCGTGCGTGGTATCATCGACACCCCAAATCATATAGGCGAAGTCATGGTCTTTCAATGTTGCAGTATTTGCAAGGGCACAAACATCCTCCCCTATCATTTTAGGGTCATCATTATTATGTTTAAACTCCACCCAACCAGTTTCTTTAGGCAATTTGCAGAGCTCCTTGACAAGTATGTCATAGTTTCCTTCCATAAATGATTCTCATTATCAATTATCTAATCAACTTGTTAATTCAATCTCAAGCTCACTTTCCGCAACTAATAAATCACCAGCAAAAATACATATTATTTTCAAAATATTGGGATGGACAAACTATAAATATGTCTATGAATTTCTTTTCAATTGTTCCAGTGCCCGGCAGAGCTGGTCGGGACAGGAGGTGGCTTTATCGCCGCAGCGGATGCCGTTGAGTTTTGGGATGACGTCGTCGATTTTCTGGCCGGTGATTAGGCGGCAGATGCCTTGGAGGTTTCCGTCGCATCCGCCCATGAAGAAGACCTGCTGAATAACGCCCTCGTCATCGACGGTCACATCGATAAACTGCGAGCAGGTGCCTTGGGTTTTGTAGAGGGTGTGTTTCATATTTCTTTCAATCCAATAGATTTCAAATATTCGTAAGTGCCATCATAAAATTCTGGCAATCTTGTATGGTCTCCAGCATCTCCTCTTGGGACACAAATGACCATACCCTGACGTGCGCGTGTAAGCAGGACACGATAAGCGTTCAACTGATAGGCTTTTCTTTCGCTCTTATTTATTCGATTCCATTTATTTCCTCCATTAAACTCAAAAAAGTCCCAACCTTTCCCATTATACCGCAAATCTCCATCCCAAATAAGGCAAGTCCAATCCAACTCCAATCCCTGTATATCGAATTCACTGGCAGCATCTTCCAAAAATAATGATGAGCGAACATCATTAATGTCGTCCAAAAACCAATGTACCGTATTAGGTTTACAACGGACATCTATTGCCAGTGGTTTCAGTCGATATGCCTTTGAAGAAACCACCATACCATATCGTTCATTGCCGCGTGCGTGCTGTTTTAACCACGCTTTAGCTTTATCTAAATCACGAGTCAGAACAATGGGATAACGATCTGATATTGCAGCATATGTCTGGCGAACTTTTTCAACATTGCCATCCAATAAATAATGCACCATGTTGGATAAACTTTCAGCGCGAAAACTGCGCATTGAAACAGCAAGATGCAAGTCTTCTGAATAGGTAACGTGTGGATTGTTTTCCAATAAATCCTTCACCTTGCCTTCGGCATATTCATTTGCTGTAAGCTGGTTAGAAATATACACCTGCCAATGTGGAAATGTCTCATTCAGAGCACGAATCCATTCGCCAATACCCGCCTCGCCAGTATTGATTTCTTGACCTCCTCCAACAAGACAAACGATAACAGCCCAGTCTTTCCGCTGGTCAAGCGACCAAATCAGGAATTCACCCTCCGACATTGGGAAATCGGCAAAACCTTTCTTCCTTTTTAGCCATGAAGCAATGTGTTCATTATCCCATGAGCGTTGCGCTTCATCAAAAATGGCAATATTCTCTACTTCTCCATAACCAGCTTTCTTATCCTGCAATTCTTTATGCGGATCTATTTGCAATTCGCCATTTACAACACGAATTTTCCCTAACATGTTGTCACGATAGCGATGAATGATTTGTATGAAACGCTTTACTTCCCTTTCAGCTTCTTTCTTCGTAATTTTTTTGCCAAGAGATTTCTCCTGTGCTTGCTTATCACGCGTGAGAGCCTCTGTCAGGACAGCAACTAAAGGACCATTTCCTGATAGATAAACAGCCAAATCCTCATCTGTTTCCTGTTGCACGGCGACATTTAGTCCAACCAATGTTTTGCCGGCTCCAGGAACACCTGTGACAAAGCAAATGCTTTTACCTCTACGCAACTTTGTTTCGTGAATGACTTTTTGAACATATTGAGTTGTACGCTTTAATTGCTCTCCTTCAGCATCATGACGCGTGATATTTTCTACACTATGATTAAGATAAAGAGAACGTGCTGCTTCAATAATTGTGGGGGTGGGCGCATAACGGCTTCTAGCCCAGTCACTAATCGATACAGAATAAGATATTACAGGAAGGGTTTCTTCCAAAACCATAGAAATGATGTCTGCAAGATGTTCGGCATTTGTCAAAAGAGGTTCATAAACGCCGTCATCATAATGCGATAATTGACATAACGTGGAATAAGCATCACTTTCTGTTGCTACAAGAATCGGAATAATATAACGGTCAACACTCCCTTGATGGAAATTCTTCAAGTCAAGAGCATAATCCAAAACCTGGTCAATGTCCTGATGGATGAACTCATTTTCACCTGCCTTAAATTCAATAACAAATACTCGTTCTCGCAACAACACAACTACGTCAATACGTTTGCCCAATCGAGGAATAGTATATTCGAATAAAATCTCTGCACACTCATTCTCATACGGTTGCAACACACGTTTCATGATTTGGATTTCTTGTTCCCATGCATATTTCTGTGTGGAAGAAGTATCCATCTCATCGGCACGCGACATTTTGCCAAAGATTTCATCCGACGAATCATTGACAAAATCAGAAAGTGATGACTTGTAGAAGTATCTGTTAATCATTTTTGATTTTCCATCATTTCACCCCGCAAAGATACACATTTTTCCCCACATACCACCTCTGCTGCAGAGTGGTATGCGAAGAAATCTATGAGTGCAGGTTCCTTTGTTGACAAATTGGGGGAATTAGTAGTCGCACCACAGCTCGAGGTCCACTTTCTGCACCTCAGGGTCGGACTGCAGGTAGTCGGGTACCTCGTGCGAGGTGAGGATGGCAATGTGATACCCCGCCGCCTTCGCCTTGCGGAAATCGGCCTCTGTGGGCGGGAACGGATAACATAACGCATCGGTATAAAACATCGCCTCAACAGGCATGCAGTAGTTGCCCCAGTCGTCGGTCCCCCGCACATTGAAAAGTATCGTGCGCTCCGGCAACAGGCTCTTCATCTTCTTGAACTGTTCCTTGTTGTATTTCATCACCACCCAGTAACCTTCGCTGGACGTATGATAGTATCGGAACCAGTTCATATTCATCTGATAGATAGCAAAAAACGCAGTCATCCCCACCAGCACCGTTCTTCGCAACCCTACCCGCCGCACAACCTTCTCCCCGATCCGCCACAACTCCCATAGCAGCATACCCAATGATAAATATCCCACCACACAAATACAGAACGGATAGGCCGGCATCTTCGTGACCGCCAGCGTAAAGAAGCCATACACCAGCAACACGAGCGAGAATATCGTGATACGATGACTCCACTTGCGGCAACGCGCCAACAACAGTACAAATCCCGCCGCCATCAGCAAGAGATGTACCACCCGCTTGGCAGTAAAGGTGGCCGTTTCGCTTGTGACATAATCTTTATAGTCGGAATCTCCTATATAACAGAACGGTATCGTGTTCAGGTAGAAGGTGTTCGCCTCCTGATGATTTTCCACTTCAAGGTAAAAGTGCTCTTTATTCAACTGCTTCTCACGCTCATAGTATGAAGGGAACGCATGGCTGGTATAGATTTGCCACGGCAGGAAAACCGCCAGCGTGATAGCCGCCGCCGCCGCCATCTGTCCCACTTTCCACTCTCTGAGCCGGAAACGGTATTCCGACACGGTATAGATGCCCCACGCGGCATACACGAGCAGTCCCACCAGCCACTTGGTGAGCACGGCACAACCCGACAGCACCGCCAGAACGAACACCCACCGCCACTTGCGCCCGCTATGCACAAACTCGCACCATGCCCACAAGGAGGCGGTGACATAAAAGAAGAAACACACATTGTTGTGGTCCACCACGCCATGGCCGCTCACGAGATCCAACAGCATCCACGAAAAAGCAGCAGAAAGCGCGGCCAAATACCCCAGCCGGCGGTCAACCAGCAGACTGCCAATGCGGTAGGTCAACGGAATCATCAGCGTGGCCATGATGACGGAAGGTAGCCGGAGAGTAAACAGCGACACTCCGAAAATCTTGAAACAGAGGGCTATCTGCCAGATAAACAGTGGCCGTTTGTGCAACCACACATGTCCATGGCACCAGTCGGTTTCGGGCCATGTGCCGCCAGGATAAGCGTTGTCAATGGGCCATTCGCGGTAGAGTGTCGGTGAAAAGGGATGGTCCATGCAGTTTTTGGCCACCAATGCGTGGAAACGCTCATCCCAAAAATTCAGGAAGGGAATAGAGATGGCAGCGAACACGAACAGACAAAAACCACCCGCTGTGAGCAGCGCAACCGACCAGCGTTTTCTGTCGAAAGCAAAGCAGATAATGGAAGCCAATGCCAACAACAAACCCGTCATGAGCCACGACTTCTGGCTGATCGTATAGCCGTACAGGGAGAGGTAGTTGAACATGGGGCCGTATTATAATTACGAGTTGCAAAGATACAAAAAAACTCCTTCAAAAGATGAAGGAGTTGGAATATTAGGAACTAAATAAAGTTCTGGATTAGCCGTTGAAGACCTGGTCGAGGCCGATACCGCGTACCTGGGCAACGGTATAGGGATCGCGCAGCTGGGCGAGAGCCTTGAAGGTGGCCTTCACCACGCTGTGGGGGTTGGAGGAGCCTTTCGACTTGGCCAACACGTTCTTCACGCCGACGCTTTCGAGCACTGCACGCATAGCACCACCGGCGATGACACCGGTACCGGGAGCTGCGGGTTTCATGAAAACGAGGGAGCCGCTATATTTGCCTTCCTGAGCGTGCGGGATGGTGCCGTTGAGCACGGGAACCTTGATGAGGTTCTTCTTGGCATCGTCAACGCCCTTGGCGATGGCGGCGGAGACTTCCTTGGCTTTGCCGAGGCCGTAGCCCACGATGCCATTCTCGTTGCCTACCACCACGATAGCGGAAAAGCTGAATGTTCTACCACCCTTGGTAACTTTAGTTACTCTGTTAACTGCAACCAATCTGTCTTTGAATTCGATATCGGTTGACTTTACTCTTTTGACATTTACATTTGACATAGTTACCTGAGATTTAGAACGTTAAACCACCTTCTCTGGCTGCATCGGCCAAAGATTTTACTCTACCATGATAAAGATAACCGTTACGGTCGAAGACCACGCTCTGGATGCCGGCGGCCTTTGCCATTTCGGCGACTGCCTTGCCCACCATGGCGGCTTTCTCGCACTTCGTCACTTTTGCGTCGCGGATTTCGGCGGCGGTGGAAGATGCGGAGACGATCGTATGGCCGGCGAGGTCGTCAATCAGTTGTACATAGATGTCGCGGTTACTTCTGTAAACCGACATTCTCGGACGTTCGGGAGTGCCGCTGATAGTCTTGCGAACTCTCTGTTTAATCCTGTTTCTTCTATATATTTTCTTATTAGCCATTGTACTAAATTTTTAAGATTATTTATCAGCGGACTTACCGGCTTTCTTTCTAACCACTTCGCCCACGAAACGGATACCTTTTCCTTTGTAGGGTTCAGGTTTACGATAGGAGCGGATCTTGTTGCAGACCTGACCGAGGAGCTGCTTGTCGTTGCATTTGAGGGTGACGATGGGGTCTTTACCTTTCTCGGTCACAGCGTTCACTTCGATTTCTTTGGGGAATTCGAAGACGATGTTGTGGGAGTAGCCGAGCGACATGGTAAGCAGCTGGCCTTGTGCTTCAGCCTTGTAGGCGACGCCCACGAGCTGGAGTTTAGCCTCGAAGCCTTCGGAGACACCCTTCACCATATTGGCGAGGAGGGCGCGGTAGAGGCCGTGGAGGGCACGATGGCGACGCTGGTCGGTGGGGCGTTCCACTACGAGATGACCGTCTTCCACCTTAGCGGTGATGTCGGGATCCATCTTCTGGGTCATTTCGCCACGGGGACCTTTAACGGTGACCACGTTCGATTTTTCGTCAACTTTAATTTCTACACCTTTCGGGAGAGCGATGGGTAATTTTCCTATTCTTGACATAATTCTTTCCTCCTATTAGCTAATGTAACACAATACCTCGCCGCCGATGTGCTGGGCACGGGCTTCCTTGTCGGTCATCAGTCCACGGGAAGTGGAGACGATGGCGATGCCGAGGCCGTTCATCACGGACGGGAGTTCGTCGGCGCCGGAATACTGGCGGAGACCAGGACGGCTCACGCGCTTGAGGGTGGCGATGGCGGACTGCTTGGTGGCAGGATGGTACTTCAAGGCAATCTTGATGATGCCGGGATGTACGTCATCCACAAATTTATAATTCAGGATATAACCTTTTTCGAACAAAATCTTGGTAATCTCTCTCTTCGTTTTGGAAGTGGGGATTTCCACAATCTTGTGGTTGGCCATGATGGCGTTTCTCAATCTGGTCAAATAATCGGATATCGGATCTGTATTCATAACTGTAATTCTCTTTTAAATGTTACCAACTAGCCTTTTTAACACCCGGAATCTGACCGGCCAAAGCCATTTCTCTGAAATTGATACGCGACAAACCGAACTGGCGCATATAGCCTTTCGGACGGCCGGTGAGCTTGCAGCGGTTGTGCTTTCTGATAGGATTGGAGTTCGGCGGAAGCTGCTGGAGGGCCTTGACGGCGGCCTCTTTCTCCTCGGTATATTCGCTACCGGAGTTGATGATTTTCTTCAGCGCAGCACGTTTGGCAGCATATTTGGCCACCATTCTCTCTCTCTTGAGTTCTTTTGCTTTTAATGATTCTTTTGCCATATCCTATCCTTTATTTTTGATTCTTAAACGGTAATCCAAATTCTTTCAGCAGGGCGAGGCATTCCTTGTCGTTCTTGGAAGTGGTGACGAAGGTGATGTCCATACCGTTGATCTTGGCCACCTTGTCGAGGTCGATTTCCAGGAAGATGATCTGTTCCGGAATGCCAAGGGTATAGTTGCCACGGCCGTCGAAGCCCTTGTCGCTGATACCGCGGAAGTCGCGGATACGCGGGATGGAGACGGAGATTAGTCTGTCGAGGAACTCGTACATGCGTTCGCCGCGGAGGGTCACACGCACGCCGATGGGCATACCTTTTCTCAACTTGAAGTTGGAGATATCCTTCTTAGACTTGGTGGCGACGGCTTTCTGACCGGCGATGAGGGTCATTTCCTGGACGCCCATGTCGATGAGTTTCTTGTCGGCGATGCCAAATTTGCCAAGGCCCTGGTTGAGGCAAATCTTCTGCAATTTGGGGACGCGCATAATGGATTTGAAACCGAACTGCTCTTTGAGTGCGGGAACGACTTCCTTGTCGTATTTTTCTTTATATCTCGGTACGTACGTCATTATTTGATCTCCTCCCCTGATTTTTTAGAATATCTAACTAATTTACCATTGTCGCCCAGTCTTCTACCGATGCGGGTAGCGTTACCTTTTCCGTCAACCACCATGAGGTTGGAGATGTGGATGGGGGCTTCTTTCTTAATGATACCGCCCTGAGGGTTCTTGGCGTTAGCTTTGGAGTGCTTTGACACCATGTTCACACCCTCGACGATGGCGCGGTAGTTCTCTCTGTCCACCATCAAGACCTTGCCCTGTGAGCCCTTGGCGTCACCGGCGATGACCTTGACCATGTCGCCTTTCTTAATGTGAATCTTGATCATTGTTGTTTTGTTTTTAATTATCAATTGGTCTTTGTCAATTGTTCCTTTTTTATCTGCTGTTAGAGCACCTCGGGGGCGAGGGAGACGATTTTGAGGTATTGTTTCTCACGGAGCTCACGAGCCACGGGTCCGAAGATACGGGTTCCGCGGAGTTCGTCTGCGCCGGTGAGCAGCACCACTGCGTTGTCGTCGAAGCGGATGTAGGAGCCGTCCTGTCTGCGGACGTGCTTTTTAGTTCTGACGACCACTGCCTTGGAGACGGTACCCTTCTTCACGTTGCCGGAAGGGATCGCGCTCTTGATGGCGACGACGATCTTATCGCCGACGCTGGCGTATCTTTTCTTTGTTCCGCCGAGGACGCGGATGCACAATACTTCCTTTGCGCCGCTATTGTCTGCAACAGCTAATCTTGTTTCTTGTTGTACCATAACTATTTTGCTCTTTCAATGATTTCTACTAAACGCCAGCATTTGTTCTTGCTGAGCGGACGGGTTTCCATGACGCGAACGCGGTCGCCGATGTTGCACTCATTCTGTTCGTCGTGTGCCATCAGCTTGGTGGTTCTTTTGAGGAACTTGCCGTACTTGGGGTGTTTGAGCTTACGTTCCACGCTCACGACGATGGATTTGTCCATCTTGTTGCTGGTGACGAGGCCTTCTCTTACTTTTCTTCTATTTCTCTCTTCCATGATGACTAAATTATTTTGCTTCTAATTCGCGTCTGCGAAGTTCGGTTTTTAATCTGGCGATAGTGCGACGCTGTTCCTTGATGGTCTGCGGGTTCTCCAGCGGGGAGATGGCGTGCGACAGTTTCATCTTCGTCAGGCGCTCCTGCTCTTCCTTGAGTCTCTCCACCATGTCGGCGGTAGAAAGGTCGGTGATCACTTGATGTTTCATAGCTATCTCTTATTTTTCTTCTGAATAATCTCTTCTAACGACAAACTTGGTGGCTACGGGGAGCTTCTGTGCGCCGAGGCGGAGGGCTTCCTTAGCGACCTCGAACGGCACGCCGTCGGCCTCGAACATGATGCGGCCGGGGCTCACGCGGGCTGCCCAATATTCGGGGGTACCTTTACCTTTACCCATACGGACACCGAGACCCTTGATGGTGATCGGCTTGTCGGGGAAGATGCGGATCCAGAGCTGGCCTTCACGTTTCATGTAACGGGTGATGGCCTGACGGGCTGCCTCGATCTGGCGGGCGGTAATCCAATGCTGCTCCAAGGACTTGAGGGCGAATGAGCCGAATGCGATCTCGGCACCACGCTTGGTGATGTCTTTCATTCTGCCCTTTTGGGGTCTTCTATATCTAGTCTTTTTCGGTTGTAACATGACTCGTAAGTATTTATATGGTTACTAATTTCTTTTCTCGCTTCTTCTTGCACGCGGTGCGCCAGTGCGCTCGTGTTTGCCGGCCTTGGCACCCTTCTCGCCCATCGGGGTCTGGAAAAGGTCTTTCTTACCGTAAACAACACCGTTGCAGATCCACACCTTCACACCGATACCACCATAGGTAGTGTGTGCTTCGGCCAGTGCGTAGTCAATATCTGCGCGGAGGGTGTGGAGGGGGGTTCTACCCTCCTTGAAGTGCTCGGTTCTTGCCATTTCAGCGCCACCAAGACGGCCCGAGAGGGAGATCTTGATGCCTTCAGCGTTGGAGCGCATGGTGTTGCCGATGGCGGTCTTCACAGCCTTACGGTACGACACACGACCCTCAATCTGACGGGCAATGTTCTGAGCAACCAATTCAGCATTCAAATCGGGGCGTTTCACCTCCGAGATATTGATCTGGATGTCCTTGTTCGTGATTTTCTTGAGCTCTTCTTTAAGTTTCTCAACTTCGGCGCCGCCTTTACCAATGATCAGACCCGGACGGGCAGTGAAAAGCGTGACCGTGACTAACTTAAGTGTTCTTTCAATGTAAATTTTTGCAATACCGGCTTTGAACAGACGTGCGTTCAAATACTTTCTAATTTTGTCGTCTTCGACTATTTTACTGGCGAATTGCTTGCCGCCATACCAATTAGAATCCCATCCTCTGATTATACCTAATCTAAGACCTACCGGATTAACTTTTTGACCCATACTTACTCTGCGTTTTGTGTTTCTGTATTATTGTTAACTAAATTCTTGTCATCAATGATGATGGTGACGTGGTTGGAACGCTTGCGGATTCTGTGCGCCATACCACGGGGTGCCGTGCGGATTCTCTTCAGCATGCGGCCACCGTCCACAACGACGGATTTCACATACAATTGCGCGTCTTCCAGACGGACACCTTCATTCTTCACTTGCCAGTTGGCAACAGCTGACTTTAAGAGCTTCAGGAGCTTCTGAGCGGCTTCTCTTCTGCTGTATTTCAGCACGCTCATAGCATAATCCACATCCTTGCCTCTGATAACATCAGCCATGATTCTCATTTTGCGCGGGGAAGTCGGGTTGTCCTGCAAACGGGCAACATATAAGTTTTTGTTCGCTTCTTTGCGCTTTTCTGCTGCTAATCTTTTTCTTGCACCCATTGTTTTTAATGTTTCTTTTATGGGTTATTGTCTTGACTTACAACACATTACAAACATCAAGACCTTTCACCCTGATTTAATACTGAAATTGGGCGCAAAAATACTACTTTTTTTTGATAAAAAACACCTGTTGAAAAAAATTTTTAAATTATTTATTTTCAGGCAGAAATGAGGGTGGAAAACTCGGGGAAAAGAAGGGGATGTGCACTATATTATATATGTATAAGAGGGGGGACTAGGATTATGAAATTATGAAGTTATGAAGTTATGAAGATGGATGAAGAGATGAAGGGAGGAAGAGGGGGGAGGAATTACGCCAATTAATCCTGTGGGGACCATGGAAGATCATCCGATTTCGGATCGAGAGATTTCGGATAATAATAGGAGAAATCTGGGAACATGAGGTATCTCATCTTTCCGAACCATCCACAATCAATTGGATGGCTCTTGTCTAAATTATCGAATTTCAGCTTTCTGATACTGATTTTTTTCTTGAAAGGCACTCGTTGATGGGAAACCATGAAGAATGCCGTTACAGGGAGTTCTTTGCAATCGCAAGGAATGAGGTAACTTTCCTCAATAAAACCATCTTTTACTTTCACCAAGATAATCTCCCTTACAAAACCTACCGAATCAAGATATAAAGGCCCATAGCGATGGCGGTCAAACTGATAGATATTACATTCGCCTTTAACAATTATACCACTATTCCTCAACCAATTACCATCAGTCATTTCAAAATAATAGTCATGAAAATCTTCCGCAAAGAATGCATCGCCATTGAAATCTACCTGCCTGTATGCTCCTGTATAGTAAAAGTCGGGACTACTCTGCCCCGAAACGCGCAACGACAATACTAAACACAATATTGCGAGGATATATTTATTCATAGAACTAACTTCTTGATTATTACGCAAATGGATGAAGCACCTCCACTACCGGCTGAGATCTTGTAGCAGGGCGACCTCCTCGGCCCAAAGGGTTTCGTCGGGAGTCTCCAAGATGAACGGAATGTGGTCGAAGCGGGCATCCTTCATGATGCGCTCGAAGAACTCCATGCCCAACAGTCCCTTACCGATGCTGTCGTGACGGTCAACACGGCTGCCTAACTCTTTCTTGGTGTCATTCAAGTGAATGGCTCTCAGATACTTCAATCCTACTATCTCGTCAAATTCGCGCCATGTGGCCTCATAGCCCTGGGCAGTCTTGAGGTCGTAGCCGGCGGAATAGGTGTGGCAGGTGTCGATGCAGATGCCCACCCGTGTTTTGTCGTCCACCTTGCGGATGATGTGGGCCAGATGCTCGAAGCTGAATCCCACATTACTTCCCTGTCCGGCCGTGTTCTCAATGACGGCCGTCACCCCGCTGGTCTGCGCCAGCGTGAGGTTGATACTCTCGGCGATACGGTCAAGGCAGGCCTCCACCGACATCAGCTTGAGGTGACTGCCGGGGTGAAAATTCAGCATGGTGAGACCAAGCTGCTCGCAGCGCTGCATCTCGTCGAGGAAAGCGGCACGCGACTGCGGCAGTTTGCTGTCGTCGGGCTGTCCGAGGTTGATGAGGTAGCTGTCGTGCGGCAGGATGAAATCGGGGGTGATGCCCGCCGCTTTACAATTCTCGCGGAACTGGGTGATGCTCTTTTCGGTCAGCGGCGGGGAGGTCCACTGCCGTTGGTTTTTGGTGAAAAGGGCGAAAGCGTTAGCGTTCAGCTGCGCGGCAGCGAGGGGGGCGTTCTCCACACCGCCAGAGGCACTCACATGGGGTCCGATATGTTTCATGGGTGTTGATTTTAAGTTTGCAAAGATACACAAATTTTCCTAACAATTTTGTATCTTTGCAGCCGCAAATTGACAAATCAAAACATTATATAATATGAAACAACTGATTGAATGCGTACCTAATTTCAGCGAGGGCAGAAACCTCGACATCATCAAACAGATTACCGACGAAATCGAGACCGTGGAAGGCATCAGCCTGTTGGATGTGGATCCCGGTGCTTCCACCAACCGCACGGTGGTGACTTTCGTGGGCGAGCCCCACGACGTGATGGAGGCCGCTTTCCGCGGCATCCGTAAAGCGCAGGAACTCATCGACATGCGCGGCCACCACGGAGACCACCCGCGCTTCGGCGCCACCGACGTTTGCCCGTTCGTGCCCGTTTCCAATATCACCATGGAAGAGACCGCCGAATTTGCCCGCCAGCTGGCCAAGCGCGTGGGCGACGAACTCGGCATCCCGGTGTTCTGCTACGAGAACTCCGCCTTCAAGCCGGAGCGCCGCAACCTCGCCAACTGCCGTCAGGGCGAGTATGAAGCGCTGAAAGAGCGCATCTGCACCAAGGAGTGGAAGCCCGACTTCGGTCCCAACAAGTTCACGGAGAGCGTCGCCAAGAGCGGTGCCAGCGCCATCGGTGCCCGCGACTTCCTCATCGCCGTCAACTTCAACCTGAACACCACCTCCACCCGCCGCGCCAACGCCATCGCGTTCGACGTGCGCGAGAAGGGTCGTCCGAAGCGTGAGGGCAACCCCATCACCGGCAAGATCATGAAAGACGCCAACGGCGAAAACATCATGATTCCCGGCACGCTGAAAGGCACCAAGGCCATCGGCTGGTTCATCAAAGAATATGGCATCGCACAGGTGTCGATGAACATCACCAGCATGCGCGAGACTCCGTTGCATGTGGCCTTCGAGGAGGTTTGCCGCAAGGCCGGCGCCCGCGGCATCCGCGTCACCGGTACCGAGATTGTGGGACTCGTTCCCAAGTCGGCCCTGATTGATGCCGCCGACTACTTCCTCGCCAAGCAGCAGCGCTCGCTCGGTATCGACGAGGCCGAAAAGATGAAAATCGCCATCAAGTCGATGGGCCTCGACGACCTCAAGCCGTTCGTTCCCGAAGAGAAGGTGGTGGAATACATGATTGCCGACAAGAGCGGCAACCGTCTGGTGGACATGACCTGCGAGGGGTTTGCCAACGAGACGGCTTCGGAGAGCCCCGCTCCCGGCGGCGGTTCCATCTCCGCCTACATGGGTGCCCTTGGCGCTGCTCTCGGCACCATGGTGGCCAACCTGTCGGCACACAAGCCCGGCTGGGATGCCAAGTGGAAAGCCTTCTCCGAGGTGGCCGTCAAAGGTCAGCAGATCAAGGAAGACCTCATCCATCTGGTGGATGAAGATACCAACGCTTTCAATATGATCATGAACGCCTTCGGTCTGCCGAAGGGCACCGAGGAGGAGAAGGCCGCCCGCAAGGCCGCCATCCAGGAGGCGACCAAGTACGCCACCGAGGTGCCGTTCCGCACGGTGAAACGCTCGTTCGACGTGTTTGACATCTGCGAACAGATGATCAAGAAGGGCAACCCGAACTCAGTGACCGACGCCGCTGTGGGCGTGCTCTGCGCCGAAGCCGCTGTGACGGGTGCTTACCTGAACGTGAAAATCAACGCCTCTTCGCTGGCCGACAAGGAGTTCGCCAACCAGATTGTGGGCGAGGCACACGACTATGTGATGAAAGCCCGCCGCAACAAACAGCGTCTTATCAACTTGGTGGACAAGCGTTTGGATTTTTAATTTTTGAATAAAGAAAAACAAACTGATATGAAAAAACGCTTCATCATTTCCGGTGGCGGCACTGGCGGGCACATCTTCCCGGCCATCGCCATCGCCAACCGGATCAAGAAAGTGGTTCCCGATGCGGAAATCCTGTTCATCGGGGCATCCGACAAGATGGAGATGCGCCGCGTGCCCGATGCCGGCTACAAGATTGAAGGGCTGCACATCTACGGCATCTCCCGCGACTTGTCGCCAAGAGGCATCTGGAAAAACATCAAACTGCCGTTCGTGCTGATGAAAGCCAACCGCCGTTCGAAGGAAATCATCCGCAACTTCAACCCCGATGTGGCCATCGGCGTGGGCGGTTTCGCCAGCTATGCCGCGCTGAATGCCGCCAACCAGTTGGGTATCCCGACGCTCATCCAGGAGCAGAACTCCTACCCAGGCGTCACCAACAAGCGGCTCGCCCCAAAGGTGAAGAAGATCTGCGTGGCCTACGACGGACTGGATCGGTTCTTCCCCGCCGAGAAAATCGTCAAGACCGGCAACCCCGTGCGCGATGAGATTCTGCACATCGAGAAAAAGAAGCCCGAGGCATACCAGTTCTTCGGACTCACCCCGGGCAAGAAAACCCTGCTGGTGGTGGGCGGCAGCCTGGGTGCCAAGACCATCAACCGCACCATGGCGGAGAATGCCAACAAGTTGAAAAACATGGGCATACAGGTACTTTGGCAGACCGGTGAGACGTATTACAAGCAGAACCAGATGGAGCTGTCGATGCTGCAAAACGACCAGTTGCGCATAGTGCCTTTCATCAAAAATATGAACGACGCTTACGGCATTGCCGACTTCATCATCTCGCGGGCAGGGGCATTGGCCATCGCCGAGCTGAGCATTCTCGGCACGCCCACGATTTTGGTACCGTTCCCGTATGCCGCCGAAGACCATCAGACCAAGAATGCGATGGCCTTGGTGGACAAGGGAGCCGCTTTGATGGTGAAGGACAGCGAGGCCGGCGAAAAGCTCATTCCCACCTTAGAGAACCTGCTGAACGACCCTCAAAAATGCGAGGAGATGGCTCAAAACATGGCTCAATTCGCTCTGCCACAGGCCATCGACGCAATTGTGGAGAATATTCTTGATTTGTAAAACCACCTCACTACCAACTATACAATCTCTTTCAGAATCTCTGGAAAATAAATTCAGTCAATAAAAAATATGGAAACTGGAATGGGCTGTTTTTGATTATTCCTTTTTTTCCTGCATACGGGTAATATTGCGGAAGTGCCGAGGGGTGATCCCCATCTCTTTTTTGAAAGCTGTGTGAAAAGCCTGTCGACTGGTGTAGCCACATAGTTCGCCTATTTCTTCGATATTCTTGTCGAAATTGCGACTATCGCTCAACTGCACGATAGACTCTCTTATTCGATAGTGATTCACATAAGCCGGGAAATTCTGTTGGAAGGCAGTGTTGATGAGGTGCGACAGCTTCGACTTGCTGGTCCCCACCATTTTGGCCACATCTTGTAATCCCAAATTGGGATTCAGATAAGCCTTGTCTTCTTCCATACATTTTTGCAATAGCTGGAACAGCCTTTTGTCATTGGCATCTTCCACAGGCAGATTCTCATAGCTGAATTTGTCAACCAGCGTATCTTTTTTCTCTTCTTCTTTCAGATTTTTGTTCATCAGTTTATGGTAAGACCAGCGACTATGAAAATAGAGAACCAACAATAAGATATTGCCGGACAATGACAAAGCGATGAGGATGTACCAATAGATATTCATGGTGCAAAAGTACGCGTTTTTCAGCAACCGTCCCTCACTCACTGGGGACATCATGCCCCTCTATGTTGATATCATTACAAAAAATAGGTGTTTTATTACATTTTTAAGCTCAAATAATGACATTCCAAGATTGTTTTTTTTACAATCGTTTTTGAGCCCTTGCACTATTTTTGCCGCTGTATTTTAAGTTTTTTAAAAGAATGAATAAACTTCTATTTTATATCGTTTTTGGTATTGTTTGCTGGGTGTTTGCAATGCCTACAATGGCGGCCCAGGAAACAGAGGTTTTCGATACCACAAAAACCGAGTCCAAGGCTAAACTACTATGGGAGAAAATCGGGGAAAATGTAAAGCTGGGCGGCTGGATAGATGCTCAATATCAATATGATAAAAGTGGAGATAGTGAGAAAAGTACTTTCCAAATCCGGCGTGCCCGTTTGGATTTGAAAGGAAGTCTTTCGAAATGGGTGGACTTTCGTTTGCAGGCCGACTTCGCCCCGAATCCGCGCCTGATTGATGCCTTCGTGAAAGTTAATTTCTGCAAATATGTAAAATTGCAGGTGGGTCAGTTCAAGATTCCGTTTTCTTTGGAGAATATTCTTTCGCCCCTTGATTTGGAAACAGCGGACAATGCACAGGTTATCAGCGCATTGTCGGGATACAAGGATGTTACAGGCATCAGTTCGTATGCCAATGGCCGCGAAATCGGTTTGATGCTGACGGGCACCTTGGCATCTGCGGAGGTGAAGGGTGAGAAAATTCCTATTTTACAATATGGTATTGGTGTGTTTGGTGGCAACGGCATCAATGTCAAGAGCGACAATATGGCCAAGGATATTTCTGGAAGAGTGATGTTTACCCCCTTTGTAAAAGGATTAACACTTTCTATATCTGGATATTACGGAAGATATGATATGCTCAGTGAGGGAGTTTCCACTGGGGTGGACGGCAACCGTCACCGCATGGCGGCAGGTGCACAGTACGACAACAACAACCTGATGGTCAGAAGCGAATACCTGTGGGGCACTACCGACTTTGCCAAGTATGATGAAACGCGCGATGTCTTTTTGCCTTCTGCCATGCACACACAAGGGGCTTACCTCACCATCGGCTATTGGTTCCATTTCGGCTGGGGGAAGAACTGCCCCGTGCAACAGAAACTGCGCCCGGTGCTACGGGTGGATTACTACGAAAAGAACCTCGCTGCCGACCAAGCCTCGCTCTACTACACAGCTGGTGTGGACTGGTGGCCTGAAAAACACGTGCGGATGCAGGTCAACTACACCCTTCGCCAGCAGCAGTCTGTCAGGGAATTGAGCCATTTGTTTACCACGATGGTGACGGTGAAGTTTTGAGGTATGAAGTTTTAAAATCATAGAAATTTTTGTAAGTAAATATTTGATTATGAAAAATTTAAAAAGTATTTTGATTGTTATACTGGCTTTGGGTATTCTGGTCATGTCATCCTCTTGTGGCGGGGGAAAGTCCCAAAAAGAGGATTCCAAGAACATCACCATTTCGGGAGCTTTTGCCTTGTATCCGCTGGCGGTGAAGTGGGCGGAGGAGTTTCAGAAACAGCATCCCGACATCCACATAGACCTGTCGGCGGGTGGTGCAGGGAAAGGAATGACCGATGTGCTCGCCGATGTGGTGGATTTGGGGATGGTGTCGCGTGAGGTGTATGAACCTGAATTGGCGAAAGGGGCTGTCCCATTTGCCTCTGCCAAGGATGCGGTGGTCATCACCATCAATGCCGACAACCCGCTGGCCCGCCAGATCATGGCCCACGGCATCTCGAAGGAAACTGCCGCAAAAATCTGGATTACAGGAGAATATACGACGTGGGGACAGGTGCTTGGAACTTCTGACAAGACCCCGATACACGTTTATACCCGTTCGGATGCATGTGGCGCTGCCGAAACTTTCGCCTTGTGGATAGGGAAAAAACAGGAGGATTTATTGGGTACTGCCGTTTTCGGAGATCCTGGCTTGGCCTCCGCCGTGCAGGCCGACAAGCTGGGCATTGGCTTGAACAACATCGGCTATGCCTACGATGAAAAATCGCGCAAGCCGAATCAGGGTCTGCTGGTCTGCCCAATTGATGCCAATAACGACAGGACCATTGACGCAGACGAGTACTTTTACGATACAAAAGATGATTTCATTGCCGCCGTGGCTGCCGGAAAATATCCTTCTCCCCCCGCCCGCGACCTCTACTTGGTGAGCCACGGCGTACCCACCAACCCTGCCGTTATCGCCTTTCTTGAGTATGTGCTCACCGAAGGACAGAAAGAGAACGTGCCCGCCGGTTACATCAGTCTGAGCGAAGAGAAATTGCAGAAAGGACTCGACCAATTGCACAAAAAATAAGTTCCCTAATCGCCCATCATGCAGAAATTCCGAATCATAAAGGATAAAACAGCACATGGGGTCATGTTGGTGCTGACCCTCTTCTCGGTACTGTTTGTGGCGGTGATGTTTGTGGGATTGTATCTCAAGTCCGCACCAGTGTTGGAAGGGAAGTCCGTATGGACGTTGCTCACCGCTTCAGAATGGCGACCCATGAAGGGCGAATTCGGTTTTTTCCCGTTCATCACGGGAACGCTGTGGGCCACGATGGTAGCCATCCTGTTGGCGTTGCCCGTCTCGCTACTCACCGCCATCTACCTCACCGAATATGCCAAGCCCGTGGTCAAGAAGTTTGTTTTCCCAGCGTTGGATATTCTGGCAGGGTTGCCGTCAGTAATCTATGGTGTATGGGGCGTGCTGGTCATCGTGCCGTGGATTTCGCAGCGGGTGGCGCCTCACTTTGTAGAGTTTTCTACCGGCTACACGGTGATGGCTGCCGGAATCGTCCTTGGGGTGATGGTAATTCCGTTACTGGTCAGTTTGTTCATTGAGATTTTTTCCAGCGTGCCGAAAGAGTTGCGCGAGGCCTCCTTGTCGTTGGGTGCCACCCGTTGGCAGACCACGCGCAGGGTGGTGCTGCGACAGACGCTTCCTGGCATCATGGCCTCCACCGTGCTGGCGATTTCCCGCGCCATGGGCGAGACCATCGCCGTGCTGATGGTGTGCGGCTGCGTCATCGGTGTGCCTCATGGACTGTTGGATGCCTGCTACCCGTTGCCCGCCCTCATCGCCAACAACTACGGCGAAATGTTGTCGATGCCGCTGTACGAGTCCGCTTTGATGTTTGCGGCACTCATCCTGTTTGTAGTAGTACTGATTTTCAATTTGTTATCACGAATGGTATTGTATCGGATAGAGAAAAAGAATGCATAACCTTTAGCCTTTATGAAAATATCAAACAGCAAAAAAATCCATGAAAACATTGCCATAATTTTTATGTGGGGAGCAATGTTAATTGTCTTTGGACTGGTTATCAGTGTGATTTGGACCGTTTTTTCCAAAGGCATGAAGGCGATGAGCTGGGAGATGGTGAGCAGTCTGCCAGGCGGGGGCTTCTACATCGGCAAAGAGGGGGGCTTCCTCAATGCCATTGTAGGCTCGCTTTACATTGTGGGCGCATCCACGCTGTTGGGGCTGCTGATTTCCATTCCCGTGGTCTTCTTTCTGAATATCTATCTGAAAAAAGGCTCCAAGTTGGCCTACGCCGCACGGATGGCCTTTGACGTGCTGTTCGGTGTTCCGTCCATTGTTTACGGCGCTTTCGGCTTCACCATCATGATTTTTTTCGGACTTAGAACTTCTTTGTTGGGGGGAATCATTGTAATTACCCTGCTCATCATCCCGATTTTCATCCGCACGATGGATGAGGTTACCCGCAACTTTCCCCGCGACATTCTGGATGCAAGTTTTTCGTTGGGGGCAACCCGTTGGGAAACGTTGAAGGTGGTGTTACGCCAGATTGCTCCGGGTATTGCAACCGCCACCCTTCTTTCCATAGGCCGAGCTATCGGTGATGCAGCCAGTGTGATGTTCACAGCCGGCTATACCGACAGCATTCCCACCTCTCTGTCGCAGCCTGCGGCCACGCTGCCACTGGCGGTCTTCTTCCAGTTGCAAAGCCCCATACCAGAAGTAGTGGACCGGGCATACGCCGCCGCTCTTGTGCTCACTGTCATTGTACTCATACTCAGCATTTCCGGACGTTTTATCACCAACAAGTTCTCCAAGAATAAAATATAAATACAAAAAAAAATCCTTAAGCAGTCCCGAAGGGACAAGACGCGCGAAGCGCTAATAACCTCTCATAAGGCGAAGCCGCAGTGTGGGGTCAAAACCAAAAGATATGATAGAGATACAAAACCTGAACGTATATATCAAGGACAACCACATTTTGAAAAATGTGAATGTGACGTTGCCGGAAAAACAAATCACCTGCATTATCGGGCCGTCAGGCTGCGGCAAGTCCACCTTGTTGCGCACGCTGAACCGCTTGATTGACACCACGGAAGAGGTTCGGCTTGAGGGACGAATTATGGTGGATGGACAGGACAGTCTCGGCCATGATGCCGAAGTAACGGAACTGCGCCGCAAGATCGGGCTGGTGAGCCAACGCCCGTGCCCGCTCCCCATGTCCATTTTCGACAATGTGGCGTACGGCTGCCGCATCAACAAGATGTTCAAGAAACGGCGGGAGTTGATTTACCACGTGCGGCAGAACCTTCGTGCGGTCGGACTTTTGGATGAGATCAAGGGACGCATCCGCACTCCCGCCGCACGCCTCTCCATCGGCCAGCAGCAACGGCTCTGCCTCGCCCGCTCGTTGGCTGTGCAGCCCGCCTATATCCTTGCCGATGAAGCCACCAGCGCCCTTGACCCCATCTCCGCCAAAACCGTGGAGGATCTTTTCGTGAAACTCAAAGAAGAGTACTCCATCATCATGGTTACCCATACCTTACGGCAGGCCCTGCGCATCGCCGACAATGTCGTCTTCATGTACCTCGGCGAAATCATCGAGTCCGGTCCGGCGGAACAAGTCTTCCATCATCCGCAACATGAACTCACCCAGAAGTACCTTGCAGGTGCGTTCTCTTAGAATTTACAGAAAAACACACTCCAATAACTCCACACCCCGTAATTCTATAAATCCATAATTCTATAATTCAAACATGTATAAACTCACCCATTTAAAAGAATTAGAATCAGAGTCCATTTATGTGCTCCGTGAGGTGGCGGCGCAGTTTGAGCGGCCGGCCATCCTGTTTTCCGGCGGCAAGGACTCCATCGTGGTCACCTACTTGGCCTACAAGGCATTTTATCCCGCCAAAATACCGTTCCCGCTGCTGCACATTGATACTGGGCATAATTTCCAAGAAACCCTTGACTATCGCGACGCGCTGGTGGAGAAACTCGGCGCGCAGCTGATTGTCGGCTCCGTGCAAGAGAGTATCGACACAGGGCGTGTAAAAGAGGAAAAAGGCTATAATGCCAGTCGTAACCGACTGCAAACCACCACGTTGTTAGACACCATCGAGAAATACAAGTTCGATGCCTGTATCGGTGGGGCGCGGCGCGACGAGGAGAAGGCCCGTGCCAAAGAACGGTTCTTCTCGCACCGCGACGAGTTCGGACAGTGGAACCCGAAAAACCAGCGGCCCGAACTGTGGAACATCTTCAACGGCCGCAAGAACATGGGCGAGCACTTCCGCGTGTTTCCCATCAGCAACTGGACCGAGATGGATGTGTGGCAGTACATCTATCAGGAGAACATCCCGCTGCCGTCGCTCTATTTCACGCACGAGCGCAAGTGCTTCCTTCGTGACGGGCAATGGCTCGCCGCCGAACCCTGCATGACGCTCAAGCCCATCGAGGTGGTGGAAACCCGCCGCGTGCGCTGCCGCACCATCGGCGACATCACCTGCACAGGACTCACCATCTCCGAAGCCAACAACTTGGAGGACATCATCTCGGAGATCGCCGCCACCCGCGTCACCGAGCGAGGCGGCCGCGCCGATGACAAACGCAGCGAAACCGCTATGGAAGACCGTAAAAAAGAAGGATATTTTTAATATGAACACCAACGGATATTTAGACATGGAGCTGCTGCGCTTCACGACGGCGGGCAGCGTGGATGACGGCAAAAGCACGCTCATCGGAAGATTATTGTACGACAGCAAGTCGATTTTTGAAGACCAACTGGAGGCGGTGGAGGCGGCTTCCCGAAGCCGCGGCAACGAGGAGGTGAACCTTGCGCTGCTCACCGACGGACTGCGCGCCGAACGCGAGCAAGGCATCACCATCGATGTGGCCTACCGCTACTTCGCCACCCCGAAACGAAAGTTCATCATCGCCGACACGCCCGGCCACGTGCAGTACACCCGCAACATGGTGACGGGTGCCTCCACCGCCGACCTCGCCATCATCCTCATCGATGCCCGCAACGGCGTGGTGGAACAGACCGTACGTCACTCCTACATCGCCTCGCTGCTCGGCATCCCGTTTATCACCGTGTGTGTCAACAAGATGGATTTGGTGGATTTCAGCGAGGATGTTTTCAATGAGATTTGCTTGAATTACAAAAAGATGGCTGAGACCATAGGCATCCGTGCTGAACTGCGGTTCATTCCTATCTCGGCCAAGCACGGCGACAACGTGGTGACAGACTCCACCAATATGCCGTGGTACGATGGCGGCACGCTGATGAACTTGTTGGAAACGGTGTCCATCGACCACAAGATGGGCGATTCCGCACAACCTATGCGAATGCCTGTGCAGTACGTCATCCGTCCCATCTCCGACAAATTCCCCGACTATCGCGCCTACGCCGGACGCATGGCAGGCGGCGTGCTGCGTGCGGGCGACCGCATACGGGTGCTCCCTTCCGGATTGGAAAGCACCGTGAAATCCATCATGCAGGATGACAAGGAATTAGAGATTGCCCACACGCCAGAATCCGTGTCGGTGTTGCTCAACGATGACATTGACATCAGTCGCGGCGACATGCTGGTGCCAGCCACTGCCCAACAGCCTGTCATCACGCAGCAGCTGAAAATGCGCTGCTGCTGGTTCAATGAGACAGAAATGCAGCTTCGCAAACGCTACATCATCCGCACTGCCGTGGCAGAAACCGTCGGCATGGTGCAGTCGGTGGATTACAAGGTGGATGTCAACACGTTGGAGAAAGTGGAAGGTGTTTCTTCGCTGAAAATGAACGATATAGCTGTTATTAACGTTAAGACTTCCCAGCCTTTGGTGGTGGACGACTATGCCAGTAACCGCATTACCGGCTCCCTCATCTTCATTGACCCTGACAGTTTTGAGACCATCGGCGCGGGAATGGTGGTGGTTGAGAGTTGAGAGTTAAGAGTTGAGAATTATGGATAAATATAGTGTGAAAGATATTGAAGAACTGAATCAGCGGTTTGAAAATGCAGAGCCAGAGGTTTTGCTCAGTTTTTTTATGGAGAAGTATGGTGATTGTATCGCTTTGTCCTCAAGTTTGAGCATCGAAGACCAGGCTTTGACGGACATGATATTGAAAATCAATCCTGAAGCGAGAATCTTTACATTGGACACGGGACGACTGTTTCCCGAAACCTATCAGTTGATAGACAAGACCAATCTGCACTACAACATCAAAATGGAGGTGTTTTGTCCACAGACTGAAGCTTTGCAAGAGTTTGTCAAAGAGTTGGGTATCAATCCGTTTTACGAAAACATAGAAAAGCGGCATGCCTGCTGCGAAGTGCGCAAGTTGGAGCCATTGCGCCGCGCATTCAAAACCCTTGATGCTTGGATTTGCGGCTTGCGAAAGGAGCAGTCGGTCACACGCAAAGAGATGAAAAAGATTGAGTGGGACGAGCACCACAGACTACTGAAAATCAACCCATTGATTGACTGGACCGAATCGCAGGTTTGGGATTATATCAAAGCCAACCATGTACCGTACAACAAGTTACACGACAGCGGTTATCCCAGCATCGGTTGCGAACCCTGCACGCGGGCGGTGAAACCGGGCGAGGACATCCGTGCCGGTCGCTGGTGGTGGGAGTCACCCGAGCACCGCGAATGTGGTTTGCATGCAAGAACAAAATAAAACTTTTCCAAAGGCAATTCTGATTTCCGCAACTCAGGCGCAGGCTCAGGTGCGGATTTTTAAATATTTCAATGTAAATAATTTATTATCAACTATATTCGAAGTCAAAAACCGAAAGCCCACATTGTTGTGAACTTTTCAGAATATTCATCGAGCAGTATCAATAGCACTTTCTACGCCATCGCAAGCCTCAGGTGTTTATTAGCTGATCACCCTCTCCAGCGTTTCGGTGAGCCTTAAATCAGTCTCGCATCTGCTTTCAAAAAACATATTGCCAGCCTCATCACATTCATAGATTTCCTTTCTCCAACCGTCATCGAATTTTTAGTTTTCATAGTTATGTGGATTTTTTCGTATTTTCGCAGCCTAAATTTAATGTTACAATTCAAATAAAATGTAACTTGAATTCACCCTATTTGAGGAAGAAATCTCGGAAAAATGCGTATTTTTGCGCCCGATAAAAGTGGCACACTTTTGAAATGATTCTTTATGGAAAAACAACCCACCTACACCGAAGCCTACAACGAGCTACAGAGCATTGTGAAAAAGATGGAGAATGCCGACATCTCGGTTGACGAACTTACCAAAAACATTGAGCGCGCCCTCCAGCTCATCCGCATCTGCAAGGAGAAGTTAGGAAAGACCGAGGAGGAGGTGAACAAGATCATGAGCTAACCTATGGAGCAGGAAGCGTTGGAAGAGTATTGCGAGGCGCACTCTACCCCGCAGTCGGAACTGCTGTACCGGCTCACCCGCGAGACGCACCAGAAGGTGATGAACCCGCGCATGCTGTCGGGGCACTTGCAAGGCATGCTGCTGACGATGCTTTGCCGGATGATGCGTGCGCGGCGGGTACTGGAAATCGGCACTTACACGGGCTACTCGGCACTCTGTATCGCCGAAGGACTTGCCGACGACGGGCTGCTCCACACCATCGAGGTGAATGAGGAACGGGAGGAGATGATTCGCCGCTATCTGGCGCAATCGCCCTATCAGGATAAAATCCAGCTGCACATCGGCGACGCGCTACAGGTGATACCCACCTTGCAGGAACAGTGGGACATGGTGTATATCGATGGCGACAAAGAACAATACACCGACTATTATGAGATGGTGTTGCCGCAGGTACGAAAAGGTGGTATCATTTTGGCAGATAATGTTTTGTGGGGAGAGAAGGTGATACATGAGATACGCAGTGGCGACAAGGACACGAAGGCGGTTTGCGCGTTCAATGAGCATGTGCAAAACGACGAGCGCGTCACCAATTTCATCCTTCCGGTGCGGGATGGCGTGATGTTTATAGAAAAATTATAACGATGAGAATAGACATACTGACACTTTTCCCTGAGATGTTTACGGGAGTTTTCTCGCAGTCGATTTTGAAGCGGGCGGTCAACAAGGGACTGCTGGAGCTGCACACGCACGACATCCGCGACTACACGAAGGACAAGCACCGCAAGGTGGACGATTATCCTTTCGGGGGCGGTGCCGGCATGGTGATGATGGTGCAGCCCATTGCCGACTGCATTGCGGCGCTGAAGGCGGAGCGAAACTACGATGCCGTGCTGTTCATGGCGCCCGACGGGCAGACCTTCAACCAGGCGAAAGCCAACCAGATTTCGATGTACGAGAATGTCATCATCCTGTGCGGGCATTACAAGGGAGTGGATGAAAGGGTGCGTGAATTGTTTGTTACAGAAGAAATTAGCATCGGCGACTACGTATTATCGGGCGGTGAGATTGCCGCCATGGCGATTGTGGATGCTGTGGCGCGGGTGATTCCCGGTGTGATCGGCGACGAGAGCTCAGCCCTCACCGACTCGTTCCAGGACGGTCTGTTGTCGCCGCCGGTCTATACCCGTCCGGCTGACTACGAAGGTCACTGTGTGCCAGAGATTTTGCTGTCGGGTAACCAGCGGCTTATCGACGACTGGAAGTTGGAGCAGCAATTGGAACGCACCAAAAAGCGCCGTCCAGACCTGCTGGACAGAATAGAGTAGGACAACATTAATTCCTGTCAGCATTCAAGAATGAAAAAGATTGTAATTATAGATGGCGGTCCCAGAAAGAACATGAACACAGGGGCCATGATCGAGGCCTTCACCCGTGGCGTAAAGTCGGTGGATGGAGAAATTGACGTCCAGCGCATATTCCTCTATGACATAGACTATAAGGGGTGCTACAGCTGTCTGGCCTGCAAGCTGAAAAATTCCCGTTTCCGCGATGTATGTGCCTATAAGGACGGGTTGACGGAGACACTTAGGGAAACCGCATACGCCGACGGGGTGGTATTTGCATCGCCCATCTTTTATAGTCGCGTGACAGGCCAGTTGGAGAGTTTCATCGAGAGGCTCACCTTCCCGTGGCTTTCGTACGATGACTACAGCATGCACCCTCCCAAGCGCATACCTGCCGCCATCATCTACACCATGAACGACATTTCTGCCGAACGTCGCAACCTACAGTCGTTGGAGATGTTGTTGGGCGGTTTCTATGGGGAACGCCCCGAGCGAATTGCCGCCTGCAACACCTACCAGGTGAAGGACTACGACCGCTATGCCATGGCCAGTTTCCCCAAAGAGAGCAAGGAGCGCTGGCGTGCCGAGCATTGGGAGCATGATTTGCAACAGGCTTACGAAGCCGGCCAACGCATGGCTGCGAAAATCCTTTAGCCCATCCATTTTCATTTCATCTCATGGTACCTCACACGCCAGTCGGTCTGAAAGCTGACACAAGGCACGGGTGATGTGCTGTCGCTCGCGGGCGGGTAGGGCATCGAAGCGATTGAGGTTCAGCTGGAAAAACTGCTCCAGCACCTCGCGGCGCAGGCGGCTTGCCACGCTGGCAGAGTGCTTCGCAGAGGATGGTCTTCCCATCTCTTTTCGCACGCGGCTGAGCAGTTCCGGACTGAAAAGGGCTCGCAGTTCGGTGAGCATGTCGGCGCACTCGACACTGACGGGCGACGCTTCCCCTCGCGTGCAGGGCAATGAATGAGCAGAGGGGTCGGCATGATGGCCCAAACCCACCGATGACTTGTGGCGGGAGTTGACATTTTTGAGCAGTACGCGCTCGCCGGCTGTTGTGAGAAGCGGAGCTAGCGGCCGGATAACTGTGCCTTCGCACCAGTTGTTGCGGAGTGGGGGCAGGTCGAGCCAGTCGGGAAGGCGTGTGGGGAAGGCGTTCGGGTAGTGCAGACACTCCTCCAAACTCCCCTGGAAGAGGGTGCGGGCATGGAAAATGCCGAGACTTTCGAACAGCCGGTTGCAGACGGCCACCGAGAGATAGTGGGGGAGTGCGGCAGCGTCTTCACACTCTTGCTCGCAACTTCTCTTCCCTTCACCGAATGTTCGTCCTTCCACCCCGATATCGTAGGCATAGAACCCGTAATCTGGCGCATAGTACACCCCTTCCCGCACCGGCATCCGTTCCTTGCGGCGTGCTACCAAGCAGTGCGGGTACTCCCCGCCAAACAGCTCTCCATAGACTTTCACGCTGCGCACATCCGGGAAGAGCTGCCGGACGTGCGCGCACAGCCGGAATAGTCGGGGACGGTATCGCTCCGCCAAGCCTGCCAAGCCTGCCGACAGCACCTCCACCTTTGCCCCATCGTCATTCAACTCCGACAACCCTCCCAAAGCCACATCCTGCCCATCACACCCCATCCAAACAGGCTCCCCACACACCTTTTCTTGCACCACAAACTCCACATCCTTGCCTGCCTCCTCATCCACCCACCTGACAAAAGAGGCATCGCGCACATCCCTCAACTTCGGACAACTCCTATACATTATTAAATTATTAATAGTTTAACTTATATTTATCTTATTTTAACTTTACAAAGATACAATAGATTTTTTGAAAATACCATATTATTTAAAATTTTTATTATGCTAATATTCAATCATTTATTTTTAGAAACAAGGGATGATGAAAAAAAATTTCAGAGTCTAAACTGCAATTTTCGGAGAATTTTTACTGTTAATTATCCATTAATATCAATTTTCACTTTCTACATAAGCATCCACAAAAAAAATTTCCCAAAGTACGCCCCTAAAACACTCTGTTTTTCAATGCAAAATTGTATTTTTGCCAACGAATTTCAAATAGAAAAATCCCTCAAAATGAAACGATTACTTTACGCAGTTATCCTGACTGTACCCTTATTGTTGACCGCCTGTGCATCGTACTACCAGGTCTATCATCTGGAGGGCGAAGAGGATTTCCGCACCAATCGTCATGAGATGCGCTATGACGGCAGTCACTGCGTTGTATCGTACGACTTTTGGCAAAACCATGGCTCTCTGTCATTTACACTCCAAAACACCTCTGACCAAACCATGCACCTCTACCTTGACGAGTGCTTCTTGGTGAGGAATGGACACGCTTCCGACTTTTTGCAACTGCCCATCACAGACGGGACCCTCTCCTTTTCAGGCAAAGTGGTCTCAATACCTCCGCACACCTACCGCCACTTCAGCTGTCCCGACATTGAAAGTCACATCCTCGAATTCTGCGATGTGGAACTCTGTCCCTCGCGTGAGCTGATTCATACCACCTTTTTTACCCGTGAAACTTCACCGCTGCAATTTGGCGTACGTCTCACCTATTCATTGGGGCAGAATGAGCAAAAACACCTGATAACCAATAGTTTCTATGTAAACGAAGTAACCAACTATCACAAGCGCAATTTCGAGCAAGTACACTACGACACGCTTCGAAATTGCCACGAAGAGGAACTTCTGCCCGTGCAAGACATTCGCTCCGCTGACAAGTTTTACATCGAATACTAAACCATAACCTTCACAAATACAACTACATGGATCAACTTACCGATTTCTTCAAAAGCATCACATTAGACAAAGAACCCAAAAACCTGTACGAACCCATCTACTACACCTTGTCGCAAGGTGGGAAACGACTTCGCCCAAGATTGGTGCTGATGTCGGCCGAACTGTTCGGCGGAAAGACTGAACTCGCGCTCTATCCTGCGGCAGCTTTCGAGATGTTGCACAACTTCACCCTCATCCACGACGACATCATGGACGATGCTCCCATCCGTCGCGGACAGCCGACCGTATATCGCAAGTGGAACGGCAATATCGCCATCCTGTCGGGCGATGCCCTCGCCACCCTCGCCCTCCAAACCATCCTCGAAACTCCTGCACCGCCACAAACCGCCCTCGCCCTGTCGAAACTGCTGGCACAGACCTCCGTGGAGATATGCGAAGGTCAGCAGAAAGACCTCGACTTTGAAACCACCGACCAGGTGACTCTCAATGATTACATCAACATGATTCGCTACAAGACCGCAGTTCTGTTGGCCGGATGCCTCAAAGCCGGCGCCATTGTGGCGGATGCAACCACTGAGAACCAGCAACTTATATATGAATACGGCATCCAACTCGGTCTGGCCTTCCAGCTCAAGGATGACCTGCTTGACGTGTATGGCGATGGGACTGTCTTTGGAAAGAAAATCGGAGGCGACATTCGCGAGAACAAGAAAACCTATTTGTATCTCAGTGCTTTACAAGATGCTGATGCCCAACAGAAAGAGCGCCTGCTGCATTATTTCTCCTCCACCGACTTCGACGATTGGGAGAAATTTGAGGCAGTGAAAGCCATTTACAACCAGACGGGCATCCCTCACAAGACCGAACAACAGATAGCGATTTTTCTTGAAAAGGCGCTTGAAAATCTCGAAAAGATTGATATAGAAGATGATAAGAGAAAAGAGCCTTTCCGCGACCTCGTTCGCGAGCTGAGACAACGCAACAAATAAAACGTCATGAACCCGCTTTCACAACAACGCAAAATCATCATCATCGGCAGTATGCTGCTCATCGCGCTCGCGTGCGTGCTGAAGCTGTTCAGCCTGCAGGTGGTGGACAACCGTTATAAGGAGGCTGCCGAGCGCAACGCTATACGCGAGGTCACCATCACCCCGCCGCGCGGGCTCATCTATGACCGTAACGATTCGCTGCTGGTGTATAACGAGGCTGCCTACGACCTGATGGTCATCCCCAAGAACGTGAAGCCGTTCGACACGATGGACCTGTGCCAGTCGATCGACATCACCAAGGAGGAGCTGTGCCAGAAGTTGGAGAAGGCGCGCACCTACTCGCCGCTGCTGCCCTCCATCATCAAACAGCAGATGAAGAAGGAGGACTACGGCGTGCTGCAGGAGAAGATGCACAAGTTCCCTGGTTTCTTTGTGCAGAACAGAATCTTACGTTCCTATCCCGTGCCCATCGCGGCGCACATTCTCGGCTACATCGGTGAGGTGACCGACCAGCAGCTCACCTCCGACAACTACTACCAGCTGGGCGATTACATCGGCATCAGCGGCATTGAGAAGTCGTATGAGGAAGAGCTGCGCGGCAAGAAGGGGAAGCGGATGGTGCTGGTGGATGTGAACAACCGCGAGCAGGGACCGTACAAAGATGGTAAAGCCGATGTCGCGGCGGTGGCCGGCCAGAACCTGTGGAGCACCCTTGACCTCAAGCTGCAGGAGTACGGCGAAAAGCTGCTGCAAGGCAAGAAGGGCAGTATCGTGGCCATCGAACCGGCAACGGGCGAGATACTCTGCATCGTCTCTATGCCCTCCTACGACCCCAACCTGCTGGTGGGCAAGGACCGCGGCAAGAACTATGCGGCTCTCAATCAGGACCTTGACAACACCCCGCTGTTCAACCGTGCCCTGAAGGCCTGCTACCCGCCCGGCTCCACCTTCAAGCTCGCCAACGGACTGATAGCGCAGCAGGAGGGCGTCATCAACCGGTACACCTACTACAGCTGCGGTGGAGGCTACTCGTACGGAGGTCACCGGCTGAAATGCCACAGCCATGCCGGCTCCGACCTCGTGGATGCGGTGCGCTGCTCTTGCAACGCCTATTTCTGCCGCGCCTTCTACAACACCATCAGCAACAACAAATTCCACTCCATACAGGAGGGCTACCAGACTTGGAAAGACCACATCAACAAGTTGGGCTTCGGCCAGAAATTCAACACCGACCTGCCTTACGAGTCGAAAGGCATCATTCCGAGTGTGGAGTATTTCGACAAACGGTACAACGGTCACTGGAACGGTAACTCCGTGATTTCCATGGCTATCGGACAGGGCGAGGTGGGTAGCACCCCGCTGCAGATGGCCAACCTTGTGGCCATCATCGCCAACCGTGGGTTTTACTACAAGCCTCATGTGGTGAAGGCCATCGGTTCGAAGAACAACCCCAACATGCGCTACTCGGAGCGGATGGAAAGCGGCATCGACCGTCCCTACTTCGACCCCATCATTGATGGTATGAAGCTGGTTATCAGCAGCGGTACTGGTCGTTTGGCGCAGGTGGAAGGGGTGGAGATGGCCGGTAAGACCGGAACGGCGCAGAACCCTCACGGGGCCGACCACTCGGTTTTCGCCTGTTTCGCGCCAGTGGACCAGCCCAAGATCGCCATCTTCGTGCTGGTGGAGAACGGCGGATGGGGTGGTGTGCTAGCAGCCCGCATCGCCAGCCTGATGACCGAGATGTACCTCTTCCGTGAAGTGAAACAGACCGAAAAAGAAGAGGCCGTACTTAACCATTATATCACCTACGCAAAAGCCCGACATGCTAACTGATAATCAATCCGTTACATCAAAGGGCATTGACCCTTACCTCATCATCATCTACGTGGCGTTGGTCATCGTGGGGTGGCTTACCATCTACTCTTCCTCATACGATCCGCAGGCCGAGTTTACCCTTTTCAACCTCGACCAGAATTACGGACGACAGCTAATATGGATCATCATATCGGCCGTTTTCGCTATTTCTATCCTGATAGTTGACGGCAAATTTTTCTACAACCATGCCTATATTATCTACCTGATATTCATGTTGTTGATATTGTCGGTGCTGTTTCTCGGAACCGATATCAACGGGGCGAAGGCATGGATCAAGATTGGGGCGTTCAGCATACAGCCCATTGAGTTTGCGAAGTTTGCTACTGCCTTGGCGTTAGCCAAGTTTTTTAATGAAGGAAAAACCGACAACGAGCGGCGGCATATCTTTCTGATCGCTTTCGTCTTCATACTGGTGCCCGCTGGCATTGCCATTTTACAGAAAGACACCGGTTCCGCGCTGGTATTTTTCGCCTTCATCATCATGTTCTACCGTGAGGGGTTCAACTCGTGGCTGATGCTGATGGGCGTTCTCATTGTGCTGACCTTCGTGCTCACGCTGATGTGGAACGAGCTCTATACTATCGCGTTTCTGCTGGTAGTGCTCTGCATTTCCTGTTTCTTTGTGAAGGGGAACAAGAAAAAACTGTTCCGAAATGTTGGCATCTTCGCCGGTTTTGTTGTGCTGGTATTCGCTGTTAATGTGGCCTACACCAACGTGTTACAGCCTCATCAGAGGCAGCGTATCGACACCATCTTTGGGAAGAGCATTGACCCGAAGGGTGCCGACTTCAACCTGAACCAGTCGAAGATTGCCATCGGTTCGGGTGGCTTTTCCGGGAAAGGTTACCTCAATGGCACGCAGACCAAGCTCAACTTTGTGCCGGAGCAGAGCACCGACTTCATCTTCTGTGGCATCGGCGAGGAGTGGGGTTTCATCGGCAGTATCGCCATTTTCGCCCTCTTCCTTACCCTGATCATCCGCATCATACAGCTGGCAGAGCGGCACAAGAGCACCTTTGTGAGGGTATATGGCTACGGGGTGGCCTCGGTGTTGTTCTTCCATCTGGTCATCAACATCGGCATGACCATCGGGCTGATTCCGGTCATCGGCATCCCGCTGCCGTTCATCAGCTATGGCGGCTCCTCGCTGTGGGGATTCACGCTGCTGCTGTTTATTTTTATCAGAATTAATGCGGAATGACAACGCAAAAAGAGGTAGAGACGTGATGCATCGCGTCTCTACCATTCCACATCGCGTCTCTACATTTTTTGCATTACGCCTCTACAAATATTATTCAACCATAACAAGAAACCCTGCCTCGGGGAGAAGCAGGGTTTCCAACGTCATTATGAAAACAAAACTACAGGTTGTTGATTTTTTTCATCAAACCTGATTTGAGGTTAGCTGCTTTGTTTTTATGGATAATACCCTTCTTTGCTAATTTGTCAATCAAAGAAACCACCTTCGGGAGCTGCTGCTCAGCTTCAGCCTTAACGGTGATCATCTTAATGTCTCTCAGCGCATTACGCATAGTTTTTGCATAATAACGATTAGCCAGTCTCTTGCTATTGTTGGATCTGATTCTCTTTAATGATGACTTGTGATTTGCCATTTCTTCTTTATTTTTCTCTGATTTTTCTTACTTGTATTACCTCAAAATTTTGGACTGCAAAAATACAACTTTTTTTGATTTCTATATACACTTTGAAAAAAAATTGAAAAAAAATATGGAAAGCCTCAAAAATCAAGGAAAAAGGCGTAATTTTGCCTCGCAGTATTGGTGAATTTTACGGCTGATATCATGCTGCGCCCAAACAAATTGAGAACAAAATGATTCGTTTTTGCCGACATGATGAAATTGACCGTGCGCGATGGGATTCCTGTGTGGAGGCATCGCCGGCGGCCACGCTGTTTGCCAGTTTCGATTTCCTGTCGGTGGCGAATCCTGAATGGGCGGCGCTCATTGAAGATGACTATATGGCCGTGATGCCGCTCCCTTGGCGGCGAAAACACGGGCTGCAGTATGTGTATAACCCATTCTATTACACTCGTCTCGGCATCTTTTCGGCAAGGCCGGTCACATGTGAGCTTGTTACGGAGTTTTTACAAGCAGTGCCGAGATCTTTCGTCTCTATCGACTTGAATCTTAACGAGAGTGTCCCCGGAGAGGCAGCTGTACCGGAGGGGCACCTCAAAGTGTCGTACAGGCTCGACCTGAACCGGCCGTACGAGGCCATCTGCAAAGGGTATGGCAGCAACCACAAGCGCAACATCAAGGCCGCACGCGCCTTCGAGCCTGTCATTGATGAAAGTATTACTTCGGAGGAGGTGATCGCGTTGTACCGTGGCAGTCGGCGCGGCAGTGGCAAAAGCGTGCGCATGCAAGATGTTGACTATGCTATTTTCTTGAAAGTGTGTGAAATAGCGAAAGAGCGAGGACTTGCCGACGTGTGGGGTGTGCGCGACAGCGACGGCACTCTGTTGGCAGGTGCGGTGTTTCTGCGCGACCATGGCCGTGTGTGGTTCTGGGCATCGGGACGTGAAGAGGAACGCGCCGACCGCAAGGCCATGTTCTTCCTGATGGATGAATACATACGGAGACATGCCAACCAGCAGCTCGTTCTCGATTTCAACGGATCAAGCACCGAGAGCGTGGCCCGCTTCTATGCGGGATTCGGCAGTCAACGCTATACTTTCCCGGCCCTTTCTGTTATCTGCACCAGTTGGGCCAAACCTTTCCTTCATCTTTATAGAAAAATCAAATAAAAACCATATAACATGAAACAAATCAGAAATTTAGGCCTCGAAAACACGGTTCTCAACCAGTACATTGCCGAGTTGCGCGATGTGAACATTCAGAAAGACTCGATGCGCTTCCGCCGCAACTTGGAGCGATTGGGCGAAATTTTTGCCTATGAAATTAGCAAAACATTTGAATACAAGCCTGTTGAGGTAACTACCCCGTTGGGTATCAAGCCGATGAAGCTCATGGCCGAGCAGCCCGTGTTGGCCACCATCCTGCGCGCTGGTCTGCCGTTGCATCAAGGTATGCTCAACATTTTCGACCATGCCGACAACGCCTTCATCTCCGCCTTCCGCAAGCACTACATGGACGGCACCTTCGACATCCAGATTGACTATATGTCGGCGCCCGACATGGACGACCGCATCCTCATCATCTGCGACCCGATGCTGGCCAGCGGACAGTCGATGGTGTGCACCTACAACGAAATTATGGCACAGGGGAAGCCTAAATATATTCATATTGTGTCAGTCATTGCCAGCACCGACGGGGTGAAATATTTGCAGGAGAACCTGCCCGACACTGACTGCACGATATGGCTAGGTGCCGTTGACGACGAGCTGACGGCACAGTCGTACATCGTACCAGGTCTCGGCGATGCCGGCGACCTCGCTTTCGGTTGCAAGAGCGATTCGATAGTGTAGATTTGTAGAAAAAAAATCGTATTTTTGCCACCGCTTGTTTGAGCGATGAATAGATTATTATTTATTATTATAAATCATTAAAAATCAAATCATTATGGCATTCAACCTTAGAAACAGAAGCTTTTTGAAATTGTTAGATTTCACCCCGAAAGAGATTCAATACCTGCTGGATCTGGCCCGCGACCTGAAACGCGCCAAATATGCCGGTACCGAGCAGCCCACCATGAAGGGCAAGAACATCGCCCTGATTTTCGAGAAGACCTCCACCCGTACCCGTTGCGCTTTTGAAGTAGCTGCCTACGACCAGGGCGCACACGTGACTTACCTCGGCCCCAGCGGCTCACAGATCGGTGTGAAGGAGTCGATGGCTGACACCGCCCGCGTGCTCGGTCGCATGTTCGATGGTATCGAATACCGTGGTTTCAAGCAGGATACCGTTGAGGAGTTGGCCCGCCATGCTGGCGTGCCCGTTTGGAACGGCCTCACCAACGAGTTCCATCCTACCCAGATCCTCGCCGACTTCCTCACCATGAGCGAGCATGTTGACAAGCCCCTCAACCAGGTGACCTACGCTTACCTCGGCGATGCCCGCTTCAACATGGGTAACTCCCTGATGGTTGGCGGCGCCAAGATGGGTATGGATGTGCGCATCGTGGCTCCCAAGAAACTCCAGCCCAGCAAGGAACTCATCGACACCTGCAAGAAAATCGCCAAAGAGACCGGTGCTAAGATCACCGTCACCGACGATGTGAAGAAGGGTGTGAAAGGCTGCGACTTCCTCTATACCGACGTTTGGGCATCGATGGGCGAGCCCGCCGAAGTGTGGAAAGAGCGTATCGATATGCTGAAACCTTATCAGGTGAACAAAGAGACGATGGCCCTCACCGGCAACCCGAAATGCAAATTCATGCACTGTCTGCCCGCATACCACAACCTCGAAACCCAGGTGGGCCGCGACGTTCACAAACAGTTCGGTCTGGACGGCATCGAAGTCACCGAGGATGTTTTCGAGTCAGAGGCTTCCATCGTTTTCGACGAGGCTGAGAACCGTATGCATACCATCAAGGCTGTGATGGTGGCTACTTTGGGTGACTAATTATTATTAATATGAAAAGAATCGCTGTCATTCTCTTCGCACTGTTGATGGTTGGCTCGTTCGGTTTGAGCGCTCAGAGCAAGGCCGATGCCATCTGCGGCTATTATTACGCCAAAGACCCCTTCTCCAAGGAGGGCAGTCAGGTGAAAATTTACAAGGCCAAAGACGGCACTTACGAAGGCATTGTGTGCTGGGTGGAGAATCCCGCCAAGAAAAAGTACCTCAACTACAAGTTCCTCAGCGGATTCACCTACAATGCCAAAGAGGAGGAGTGGCAGAACGGCACGATTCACCATCCCGGCAATGGCAAGACCTACAAAAGTTATATCAAGCTGGACGGCAGCGACATCAAGGTACGCGGCTATGTGGGTTTCTCGCTATTGGGCATGACCATGACCTGGCCGCGCGAATCGAAACAACGAACCCAAAAATAATTTCAATGCCCCGCCGCTAATGACGGGGCATTTTTTCATCATCTTCAAGACCTTATATTATGGCAGACAGAATACTGATTAGCAAAGCCCAACTGGCAGACAACAACGGATTGCGTATTGTGGATGTACTGATAGAGGACGGCCGTATCGCACTGGTCGCCGACATGTTGCCGGCACCTGATGACGCACGCATCATCAATGCGGAGGGATTGTTGTTGAGTTATGGTTTTTGCGACCTGCATGTGCACTTTCGCGAGCCCGGTCAGGAGGCGAAGGAGACCATCCGTACCGGCTCGATGGCGGCGGCGCATGGCGGCTACACCACCGTTTGCACCATGCCGAACCTCTCGCCCGCGCCCGACGCACCCGACACGCTCGCCATCGAGCTGCAGCGCATCCACGACACCGCTGTGGTGGAGGTGCTACCCTATGCCACGCTGACGCGCGCCCGCGCCGGCAAGGAGCCCGTTGACATGGCGGCGCTGAAGCACCAGGCCGTCGCCTTCTCGGATGACGGCAGCGGCATTCAGACCGACGAGGTGATGCGCGCCCTGATGCGGCAAGCCGCCGAGGAGGGTGTCATCATCGCGGCACACTGCGAGGACAACACGCTGCTGCACGGCGGCTACATCCACGATGGCGACTACGCCCGCCGTCACGGGCACCGCGGCATCTGCTCCGAAAGCGAGTGGGGCCAGATTGCCCGCGACCTCGCCATCGCCCTTGAGACGGGCTGCCGCTACCACGTCTGCCACATCTCCACCAAGGAGAGCGTCGAGCTGATCCGCCGCTACAAAGCCCTCGGCGCGAAGGTGACCTGCGAGACAGGTCCGCACTACCTCACCCTCTGCGATGAGGACCTGCAAGAGGAAGGCCGCTACAAGATGAACCCGCCGCTGCGCAGTGCTGAGGACCGCGCCGCGCTGATTGCTGGCTTACAAGACGGCACCATCGACGCTATCGCCACCGACCACGCCCCCCACACCGCCGAGGAGAAAAGCCGCGGACTGGAGAAGAGCCCCTTCGGCATCGTGGGCCTCGAGACCGCCTTCCCCATCCTTTACACCCACCTCGTGCTGCCCGGCATCATCACCTTGCCGCAGCTCATCGACCTGCTGTGCCAGCGGCCACGGAAAATTTTCGGCATTGGTGGCAGCTTGCAGCCCGGTCAGCCCGCCGACCTCACCCTATTCGACCTCATCCATGAATACACCATCCGCTCCGCCGACTTCCTGTCAATGGGCAAGGCCACCCCGTTCGAGGGTTGGACAGTGAAGGGCCGCTGTGTGCTGACGTTGAAAGATGGAAAAGAGGTGTATAGGGGATGAGTGGTTGGTCACACAATTCCTGATAGGTGTTAGGAAAGCCGTTTCTATAGCTTCTTCCACGTCATCGTCCGTCCGATGGCGGGTATGCCTATATATCCCCGCAACTGTAAGGTCTTATCATCGGAAAACCACATCTTGCATTTGTAATACTTGCCGTGTACAGGATCATAAATCTCCCCATCCACCCATTCGTTATTTTTCGAATCGTATTTGAAATGGAATAACATTGTAATCTGGTCGGCCGGCGTGTTGCGCTTGCTCGGGTCTGGATTCTTGATGTCACGCTTAGGGGTGCCATCCTTGAAGTTGGGATTCTTCACCCACACGGTCTTTCCGGCGTATGTGCCTGATGTAGTGCGGTATATCCTGATTTTTGCCTCCTCTGACGATTGATCATCCTTCACATAATAGGTGCCCACAATCTTGTCACCAGCCTGTTGCGCAAAGGTGCGCGGAATCGATATGCAAAGTAGGATGAAGATAAAAAGTGAGATGCGAGTTGTTTTCATAGAAGTTGGGTTTTGAATAAAAAAAACGGCCGTATCATAACGACCGTTTTTGTAAAATATTGTTGGATAGCTTATTTCTTGACAACCTTGATAGTCTCTACCCCACCATTGCCGCTGCATTTCACGAAGTAAACACCGTTGGCAAACTGCGAAATGTTGAGGTGAAGTTCTCCATTCACCATCGGCTCGCTGCTGACCGTCTGCCCGAGGGCGTTCACCACCATGCAGTGGTCGAAACCTTCGCCCTTGATGTTCAGCATCTCCGTGGCCGGGTTGGGGTACACGGAAAGCGCCGGACTGCAAGTATTCTCCTCAATGCCAACACCTTCCTCAATGTGGATGTCATCAATAACGAGGGCGTACGATTCTTCATACAAGTTGGTGTTGGTGTTGTGAACGAAGGCAATATAAACCTCCTGACCGTTAAAGTCGGTGATGTTGGTGTAACGCAGACCATACTCGTCGGTGGTGACCATGTCGCTGTAAATGACAACGCTGTTCTCGAAATCTTGTGTGGTGGAGACGCGCACTTCATAGCTGTTGTCCGGGAAAGCTTCATCGTAGGCCGCTGCCCACCAGCTGATATGGGCACCCGTGCTCGGGATGGCGATGCGCGGCGTGATGAGCCAGTCGTTCGGTAGGAGGTCTTCCCACTCCTCCTCATCATAAGAATAGGAGAGATAGTAGCCGTCGCTCTCATGGCCATATCCATCGTTCATCCACATCCAGTTCATGCCGTCGTGGTCAGCATCGCGAAGCGTCCAGCAAGGGGTAATTTCGTCTTCAAAATCTTCATAGAAGGGAAGTTGAAGCGCATTGTCGCAGTTGACCGCATTGCCGTTTACACTGATGGTGGCGGTAGTTGTGCCGTTGGTCAGGGTGATGACACCCTCGTCGGTGCCTTCAGTTGTCGGCTCGTATCTCACAAACAGCGAGGTGGAAACATTGGCGGTCATCGACTGTGAGGTGCTGAAATTGTTGTTGTTGATGGAAATGGAAAAAGGAGCCTCGCAGCTCACACTGACCGTGCCGTCGAGCAGTGCCGAGATGACATTCACCGGCAGCGATGCGGAGGTGGTGTTGATCATCACACTGCCAAAGTCAAGCGCGTCGGGCGTAGTGACAATGGAGGGAGTGTCGAAGTAGAGAACTGCGATGTCGTCCAGCTTCATCATGAACTCGTCAGAGCAGTTGGTGTGGATGAAGGCGATGTAGATGGTCTGTCCGATATAGTTTCGGAGGTCCACCGTGTGCATGGCCCACTCGTCGGTGGAAAGAATTTCGGCATAGACGGCGCTGGCGGAGAAGTCGTCGGCAGAGTTGCCGGACGTGGAGATGCGGATCTCATAGTAGTCGGCCGGATATTCCGGGTCCTGTGCGGCCACCCACCAGGAGAGCATCGGCATGTTGGCGGCGGTAAGGTTAGCGGGAATGGTGATGGCTGGGGTGATGAGGTAGTTGTCAGGCTCCAGCGCCTCCTCTTCCTCATAGTCGTATGATGCTGACGCGATGCAGCCGTTGCCAGTGTGCGTGCCGATAAGGTCTTCGTCGGCCGTCAGCACCTCCCACGAAAAACCGTCCCCATCTTGGTCGATGTTGTTCCACGTTTCGGGGAGTCCGTCTTCAAAGCCCTCACTCATCAGAATGGTTTGGGCCTGGGTGGAAAAAATACATGCGCAGAAGAGCAGGGCGAGAGTAATGATTCTTTTCATAATGTGATTGATTTTGAATAAGTTTTATGATAAATGAAAATAGATTTCCTTTTATATGAATGCGATTGCAAAAGTAAGCATTTTTTTGGTGGATGATTTTGATAAAAAAGATTATTGGTAAAAAATCTGTATTTTTGCACGATTATTTTTAATGATTATGGAATATCAGAATAACGAACAAGAAACGATTTCTCAGAACAATTCTTCAATGCCTCCATGGAGGGTTTTATGGGAGAAACTAAGGGCCTCTGTGCGCTATACCAAGAAGCTTTTTCGCATCCAAGAGGATACCGATGCGGAAGCTACCATGGCCGCCATACAGCGGTCGGTGGAATTCAAGGGCATCAACCTATGGCTGCTCGGCTTTGCCGTCATTATCGCTTCAGTGGGATTGAATGTCAACTCCACTGCCGTCATCATCGGTGCCATGTTGATTTCTCCCCTGATGGGGCCTATCAATGGAGTGGGGCTCGCAGTGGGCATTTACGATATGGAACTGCTGCGCAAGTCAGTTCGCAACCTGCTGGTGATGGTGGTTATCAGCCTGTTGGCTTCCACCCTCTACTTCCTGCTGTCGCCACTGGGCGATGCCCAGTCGGAACTGCTGGCCCGTACGCGTCCCACCATCTACGATGTGCTCATCGCCACCTTCGGCGGACTGGCCGGCATTGTGGCCGCCTCCCGTAAAGATCTGCCCTTCACGGTGGTGTCGGGTGTGGCCATCGCCACCGCCTTGATGCCGCCGCTCTGCACCGCTGGCTACGGCATCGCCACATGGCAGCTTTCCTACGCTTTCGGTGCCTTCTACCTCTTCTTCATCAACTCCTTCTTCATCGCCCTCGCCACCTTCGTCATGGTGCGCTATCTCCATTTTCCCCAGCATAAATTCGTCAACGAGCGCCGCGAAAAAATCGTCAAAAGAGTGGTGGTCGTTCTTGCCGTTATGGTGATGATTCCCAGCCTTTTCACCGCTGTCAATGTGGTGCGCGAGTCGGTGTTCAACAGCCAGGTCAACAAGTTCGTCACCGACCTCCGCGACGGAAAACACCTCACCTCCAACCAACAAGTGGTGACAGTGGAAAAATCATTCGACCGCACTAACCCTACCGTCACCCTGACGATTGTGGGCGGTGAGGTTACTCCAGTGCTGGCTGACTCCCTGCGGTCGGTGATGCGTCACGACTACGGACTGAATACCACCGAATTGAAAATCAAACAGATGGGAAACGTCTTCAATGCTGAGATTCAGGCCGGACAGCTCGGACAGATGATTGCCGATCGCGACAAGGTCATCAAGGAACAGGATGCACAAATCGCAACCCTTTCCGGCGATGCCGAAAGTTATAAAAAACTATCGCAGCGCATAGGGGAGCGTTATCCCGAAAGTATTGCAGCAGTGTCTGTTAGTAAGATGATTGATTATCAGACAGATAAAAATGACGATCAAACCCTTACTACCGTGGTGGTCACTTGGAAAGAGGGAGCCAACCGATCTGCTGTCCAGACCGAACTGAAACAACAGCTGCTCTTCATGCTCGATGTGGACGAAGTACGAATCCTTTCCGCCAACTAATCCCTTAATCTTTTAATCTTTTAATCTTTTAATCTTTTCATCTTTTAATCTTTTAATCTTTTAATCTTATCCCCCCATCCTCATATACTCATATACTCATATTCCCCTCATCTTTTCATCTTTTCATCTTTTCATCTTTTCATCTTTTAATCTTTTAATCTTTTAATCTTTTAATCTTTTAATCTTTTCCTCCTATCCTCACATCCTCCTCACATGCCCACTTTCAACGACAAACCCATCTACACCCTCACGCAGGTCGGTCAAAGCATCCAGTCGATGATTGAGCGTACCTATAAACATCCTTACTATGTTCAGGCAGAGATGATTAAGCTGAACCGTTATCCCCGTAGTGGCCACTGCTTTCCAGAGCTGGTGGAAAAGGAGGAGAACAAGGTGAAAGCCCAGATGCGTGCGGTGATTTGGCGAAACGATTTTGAACGTATCAACGATAACTTTCTGCGTATCACGGGCGAGCCGCTCAAGGATGGCATCACTATCTTGTGTCTGGCTACCATCCAGTATAGCCCGCAGTATGGACTGGCGCTTTTCATCCAAAATATTGAGCCGGCTTTCACTTTGGGCGAGATGGCCCGTAACCGGCTGCAGACCATTGCCCGACTGAAACAGGAGGGCGTTTTCGAGGCCAACAAGAAGCTAACGATGCCGCTGGTGCCGCAGCGCATTGCGGTCATCTCCATCGAAACCAGCAAGGGCTATAGCGATTTTATTGTCACTTTGCAGGGGAATAAGCAGGGTTATCATTTTGATACAGAATTATTTCCATCTCTTTTGCAGGGTGACAAGGCCGTGGATACCATGCTACAACAGCTCGATATGATTGAAAAACGGAAGGAGGATTTTGATTGTGTGGCCATCATCCGAGGTGGGGGAGGAGATGTGGGACTCAGCTGCTACGACCAGTACGCGCTGGCCCATCGGGTGGCGACTTTTCCGCTGCCGGTATTGTCGGGCATCGGGCATTCCACCAACGAAACCATCACCGAGAGCGTCTCTTTTGCCAATAAGATTACCCCTACCGAGGTGGCCTATTATCTCATCAACCGTTTTGCGGAGTTTGAGCAACGGCTGGATGAACTGGGGACTGCGCTTGCACAGTCGGTGCGCTGGATGCTCGAGCGCGAAAATGCAGCTTTGGCGCAGTGTGAGGCTGATTTCAAACTGTCGTTTCATCGACGTTTGGCAGCCGAGAACTTTGCCCTTGACAAGGCGCGGTCTGACATATATATATATGGTAAGCAGATTTTGGCAGTTGCCTCCACTCGTATTTCTCATTTTGAAGAAAAAATGCAGTTGCTCGATCCGGCCAACATCCTCCGTCGAGGATTCAGTATCACGCAGCATAACGGCAAGCCCGTCACCGATGCTTCGCAGCTGCCGGCGGGTTCGGAGATTGAAACCAAGCTGTATCAAGGAACCATACAATCGGTGGTGAAGTAGTATGTTTTTTTCGTTAAAATAAAAAATCCCGAAAGCGTCGCTTTCGGGATTTTTGTTTCTGTAAAGGAATCAGCAATTATCTCACGATGCTGACCTTGCTGGTGCCGACCTCGGTGCCGTTCACCACGCGCACAATGTACATGCCCTCGGGAAGAGCGCTGACATTGAGAGTTTCGTTAGCATTAGCGGCCTCAACAAAGAGAACTTCCTGTCCTGCGATGTTGAAGACGGAAATCTGAGCGCCTGCCACATTCTCAACGGTGATGGCGGTGCTGGCCGGGTTCGGGAACACGTTCACGGTGTTGTTGTAGGGCTGAATGCCATTATCATAATCAAGGGTAAGGCACCAAGTGTTGTTGTCCGTGTTAGGATCCGAGTACAGCGGTTCATTCTCGAAGTTCGGGTTGATGTTCAAACAGAGTTGGAGCGGCCATGAAAGACCTTCAAACTCACCTTGGAATTCACCATATTCAAGACCCACGATGCCGAAGGGTCCCCAACGCCAGCCATAGTTCACATCCAATGTGTCAACGTCGTATTGACCTACAGCCTGCTCCTCCCAAATATAGATATTGCCTAATTCCTGGTCAACCAAGTACAGGTTCACAGTGCATTCGCTGATCGACTGGTCGATACCCATGTTGAAGACACCGCCATAGAAATAGATGGAGTCGGTGTAGCGGTCGCAGGTGAGGGTGGTGATTTCATCAGGGTAGGTCTGCTCGTCTTCGGGATCATAGATTTCAGCCTTCCAGTCGCATTTGTTGAGGTAGGCTTCGCCATCATTGTAATACACGGAGAGGTTCCACGGGTCGTGTTCAGCTACGTTGGCATTTTCGTATGCCCAAGCGGGGCTGCCACCAGTGTAGTAGTAGTGGTGATAAGCGTTGGCATCATATTCCGGCCACATGGCGAAGTTGATGGGTGCGCATGCGGGATCATCGTCACCGAGACCCATTGCGGACATGCCGTCGCAGTAGATAGCTACGCACACGTTGTCGGTCGGATGAACGGTGAAAGGATTGTTGAGGGTCACCAGCTGGACACCAGCCTCAGCACCTGCGCTTTCCGGGTTGTAAATTTGAGTCTGTGCAACGGTGCCGGGATTGAAGGTCGTGCCGTTCACGGAGCAGCCGGTGTAAATTCTGATCTGGAAGTTGACATCCAGCGTGAATTCCGTTCCAGTGTAGTTGTTGATGTTAGCACTCGGAATGGCATAGAAGCGAACCTGCTCCAAGGTCACATCAGTTGAAAAAGTACCGGCGGGCATGTAAATCAGGTACTCGCTTTCAGCTTGCTGTACATGTACGTAGCCGCTTGCGGTGTACCAGCCGTACCAGTCGCTACGATCCATCTGCGGACCTGCGGGAACGCCTACCACCTCGTACTTGTTGCCCTGGGCAAACATCATGCTCACGCAGAGCATGGCCATCACAAAGGTAAAGATTCTTTTCATAGTAATATGTTTTGGTGAATAAATTTTTAATGGTGCAAAAATACGACTTTTTTTGTAATTGATATCCAAAAAAAACATAAATCTCATTATATAATATATGGTAAAGAATATCAGATGAGAAAATGAACCCTTTTGAGGATGCCCGCAAACCCGTTTTTGCGCCCAAATTTCCAAAAAACTCCGAAATCCACCCTGTCGGAAGCCAAAAAAACTCCGAAATTTGTCCTTTTTTTGTCAATTTTGTAGTAAAAAACATAGATTTTTAAAAATTATTGATTTGATAATCAATGAGATAAAATTTTTTTGAAAAAAAATATGTTGATAGGTGTTGTATGAATGGAAAAAGCAGTATTTTTGCAATCCCGTTTTGCGCGTCACACGAACGGCGCGCCAGTAGGGAGACGCGCCCCAAGCAGGGGCGGAAGAGGAGAGGAAAAACGACGGGGATTTGTTCTTTGAATGAATGGAATGATGTAGCAAACACTCAAGAGATTCTTTTGAGAGACTCAAGCGATAAGACGAGGCCGGGACAGACAAACAAAGAAAAGAAATTCATTAGGATGGAGAGTTTGATCCTGG
>JAGCUN010000050.1 GCA_017962845.1 Bacteroidales bacterium | reverse complement strand
CTTCTTTTCGGTCTGTTCTTTCTTTTTGCACGAAACGCCTACAAGGGCGAGGCATAATACGCAGGTGAGAATGAGGGTGATTTTTTTATACATGATGTGGACGCAAGATGTGATTATTAAATAATAATGAAATAGTGGGTGAAATATTATTTTCCGCTATAAATTAATGATGAAAATTGGTCGGGGATGAAGATGCGGTTGGCGGCCTCCAAAATCTCATCGGCGGTGATGGCCTCCACCTTCTGAAACGAGCTTTCGGTAGTCTCTACCTCGTTGAAAAACAACGCACTACGCCCTATGGAGAGCATCTCGTTGAGTTTGGCCTCGTTGGTGATGGCCAACTGTCCGATGAACTGCTTCTGTGCGGTGTGCAACTGTATGGTGCCCAATTTTTGGGTGCAGAGTTTTTGCAATTCTTTATAAGTCAAATCAATACATCTTTCCACCTCCTCTTTGTCGCAGCCGATATATACGGTGAAAAGACCGCTGTCGGTAAAAGGAGAGTAGTTGGCCTCCACCGTATAGGCGAGGCCCCGTCGCTCGCGGATGCTTACGTTGAGGCGGGCGCTGCTGGCCTGTCCGCCCAGCAGGTTGGTGAGCAGCGTCAGGGGCAGTCGCCCCTCCTCCTGGAACGAGAAGGCGGTGTTGCACAGCATCACATGCGACTGTGTGGTGTTCTTGTGCTTCACCAGGTGGGTAGGGGAGTAGTGGTGGAATGGCGAGCGGCTGTTGGCGCACTGTGCGGCGATGGGCTGGTTGAAATATTGGTTACAATATTTTAAAAAGGAGGAATGTGAAAGATTGCCCACCGAGGCCACCACGATATGGTCGGCGGTGTACTGGCTTTTCACGAAGTTGAGGATGTCCTGTCGCCCGATGTGTTTGAGCGACTGTTTGCTGCCGAGAATGTTGCGGCCGAGGGGGTGACCGGCGAAAGCCATCTCTTCAATCTCGTCGAAGATGAGTTCGGCGGGCGTGTCCTTGTAGTAGTTGATCTCTTCCAGCACCACATCTTTCTCTTTGATGATTTCTTTTTCGGGGAAGGTGGAGTGGAAGAGGATGTCGGCGAGGATTTCGAAGGCGTGGCGGTACTCTGCCGACAGGAAGGAGGCGTGAAAGCAGGTCTCCTCTTTGGCGGTGCTGGCGTTGAGTTCGCCGCCGGCGTTTTCGATGCGCTTGGTGAGTTGGTAGCTGTTGCGGTGGGTGGTGCCCTTGAAGAGGGTATGTTCCACAAAGTGGGCGATGCCGTTCAGGTTGTCGGCTTCGTCGCGGGTGCCGGCGTTGATGATGACGCCGAGGTGCGAGATGGGCGAGGCCACCTCCTCGTGGATGACGCGGATGCCGTTGGCTAAAGTGTAGATGGAAAGATTTTCAGACATGGTTGGGATGGTAAGAATTAAGGGAAGGACTGCTTCGTGAGACCTTCCCTTAATTGCTTGTATAGGAATCAATAAATGATTAATTATTTGATGGTGCCTTCTTCCAAGCCGAGATGTTTTTTCTTATCCACAGCTTTCAGAATGATGCCGATCAGGAGGGCGGCGGCACCCAGTGAAGCAAACACGATCAGAGGCCATGTGTAGTTGTACGACACGGACAGTTTCTCGATGGTTTGATTCAGCTGTTCAGCGGCCTGCTCTTTCGTGAGCACGCCACTGGCTACTGCTTCTTGGGATGCCAGTTTGGCATTTTTGATGGCTTCGGTAATCTGGGGATTGGTTTTGTCCAAAACCTTACCGATTACCAGCGGGAAAAGCCACAAGCCAATGTTTTGGATCCAGAAGATAACGGCGTAAGCGGAACCAATGATTTTTTCATCTACGAGCTTCGGAACGCTCGGCCAGAGAGCGGCAGGCACCAATGAGAAGGAGGCACCCAGCACGAGGATAGTGGCGTAGGCCACGATCACACCACCCACGGGACTATTGCTGAACATGGGCAGAACGAAGGCGAAGGCCAAATGACAGATGATGAGCAAGAGCGAGCCGAACAGAAGCATGGAAGCGGCTTTGCCTTTATGGTCCACGTAGTTGCCGAGGATAGGAGTAATGGCTACGGCCAGCAACGGGAACACGGCGAAGATGGTTTCAGCGGTACCACGGTTGTAGCCCATCCAGCAATAAATCACCAATGCTACAGCTGCCACGCACATCAACACGATTTTTGCAACTTTGTTTTTAGAGAAGTTGCTGGTGAAGGAGCAGACTGCAACAACCAGCATGACGATGTATTGGATAATGGTAACGGCAGGTCCGCCCCAGAACGATGCTGCGTCGGCCTCGGTGAGCGAAAGGTTGCATTGCAACATGTTCACAGCGTATTTCTGGAACGGGAAGATAGCGGAATAATAAAGCACGCAGAGCAAGGCCACGAGCCAGAAACCGCCAGAAGAGAGAATCTTGCCAAGGTCGGAAATTTTGAACGGGTCGTCTTTCTCTTCGGCTTCACCGGTCTGGGCATCCAACTTCTTATCCATGAAGAAATAAACGATGAACATCATGAGGGCGATGCAGAGCAGCACAACGCCGAAAGCGACAGACCGAGAAACGTCCACGCTACCGCCTAACTTGGCGAAGAAGGGGGAGAAAATCATACAGGTGGCGACACCGAGGCGGGCGAGGGCCATCTCAGAACCCATGGCCAGAGCGGTCTCACGGCCTTTGAACCATTTTACAATACCACGGGAAACGGTGATGCCGGCCATCTCCACACCACAACCGAAAATCATAAAGCCGATGGCAGCCAGTTTTGCGGAAGCAGGCATGGCATAGGTGTCAACACCGATGAACTTCATGGTAGCGCTGTCAAAGACACTGGCACGAATTACATCCGTTGAGCCATCCGCCAGCTGCACAGTCCATCTCTCGCCGTAGAAAGGCGACACACCAAGTTCGTCGAATCCCGGGATGTAATTCAAGTGGTTGGTGAACCAAGTCTCCAAACCACTTCCAACAAAAGATTGGGAAACGGCATAGAACTTGATGATACCACCAATCAACATCACTGCTCCTGACAAGATAGCCGTGAAGCGCACGCCCATCTTGTCGAGAATAATACCCGCGAAGATAAGGAAGAACACAAACACATTCAAGAAGGTCTCTGCGCCCTGCATGGTGCCGAAAGCGGTGGAGTCCCAACCTCTTGTGGATTGCATCAAATCCTTGATGGGCGAGAGGATGTCCATGAAAATGTAAGAACAGAACATGGCCAACGCCAACAGCAGCAAGGCTGTCCAGCGTACACCCGCCTTGTCTCTTAATGTTGCAAGTTTTTCAGTCATAATTATTGATTTTTGTTAATAAATAAATTGTCAAATTTTGGCGCGCAAAAGTACGATTTTTTGTCGGATTATCATGCTTTATTTTGCAAAAATTATCTTCTATAAAAAATTATGAAAAATAAAGATTTTGAGGATGTTGCACTTTCAATAAATTTTGTATATTTGCAGGCTCAAAAATAATCTGAAAAAATATCATAAATAATTAAAAATCAAATAAATAAGCTTTATGCGAAACAAAGGTTTAGTTTTATTTTTTACCATTCTTATCTCACTCGCATGCCTTTACTGCCTCTCCTTTACCGTGGTGACGAAGAGCATTGAGAAGTCTGCCAAAGAGTATGCCACTTCAGGAGATGCCTACGACAAAGCGCTCAGCAGCCAGATCGCCACGTTCAAGGCTGAACACCAAGGTAAAGCCCCCAAGGGCCTTGAGCTCTCCCGCATCGAGAACGATGTCCAGACCACGCTCGAGCGCGAATACCTCGACCGTATGAAGGACTCCTCCGTGTGGCTCGGCTTCACCTACGGACAGAGCAAGGAAAAAGAGATTAACCTCGGTCTTGACCTCCAGGGCGGTATGAGCATCACCCTCGTGGTCTCCTCCCCGGAACTCGTCGAACAGAAGTGCAGCCGCCTCTATGCCGACTCCCCCGAATTCCTCGAACCCTTCAATGCCGCAGTGAAAGAATACAACAAGGGTGCTAATGGTACCGACTTCCTCGACATCTATGCTGAAAAGACTAAAAACCAGTCGCTCAACAAGTTCTTCGGTGGCAAAGACGAGCTGAACATGCCCAACGCCTCCAACAAGGAGATCATCGACCGCTTCCGCGAGGAACGTGCCAATACCGTTGAGTCAACCCTCAAGATCCTCAGCAAGCGTGTGGACCGCTACGGTGTTACCCAGCCCACCATCCAGAAGGATGCCGCCGGCCGTATCGTGGTGGAACTCCCCGGTGTGAAGGATAAAGAGCGTATCGAGAATCTCCTCCAGAGCACCGCTCAGCTCGAGTTCTGGAAAGTCGTCTCCCTCTCCGAAAACCACCCCGCCGCCTTCCGCAAGGCCGTCGTGGACCTCGCCCAGGAAGCTGGCGACAACAACGATGAGGAAACCCAGAAAGCCCTCGCCAAGATTGCTAACTACTGCACGGCCAATCCTTACGACCACGCCGTCATCAACATGCCCCTCGCCGACACCAGCCTCACTAAGGTGAACCGCTACCTCCCCCTCATCAAAGAGAAACTCGGCGTCAACTATGTATATTATTGGACCAAACTCGATAAAAATACCAAGATGGTTTCCCTCGTCCCGCTCGCTGTGGCTAACGTCAAGGAGAACGATGTGGTGGGTCCCGTGCTCAGCAGCAAGACCATCGGTGGCGACCGTATCATCCAGCACGCCGAGCAGAACCTCGACGAGTACCAGCGCGTCATCGTGAACATGACGATGGAAAGCCAGGCTGCCGATGAGTGGAAGAACATCACCACCGACAACAAGGGTGAGTGCATCGCCATCGTGCTTGACGAACTGGTATATTCCTATCCGCGTATCAACGATGTCATCGCCAACGGTCGTTCCCAGATCAGCGGTAACTTCGACGTGCAGGAAGCTAAGGAGCTGGCCATCGTGCTCAACTCCGGCGGTTTGGATGTGCACCTCGACGTGATCGCCTCCGACGTGGTCGGACCCTCACTGGGTGAAAGATCCATCAAGTCAGGTCTCCTCTCCTTCGCACTGGCCTTCGTCCTCGTGCTCATCTACATGTTCTTGTATTACGACCGCGCCGGTCTCGTGGCCGACGTTGCCCTTCTCACCAACGTCTTCTTCATGGTCGGTGTGCTCGCCTCCCTCGGCTCCGCCCTCACCCTCCCCGGTATGGCCGGTATCGTGCTGACCTTGGGTATGGCCGTTGACGCGAACGTGCTGATTTATGAGCGTATCCGCGAAGAGCTGCGCAACGGCAAGGGTATGCGTCTCGCCGTCTCCGACGGTTATAAGAACGCCTACTCCGCCATCATCGACGGTAACGTCACCACCCTCATCACCGGTTTCGTACTCTACCTGGTCGGCTCCGGTCCTGTCAAGGGTTTCGCCATCACCTTGATCATCGGTATCCTCTCCTCTCTCTTCACCGCTATCTTCATCTCCCGTATGATTTTCGAGAGCAGACTTTCCCATGGCAAAACTCCGAGCTTCGGCAACAGCAAGACCCTCAACGCTTTCACCGGCACCAGCTTCAACTTCCTCGGTGCTAAGAAAATCGCTTACATCATCTCCGCCAGCTTGATCGGTATCGTCATCATCGCCTTCCTCACCATCGGAATGCAGGTGGGTATCGACTTCGCCGGTGGTCGTACCTATATCGTCCAGTTCGACCATGCCCTCAGCAACGATGAGGTGCATCAGGCCGCTGACGCTGTCACCGCTGAGTTCGGCGGCTCCCCGCAGGTCAAGACCTTCGGTTCCGCTGACCGTCTGCGTGTCCTCGTCAACTATCAGGTGGACGACCCCTCCAAGGAGATCGAGGCCAAGTGCCAAGACAAACTCTACAAGTCACTGAGCGGTCTCTACAAGACTGAATCTCATATCACGAAAGACAGATTTGAAGAGATTAACGAGAATGACATCGGAATCTTGAGTACCTCCCGCGTGCAGGCTGCAATGGCTCACGAGTTGATCCTCAAGGCTATCATCTCCGTGCTCATCTCCCTCGTGCTTATCTTCATCTACATCGCCATTCGATTCCGCAACTGGCAGTTCGGTCTCGGTAGTATCCTCGTGCTCTGCCACGATACCCTGATCACTATCGGTATGTTCGCCATCTTCCGCCATGTGCTGCCGCTCGAAATCGACCAGCAGTTCATCGCCGCTGTGTTGACGGTGATCGGTTACTCCATCAACAACGTGGTGATCATCTACGACCGTGTACGTGAGAACCTGACCCTTACACCGAAGGCTGGCTACACCGCCAACTTCAACAATGCCGTCAACAGCACCCTCGGTCGTAACGTCAACACTTGCGGTACTACCATCATGGTGTTGTTGGTCATCTTCATCATGGGCTTCTTCGGTGGTGAAAACATCCAGGGCTTTGTCTTCGCTATGCTGATGGGTATCATCTGCGGTACTTATTCAGGTATCTTCATCGCCCCGGCACTCGCTCACGGCCTGCTCTCCCGTTCCTCCAAAAAAGCTAATGTCGCTAAAATCCAGCTGACCAAATAAGACTTCAAATATTTTTTCAGATTAGGTTGCTATAATTGGAAAATTTTTTCTATTTTAGCAACCTAATTTTTTTATGGGAAAAATTTTTTGCTATGAACATTAAAAAGCTTATTGTTCTCTCTCTAAGTATTTTGTTTACAGGGATTTGCAGCGCGCAAGCACCTGTGGTGAAAGATGCCGACAACGCTTTCAGAACTTGCAAATATGAAAAGGCTTTGCAGGAATATAAGAAGGTAACGAGCAAAATCAAGAAGAACAAAGTCGAATCGCGGCGTGTTGCCTACCAGATTGCAGAGTGTTATCGTATCATGGGCGATGTGAAACATGCCAAGAAGCAGTATGAGAGTTTGTATAAGAAGAATTATCAGAAGGACAATCCGCTGATTCTTTATCATCTCGGCAATATCTGCATCAACGAGGGCGACTATGATGCCGCTTTGAAGTATTATCAGGAGTTCAAGAAGAGAGCTCCCGAGGATGCCCGCGCCGATGTGATGATTGAGTCGTGTGCCCGCGCCAAGGCATGGAAGGAGACCCCCACCCGCTATGAGGTCTATCCCATGAAGAAACTCAACACCCGCTATGATGAGTGGGCTCCGCGCTGGGGTAACCCCGACCGCAAAACGCAGATCATCTTCACCTCCAACCGCGACGGCTCCAACGGCAAGGGTACCGACCAGTGGACCGGTCAGGCTTTCTCCGACATCTACGTGTCGGAACTGCCCAAGAGCCGCAACACCGAATGGCCTGGCGATTGGTCTCCCGTGGCCTCCTACGACGAGAACCAGGTGATCAACACCGTCGTGAACGAGGGTGAAGCCTGTCCCAACCAGAAAGCTACCGCTATGTACTACACCTACTGTCCGCAAGACAAGAAAGAGGTGAAAGGCTGCTATATCTATGTCACCACCAAGAAGGGCAAAGACTGGACCGAACCCGAAAAGGTGGGTTTGGGCATCGACTCGTTCAACTATGTGCATCCCTTTGTAACGGGTGACGAGCTGACCCTCTTCTTTGCTTCCAACAAACCGGGTGGTTACGGTGGATACGACCTTTACAAGGTGACCCGTAGCAAGAAATCCAAACCGTTTGCTGCTGCCGACGTGAAGAACTTGGGCAGCGTGGTGAATACCGCCGGCAACGAGGTCTTCCCCGCTCTCCGCGGCGACAGCCTCCTCTATTTCTCCTCCGACGGTCATTACGGCTTCGGCGGTCTCGACATCTACTATTCCGAATTTGTGAACGGTCAGTATCAGACTCCCGAAAACCTCCTTTCGCCCATCAACTCTGAGGCTGATGAAATCGGTATCATGTTCGATGATGCTCCGGCCATCGACCCGAAATCGAAATCTCCTTACGTTGAAAAAGGTTACTTCTCATCCAACCGTGCCGGTGGCAAGGGTGGCGACGATATTTACTACTTCTTGCTCCGTCCGCTGGTTTACACCATCGCCGGTTTTGTGAAGGACGCCTCCAACCTCCAGCCCATCGACGGCGCAACGGTTGAAATCGTCGGTTCAGACGGAACGACCTACAAGACCAAGACCGATGTCAAGGGTTATTATAAATTTGATAAGGATAAAATTCTCGGCAACACCACCTACAGCATGGTCACCACCCGCTCGGGTTATTATGCTGAGAACAATACTGCCAGCCAGACCACTGTGGGTTTGAGCGAAAATACCGACCTCAAGCAGGATTTCAAACTTACCCCGCTGCCGCGCGAACCTATCGTTCTTCCTGAAATTCTTTACGATTTCGACGATGCCACGCTCAAACCGCAATATCAGGATTCCCTCCTGTTTGTGTATGACATCATGACGCAGAACCCCACCCTCGTGGTTGAGCTTCGTTCCCACACTGATAACCGTGGTAACGACGAGTACAACGAGGAGCTTTCTCAGAGACGTGCACAATCTTGTGTAGATTACCTTATCAATGTGAAGGGGGTTGACAAGAACCGTATCAGCCCGAAGGGTTATGGTGAATACATGCCGCGTGTGCTCACCAGCGACATGACGGTGACCTACAACAAGAAACAATATACCTTCAAGAAGGGCACGAAGTTGACGGAAGACTACATCAACAGCCTCTCACCGAAGGATTATCAGGAGGCTGCCCACCAGCTCAACCGTCGTACCGAGCTCTACATCCTCCGCGACGACTATGTGCCGGGCGGCGACACTATTGCTCCTGTGGTGGATGCCGGTCAGATCAATGTGTACAGTCACAAGTCCATCCCGGTCAGCATCTCCAAGGGTGTGGTCAAGGGCGCTTGCTATGCCAACAACAAGACCTTCAACTTCGAGATGGTTCCGGGCGACACAGTCTATATGAACCATACCGATGCTATGCGTTTCCTCAAGGATCACATCGTCTCTATCGAAGATTTCGATGCTAAGGCCGCCGCTATCAATGAAGAAGATGGTCAGATTATTGAGAACTCCATCCTGACGCTGAAGAACTTCAATATGGGTGACAATGAGGCTGAGAATGTGAAGGTGGTGGTGAAGAAAGGTCTTACCTCGTCCTTCCTCGTCGGCGAGGGCTTCCTTACCCGTACCTTCGGTAACTTCACGGTTGACAAAGCTAAAAAAGTCATTATATTTGAAAAATAGTTTTCAAAAAGTAATTGCAATCCTTATCGTTCTTACGATAGCTGTCACTCCCACAATGGCCCAGCCTATTGTGGGAGCGGCTTTAATGGACGAGTATGTTCCCCAGCTGGAGGGCAAGAGGGTGGCCGTTTGTGGCAACCACACCTCCCTCGTGGGCACCACCCATCTGGTGGATACGCTGCTCTCTCTCGGCGTGAAAGTTACCAAGATTTTCTGTCCGGAACATGGCTTCCGGGGCGAGGCCGAGGCGGGCGCCAACATCCAGTCGTCCACCGATCCGGCCACCGGACTTCCCATCATCTCCCTCTACGGAAGCAACAAGAAACCTACGCCCGAGCAGGTCAGCGGCCTCGATGTGATTCTGTTCGACATACAGGATGTGGGCTGCCGGTTCTATACCTATATCTCCACCCTCACCTATGTGATGGAGGCCGCGGCGGAGAATGGCGTCGCCGTCATCATTCTCGACCGTCCCAACCCGAACGGCTACTTCGTGGACGGTCCCATTTTGGACCCGAAGTTCCGTTCCTTCGTGGGCATGCATCCCATACCGGTGGTACACGGCATGACCATCGCCGAGTACGGACTGATGGTGAACGGTGAGGGCTGGCTGGCCGACAGTGTGCGTTGCGACCTGTCGGTGGTGAAGATGGCATACTACGACCACACCACCCGCTACTCGCTGCCCGTTGCGCCGTCGCCCAACCTGCAGACCGATGAGGCCATTTACCTCTATCCCTCCCTCTGCCTTTTCGAGGGCACCTGCATCAGTTTGGGGCGCGGCACCGACCATCCGTTCGAGATGTACGGGCATCCTGAGCTGACTGTCGGCGACTATCATTTCACGCCCCATCCCATCAAGGGCGTGTCGGAAAATCCGCCCCTCAAAGGGCGCGAATGTCGGGGTTTTTCGCTCACCGAGACCGCCCATGCTATGCTCGATTCCACCAACTGTTTCAACTTGGAGTATCTGCTTACGGCCTACCAGAATTTCCCAAACAAAGAGACCTTCTTCCTTAAAAACGGCTTCTTCAACAAGCTGGCGGGGAGTGGCGAGCTGAAGCGACAGATGGAGGCGGGTGAGAGCGCCGAGCAGATTCGGGCATCGTGGCAGCCGCAGCTGGAGGCCTTCAAGAAAATCCGAGCTCAATATTTACTTTATCCCGATTTTGAGTAATGGCCTTCCCCGCTTTCGACACAGAAATCTTTCTCTTTTTCAACGGGATGCACGCCCCGTGGGCCGATAAATTCTTTTTGATTGTCACCAATACATGGACGTGGTTGCCTGTTTATTTGGCTGCTATTTTCTTTATTTTCAAGAAATTCAAGAAAAAAGGCTTTTGGGTGTTGCTTACGGTGGCGCTGGTGATTTTGTGTACCGACCAGACCTGCAATCTGGTGAAGCGCACGGTGCAGCGGCCTCGCCCGTCGCACACGCCCGAGCTGGCCGAAAATATCCAGCTGGTGCGCCAATCGAATGGCGAATATTATCGGGGCGGGCACTACAGTTTTCCCTCTGGCCATGCCGCCAACACGGCTGCATTTGCGCTCTTCCTCATCCTCTTCTTCCGTGAACAGCGCCGTTGGCTCATCCCCACCGCCATCGGTTGGAGTCTGCTGTTGTCGTATAGCCGTCTCTATTTGGGCGTACACTACCCCATCGATATACTCTGTGGCTGGGGGGTGGGCGTTTTCTGGTCGGCCCTGTTGTCCTTTCTTTGCCTTCGTTTTTTCATCAAAAATAACCAAATCCATCATCCATGAAACGACTTATTCTTATGGGATTTGCCATCCCGGTATTCCTCCTTTTTTCGTGTAATGGCGGTCCTGTCTCTACCAATGGCGGTGCTGCGACAACGGGTAGCGACAGCACGGCGGTAGAGTCTGTGAAAGAGAGCGCAGGCTGCCAGGCGGTAAAGAAGCTGGTTACCGACTACAAGATGCGGGTGAATATGGCCCAAAATTGTGATGCGCTGATGACCTGTCAGGTGAACTTCACCCGTGAGTTGGATGAGGTGTATAAGCAGCATGAAGAGCTTTCAGCCGCGGAAAAGGCGAGCGTGCAAAACGACATCACCTCGTTGGGGCTGCTCATCAACAAGAAGAAGACGGAGTTGGGCTGCCAGTAGTTGCGGGAAACTATCCTATTGTCTGTCTTAATATCTCTATCTGTTGTAGGGGGGGATAGAAGCGTAAGTTTATTTGAATACTTCAGTGAAATGCAAAATTTATTCAGTAAATTTTGCATTTCACTATTTTTTCGTATTTTTGCCGCACTAATGCTAAACCCATGGTGCCATGAAAAAAGATCATCGTATAAAATCCCGCATTTCCGGCCTGCAATGGTTGGGCAAGAACAACTTCCTTGTGTAGGGCACGCCGCAATGCTGGCTTGCGGCGGCGCAGAAAAACTGCGGTGCAAAATTACCATTTTTTTCATTGCGGAGCGAGCCGAAGTGCACGCAATTTTGCGTGTTCCCGCGACAGGTGGAGTTTTTGTATAATTTAAAATCTGAATAATTATGAAATTAGAATCTTTGAACAATCCGAAATATTCTTTGACACCCGAAAAAATGGGCCAATT
>JAGCUN010000049.1 GCA_017962845.1 Bacteroidales bacterium | reverse complement strand
GGCGGCGGCGGTGGCGGCGGACGATGGTAGCTCGCTGAGTGCAACAGCATCGTACCCGCGATGGTCGGGACGAACACGCTTTAGTAGTGGCATGCCAGAGGCATGCTACCCATTGCCGCTTAACTCTCTATTTTATATAAGCTTTACGGATGACAATTCTCTGCCAATTCTGTGAATGGCATCTTGAATCCTTGCAATCTGTTTTTCCGAAGCGCCCTGTCCCTGCTTATACTGCCGCATCAGGGAGGGATTTATGCCCGCATATCTGGCAAACTGTGTCACATTGAGGTACTTGTAGTAGTTCAAAAAAGACGGCATATCATACTTATATACAAATGTGACGTTTTTCAAATCATCTGGATCTTGTACGCCGTCCTCCTGACAAAACTGGATGATTTCTCTGACCGAATTTTCAAAATCGGCCTTCGCTTCCGCCACCGTATTGCCTTCTCCAAATATAACCGATTTTATATCTGGAGAGAAGACGCCAAAAGTACCGTCCTTACCTATCTCAATTAACGCAGTTCTCTTTTTCATCTTTATAATTATTTCAAAATCCTATTGTTTTTCTAAGCTTGCAGTATAACCCATGTCTTATTTCCTGTGATTCACGCCGCTCTATGTAAAGGAAATCCTCACTATCCGGATGTCTATAAACATCATGGCTTCTGCCATTGCGCCATAAATACCAACCCTTCGACTCGGCAATTCGTCTCAATTCGTTCCACTTCATCTTATAGTTCATTTAGTACGGCTGCAAATTTATAACATTTTTGTTATAAAAATATCGAAAAGCCACAATCCAAATAAAATTATTTCAACTTAAATATCAATATTTTATAATATTTTCACCACTCAATCACACCGAAAACTGAAATTCAACTTATTTTTTCGGAATAATCCGTGCCAACACCTCCATGATTATTCTGCAATCTAGCAATGATATTTTGATAAAGCACGCAAGATGCAACTATGTTGCGGAAATCGCTCTTTTTCCCTTCATGAGGGTTCACATTTCTGCTGTGAAGGGATAAATATTTTGAAAACTTTTGTATTTTTGCGACATGTTAAATCCAATCCATATGAAAAAGTTATTTGTCATTGCCCTTTGCATGCTGCTTTCGCAGATGACGTGGGCACAGAAATTTTCCGTTCCGGAGATTCCGGGAGAGATTGAAAAAAGCGAATATGTCAATTACGAGAAAGATTTCATCCGCTGCATGGACTGGCTGGAAAGCCACGCTCCGTCTGCCTCACAACGCAAGGAGGTCAACTCCTTTGTTCTGTGGTGGCTTAGCGGCACGCCCGATGTCCATATTGAAATGTCCACAGATGTCGTCAACTTCCAGAACGGCGACCTTATCATTCTCTATATCGGCGGATGGGCCAAATACAGCATCAACAATCCCGATGCCACCTACGCTGACGGCAGCATGGCCGGCATTGAAACCGTCATCAATTATTACCAGAAGCACAAGGATTCCATTGGAAAGGACAAAGGAGTGGAAGAGCTCATTAAACTGAAAAACAAGGGCACACTCCGGCAGCATGTGGAGTCTCAGTGGAAATAGGGTATTGCCAAATCACATACCGATAGGCGAACCGGCTTCACGTGATGGGGTGAAGGCAGTTCTCTAGTTCTGCGAACCAAGCAGTAATGGGGGATTATCCTGCAAATCATCAATGATGTTTTGATAAAGCATCACATCCGACACCTTTGTAATGGAAGTTATGCGCTTACCTCCATCTTTCGATGAGCCACCACAATGATATATCGCTTCATCTTTTGTATTGTGGTCAATAATGATATACCTGTCATGATAAATACCCCCCGTTACTTTTAACGAAATGTCAACATTCGGATATTCTCTTTGAAAATCAGCGAATTCACTGCGATGCAGGCTTCGGCTAGCATTGTCGCTGAAAATGGTGACCTTCACGCTCGACTGAACTGATTTAAGCAATACTAAGGTTTTCAAGCCAATATAGTTGTCAATTATATCAATGCATTTCTTTGCCGAAGCATAAATCTCCGCATAGGCCACGTCAGCTTCAACGGTCTGCCCGTTATAAAACAAGAAGTCTTTCCTGATGGTCTTATCTGTAAAATCTTTAATGATAAGTGGAAGATCGTCACGAGTCACCATCTTTTGTTTTATTTGCCTGATTTCGTCTGCATTATTTTGAGTTTGAATTGAAAGTGCACGCAATTCACTGCTTGGCAACATATTTTGTCTCAGAAGAATATAATCTTTCATCTGTTTGAAAAGCCTTATCAACGCCTTGCTCTGCTGTACAGCGAGGTCACCTTTCAGCACAGTCATGAGCATGTATATGCCCTGTTCTGTGAAAGCATACGGGAGCTTGCGTGTGCCACCCCATCTTGATGTGTAATTTTTGCACATCAAATTAGAGAATTCACTTTCTGACAATTGAAATCTAAAATCGTTATCAAATCTGCTCAGATTATTATTGACTTGCCGGTTGAAATATCTTGTTTCATACCCATATATCTCAGCCAAATCACAGTCCAACATCACTTGCACCCCCCTGATTACGTGTATTTTATCTTTTAAGAAATCTTCGGTAATAGTAGCCATATTTTATCTTTTATTTAGTTCACAATGAGATTGGCAAAAATACGAAAAATACTAATATGTTAAATTTTCAATAAATAAAAATTAAATATTTATCGAATACCGTGCCTCCCACGCCACTAAGCAATAACTACATTCAATACTCGTTATCTATCGTAGGGGTTACACTACATCTTACTACCATTAAGTCATCTTCTGCGAAGATAGTATGCTGAAAGCACGATACAAAAGATATAGCGTAAAAGGAATTATTGTTAAGTTGTTAAAATTGAAAGTATTATGGAGAAAGAAGAGATTAAAAGTCGCATTGATGAAATTATTGAGCGAACCTTTAAAACCCTTAAATTCGTTTATGATAATCAACAGGAAAACCAAAAAGACAAAAATCAAGTATCATCACACCTGTGTCAAGAAAACGGGAATCCTGAGTCACGTTTGATTTTCCCTAAATATAGTGAAAAATATCGTGGCGGAGAAACAAGACTAAGTGAGCAAGAACTGCGTTTTCTTTTTGTGGAACAATTCAACAAATATTGTTCTGAAAAATATTGTTCTGAAAATAAACCTAAATGGTATTATTCTGTGGAAACACCCACGGAATTCAAATATCAATTTAGCGATCAAGGGAATAAAATAGAGGCTCAAAAAAGTGAGAATGGGCAGTCTGCTATGGTGGATATGTCTATCCTTGAGAAAAAAGAAAATGGATTCGAACGCATCGCATTAATTGAATTCAAAGCCTTAAATCCTGACGCATCATGCTTTGAAAAAGATTTCGTTAAATTGGATGGAGAACCTGTAGAACTCACATATTTCATCATGTATGTAAAATCTCATGATAAAGGAACAATCAAAAGTTTGAAGTTAAAGATTGAAAAGAAATCTAGTAATACAGAGTTTCGTTGCTATGATTTAGAATCAGGACAACAGATAGAACAGGAAATACTAGAAAAATAAAATACAATGATCCTCCTCCACATTTCCGACACACACGGTCAGCACCGGGCTTTGGGCGAGTTGCCTGAGGCCGACGTGCTGGTACACTCCGGCGACTTTACGCAGGAGGGGACGGAACAGGAGGCTTGCGATTTCATGAACTGGCTCTGCAAGCTGCCGCACAAGCACAAGATCTTCATCGCGGGCAACCACGACCTGTGCATGCATGGCGCAACCCGCATTGAGGGACTGCCCGACAACGTGCATTACCTTTGCAACTCGGGAGTTGAGATTTTCGGCCTGCGTTTCTATGGCGTGCCGATGTTCGTGCAGGATATTCAAGACGGCAGCTATGCTCATTTTATCCAGCAGATACCCGACCATACCGACATTCTCATCACCCATCAGCCGCCGTTCTCCATCTGCGACTTGGCGGATTACGGGAATGGCTCCACCCATCACGGCAACAAGCAGCTTTTGGAACAGGTAACCCGTTTGGCGCCCCGCTGCCATCTTTTTGGCCACGAGCACGATGCGTATGCGATGGAGACCATAGGAGGAACCCTGTTCTCTAATGCCTCGCTGCTCGACAGTCATTTCAACCTCATCAATCCGCTGCGCCGGATAGTTCTCTAAAAAAATCTTCAATTATTTTTCAACAGGGTATGTTGAAATTTATTTTAGGTGTAAACTATTTGATTATCGAATAGTTACAAAATATAAGCATACCCCTGTCAAATCTTCTGTCATGTCGTTTCCTCGCATTTTCATGCCCGAAAAGGGGTGTTACGTCCTTGTTTTAAATTTCTCATTCGTATTAGTATATAGAGAAAATTAAAAAACAAATACTATGAAAAACGAAATTGAAAAGTTAAAACAGCAGCTTAGTCAAGCGCAATCGTTAGCAGGTTGCGCCATGGATCAGAACTTCTATCTGGAGGATTACACCGACAATGTGTTTCCAGCCGCCCGCACAGCCATCGCACAGGGGCGGTTCCGCGACATGTTCATGGAGGGCGACGGACATGAGTTGGAGGATTATGTGTGGAATGGAAAACTCTATCCGGCGCACGCCCGCGCCATCTTCTCCTCGTCGATGCTGGCCTTCAACTTCTTCCACTGGGTAAGCGAGGAGCACCCGCTGACTCTCGACGGGGTGGAGTACGACAAGGTCTATTTCGAGGTGAAGATGAAGGTGTTGGAAGGAAGGCATCCCGCCAACATGGATGTGGTGCTCCTCAGCCGCGACCGGAAGACAACGCTCTGCATCGAAAGCAAGTTTATGGAGTACCTAAAGGTTCAAAAAGCGGTCTTTGCCAATGCATACAGTCAGGAGGAGAAATATTGTGAGGAAAATATTTACAAGAATTTCTTTGTTTATCTGCAAAACGAGTACAAAAATCGCAAAGGCGGTTATCTTGCTGGAATCAAGCAAAATATCTGTCATCTGATCGCCATCACCAACCTCAAGTATGACGCAAACGCCCGGCAGTGGTTCAGGCAGAACAATCCCTGTATGGAAACTGAGCTACTGGAAGTGATACGCTGCACTACCGATTTCCGCTTTATGAATCTGCTGTATTATCCATCCTCTCGGTTGGGAGGCGTTTTTTTCAGACATCTCCGTGAGGGTGAGAATGCCTATGTCGATCTGCTGGCGGAATTGGAGAGCCGTTTGCCGTTGCGGTTGTCGATGGAGGTGCTGCCCCAGCGTTTTACACGCACCTACTCCGAGATGTATCTTGCTGTCAGCGAGCAGATGCCAGCTGGCTTATCCTCCTATCTGGCCGACCGCTATTTCCCGGAACATCCCCTCGATAAGTATCGTTCCTTTACCAAGGGTGTCACCAATGCCACGCTGTCAATGATCACCGACCCCATGGAAAGATGTAAACTTGTCAATCAAGAACTCACGGTGGCGGTTCATGTCATTCAAAGACAGGATAAGGTTGGAAAGAGCAATAAACCATTCGGAATCTTCACGGTGGAAGACCATGATGATTTTATCGATCTATGTTTATTGGGCGAAGATTACACGCGCTATCAGCACTTTTTTGAGCCGGGAGAGTGCCTGTTAATTACGGTACAGCTGGTCTGGCTAAGTACATGGAAGGGACGCAACAAGTATATTATCAAGCCCTTGAAAATTGATAAATTGCAGAGTGAATGCACAAAAGAATAAAGGTGGCAACGGATTCCCGTCACCACCTTTCAATTTTCAGTTTTCAATTCTCAATTCCCCACTTCCCGCTATTCGAGCGTGAAGCGGCTCTCGCCCAACAGTCCGTTGTCGGAGAACACCTGCACGATAAAGGTGCCGCGCATCTCCTTGAACTTCTTCTGATCCTGAGCAGAGATGTCCCAGTACATGGTCACGGTCTCAGCCTTGTTGACATAGTTGACGCTGGATTTGCAAGTGTATTGCAGCCGCTGGTCGCCGTTCATGAAAGAATAGGCATCAGACTTGCCCAGACTGAGCACGTGGCCATCGCCGGGGCATGAAATACGACAATAGATATTGTACGTTCCGGCAGGTACCAACGTGTTCTTCGCCAACGTCAGCGTGGTCTTGATACGCTCGGCATCGCGGGCCTTTTTGGTCTCCACTTCCGGATTGTTCTTGCTTTTCTTATAGACGCAGAATGCCCGTATGTTGTTGGCTGTCAGCTGCGCCGCCTCGTTCATCTTTTCCGACAGCTGCTGGTTCTCCTGCTCCACAGCGGTCTTGGCGGCCTTGGTCTCCGTCAATTCAGTGTTGAGCCGCTCGTTTTTCTGCTCCAGTTCATGCTGGATATTGATCAAGCTATCCATCTGATGGACATACTCTTTCGAGATCTTCTGCACACGCTCCAGTTTCCGCTTGATGCTGTTGTAGTCGGCCTGTCGAGCCATAAGCCCTTCAATCTCAGCAATCTGAGCCATAATCACACTGTCTTTCTGCGACAGCGAGTCGGCAAGGTCGCCTGCCTCGGCCTTGATGCGGGCGTGTTCAGCTTTGAGGGAGTCGAGCTGGCGCACCAAATCCTGATTGTTCTGTGTGGTTTCCTGCTCCTTCTGCACCACCTCTCTATAGGAGGAACTCTTCGTAAAATACAGGACGGCAAACAGTACCGTCGTGGCGAAAAAGACACAAGTCAGGATGGCCCACAGCCCCGCATGGTCGTTAACAAAATTTTTGTTCACATTTTTGTTGGTTGAATCAAATGTTTCCATAATACATCGTATATTTGCACTCTAATTGAACTACAAAATTACTACAAAATTGCATTGTGATGACAAAAAAATTTTCTCTCCTAAACAATTTACTCTCAGTTTTTTACCCTCGTCTTTGTTTATCATGTGGTGATGTTCTTCAAGAAAATGAGGAACATTTATGTCTGAATTGTCAGCTACATCTCCCCGAAACCGACTCTCACAAAGTCGAAAATCACCCGTTGGAACAGATTTTTCGTGGTCGTGTTCCGGTGGAAAACACCTATGCTTTTTTGAGTTTTCGGAAGGGAAATTGCGTACAGGAGATTCTGCACCAGCTGAAGTACAAAGGCAACAAGGAGGTGGGGGCATATTTGGGTGAAATGTATGGGAAGAAGCTCCACGCAAAAGGCCGCCTCGCCGATGCCGACTGCATCCTGCCCATCCCATTACATCCTAAAAAACTCAGAATTAGAGGATACAATCAGAGCGAATGGATTGCCAAAGGGCTGAGCAAAGGTTTGCAGATTCCCTACGACACGCACATCCTCATGCGCAGCACCTTCACGGAGACGCAGACGCGAAAGTCGCGCTTCAGCCGCTGGGAGAATGTAAAGGAGGTGTTTGCCGTGACGGATGGCGATGCGATAGCCGGCAAGCATGTCATCGTGTGCGATGATGTACTCACCACGGGGGCGACCACCGAGGCGGCCGTACGGAAAATCTTGGAGGTGCCCGGCACACGCGTCAGCGTGGTGACACTCGCCACCGCCCAGTAAACTCAAGGTTTGTAATATTCACGCTCTTTCAACTGGTGTGCAGGCTTGTCCTTGTCGGGATTTCTACCATTCACCTTATTGATATACAGCCATTTGCCATTATCCTGCACAAAGCCGTGGTTCACACTCGACTCCGGCACCATGAAAGCGGCCACATTGCCCATAAAATCATCCAATGGGGCGATATCGTCAAAAATAATCATGTCGGCGCTTTGCGTTTCATATACCACCGTGTGCGTCTTCGGGTCGCGCTTGCCCGTACCCACATCGTAGGTATGGTGCTCGTATTTCAACGAAAATACTGAGTTTTTGGCATAGTCGAAAATAATCCGATAGGCTTTATCGGTGTATTTTTTGAAAACATTCGCCCCAAAAACAGGACTCATATCTTGTTTAAAATACAGAACCTCAATCACTTTCTGATTGGTGAACATATCATTGCCATTCCAGCCGAGCAGTGTGTAGTAGGTCTTGCTCTTCGTCTTGGTCATCACCATTTTATAATACACTGCCCCGTACCATTTCTTATGGTTGCCTATGGTAGTCTGCGGATTGTCCATGATGGCGCGTTTGTCGTACAGCGGATAGACCTCAAATTTCTTGCGGCCATCGTTATACACTTGGATAAAGCCGAAATTTTCTACAGTAAAATCATCTTTATAAATGAACCAAGTGAAAATCTTGAACAGTTTGTCGGGAGAGGCGAGCACGGAGAAATTCTTGACCGAATCCCAGCCAAATTTAAAGGAATTGTCTTCTTGGAGGGTGAGTTCCAGCAGGTTCATGAAGTCGTCGTTGAGGCCGTAGCGTTCCACCTCGGTGCGGGCGGTCATGGCCTCCACGCGCAGCCGGTCGAGCGAGTCGGCCCAGTACTCAAAGTCGCAACCCTTCCCCTTGCGCTGTCCGAAAACCGACAGCGCCATCAGCAGGGTTAACAGGAAGAGCGACCATTTTTTCATTCTTCAGTTTCAAGTATTATCATTTTCAGATGATGTTCCTCATCGATGCCCCATACTATGCCGTTGCTGTATGCGAAATCCACAACTGGACAGGATATTGCTCCCAAATATTGTTGCGTGTGCAACAAATAGTTATAGCAGACCACATAAACTCCGGGCTTACGTCCCATATCGTCGTATTTTACGTAGTAGATTAGACTATTGTCCAATTGCCAATCCAGGCCATAATGAACAGGAACGGAGATGGTTTCCAAATAGGTGCCGAACGCATCATAATAGGCCACACCCTTAATAGAATAAGCCAACGCCAACTGTTTCTCCTGTAATGAGATAAGCTGGTCGGGCTCCCCATATTCTATGGACAAATGATTTCTCGAAAGTTCTTTCAACTTGAAATTCACATTGATCAAATCATGTAATACAACGTCGTAAAGCCATATCGTATTGTCGGTGGAGTAGGTGGCGAGGGAAATATTGTTCATACCAGCATCCATCAGGTTAAGGGGCTCCATCAGAGGATTCATCTTCTCATCCAAAAAAAGAATCATCCCCTCATCTTGATAGAACAACATAATTTTCAGCGGATTATCCACATCAACAGAGGCAATATCGCCCAGCTGGAAGTTGCTGTACTGCGACTTAACCCACTCGCTGCCATTCTGCGTCAATTTGTAGAGTGTCGAACCGTCGATCACATATACATTGCCGTTCGGGTCCACCGAAACGCTGGTGCCTTTCACGCCCTCAATAGTCTGACAATCATTGTCATTCTGCGCAAAAGCCGAGACGCTGAATGCCACGAGCAGCAGGGCGAGGAGGGTGGTAAGGAGGCGGTGGGCGGGTTTCATGGTTCGGGGTTGGTGGTTGATTAAATTTACAATTAACAATGTACAATTAACAATGTACAATTAAATGAAGGGGTATTGGTCACTGGTCTTCTTTCATCTTTTCATCCTTTCATCTTTTCATCCCTTCATCTCTTCATCTCTTCATCCCAGAAATCACTCCCCGAACAGCTGCTGCAGCGCCTGGGTGAGGGTGTCACCGCGCAGGCCTTTCGCCAGGATTCGACCGTCTTTGTCAATCAGGAAGGTGCAGGGGATGGAGGAAACGCCGTACAGTTTGGCGGCGGCGGAGCCCCACCCTTTCAGATCGCTCACATGGTTGGGCCACACCAGCCCGTCCTTCTCGATGGCGCCCTTCCAAGCGTTGAGGTCCTTGTCGAGCGACACACTGAACACCTCGAAACCTTTGTCATGGTACTTTTGGTACATCGACACCACGTTGGGATTCTCGCGGCGGCACGGACCGCACCAAGAGGCCCAGAAGTCAATCAGCACCACCTTGCCGCGCAGGTCGGAGAGCTTGCGGGTTTTGCCCGTCGGGTCGTTGAACTCCAGTTCGGGAGCGATGCTGCCTTCCGCCGTGCGGAACTGCGGGGTGTTGATGCGGTTCCAGCGGTCTTTCACCAGCGGATGCTCGGGATAGATGCCATTGAGCGCCGACACCACATCGGTCTGTAAAGCCTTGTCCTGCGCGAAGTTGTCGAGGAACATCAGGGCGGCGAGGTCCGACTTGTGGTCCAGCATCAGCTGGCGAGCCTTGGCCGTAGCCCCTGCATCGCGTCTGTTGAACTCCTGCTGGTAACTGTTCACGATATTCTGCACATTCGTCTGTGCGCTTTGTATCAACTGGTTACCCATCGTCTTCAGCAACGTCGCCGTGCTGGTCTCCCCTTCACGGCTGTCGGCCACACGCTGGGCATACTCGCTTACCAGACCCGCAATGCGGTTGCCAAAAGCTATTTGTGCCTTCGGACTGTCCATCTTTCCATCATAATACTCATCATCATACTGCGCCACCAACTCCTCAGCTTTCGTCATATAGTTATTCAACAGAACGTCAATCTCTTCGCGATAATCGCTGTTGCTTTTGGTGTAAGCAGTAAGATTCAGGACGAAGTCATTGTACCCTTGGATGGGCGCCGGCAGCGAATTCTCGAAGGCAGGCTGCACCGCCGTAGCAAAATTGCGGTAGGTAGCGAAGTAGTTTTTCATCACCTTCAACACCTTGATGGAGGCGTTGATGTACTGTTCTGCCGACTTCTTGTCCACCGTTCCCTTGGGCGCATAACGGCCTGTGAGGGCTACCAGCGAGTCGTTTTGCTCCAGCGCCGCACTGATGTCGTCGGCCATGGTGCTGAACGACTGGTGGTATGGTTGGAATTTGGAAGTGAAAGTCGTGAAATACAGTTGCTTACGATCGGTCTGTACCGCATGGTTCAAGCTGTCGAGCACTTTCTGACGAGAGACGAACACATCGGTAAGATCCTTGATGAACAGCATCGATTCGGAGCCGCTGACGGCGGGCACATTCTGGAGGTTGCTCTCATCGATGGTCAGCGTGATGTTGTCGCCAGGGTTCAGGCAGAGCAGAAACGACTGGTTGCTCGAAAACGCCAAGGCGTAAAGGTCCGTGGAGGGGATTTTTGTCTTGAGAGTAAACTGGTTATTGGTAATCTTCGCTGTGCCATACACGGGAGCATCCTTGTCGTAGGCCGACTTCAGCTCCACACTTTCCGACTTGCCGTTCAGCAAAGTGACTTTCAAAGTGACATTCTGTGAAAATAAAATGTTTGTCATCAGAAGGATGGCAAACATGACGAGGAAACTTTTCTTATTCATTTTTATATATTTACGGATACGAAAGGTCAGTTGAGGAATTTGAAGATGGAGTGTTCGAATTGTTCTTTAGCGTATTTTAGGGTGATGCTCATGGATTTTTTATTGGAGCTGGGGAATTCGTACATGGCGTTGGTCATGATTTTCTCCACGATGGAACGCAGTCCGCGTGCGCCAAGATTCAGTTCCACAGCCTTTTCTACGATATAGTCAATGGCTTCGTCATCAAAGGTAAGTTGGATGCCGTCGAGGTCGAAAAGTTTAACAAACTGCTTGACCAGGGCGTTTTTGGGTTGGATGAGGATCTGCTTCAACGCGGCGGCGTCGAGTTTGTCGAGACTGGTGATAACCGGGAAACGTCCGCAGAGTTCCGGAATCAGTCCGAACGACTTAATGTCCTGAAGGGAAACGTATTGCAGGAGGTTATCCTTGTCGATGTTGCGGTTTTTGGCGTTGTAGCCGATGACGTTGGTGTTCATCCTTTCGGCGATGATGTGGTCGAGGTTGTTGAACGCTCCCGACCCGATGAAAAGGATGTTCTGGGTGTTGACCTGGATGAACTGCTGTTCGGGGTGTTTGCGACCTCCCTGCGGGGGCACGTTCACGATCGAACCTTCGAGCAGTTTGAGCAGTGCCTGCTGCACGCCCTCGCCCGACACGTCGCGGGTGATGGAGGGGTTGTCGGCACCCTTGCGCGCCACCTTGTCGATCTCGTCGATGAAGACGATGCCACGCTCGGCGCGGGCCACATCGTAGTCGGCGGCCTGCAACAAGCGCGACAGGATGCTCTCCACATCCTCGCCCACATAACCGGCCTGTGTGAAAACGGTGGCATCCACAATGCAGAACGGCACATCCAACATCTTGGCAATTGTTCTGGCTATCAAAGTCTTGCCCGTACCTGTCTCGCCCACCATAATGATGTTCGACTTCTCAATCTCCACATCATTCTCGTTCTTTTCAGCGTACAAAATGCGCTTGTAGTGGTTGTAAACGGCCACAGAAATCACCCGTTTCGCCTCATCCTGCCCGATGACATACTCATCCAGCCGTGCCTTGATCTCGGCCGGCTTCAGCAGTTTGAGTTTGGGGGCGGGCGGAGCAGCCTTCACGTGGTTCTCGTGCAGCAGCTGCAAGGCGGCTTTGGCGCAAGTATCGCAGATGGCGCCCGAAAAGCCATAAATCAACGGCTCCTCTTTGGTCTCCGGACAACCGCAGAAGCTACAATAGCCTTTCGTTTTGGTTTGCTTTGCCATACTTATTTCTTTCCCAGCACTTCGTCAATCATGCCGTACTCTTTGGCTTCGGCGGCCACCATCCAGTAGTTGCGGTCGCAGTCTTTCCACACCTGGTCGTAGTCTTTGCCGGAGTGGTTGGCGATGATTTCGTAGAGTTCTTTCTTGAGTTTCTGAATCTCGCGGGCTTCGATTTCGATGTCGGAAGCCTGACCCTGTGCGCCACCCAGCGGCTGGTGAATCATCACGCGGGAGTGGGGGAGGGCGAAGCGCTTGCCCTTCGCGCCGGCACACAGCAGCACAGCCGCCATGGAGGCCGCCATGCCCGTGCAGATGGTCGATACGTCAGGGTTGATATACTGCATGGTGTCGTAAATGCCCAAACCGGCATGTACGTAACCGCCAGGAGAGTTCAGGTAGATCTGGATGTCGCGCTCCGAATCCTGCGACTCCAAAAACAGCAGCTGCGCCTGGATGATGTTGGCCACGTCGTCGTCGATCGGCACGCCGAGGAAGATGATGCGGTCTTTCATCAAGCGGGAGAACACGTCCAGCTGGGTGATGTTCATCGGACGCTCCTCGATGATGTAGGGAGTGAGATAGTCGCTGACCGCCGACATGTATTTATCGACGTGCAGGCTGGAGATGCCGTGATGTTTGACGGCGTAGTTTCTGAAATCGTTCATTCGTTATTCTGCTTTGGGGGTTGCTTTTTTTGTTTTGGCAGGCGCTTTCTTGGCTTTCGGCTTAGCCTCTTCAGCGGGGGCTTCAGCAGGCTCTGCAGCGGCTTTCTTGGGGGCGGCTTTCTTGGCCTTCGGCTTTTTCTCCTCTTTAATACCATAAAGCTCATCAGCGAACTCCTTGAAGGTCACCTTTTTAACTTTGGTCTTCATCTTCTGCTGCAGCACGTTGCCGATGGCCTCGTCGAACAACTGGTCATAGATGTTCTTCACCGTATCTTTGTTCTTGAGGGTGTCGGCCACCATAGCGTCCACGCGTTCGGCCACATCTTCGGCGTTGAACTGGGCGAAGTAGTTCTTCATGAAGAAGTCGCGTACATAGTTGCGAACGTTCTCTTCCGTAACTTGGATGTTGTTCTCCTTGGTGAGCTTGTTCTCGATGAGCTGCCACTTGAAAGAGTTGAGGTATTTGTCGAACTCGCCGTTCAGCTTCTCTTCGGTCATATCCTCTTGAGCAGCAATGATGTAGCGGCGGAGGAACTCTTCGGGCAACTCTATCTTGAGGTTGTCAACGAGGGTGGTGATGGCGTCGTTCATGAATTTCTGACGGATAGAAGTCGCGTATTCGGCCTCCACTTTGGCGGCACCTTCTTTGCGGAGTTCTTCCACACTCTTCACCTCACCTTTCGGGTAGGCTTTCTTGAAGAAGTCGTCGTTGAGCTCGGCGGGTTCGAGGTGACCGATGTACTTGATGGTCATGGCGCGCACGTCGGCTTCTTCCTTATTGATCATCTCGGGAGTGGTCTTGAGGAAGGTGGCGAGCTTGTTCTCGTCGTCGAAGAGGGTGTGAACGTCGGCGGTGACCACCTCTTTCACGTTCTTGCCGATAAAGAGTTTCTTGCCGGCCTCGCTGAGGTCGTTGGCATAGAAGTTGCCGTTGTCGTTCTCGTTGAACTCCACCGTCACGAAATCGTTGTCGGCAATGGTTTCGGGGGAGGTGTACTGGCCGTGGCGTTTGCGCAGGTCATCCACAAAGCGGTCGATCTCCTCGTCGGTAGCCTTGATCTGGTAGCTGGTGATCTCGGGCAGCTCCTCATAGTTGATGTCGAACGGCTTCTGGGAAGCGATTTCGAAGACGAAGACAAACTTGTCGGGGTGTTCGAAATCCACCACGGTTTTGTCGTTCACCGGCAGCGGTTCGCCGAGGGTCTCGATGTTGTTTTCGCGGATATACTTGTTGAGTTCGTCAAACATCATGCGGTTCACTTCGTCGGCGATGAACGACTTCTCATACATTTTCTTAATCATCGGCATGGGGGCATTGCCCGGGCGGAAGCCGGGGACCTGTGCCATTCTGCGCTGTTTTTTCAGTGCATTTTCTACGTTTGCTGCGTAATCTTCTTTGCAGATTTCAATGGTGACCATCTGAATCTGCTCGCTCTTTTTTTCGTTCTGAATCTTCATGTATAGATACTATTTAATTAATATACAATTTGCGGCTGCAAAAATACGAAACAATTGGCAAACAACAATGTTCAATGCCAAAATAAATTTTTTCAGACCATTTTTTTGTGTGAAGGGATGAAATCGTTCATGATTTCACAATAAACCACTCACTTTTTTCGTTCATTAATAAATATTCGTTCATTAATAAATAATTAAGTCATGAAAAAGTATTTGATTTTTGGATCATTAGTTTTGTCATTTTGTTTAGCGGGTTGCATGAAAGAACGGAATTGCGACTGTGCAGGGATGACAAGTGGCAAATTTGTCGTGTTGGAAGAACCCTACAGAACCACTTACCCATATTGGAAAGAAGGGTTGAAGATCACCGCGCATTTTATCGACTCTACTGGGCAAGTTCTGCCTATTCATGGACAAATTCCCAAATCATTTCCTGTTGGGGACACCGTCGATGTGAATATTTGCCTGAAATACAATTATTATCGCCCAGGAAGAATCCATACGGAAGACAGATTTGGAACTTTTACCATCAATTGCATCGAAAGGTTATAAACACCTGAACCTTTCGGGAGTTGCACGGCCGTTCGTCTGATGAATCGGCAACTTTACGACCTTGATGAACTCAATGGACCGTGCGGTACCCGCCGCACTTCTTGCTGCCAGTGTGCTCGATAAGCCCCTGTTTCCGGAGTTCGGAAAGGCAGCGCTCGACGGTGCTTAATGAATATTTCGTGCCGGCGATGATGTCCGCCGAATTGCAGTTGGCGTGATTCTCGATATAAGAAAGAACCTCTCGAATCTTTTCATCCGGAGGGGTGGCCGGCTTCCGCTTGCCGACTGTAGAATCTGAAGTTTCAGCACCTTCTTTTCCGCCCGATATCACATCCTTCAGCCTCATAAACTCCGCTATCCTTTCGGCAATCTCCGCACTGGTTTTGGGTTCCATTTGGAACGCGGTGGGGTTCTTCTTCCACGGCATCTTCTTCATCACCACCACGTTGTCCTGGCACGACTGGATGTACTGAAACGGTACTAACAGCGTTGTCGTGATGCGGATGAATTCCTCCTCGCCGAACAACTGCTCCAGATGCCTCATCGAACCCAGCCGCGTGTAAGCCTCGTTCCGTACTGTAACGACACTGGTATAATTCCCCAGTTGGCGACAATAGAAAATGTCCTTGATGTCCACCAAATGGATATTGCTGTCCTTGTCAACGACATCCACTTTCCGCACATCTCGGTAAACCACTTGCACCTCTTTTTCCAACGACTGGCGGTAATGCAGTCTGTCTCTCAATAGGAACGGGAAAATATTCAACGACAGATCACGCGAGGAAATATAAATCAGATGCCACCCGAATAATTTGTAAAACCCTATCTCTTCAACAACTTTTCCATTTACAGATATAATATAAGGGTATGCAATAGCCATATCCGCAACCGCCACCGCTATGGAAATGAACACTACGGCTATCCAATAGATGATTTCTGAATGTTTTTGATAAATTTTCGGGTAAAGCAGGAAATAGTTGGCATACAATGAGCCTAACAAAAGCATTGCAGAGATAGCCTCTTTCAAAAAACTGCCAGCATAAGGACGCAGGATGGAGTTTTGGGTAAAAAACCAAATAATTATGCCGCATAACAGGACATTCAGCGAAATGATGACAATTGTTTTCAGGTGTTTGTTTTTCATAGAGGTAAAATGTGAATGAGGGTGCAAAGATACGCTATTATCCCTTACCGTCCCGCCCCAAAAATCATTTTATCCCCTCACAAAAGCCATTTTTTCCCTCACCCATATACAAAATCAATTATTTATAATATATTGATTAATAGTACATTACCCCCCCCCCGCAAAATTATTCATTTCTACCACCCCTTCACATTTTAGCCGTGAGGGTTCACATTTCTATTGTGAGGGGATAAAAGTCATTCAAAATGATAGTATTTTTGCCGCATTAATTCTAAATCAAAAATAGATATTATGAAAAGAAATTCATTTTTCCTATTATTATTTGCAGTTCTGACCATGGTTGTGATGGTCGGATGCGATAAAGAAAACGACAAACCCGATGGTAACAATTCGAACCTGCCGAAAGTTTTGTTGGCTGGTGCCGATATGGACATCATCAATCCGACAGCCGCAGTCTGCTGGGAAGATGGCGCAAAAAAAACATTTGCCAGCGCAATGGACAACACAACAACAAGTGTTTTCTGTGATGGTAGCGACATTTACTATGCCGGCAGAATGGAGAACAAACCCACCATTTGGAAAAACGGCGTAGCTCAGGTCCTTTCACAAACCTCCGGTTGCGTCAACGACATTTACGTCAGCAATGGCATGGTGTATGCCGTCGGTCAACTGAACCATGTGGCCACATTATGGAGGAATGGTACTGCCGAATCATTAGCAACCAATTATCAAACACTTTATCCTTATTCTGAACCCACATCTGAGGCTTTTGCCGTAAGCATTGCCAATGGGAAAGTATATGTTGCCGGATGCGTCTATGTATCAGGAACTTCCAAGGCCGCTTATTTGTGGACAAATGGTACTTATCAGATGCTATCAGATGGTGGAGGGTGTGCCTATGACGTCTTTGTTGACGGTACTACCGTATATGTTGTCGGAGAAGCACCGCAGGAAAGCAGTATCATCAGCAATCTCACGGTACCGGCCTTGTGGACTAATGGCACTTTACGCGATCTGACACCAACCAATCAAACTCCGTTGCCCGGTCGCGCCACCTGCGTATGGGTAGATAATCACGTTCCCTATGTAACATTCTATCAGGAAAAAGGCAGCATGTATCAAAGCATCATACAGGGTTATTTGTATGAGAATGGTACGACACGGGAGCTGTCGTGCAGAAGACCTTATGCCGTTTGCAAGAAAGATGGCGACCTATACATTGCCGGCAGAAAGGAGCAATGGGTAGGGCATGACCTGCCGGTTCTACTCAAGAATAATGAAGAACAGACGCTGGAAGGAGCTAAAACTCCAGGGTGTGTCAATGCTATTTTTGTAAGATAAGGAAAAGGCAAAACCAATAAAAACATCAAATATTATTAACCTAAACCCAAAAAAACAATGAAAAAAGTATTCGTTATCATCGCATGCGTTGCCCTCGTCGGCATGTTCGCTTCCTGTGACAAAAAATGCCACTGCAAACAATGGGTGAATGGCGTTTCCGCCACTCACAACTTCGAACCGGGTGAAGACATGAAATGCTCGGACTACAACACCGTAGCTGAGATCAATGGTGTTAAAACCGGTATTGAGTGTAAGTAATGGTCGCTCAATATTAACGGAAGCGGGGCAGTAACTGTCCCGCTTTTTTTGTAAAAAGAACGGAGGCACCCGTTGGGATGCCTCCGTTGCTGTAATAATCGTAGTATGATTATTTCTCCTCTTTGAGGAAAGGATAACCATAATCGGTGGCGGGGACGAAGGTCTCCTTGATGCAGCGGGCGCTGATCCAACGGTAGAGGTTGAGGGCGCTGCCTGCCTTGTCGTTGGTACCGGAAGCGCGGGCGCCGCCGAAGGGCTGGCAACCCACCACCGCACCAGTCGGCTTGTCGTTGATGTAGAAGTTGCCCGCAGAATGACGTAACATCTGCTCGGCCTTCTCGATAGCAAAACGGTCCTGGGCGAAAATGGAACCCGTGAGGGCGTACGGAGAAGTCTCGTCGCAAACACGCAACATCTCCTCATATTTCTCATCCTCATACACATACACCGTGATAACCGGT